>CBDBIJ010000125.1:0-8337 GCA_965205655.1 Candidatus Latescibacterota bacterium
ATCAGCATACAGAAGCCGACAACTCGCGGGTGCTGAAACCCCTTGCCGTCCTGCTCTGAGGCGATGTGTGCGGCCAGCTCGTGCATCTGGGGGAGATCGGCATAGTCTGCCGGCATCTCCTGAGGTCCCGAAGCCCTGTTGGACCGCGGCCCGACGACGCCGATTCGCTCGCTGCGCCGGGCGCCGCCGATCATGCGCTCGAGCCAGCCGTCGGTGAGAATGAGGTCGTTGTTCAGCAGCACGATGTATTCGCCTTCGGCTACGGCCATACCCTGATTGTTGCCGGCGCCGAAGCCCAGGTTCACGGGGTTGACGATGAGTCTGATGTGCGTGTGTGCGCGGACGAGCTCGTTCAGGTAGTCGAGGGTTCCGTCGGTCGAGCCGTTGTCGACGACGATGAGCTCGTAGGGCGTCTTCGTATGCTCGAGGAGACTTTCGACGCACATCCTGGTGTAATCGAGTTGATTGCAGGTGAGCATCACCAGGCTGGCAACGGGGCCGGAGGGCTGAGGAGCAGCTACGCGCGCGTCGGCGGGGGAGCCATCGGTAGTCTCGTGGGACTGGCGGGCAACGAGAAGGAACTGATAGACGCGACTCTCATTCTCTAAGTGTACTGGTGTCGATGTCGAAGGCCGCGAGGGCGGCGGGCAAGCCTGCCGGGATTTCACACCCTTGGAGTGCCACGCCTCTGGCTTCGCCGATTTCGTAGCCGGCATCGCGAAACGTGGTCACGAGGCTGCTACCGGTGAAGAAGCGCAGGTGGGTGCGATCCATGATACCGGCATCCTGATATTCCCAGCGCCCTTCGAGCAGATCCTTTAGGACGGACCAGTGCCGCACGTTCGGCACACTCGCTACGACGCAGGCGCCGGGTCGCAGACAGCGCCTCAGGTGCTTCAGGGTTTCGCCGGGTTCCTTCAAGTGCTCGAGGACATCGGCGAGGACGATCGCATCGAAATAGCTGTCGGGAATTTCGTCCAGAGTGGAGGTGTCCTCGACGCTGCCGACGATGACGCGATCCAGCAGAGCTCGAGCACTCTCGGCTACTTCACCGATACACTCAATACCCCAGACTTCACACTGCTGGCGCTGCTTGAGTGCGTGACCGAGCGCGCCGGCGCCGCACCCTACATCCAGAATGCGCTGGGCAGTCGTCGGGACGAGCGCCTGCACCTCGGGGCGTGCGAAGCGATAATATTGATCTGACTTGGGTGGCGAGCTTTCGTTGGCCATGGCGACGGGTCTGAGGGTAGTCGTCTCTGTACATCGGCATTTGCGAGAATTTCGTTAGCCGTGCAGGCAGGCGTCGCGGGTGGCGGGGGACAGAGGGGGATTCGGCGGAGCGGATTGGTCGAACCGGATCAGCCCCGGGGATTTTTTACGAGATCAGCGCTCTCACCCCGGCGGCGATTTTCTCTTTATCGGGAAACACGTGGTCTTCGAGTGGCGGGCTGTAGGGAATCGGGACCGGGAGCGCGCAGACTCGTTTCACGGGCGCTTTCAGTTGCGCAAATGTCTCGGGGTCTTCGGTCACCAGCGCGACAATCTCCGCCGAAGCGCCCGCGGTGGGACCTGCTTCGTCGGCTACCACCAGCCTGCCGGTCTTGCGCACCGAGCTGCGAATGGCTTCGGAATCCATGGGCACGAGTGTGCGCAGATCGATCACTTCGACCGAGATCCCCTCTCGCTCGAGAGTCTCTGCTGCAGCGAGTGCTTCGTGGACGAGCCAGGCGAGGGCGACGACGGTCACGTCACTGCCCTCGCGCTTGGTGACAGCCTGGCCCAGCGGAATGGTGTATTCCTCCTCTGGCACATCGCCAATAAGCCCCTTCAACCGGGTCGACTCGAACGATATGACCGGGTTGTTGTCGCGGATCGCGGTCTTGAGAAGACCCTTCATGTCGTAGGGCGTCGACGGCAGGATCATTTTCAATCCGGACAGGTTCATGAACATCGAATAGGGACTCTGTGAGTGCTGCGCGGCGAGGTTCCTACCCCCGCCGACCGAGCCGCGGAAGACGAGAGGAAACTTCGCCTGGCCACCGAACATGTAGTGGATTTTCGACGCCTGGTTGACGATCTGATCCATGGCGACGAAGGAAAAAGTAACCATACTCCAGTTGACGATCGGCCGATAGCCAGATGCGGCGGCGCCGATGGCGATGCCGGTAAAAGCCCCTTCGGCGATCGGCGCGGCGCGGACTCGCAGCGATCCAAATTCTTCGACGAGAACGGGCGGGGCGTCAGTTGCGAGGTGGATGGCCTGCGGATCCCGCCTCATCTCCTCTACGAGAGCTTCCGTTCCTGCTTGCTCGTATGAAATCTGCCGCATCGTGGTGCTTCGCCTCAATCCGCGAAGACATCCTCCAGCGCCGCTTCGGGTTGCGGAAAGGGGCTTGCTTCGGCAAAAGCGACGGCTGCCTCGACCGACTCCATTATCTCTTCATCCATCTTCTGGCGGTCCCCGTCGCTGAGCTCTCCACACTGGTGGAGGCTGCCGGCGAGGCGTTCGATCGGGTCGTGCTCCCGCCACAGGTCGACCTCCTCCGGTGGACGGCGGTCCTCCGTCCCCACTCTTTCGGTATGCGCTCGCAAGCGATACGTCTTGCACTCGATGAGGGTCGGCCCCTCGCCGGCACGCGCTCGTTCCACTGCCCGCTGGGCGACCTCGTAGACAGCAAGCACGTCGTTGCCATCCGCAGTCATGCCGGGAATGCCAAAGCCGGCGGCGCGCTCGCAGATGCCAACGCCCGACACCGTCTGAGCGGCCGGCGTGTTCGCCGCCCAGAGGTTGTTCTCGCACACGTAGACGACCGGGAGTTTCCACTTGGCGGCGATGTTGAGGGATTCGTGGAACGGTCCGGCGTTCGAAGCGCCTTCGCCGAAAAAGGATACGGCGACGCGATTCGTGCCATCGAGCTGCGCGGCCAGGCCCGCTCCGGTAACGATGGGAATGCCGCCGGCGACGATGCCGTTGGCCCCCAGCATGCCGATGGAGAAATCGGCGATGTGCATGGAGCCCCCCTTGCCCTTGCAGTAGCCAGTCTGCCTGCCATAGAGCTCGGCCATCATGGGGTTCATTTCCGCACCTTTGGCCAGACAGTGTCCGTGACCGCGATGAGTACTGATGATCTGATCGTCAGAGTTCAGGGCCGAGCACACGCCGACGGCGACCGCCTCCTGTCCGATGTAGCTGTGAACGACGCCGTAGATGGCGCCAGTCTGATAATCATCTGATGCGCGCTCCTCGAAGCGACGGATGGTCAGCATCGAGCGCAGCATCTCCCGCTGCTCTTGTGGTGGTAGAGGCATGGGCGAAACATACGGCGAATTGATCGGCACACGCCAATTGTCCGATCAGATTGCCGGGTAGGCTTGGCGAGGGAGAGTTGACACAGGGCCAATGAGAATTTTCGGTTGACGCACGCAGCGGGTCTGGGTACCCTAGCAGCCCGTGGCTAAAGCCTCGTTTGGGAAGATTTGGGGTGGCCTGAGATTCGTGGTGCGAGTTGCCGCCAATGGGGCGACGAAAATCGAGCAGTGCCCGAGAGTTGAACCACGGGCGGCGACAAAGCGCGCCAAGGCGCGAAAACCTGAGTGATGAGAGACGAAATGAGGGAAAACGCCTCCCTCATACCCCTCGGAGTGCCCGCACCGAAGAGGGTGCGCATGAGGAGGCCGAAATTGCAGCCGCACACGTGAATGACGAGGCGTTTGAGGATGTTTTGTCGGCCCCGAAGAAACAGCCGTCGCATACCGCCGGTTTCGAACAGATGAGCATACGGGCGTTCGAGCAGCTCGCCGCGCTTACGCCGCAGCGCCTGCCCGCGGTTGCCGCGAATGCGTCGGCGATTGGCATACACCGCCTGTTGTGCTTCCGCTTTGTCCTTCCAATCTCGACGCCCGCGATCCGGTTCGGAAATGTAGCTGCGAATGGCACTGGCTTTGAGATCGACCAGCACCTCGTTGCTGTGATACCCCTTGTCGGTGACGACTTCCGACAACGGTTTGGGATGCAGATGCTTCCTGGCCTCGGGATCCTGCGACACGGCCTCCAAGTTCAATTCGGTTCGCACCAGCATCCACGGCAGCGATTCGGTGTCGCCTTCATCGGCACTCGGCAGACTCACGGCGACGATCGCCTGGGTGTCCATGTCCACCGCCGTCTCCACCTTGTGCGCCAGATGGGTGCGACGATCCTTCGTCTTGGTAATGCGGGCATCCGGATCGTGCGGGTGTTCCCAGTCCTTATTGGACGCTTTCTTCGGGCGCTTCTTGTCGATCCTGGCCAGATCCTCTCGCGTTGGCGTCTCGATGCCCGAGGCCTTGGCCAACTTCGTGAGAAACTCCTCGTAACTTTCGCCCGTGTCCCGGCGCACGATGCTGCGCATGGCGGCGTTGGCATCCAGCGTCGTGGCGTCGACGCCCAGCGTCTTCCCCTTCAGCAGGTTCGATGTGGCCAGCACCTTCAACACCCACTCGAAGACCTCATGATGCGTCTGGAAGTCGATCAGCCGGCGCGTGCGAGACACCGTCGAATGATCGGGCGTAGCCTTGTCGAGCTCGTAGCCGAGGAATGCCCGCAACGACAGCGAATCGGCGACGCGCCAGGCGATCTCACGCTCCGAGTCGATGCACTCGAAATAGCCGATCATGAGCAGGCGGAAATAGACCCCGGGCGGGATGCCGGGCCGACCGACGCCCTCGGCGTAAAACGTCGTGCACCGCTCTTCCACAAACTCGTCGAATCCGTGCTTGTCCAGCACCTCATTCAATCTCTTGTAAAAAGGATGTCCCGGAGCCCTCAGGTGCTGCGTCGCCACCCACAGCTGAGCTTGGCTCGCGCGCTTCCGTTTTCCCAACGCCATGACAGCATCTCCCCTGCAAGGTTGATGCTCAAAGGTAAGGAGAGGCTCCTCATCCGCGCCGCAAGAAAATCACCGACTTTCACCACAGGCTGCTAGGCGCGAGATCCCCTTGGGAGTTGGAAGGACCGGAGCAGGGCTCGGCGGAGCCCAATACCTGTAACCTTACACGGAGGGTTTACCATGAATGTCGGCAAGTTCCTGGGGGCGGCGATTGGCGGGGGCGTCGTCATGTGGCTGCTGGGAGGCCTGTGGCACATGATGATCATGAGCGGCTTTTACGCGGACAACAGCGTCGCCGAGGCGATCGGACAGCCGAGGATGCAGTTCATCATCGGCGGCTACCTGATTCTCGGGCTCCTGATGTCTTACATATTTCCAAAGGGGTACGCCGGAGGTAGCGCGGTCTGCGAAGGGCTCCGATTCGGAGCGATCATGGGGCTCCTGTGGGTTCTGCCGCACGCGGTCATCCTGCACGGCGTCTACTTTGGCGCCACCGGCAAGCTCATTGTGGTGGATGCCATTTGGCACATCGTGGAACAGGGTATCGGTGGGATCGTGATGGCGCTGATCTACGGATCCGCAGCCGGCGCTCAGAGCGGGGGTGGTGAGGCGACGGCCTAGCGTTGGAAAACCGGTCGAGGTGGAGCACTGCTTCGGCCAAATGAATTGAAAGGGCGGCTCCAGCCAGTGATTCCCGGCTGGAGCCGCTTTGGTTTATCGATGAACTTCGCGAATACGATCAGCGAGAGCACCCTTCGCGGGATCAGCCTGGTCCTGCTGGCGATGCTGTTGTTCGCGATCATGGACGGCGTCGTCAAGCACCTTTCGGCGAGCTACGCCGTTGCCCAGATTCTCTGGATCCGGTATCTCGTCTTCCTGTTTTTGGGCTTGCTGATGGCGCGCCAGCGAGGCATTCGCCGGACACTCGAGACGCGGCGGCTCGGCCTGCAGGTAGTGCGATCGGCCGTTCTCGTTGCGGAACAGGGTGCGTTCGTGCTGGCGTGGAGATACCTGCCGCTGGCCGACGTTCATGCGATCGCAGCTGTTGCGCCTCTCATGGTCACGGTTTTCTCGGCGCTATTTCTGGGCGAACGCGTGGGTTTACATCGCGCCCTGGCAGTGGGAACGGGGTTCGCAGGCGTTGTCCTGATTGTGAGGCCGGGTCTGGGTGTGATGAGCGAGTCCGCCGCGATTCCACTCCTGGCGGCCCTGCTCTTCGCCGTCTACCAGGTCGCCACGCGCGTTGTCGGCCGCAGCGACAACTCGGAAACATCCCTGCTCTACGCTGGCATCGTCGGCGCTGTCGTGTTGAGCATCTTCGGGCCGTTCAGCTGGACCGCCCCGCCCCCGGTGGACTGGGGCCTGCTGCTGCTCGTAGCATTGCTCGGTGTTTGCGCCCACTACGCCCTCATCAAAGCCCTGCAACGAACCGCAGCATCTGCTTTACAACCATTCAACTATTCGCTGTTTCTGTGGGCGATTGTGGTCGGTTTCGTGGGTTTTGGCGACTTCCCCGATCTGTGGACGATTGTTGGCGGGTCTATCGTCGTGGCGAGCGGTCTCTACGTGATCCAGCACGAGCGGTTTCGGGAAGCACGTCCAGCGCGTGTCGAAGCACCGGGCTGAATCGATTTTGGCAGATGTCTATCGCATTTGCACGTTTGCGAGGATTCGCTTCGAGAAAAGCGAGATTTCGGTCGTCGCACACTGGTTTTTTTCCTGGCGATCCGTTCATGAGATCATACGGTGTGAGCTGCTCCCCGATCGGATTATCAGGACGCATGTCTGCCGGTACCATTCTCATCGTCGAAGACCAGGCAATCGTCGCCGAAGATCTTTCGCGTACGGTCGAGGATCTGGGTTATGACGTGGCCGGAGTAGTTGCGTCCGGCACCATGGCGGTGGCCAAGGTCGTCCAGGTCAAACCGGATGTGGTGCTGATGGACATTGGACTCGACGGTGAGAAAGATGGGGTCATGGCGGCGCAGGTCATAGGATCCAGGTTCAAAGTACCTGTGGTCTTCGTCACCGCCCACTCGGACAAGCGCACGATCGAGAGGGCGAAGGCGGCGCAGCCGAGCGGCTATGTCGTCAAACCGTTCGACGCCGAGAAAATCGGCGACGCCATTCAAAAAGCGTTGGGGCGATCTGAGGGCGAATCCGCGAGCCGCTCGTCGGGCACGAGATCGATTCTGCTGGTGGACGACCACGACCACACACAGGCGACGATGACGGCCGCTCTGCCCCGGGGACACAGAGTAAAGCTGACGGCTTCACTCGACATCGCCAAACGCGCGCTGGCCGGCGAGAGCTTCGATCTGATTCTGATGAACATCGATCTGCCGGACGTGGGTGGGGGCGCGGCGGTCCGGGTGCTGCGAAAAGAGATGAAGGTGACGACGCCGATCATCGCCGTGACGAACGCTGTCACCGTCGAGCTGGCCGCCTTCGTCAAAGGAGACGTCTCAGCGCTGCTGGAGTCTTCCGAGCTCGAGTCGCGCCTGGAGGCTGAGATGATCAAGACGTTGCGTCTATGACCGAGTGCCACGCTGCGGAAAGCGCACGATAAAATTCCGTGCCCCCAGAGGAACCCGTCTGCAGCGTCCCGTGCAGCTGCCGAACCAGGCTGTTGACGAGCTCAAGCCCAAGAGAGGTGGGGTTTCTGAAATCGACGCCCGGCGGCAGCCCGACGCCGTCATCGGCGACGCGGAGCTCGTAGCCGTCATCGACTGATTTCATGCTCAGCTCGACCATCCTTCTATCTCCGGGTGCTTCCGTCACATACGATCTTATCAAGTTGCGGCACAGATCGTCCACGGGCTCCTGCGAGTATCGAAGTCGGAGGAACGTTCGGTCAGATCGCAATGCAATTCAAGGCTCCTCCAGCTGCGAAAGCGTCGCTCGCAGATTGCGCAGGCGCTTGCGTACCCCGGACACCGACATCTTCACTTCCCTGGCGGTTTCCTCCAACGTCATGCCATCGACGTAGTGCAGGACGGCAATGGTGCGGGTCGATTCGGGCTCACTGAGGAAGAGCCGTTCAAGTACTGCCAGCGCCGCAAATCGGGACTCCGTCTCCTCGGCGCTGGCGATGGAATACAGGAGCTCCTCCCCTTCGATCTCGGGCTTGCGGCGGTGGTCCCTTATCTTGTTGAGGCAGGTGTTGGTGGCCATGCGGTAGAGGAGACTGGACGGGAACTCGTCGGACAACCTATTGCGGGCCTCGAACAGCTTGACGAAGACATCTTGAGTCGCATCGAGCGCGTCCTGCTCGTCTTTGAGCATCTGACGACAGCGCCGCAGGACCATGGGACCGTACTTCCGGTAGAGGGCTTCGGTGTCCACACCTGCAATTATACTATTGTTGTGAGGCCGTGTCGCGAGGGCGTGTCGCGAGGGCGGGAAAACGTTTTTTGCTTCAGCCGGTGACATGCCAGAACCAATCTGGTGTTAAACATATAGATTAAAA
>CBDBIJ010000126.1:0-36529 GCA_965205655.1 Candidatus Latescibacterota bacterium
TGTTGCACATGGCTCAGATGGGACGACCAGGATTGTCCGCGTCACAGAAGTCGGAGGTATGGCGTCGATGGAAGAGCGGCCAGTCGCATAGCGATATTGGTCGGGGCGCTCGGGAAGCATCCGGCGTCGATTCATGGTGTCATCGCCGCCAATGGGGGTATCGTACCAATGCCGCGTCGACGCTCTCGATGGGCTCTTGGCTGGGAAGAGCGTGAAGAGATCTCTTGAGGTATCGCTGCGGGAAAATCGATACGAATAGTTGCGGCCGCTGTTGAACGTGCACCCTCGACGGTTAGCCGAGAGATTGCCCGCAATGGCGGGCGGCAGAAGTACCGAGCAAACGTCGCCGACCAAGCAGCCTGGACGCGCGCCAGCCGGCCGAAATGCTGCCGACTCGCATCCAATCTTCGTTTGCGGCGAGTCGTGGCGGACAAGCTACGCCTGAAGTGGTCACCTGAGCAGATATCGGGATGGCTGAAGCGGGAGTATGCGCTTTTAGGAAATATGCAGATATCCCACGAAACGATCTATCGAACTCTCTTCATCCAGGCACGCGGGGCACTCAACAAGGACCTCATTGCGCATCTGCGGACGCGAAGGATGATGCGGCGATCCAAGAAGGCAAGCACACGCGATCAGCCGAGAGGCCGGATCGTCGACGCCGTATCCATCAGCGAGCGGCCTGCCGAGATCGAGGACCGCGCCGTTCCCGGCCACTGGGAGGGAGACTTGATCTCGGGTTCGAACAACACGCACATCGCCACGTTGGTGGAGCGGCAGTCTCGGTTCACGATGCTCGTGAAGCTCAATGGCAAAGACACCGAGACCGTTGTCAGAGCGCTGATCAGCCAGGTGAAACGACTCCCCTCCGCGGTGCGGTTGTCCCTTACCTGGGATCGAGGAATGGAGCTAGCTCGGCACAAGCGTCGCACAGGTCGTGCACCTCCGGGGTGCTAAAGTGCGCGTCACCACGCAAGGTGATCTGCACCTGCGGCCAGGCCATGAGGATATGATCCAGAACGCGTCTGAGAATCGCCGCGGCCTCGCGGCCACGGATTCTACGACCGGGTCGCAGAATGGTGGTGATCAACTTGCCTGTCTCTGCTTCGTAGAGATGAACGGGCAGGTAGCAGTACTCGTCATAGTAAGCGTGAAACAACGACAGTTGCTGTGAACCGTGCGTGGCATCATCCGTGTCATCAATGTCCAGGATGATCTTCTTCGGCGGCTTGTCGTAGGACTCGATGAATGTTTCCAGTAACGCGAGCCCGATTCGGTAGAGGTCCGTGCGGCTGATACTGTTCTCGAAACGAGACATGGTCGGTTGACTGGCCAGATCGGCTCCCGTCAGGGGGAGTCGATCGCATGCTGCCTTCAGAGCCGGATCTGAACGCAGGTCGTTGCTGTCATTGGCGTCCTCGTACCCGCAGACGATCTGGAAGACGCGCTGCTTGATGAGGTCGGTATAGGTATGGTCGATATAGCTTTGATGTCGGCGATCACACAACGCCCTTACGATTCGGTCTACGATCCCTATCTTGGATTCCGCCTGCCGCAGGAGCAGGGCGCCCCCATCGCTGGTCGTCGTGCCGCCGTCAAAATCGGCTTCGATCTTCCTGCCCGAGATGCTTGCAAAGGATAACGTGATCTGCGACCTTTCCATCGCGGTGTCCTCTCAAATGGTTGTTGTTTGTGTCCAACCCTAACTTAGGGCAAAACAACCAGTTGTACAAGAGGTCACCGCATTTTTATGAATAATTCAGCCTAGCAGCCCGTGGCTAAAGCCCCGTTTGGGAAGATTTGGGGTGGCCTGAGATTCGTGGTGCGAGTTGCCGCCAATGGCGACGAAAATCGAGCAGTGCCCGAGAGTTGAACCACGGGCGGCGATGACCTGCCCCCAAGAGTGGTACCACATCCTATGTTAGTCCCAGCACCTGTGGAGGGCCGTGAAGGACGGGCATCCTCAGGAACCAGGGCGACGGCTTAATCGCCTCAGGGGCCGGGGGAAAGCCGCCGCAGGCGCTGTGGGGTCGGACGGTATTGTACTCGCGCCTCCATTGCTCGACCAGCACGGCCGCCTCCGCCAACGAGTAGAAGATCTCCCCGTTCAACAGCTCGTCCCTGAGCTTGCCGTTGAAGCTCTCGTTGTAGCCGTTCTCCCACGGGCTGCCCGGCTCGATAAAGAGCGTCTCGACGCCCACGCGCCCCACCCACCGCCGCACGAGCTTCGCGGTGAACTCCGGTCCGTTGTCCGACCTCAGATACTCGGGAGGCCCGTGTCGGACGAACAGATCGGCCAGCACCTCGAGCACGTCGTGCGAGCGGATCTTGCGAGCCACCACGATCGCCAGGCACTCCCTCGTGTGCTCGTCCAGCACTGTCAGCAGCTTCAGCGCACGCCCGTCGTGCGTCCTCGAGGCCACGAAGTCGTACGACCAGACGTGGCCCCGATACAGCGGCCTCAGCCGGATGCACGATCCGTCGTTGAGCCACAGCCGACCTCGCTTCGGCTGCCGCTCCGGGACCTTCAGCCCCTCCTGACTCCAGATCCGCTCCACCCGCTTGTGGTTCACCCCCCAGCCCTCGATGCGGAGCATGTCCGTGACGCGTCGGTAGCCGTAGCGGCCGAATCGACTCGCGAGTCGCACGATATCACCTCGGAGCGCCCCCTCGTCACTCGCCACTTTCCTCGCCCGGCGCTGGGTCGTGCGTGGCTGCCCGAGCACCCGGCACGCTCTCCTCTCCGACGCCCCGAGCTGCTGACGTACACGCACCACACAACGTCGTCGTCGCTCGGGGCTCAGAAGTTTCCCTCGGCCGCTTCCTCCAGGATCAGCTTGTCCAGTGTCAAGTCCGCCACTGCTCGCTTCAGGCGCCCGTTCTCGCGCTCGAGCTCCTTCAGGCGCCGTGCCTGGCTCACCTTCATCCCGCCTCCACCGGTAGTACGGTGATGCCGAGCTCCCGGCTGATCAGCTTCACGGATTTGCCGCGGGCCAGACCGACCTCTGCCTCCCGCAGTGCAGTGATGATCTGCTCCGGAGTGTGTCGCTTCCTTCCCATCCTGACCTCCTCGCTGAAAAGCTTCAGACCAGGTCGATCCTAACATTGCACCTGGTCTCGTTTCAGGGGGTCAGGTCAGCGACAAAGCGCGCCAAGGCGCGAAAACCTGAGTGATGAGAGACGAAATGAGGGAAAACGCCTTCCTCATACCCCTCGGAGTGCCCGCACCGAAGAGGGTGCGCATGAGGAGGCCGAAATTGCAGCCGCACACGTGAATGACGAGGCGTTTGAGGATGTTTTGTCGGCCCCGAAGAAACAGCCGTCGCATACCGCCGGTTTCGAACAGATGAGCATACGGGCGTTCGAGCAGCTCGCCGCGCTTACGCCGCAGCGCCTGCCCGCGGTTGCCGCGAATGCGTCGGCGATTGGCATACACCGCCTGTTGTGCTTCCGCTTTGTCCTTCCAATCTCGACGCCCGCGATCCGGTTCGGAAATGTAGCTGCGAATGGCACTGGCTTTGAGATCGACCAGCACCTCGTTGCTGTGATACCCCTTGTCGGTGACGACTTCCGACAACGGTTTGGGATGCAGATGCTTCCTGGCCTCGGGATCCTGCGACACGGCCTCCACGTTCAATTCGGTTCGCACCAGCATCCACGGCAGCGATTCGGTGTCGCCTTCATCGGCACTCGGCAGACTCACGGCGACGATCGCCTGGGTGTCCATGTCCACCGCCGTCTCCACCTTGTGCGCCAGATGGGTGCGACGATCCTTCGTTTTGGTAATGCGGGCATCCGGATCGTGCGGGTGTTCCCAGTCCTTATTGGACGCTTTCTTCGGGCGCTTCTTGTCGATCCTGGCCAGATCCTCTCGCGTTGGCGTCTCGATGCCCGAGGCCTTGGCCAACTTCGTGAGAAACTCCTCGTAACTTTCGCCCGTGTCCCGGCGCACGATGCTGCGCATGGCGGCGTTGGCATCCAGCGTCGTGGCGTCGACGCCCAGCGTCTTCCCCTTCAGCAGGTTCGATGTGGCCAGCACCTTCAACACCCACTCGAAGACCTCATGATGCGTCTGGAAGTCGATCAGCCGGCGCGTGCGAGACACCGTCGAATGATCGGGCGTAGCCTTGTCGAGCTCGTAGCCGAGGAATGCCCGCAACGACAGCGAATCGGCGACGCGCCAGGCGATCTCACGCTCCGAGTCGATGCCCTCGAAATAGCCGATCATGAGCAGGCGGAAATAGACCCCGGGCGGGATGCCGGGCCGACCGACGCCCTCGGCGTAAAACGTCGTGCACCGCTCTTCCACAAACTCGTCGAATCCGTGCTTGTCCAGCACCTCATTCAATCTCTTGTAAAAAGGATGTCCCGGAGCCCTCAGGTGCTGCGTCGCCACCCACAGCTGAGCTTGGCTCGCGCGCTTCCGTTTTCCCAACGCCATGACAGCATCTCCCCTGCAAGGTTGATGCTCAAAGGTAAGGAGAGGCTCCTCATCCGCGCCGCAAGAAAATCACCGACTTTCACCACATGCTGCTAGCATTCGATTGTGCTCCACTCCTTGACTCGAGTTGAACGACTGCGCTTACTTTGCCCGTCCTGTCAAAACAACAAGGTGGAATCTCATGAGCTCACACAACTTCAAACTCTCCATGTACCTCACCGAACCGCAGTTGCCTTTCGAAGAATCTCTGGACCTTGCCACCGAACTCGGGGTAAAATACATCTGGTACATGTGCAACGGCGAGGTGAGCGGTAGAGCAGAAGACAAGGCCCTCGTCGACATGAGTGATGCCGAGCTCGACGAGATGCAGGCGAAGGTGAAGTCCCGGAACTTGCAGTTCTTTCTGCTTCTGAACAGACCCCACTTCAAGGGCATCCACCTGAACGAATTCGACCTCGAAAATATGGAGAAGCACCCGACCTTCAAGCGGGACTTCGACGAACTCGTGCGCACCATGGAGGTCGCTGGCTATCTGGGCGTTCCCGCCGTCAACATGTATTCCTTTCTGTGGCCCGGCGAGCTCGCTGGCAAGCAGACCTGGCCGATGCGCTGGATGACCCGCGGTGGTATCATCTCGGACTTGGACATGGACAAACTGGCAAAGGCGTTTTCGCTCGTGATGGACCAGGCCGAGCGCCACAACGTCGATGTCGCCGTATCGATGATGCCGTGGAACTATACCAACACCACCGGCAACTTTCGCCGCGTCGCCGAGCGCGTCGGCTCCAGCCGCCTGAAGGTGATGTGGGGTCCGGCCGACAACACCAACTGTGGTGAATCGGACACGGCCACCGCCGGGTTTCATAACCTTCGACCGTATCTCTACGGCTTGCACATCAAGGACCTTCGCGTCAACGACGGCCTGAGCCTCGATTTCGAGTATTGCCCGTTTGGTGAAGGAGACACCGATTATCCGACCGTCTTCCGCAATCTGCGGGACCACGATTGCGACGTCTTCGTCTCGCTGGCGACCCATTTCCAACCACCCGGCGGCACCAACGTGGATGCCATGCGCATCAACGCGGCCAATGTCAAAAAGCTGCTCGAGCAGGTTGAGGACGGCAGAGCCTGAAATCAAATGAAACCAATCCGCGCGACGACGGGGGTGGAATAGCTCATGAACATCTGCATCATCGGCCACGGCATGATGGGGGTGTGGCACTCCGAGGCGATGCCGCCAGATATGCGGCACACTGTGGTCGGCCGCCGCGCCGAACCCACCGCGGAATTCGCCGAACAGTATGGCTACCAGAAGTGGACCACCGACCTCGAGGAGGCGTTGAGCGACACCGAGGTGGACGCCGTTATCGTGGCGAATCCGAGCGAGCTACACGCAAGGACGGCGTTGCAGTCGCTGGCACACGGTAAGCCGACTCTTGTCGAGATCCCCATCGCCATGAACCTCGCAGACGCGCAGCGCGTGGTCGATGAGGCAGAGCGCCTGGACCTGCCTCTGGGTGTCGTGCACCCGATGCGGTTCCGGCGCGAGCGCACCGCCCTGCGGGAGCGCCTCTCTGCCGGCCAGGAACACATCCGCCACATTCACGGCAGGTTCTTCATTCACCGCCTGAAGAATGTGGGAGCCACCGGGTATCAGCGCAGCTGGGTGGACAACATCTTGTGGCACCACACGACCCATCTGCTCGACATGGGACTGTGGATGCTGGAGGTGGAGGGCTCACCCATTCGCTCGCTATATGGATTCATGCCTGGCATCGACGCCAACACCGGGATCCCGATGGAGATCGTGATCGTGGTGGAGACCGAGGCCGATCAGACGTTGGTGTGTACCGGCTCCTACTACTCTCGCGAGCGCAATTACGACACGCTCATCGTCAGTGACCGCGACTCGTACCGACTACAGATTCTGGAGAACACCCTGACCACCGCGGACGGTACCCGGCAAATCGACACCGAGAAGGAGAACTGCTCGCTGTGCACGGTAGATTTCATCGATGCGCTGACCCACGGCCGGCCTCCGGCAGTACCAGGCCGCGCGGTACTGCCGGCCATGCGCGTGCTGCAGGAGGTTCAGGATCGTTGGGACAAAGTGCACGGTGCTCACGAGCTTCCCGGACGACCGCTATAGCCCCTGTTTCGGAATCTCAATTTCACCGGCTCTGATCGAGCTTGCTCCTGATAATGGAAACACAGCTTAGTCTGCCAGCGTTTCCCGGAGAAAGGCCACAGCGCGGGCCTCCCGGTCTTCGCCGGGCGATGGTGGTCCGAGGTGTTCCGGGCAGATCATGCCGGTGTAGCCAGAGTCCCGCAGCTTCCGAATGAGTCTGGCGACTTCGTACTCGCCCTCGCCGGGAAACACTTCCTCGAAGCTCTCCCAGTTTCCGATCTGGTCGCGCAGGTGGGCGAAGTGAATGCGATTTTGGAAGTCATCGATAACCTGCGGCAGATCGTCCCCCGCAAGCCCACCGCCGGGACAGAAGGTGATGCCGATGTTCGGGGTTGGAATGTCGTCGCACATTTCCCGGTAGGTGCTGAACCCGTGAAACATGCCGGGCCGGCTGACCCAGGGGTGTGAGGCGATGTTGAAACCCGCGGCGGCGCAGTGGTCGCCAAGTTTCTGATAGAAGGTGGAGACGCGAGCGAACTGCTCTTGCCTCTCGGCTGAGTCTTCAGAGGCACCTGGAATGGCCCAGAAGAGCATCGTATCGACTCCCGCCTCTACGAGCATCTCGATGGTACGGTAGAGGTCTTCTCGTTCCTTTTCTCCTTCCGCTTCGCCCAGAAACATTGCATCCGAGTAACGTGCGCCCAACACGCTTGGCACCTCGACATCGGCACTTCGCAATTCGTCCAGAACACGATGCAGATGGTCAGTATCCGGGACTCCCTTCTCCTCAAATTCGTCAATCACATTGCAGTCCAGACAGACTCCATCCGCTCCAACTTCTCTGCACCGTTGAATCAGTTCTTCAGGAGACAGCTCTCGGTTTTGTGCATGTATGCCGATCTTCATGACGTCGATCCTTTCGAGAGTACTCTTGGCAGGCAGGAGTTCACCAGTTTTCGTTGGTGCTATTATTCGCTACAGTATGATTGGTTACAGCATTTTTGGCCAGAATTGCTTGTTGACCCGCATTGGGTAGGGTGACATGACAGAGGCTGCGCAGGTACTGCGTCACATCGACGCCGAGGCGATCGCCCGGGACACGCTCGATTTTGTCTCGGTAAAAAGCGAGACCGGACAGGAGGGTGAGGGCAGTCGGTTTCTCGCTGATCTCCTGCGACGCGAGGGATTCGACGTCACCGTCGAGGACGTGGAGCCAGGCCGGCCGAATGTCTACGCCCGCATCAAGGGTCGCGATCGACACACGGGCCAGACATTGCTGTTCAACGGTCACACCGACACGATTCCGGTGGGCGCCTGCCAGTCACCAGGTCGCGATGGAGATTTTATCCTCGGCCGTGGCACCGAGGATATGAAGGGAGGGCTAGTGGCCATGGTTCACGCCGCTGCCGCCTTGCGCCGGGCCGGCGTTGAGCTGGCCGGCGATCTCTGGCTCACAGGCGTCGTCGGCCACGAAGCACCTGTCGGCAAGAAAGAAGGGCCGAACCAGCTCATCGAGAAGCTCAAAGGTGGCGACATCGGAGCTGATGCCATCGTCATCGTCGAGGGCCCTTGCGCCATCTGGACGGCCAGTCGCGGAGCCACCATCTTCAACGTCACCATCTCCACCGACCGCGGCCCCATCCACACCATCAAAACGCGCTACAGCGAGAATCCCGTTTACTGGGCCGGCAAACTCCTCGTCGAATTCCAACGGCTCGAGGATGAGTTTGCCGCACTGCCTGCCCATCCCCTGTGCGGTCGCCAGCAACTCAATGTCGGCATCCTCCAGGGTGGAGATTACTTCAACCGACTCCCAACCTCCGTAACTATCACCGGAACCCGGCGCTGGACACCCGGCATCTGCCTCGACGATGTGCGCCGTGAGTTCAGCAGCTTGTGCGCTGACTTCGCGAGTGCCTCCGGCCTGTCCTTCGAGGCCGACTTCGAAGGCTTTCGCGAACCCTTCCAAACAGCCGCCGACCACCCCGTTGTGCAGGCCCTGCAGACCGCCTGTAGGGAAACGGTGCAGCGCGACGCCGACATCGTCGGCATGGGTGTCGTCGGTGACGCCAACCTCTACTGCAATGACGCCGGCACGACGACGGTCTACTACGGGCCCGCCCACGAGACGGCCCACTCAGACCACGAGCGCGTCTCCGTCAGTCAGCTCGCCCACTGCGCCCAGGTCTACGCGCTGACCGCCGTCGACTTTTGCGAACGGGCCTAGTAAGTCGTCTCTCAGCCCGTTTGCTTGGCAGCGGGCCGGAGCCACGACGCTGCTATTGGAAATCTGTCAATTGCCCTGCCTCAAGCCCACTAACTCCGACAGCCGAGAAGGATGCCAGGTCAGTACCATATCCGCTCCAGCCTTGCAGGCCTCGTGAGCTCCGTTCACATCCAGGGCAACTTCGACTCCGCACACGAACATCCGCTTCCTTCCCCGATTGACCTGGAGCACATCCTCGTCCGTCGGCACGAATCGTGCATACACCCATGTTGAATAAACGTCGTTGAGTGCTGCATCAATGTCTTTTGGACTCTCGGCCACAACCGCGCACTGAAACCTGCTCGAGGCCTCATGAAATTGGCTGCGCACATCGGCCGATCTGACACCTGCGCCGATGCAGATCACATCCTCGATCAACTCATGATTGTCAAGACAGTCCTTGATCATCCTTATGATGCCGGAAGACAGGCGCTTGACGTCGAGAGCGACAGAAGGTGACACGGCCCGATGGCTTTTCACCAGGTCCAACACTTCATCGAACGTGGGCACGCGTTGACTCGCGAATTGGTGCCCGAACCAGCTTCCCGCATCGAGTGCCTTCAATTCGGCCAGAGTCAACTGAGCGATCTCACCTGTCCCGTCCGTGGTGCGGTCGACGGTTTGATCGTGCACTATTACCAGTCGCCCGTCCACGGTCCTCTGGATGTCGAACTCGATGGCCATCCCTTGCTCGAGTGCACCTTCAAAAGCTGCAAGTGTGTTCTCAGGCGCGCTGTCCACCAGCCCTAGATGGGCACAGATAATTACCTTCCTCATGTAAAGCCCTGGGTTTCTGGACACTGATTTGGCGGATGGTCAGGCCGCCTTGGACAACTCCTGCTGGAAGCTCCGGCGCACCTGGTTTGGCGTCTGATAGTTGTGTCGCTCGAGGAGCCACTTCTCGTTGTAGACTCTCTTGAATTCGAGCAGGGCAAGACGGAGCTCTTCGACCGTGGCAAAGTATCGGACCCACAGGAGATTCTCCTTGAGGGTGCGGATGAATCGCTCGGAGCAGCCATTGCCCTCCGGGGCACGCACGAAGCTGGGCGACGACTCGATGCCCAGGAAGTCGATCTGTTTCTGGAAGTGGTCGGACATGTACGCAGAGCCATGATCGTGGCGCAGCTGCAGCCCCCCGGCGATACCCTTGTCGCCGCCGCCGAAGTGTTCGCGGACTCCCTGGTGGATCGGCTCCAGGGCCTCGAAACGGTCGCCTGTGGCCGCTGCATGAATGCCGATGCACTCCGAGCTGCAGTGGTCGACAGCCACGAAGACCGTAGCTGTGCCTTCGCCGGTGGTCACGGTGGTGGTCAAGTCGGTTCCCCACATCTGGTCTGGTCGCTCGGTGGTGATCGTCCCGTCGTGTGCTTGCGGGCCCCTTGGCTGGCCGGCGCGTTGCGGCACCTGCAGGCCGTGCTCGCGCATCACACGGCGTACGCGTTCCTTCGAGGTGCGGATGTCCTGCGCCCGCAGCTGGGCCCACATCTTGCGGTAGCCTTCCCCGTGAAAGGGGGACGCCTTCAGCAACTCGCGAATCTTCTCAGCTAGCTCATCGTCGGTACACGGCCCTTGGGGACCTCGTTTCTTCCGCTCAAGACGCTCCTCCGGACGCAGAGCCGCCCGACGCCGATGCTCGTGGACGGTGGAGCGAGGAAACTGCCAGACCCGACACACACGCTGCAGCCTGTACGGCCGCTTCCTGGAGGGCGACTGGGTCTGGCTCATCGCTTCGACCTCCGGGATGCCAAAGGGAGTCCATCCTCCAGGCGATGGATCTTGGACTCCAGCAACTCGTTGTCCATCGTCAGATCCCCCACCTTCGCTTTCAGGCGGGCGATCTGTTCATCCCGCTCATCACGGGTACGGCTGTGCAGAGCTGACTCACCCCCACCCAGGAACTGCTCGCGCCACTCACTCAGCGTGGCTGCCATCACACCCAACCCCCGGGACAGGACCTCCAGGTCCTCCCCACGCAGCAGGCGCAACACCGCCTCCTGCTTTCGACGAGCGGAGAATCGGCCGACCCGAACACCCTTCTTCTGCTTAGTCATCTCGAACACTCCTTTCAGGTCCATGTGGACCCTCTAATGTGTCCAAGAAAACCCTGGGGCGCTGGACTCATGCATCCCCTGCTACCGCTAATGACAGACCGTCAGCGCCATCAAATCCTCTCCTCGACAGGGCCAGCTCTTCGACCCATACTACCGATCGACATAGCCCATATCCTACCCGTTTGGCAATGTGCCCGCAATACGGACACGTCCGCCTGAATCTGGAGGCCATTGTGAAAAAGACGTTCGCGTTTCTCACAGCGTTTCTCCTCGCGTGTTCGCTCTTCCCCGTAGCAGAGTCAGCGGCCCTGGGCGCTGGCGGAGACATGCTGAACGAGGTCCCTATCTGGCCGGTTCCCGCAGAAATGACGCTCGAGGAATACACCGACGCCAACCGCAGACTGAGTGTCGGCAGGGTTCTGATGTCCGTGCCGTACCCCGGGGCGTTGCATTTCTACGCCGGAGACAGCAGAGAAGGATGGAAGCATGTCGGCGCAGCAGCTCTAGGGGTCGCGTCCATTGTAGCCGGTGCAGTCATGATTGACGAGAAGGATAATGCCTGGGAGAAAACGGACTTCGAAATCGTCGATGTAACGGGCGAGAGCGGCAAGGTGGAGCGTTATGAGAAAATACCTATCGAGGAGGAAGGAGGAGTGTTCAAATACCGGCTGAAGATGCTCGATCGCAAGACCAAGGGTGGCGGTGGAATCGCCTTCATTGCTCTGGGAGCGAGTTTGATAGTAGGCCAGGTACTCCACGACTGGATCGACGGCATCAAAACGATCGAGAGAAAGAGGGACGCCGTGAGGTACAAGTATGGCAAATCAGCAGGTTACAAGCTCAGTCTCGGTCCCAGTGCAGATATAGAGCGCGGACGCGTCGGTGCGCAGCTTTCGTTGCAGTTTTGATATGAGCGAGCCATCCGACTGGGCGTTGCCAGCGCGTTATCTATTAAGTGAATACTCTGAAGATGATAAGACCACGTTGGAGGGTCTGATTGCTTCGGACCCTGAAAAGCGGCGCCTCTAGAGTGTCCAGTTTCGGAATGGTGTTGACACTTCAGTCTCCCTGTTTGAGGATGCCGTCAGTGGCTCCCCAGAAGATGTCAGATGGTATCCGGCCTCGTGTTCGGTACCCCTGATGCGGCCGTTCGTCGTTATAGAAAGCCAGGTACCGTTTCAGACATCTGTCGAGCTGCGGACGAGCAGTGAAGTATCTCCTGCGAAAGGCCACACGCCAGTGCTCGTGAAGGATCGTGCCCTGCAGGCGTTCGACGAAGCCGTTGGTCCATGCGTGACGGGGTTTCGTACGTGTGTGACGGATACCCAGGCTCTGACAGGCTTCATCGAACTCTCCTTTGAACTCGCTTCCCCGGTCGGTCAGGACTCGCCGAAGCGACCATCCAGCGGCTTCGTAGAGCGGCAGGAGGATTTCCACCAGGAAACGGACGGCGTGCTCAGCGGTGTTGGCCGGAATGATGCGTGCAGCCGCGTACGAGCAGGCCGCATCGCAGGCCGTGATCTGCCAAACCTTCCCCACTCCTTTGAGTCGGCCGATGTAGAAGGTGTCCAGACAGACGAGCTCACCCGGCTTGTTGGCCTCCACATGCCGCCTCTGGCGACGGGCGCGCTGCAGTTCCCGTCGCGTGCGCTCCGTGAGCAGACCTGCTCGCTGGGCACTGTGTCGTTCCAGGACGACGAGTCGCTGCTGCCGAGTTCCCAGATCCATGCGTCGCAGCGCTCGATAGATCGTGCTGGGCGACAAGGATCGGTGCTGTCGAGCCAGCTGCAGCGAATAGAAGCGGGGTCCGCAGGTGGGATGAGACAGTGCCATCGCCAGAATCGCCTGCTCGTCCTGGACCGACAGGCTGTGGGGACGTCCTCTGCGCGTCGTCCGACGTCGAGGGTGAAGCCCATCCCGACCGTAGCGCTCATATCGATTTTTCCAGCGGTAGAACAGGGAGCGGGAAATCCCCAGCTCCCGGCAGGCTGCCGAGACATTACCGAGCTCTCCAGCTCGCTGTAGCGCCAGGAAACGTGTCGCATGTACTTTGTCCTCGAGGGTCATCGGGACACCTTCCCTGAGAGATGTTGTTTGGCGATAACTCTCCCAGAAAGGTACCCCTGGTGGCCTTCACTTGTTATACCACCCCAAACTCCAAAACTGTCAACAGTATTACGACATCGCTCACTCTAGATTTCGGCCCTATCCCCCCGAAAGTCTGACTTGAATCATGAAACTCTGCTGTACCTCGGTCATGCTGCCGCGCTGGAGTCTCGACGAAACGTTCGACAAGCTCGCGGAGTACGGATACGAGGGCGTCGAGCTGCGTTGCCGGCCACATGACGAGAGCGCCGAGATCGGATTTTGGGGGAGGCACCTGTCGGACGTGAGTCCGGACAACGTCGTCGACAAGGCGGAAACCATTCGCGCCTGCGCCAGACAGAGCGGGGTGCGGGTAGCGGTGCTGGCGCCGCAATGCCGTCTCGGTGACGAGGAGCATATCCAGAAGCTGTTTAGAGGAGCCGTCGCCATCGATCCGGATGACCCGCCGATGGTGCGCATACAGGGGGAGCAGCACGACCGCACCCAACCCTACGCACCACAGTTCGACAGGGTGCGCTCCGGCTTCGAAGCACTCGTGGATGTGGCGCGCCCGTACGGCATCAAGATCCTCTACGAGATCCATGTCGGCACCGTAGCGGTGTCGGCGTCGCGTACTCTCGAGCTGCTACGCGACCTCGACAGCGATCACATAGGCGCGATATACGATGTGCCGAACATGGTGCGGGTGGGGCTGGAGGAGACGCGATTGGGCGTGGAGCTGCTCGGACCCTACCTGGCGCACTGTCACATTGGCAATTCCCGGCCGGTGGAGGAGGGCCCTGACGAGACCGGAGCCATGACGTGGAAGTGGGAGTTCTGCACCCTGACGGAAGGCGTGGCGAACATTGCCCAGATCGTCGAGGACCTGCAAACCGTCAGCTACGAAGGATATCTCTCGCTGGAGGACTTCGGGCCAGGGCAGGATGATGAGAAGGTGCAACGCCAGGGAGCCTATCTGAAACAGATCTTGTAGTGCAGCGACTTCTGGCACTGGGCGCCAGGACGCCGTAGATCAGAGAGCCACGTTCCAGGCGCCAGCAGCTCCCTCAACGCTAAGCTCTTCGGTACTCACCTTCACCTGCACATCGTCTGACGGGGTCTTGTGTTGCCACCACATCTCCCCACCGGAGGTGACGGTCGCCCAATCGCAGGGCTCGGAGCCCTCGGGTTCGACCGCGAATAGAGAGAGTAGGCATGCGCTGGTAGCATGCACGACGGAGTCGAGGTACGGTTCGCGGCGTTGAGGCAGCAGATTGCCCATTCGATCCCGGTCCAACGGCGGCAGATATTCGTGGCGACCCAGCAAGAAGTGCGGAGCCGGCCCTCTCACTGTTGCGATCTTGCCTCTCAGAATCACCCCATCCGAGTCCACCGAAAAACACCCATCGGAGCTCAAGTTGGGTGCGGCCATCGCATGCCACCTCAACCGTATCTCCTCAGTGCCGTCCAGTTCAACCTGGTCGACGACGACCACGTAGCCGGGAAAAAGGTGAACGACAAGGCGCTCCACCCTTTTGGCTCCGTCATGCAACTCGGTGAGGACGACCTTCCACCAGCCACCTCGCTCGTTGTCGAATTCGCTGTCGACGAGGTGGGAGCGACGCTCTCCCGACCGTTCCCAGTAGAGCCCTCGTCCACCGATGGTCACGACGTTGTGCCCATCGGTGCCGAACTGGTAGTAGGGACGGCGGTCATCGCCGGGTGGATAGTAGACTTTTCCCAGATCGATGATCAGCCGCTCGCCGCGGCCATGAATCTCAACCTGGCTCGCATCCGGATGGGAATGGATGACACCTCCGTGTCCTCCCTTGCCGAAAACTACGCACGAGGTACTGTGGGGATCCCAACTGGTTCGACTGCTCACCAATGCAGAGTGGTCCCGATAGGCGCGCCCCAGCGGCAAACTCCCGTGAGTCGGCGCTTCGGCCTCCAGGCCGCTATCAAACCAGACCAGCTCCCAAACCGGAAAGCGCGCTGGTTGGCCGTAGGCGAGATAGTACCATTGAAGTATGGGATCGCGGGTGGCTGCGGCGACAGCCGGGAAGAAAGCGGTGAGGGCGGGATGATCGGGACCTCCGTCGCCGAAGGAAACGACATGTCCAGGCGGAGCACTGGCATAGAGGCACCAGTAGCAGTGACGGTGAAGGATGTCGAGCTCCGGGGTGGAGCTCTCGCCTTCTCGATGACAGCGCAATGCCGAGTAGAACAGTGTGGGATACAGCGAGGCGTCGGCGTAGGACGGATTCTCATTGAACTCTCCATCCTCTCCGTAGAGCTGCAAATACGTGCGCATGATCGCTTCCGCGCCTTCCACCAGCTCTTCCGATTCCGAATGGTCCGTACTCAATCCCATGCCGCAGATCCCCAGACCACCGACGATGCAGGTCGTCCAATTGCTCAGGCGTTCCATCCAGGGAGGATTTCTCGAAATGGATCGCAAAAAGGGCTGTATCCCGCGGCGGTCGATGCCCTCCAACATCCGCTGCCGTTCGCCTGGTTTCAGCTGTGGGTACAGCCAGTCGTAGGCCACACCCAGGTCCCGGCACAACTGCCCGGTGCGCAGGTCGGCGTCGAACCCGAGATCGCGTCGATGGAAGAGGTCTTGCCATTCGGGCCAGGCTTTCGGGTCGAAGAGGCAATCGATCTGGATCAGCGCCGCCTCGGCAAACTTCCGGTCGTCTGTCAGCAGGCCGGCGAGGGCGCACTTGAGCACACGCTGACCCGCGGCATCTACGATGATGTATTCGGGGTTTCCCTGCTCGATATCAGCCGGAGTACGACCCGCCAGTGAAGTAAAGACGGTCAGTGGATCCGCGTCGATCGCCGCTGAGGCGTCTGCGTGAATTTGACTCCACAATTGACGCGGCACCCCGTCTACCTCGACGGACTGCTTGAGATCGCTCAGAGAGCGGGTGGATTCAGCAGCCTCTGGAGATATGAGCAGGTGGGGTCGGGAGGAAGGCGACTTTCGAGTATTCATCGATCAGTTGCCGGTCATGGAAGGCCACCTCAGCGTAGCTCTCTATAAACGGGCGCTCGCCAGCTTCGTGCCGCCGCTCTATACTATGGATCTCTCAGCGGCACCTTTGGCGCGATTACCCGCGAACATACGCAATTGCAGCATGCCATGACTGAACTACGCATCGCCCTGTTCGCGGACACGGTGAAGCGGGAGGAATATGCCCCTTCGCTGAAAACTACAAACCGAAAGAGAGGATAAGCTCATGGCAGACAAAGTTCGAGTGGGATTCATCGGGGCGGGCAATCTAGCCAACAGCATACACTATCCTTGCCTGGCCAGCTTGCCCGATGTGGAACTGGTGGCTAATTGCGACCTGGTGGTCGACAAAGCCAGGGAAACCGCCGAGCGATTCGGCATTCCGCAGACCTTTACCGACTACGAGGAGATGCTCGCCGAGGTCGATCCGCAGGTCGTGTATGTCATCATGCCGCCGCAGCATCTCTATGCGCCCGCTGCTGCAGTGCTCCAGCAGGGTCGACACCTGTTTGTGGAAAAACCGCTGGCGATGACGACCAAGCAAGCCCAGATGCTCGCCTATTTTGCGGAGGAGCATTCCTGCCTCACGGCGGTGGGATTTCAGCGCCGGCACATTCCGGCGATGACGGCGCTCAAGCAGAGGGTCGAGGAGCGGGGACCGATCCATCAGGCCACGGTCAGCTTCCTCAAGGGCGGCCGCAACCGACCGCTGGACGAACCCGCCGCTGTCTACGGGGGCGTGATTGATTGCCTGACGGTGGATGGGATCCACGCCGTCGACAATCTGCGATTTCTGTGCGGCGGCGAGGTCGAGGAAGTGTCTGCCCGCGTCCGTACCCGCTACATGCCTGGACCTTTGCCCAACGAGTTTTCGCCTGGTGTCGTTCAGTTCAGGAGCCGTCGGCATCCTGAGCTTCAGCTACGTGAGCTGCGTCGGCGTTTTTCGGTCGGAGTTCAACGGCAGGAACGTCTCCGCCTACGTGAACGCTGCCGGCGAGTGCTATATCAAGACGGGCGATGGAGAGCAGGAGGTGTTCGACGCGAAGGACTTTGGGACGACGGAAGGAGTTTCGGAGTGATGACAATTCGGTGAATTGGATGGGGTTCTGGCACGAGGATCGGCACTTCATCGATTGTATCAAGGAAGGCCGGCAGCCGCAGACGCACTTTGCCGATGCGGTCAAAACTATGGAACTTGCCGAGCACATTCACCGTGTGGGCACGTAGCCGGTCCCCGGGGCCTTTCTCCCGAAACTGGACATGCTAGTGTTCCGTCGCAGAAATACATTGACATATTCGTTTGACCTTGGCAAGGATCGAGTCGGCCGTGGCCGTCCACACAAAGGGATGGGCGTTGGCGTTCCATTTGTCGGTGTAGCGCTCGATCCTCTGAATGAGCTCTTTGACCTTGCGGAATGAGCCACGCCGGATGGCTCGCCGCGTGATGATGTTGAACCAGATCTCGACCTGGTTGAGCCACGAGGCGTAGGTCGGAGTAAAGTGGAGGTGGAATCGGGGCCGGCTGGCCAACCACTTCTTGACGCTGGCGTACTTGTGGGTGCCGTAGTTGTCGACGATCAAGTGAACGTCCAGATCCGCAGGCACGTTCGCGTCGATATGGCGTAGGAACTGCAAAAACTCCTGATGGCGATGACGAGGCTTGCACTGAGTCAGGACTTCACCGGTGGCCACATCCAGAGCGGCAAACAGCGTTGTGGTGCCGTGTCGCTTGTAGTCGTGGGTGACGCCCTCCGCGTAGCCCAGGCCCAGCGGCAGCAACGGCTGACTGCGCTCCAGAGCCTGCACTTGGCTCTTCTCGTCAACGCACAGGACGACGGCATGGTCGGGCGGGTTGAGATACAAGCCCACAACATCGCGCACCTTATCCACGAAGAAAGGATCAGTGGACAGCTTGAAATTCTGGGTCCGGTGCGGCTGTAACGCCGAATGTGCGCCAGATGCGATGGACCGCGTCCTTGGTCAGGCCGGTCTCCTCGCCCATGGAGCGCACCGTCCACTGGGTTTTGTCCTCCGGCTTGGTCTTCAGTGTCTTGTATACCACCTCGGCCACTTGTTCGTCCGAGATCGATCGGGGCGCACCGGGTCGCAGCTCGTCGTACAACCCGTTGAGGCCGTTTTCCACGAAGCGACGACGCCACTTGCCGACGGTCACTTGTGACAGCCCCACAGCTTCGCCGATGGCCTTGTTGGGCCATCCCTCGGCGGCCAGCAACACGATCTCGGCGCGTCGCACCAAACCGTGCGGCAGGGATCGAGATTTGGCCATTGATTCCAATTGCTGCCGAGTTTGCCCCGTCATTTCGAGAGGTGGAAGAAAGCGTCCGCGTGGCATGAGTTTCCTCCGTTCCTTGTTTGTGGAATAGGTCTGGATGAAACTTAACCACACAACTGTACTAGTACAAGTTATTTGTACGACAATACACTAGAGCGTCCTGTCCGGTATACCCCGCCAGGGTCAGCTGGTCGCTATGCGACAGCACCTGGTGGGTCTTGCCCTGGAGGTCGTAGAAGTTGTAGCCGAATCGCTTGGCGTCGAAGGCGTCTCTGGCGATGGCGATCAGCGGCTCGAGATGGGTGCGCCGTCCGGAGATGAGCCACGAACCCCGGCCGGCCGGACCCTGCACCGTGAGACGGGAGGCCATGAGACTGGCTCCACCCTCTGCCTCGAACTCCTCCTTGTTGCCCTCGTCAGTGATGACCGTCAGCACCGATGAGAGGCGCCCGCCGTACTTGGCGGGATAGGCGCCGCGCAGCAGCTCCGTACTCTTGGCGGCGTCGGCGGGGAACGTGCTGAAGAGCCCGAAGAGGTGAGATGCATTGTACACGTCGGTGCCGTCGAGGAGGACGAGATTCTGGTCCGGCGTGCCGCCACGCACGTAGAGTCCGACAGAGAAGTCGGACAGCGCCGCTACCCCTGGCAGCGTCTGAATCGTGCGGATGGGATCCGCCTCGATGGCGGCCGGGGCGGCCTTCAGCTCGCGGACCTGCAGCATCGTCCGTCCCGGACTGATGTCGAAATCCTCGACCTCCTCCCGCTCCGCCTCGATCACGGTGGTCTCCAGTTCGATCGCTTGCTCTGCCAGGCTGATGTCGACGACGAGGTCGTCGTCGCCCAACTCGATTTCCTTCGAGA
Source organism: Candidatus Latescibacterota bacterium (assembly GCA_965205655.1). Classification (GTDB taxonomy): domain Bacteria; phylum Latescibacterota; class UBA2968; order UBA8231; family UBA8231; genus CBDBIJ01. The sequence continues at coordinate 19,145 of CBDBIJ010000126.1, forward strand.
AGGTGCGGTACCCGATCAGAGAGCTGACGAGGGTATGCACACCCGCCGTCGCGCCGGCGATGGCGTAGTAGCCGCTCTCGTTGCTGATCGTGCCGCGGCTCTCGCCCTTGAGATAGACGTTGACGAAGGGAAGACTCTCCCCGTTGCTCCCATCGCGCATCGCGCACGAAGCCGCTGATATCGGCGGCCTGAGCTTGCCTGAGGAGTGTGAGTGCCGCCAGTGATGCTGCGACCGAGACCTTCATCGCTCTACCTACCGCTCCCCCGTCGACCCGAAACCGCCCGCATCGCGGTCGGATTCGGCCAGTGCGTCCACCTCGATCAGCGCCGCCCGCGTCATCGGCGCGAACACGATCTGGGCGATGCGGTCTCCCGATTCTATGCGTTGGTCTTCCCCGGAGAGATTGACGAGGATGACCCCCACATCGCCGCGGTAGTCGGCGTCGATGGTTCCCGGCGCGTTCAGTACCGTGAGCCCGCGCTTCAGAGCGAGCCCGCTCCGGGGGCGGACCTGACCTTCGAAGCCCCGCGGAATCTCGACACGCAGCCCGGTTGGCACGAGGGCCCACTCGCCGGGCTTGAGCAGCAGTGGCTCGGCGAGGTGGGCGCGCAGGTCCATGCCGGCACTGTCAGCAGTCTCGTACACCGGCATCGGCTCATCGCTATCGCGGATGACGCGAACGGAGATCGGAGCAGTCATTGGGAGCCGGCCGTCAAGGTACTGCTCGTTCGCAGCGGTCTGTTACGCTCTGCGGTTGTAGTCGCGGCTCCAGCGCTCGCGTAGGTCGCGAACGTATACCGCTGCCAGGGTATAGAAGGTAAAGGAAAAGAGGCTGAAGACGCCGGCGATGAAGACGGCGAGCAGACGGCGAGGCCGGGCCGGCTCCTCCGGGGGAATGGCTACATCGAGGACCTGGACCGTGCGCGTCGTGTTCGTCGCCTCGATGAGGGATTCGGCCTGTTGCTGCAGCAGCATTTTCATCAGAGCCGCCTGGACCAGGACGTCCTTTTCGATGTTGGCGTACTCCTGGGCCACCCTCGGTATCTGTCGCAGCGGCAGGAACAGATTTTCGTCGAGCCGCAGTTCGAACTCGGGGTAGCGATCCAGTGACGCCGGGGCACTGGATTCCCCGCCGTCGCGCAGGAACACGAGCGCTTGCTGACGTAGCTCGAACTGGTGATCCAGCTTCTGCACTTCGGGGTGGGTAGGGGCGACGCCCGATTTTAGCAAGGTGAGCTTGGCGATCAGCAGCTCCATAGCGGCCAGCTGCATGTCAGCCGAGACGTTGATGACGGCTTTGGCCTGCTCCTCGATGGAGATGGCGTTGTGGATTTCCTGGAATTCCTGCAGTCTCACCATCACGCCCTCGAACTTTTCGCCTTCCGACCTCACGAGTGACTTGATGAACTCCTGGCGCTCGCTGGCGGCGGTCTGTGACAGGCTTTGATTGACGCTGTCGAGAAGGTCGACGTAGCGGTTGGCCATCTCCGCTGACCGCTCCGGGCTGCGGTCGAACACGGATATCAGGATCGTCCCCTCCTCGGCCTTGTCGAGGTCCGTCTTCTTCCGCAAGACCTTGATCGCATCCGACATCTTCTCTTTCTCGTACAATGTCATCAGGTCGAAATCCCGGACCATCCGACGCCGCACAGTGGGGCTTTTTAAGATGGCGACGAAAATGTCGGCGGGCGTTCCCTTCTCGCCCAGCCGCAGGGACGGGATCGGCAGGTCGGCGAGCAGGTCGGCAAACCCGAACCCTTTCTTTTGGTCCTTGGGCGGCAGCAGCTGGGTTTTCGCTTCGTATTCATCCGGCAGGAAGAGACTGACCGCAGCCGTGAGGATGCAGACGACGAGGGTACCGCCAATGATGAGTCGCTTTCCGTCGTTCAGAGCGGCGAAAAGATCCAGAACGTCGACCTGCTTGGAGTTCATGCGTAGTTGTCTCTCTCCGGAAGTGGGCTGCATGCCTTGTGGTTGCCGGTCACAGCGCTCGCACCAGGACGACGAGCGTCAGCGTTTCAGCCACTGTTCGCATGGTACCCTGAAAGAACTCCCACCAGTTGCGGTACTCGTCTTCGGGGATCCAGATCTCGTCGCCGCATTCGACGATGGCGTTCTTGTCGAGCTCCTCTCTCACGCCAGTGCGGGCTCGGATGAGGCGGGCGCCGCCTTTGTTGGCGTTGAAAGCATAACCGCCCGCCTGGTCGATGTAGTAGCGTGCGCGGCGTCCCTCTTCGAAGTAAATGAGGCCTGGTTTCTTTAGCTGGCCGCTGAGGCTCACGGTGCGCCGCGTCTCAGGAATGAAGATCACATCGCCACCTTCGAGAAGGATGTTCTGGCTCTCGGCGCCGTCTAGGAACAGTCTTTCGAAGTCCACCACGACCCGACCGCGTCGCTCTCGTCCCTTTGTTTTGAGGTAGGCTCTTTCTTCGGGATCCATGTCGGCCATGCCGGCCGTACTCTGCACGGCGCGCAGGCGCTGGTACTCTGGGTCCTGAAGGTTGCGGAGCCGGGCGCGGATGACGTTGGCCTCCAGGAGCGATGCGCGCTCATTGAGCCCGCCGGCTTCCTCGATAATGTCGGCGAGGCGGGTTGTGCCCGGTACGATTCGGTAGCGGCCCCGGTACTTCACTTCGCCGTATATATGCACCGTGGGTGTCTCCTGCCAGTCGGCACGCGTGCGGATGAATAGCATGTCCTTCGGCTGAAGTGGCACGTCCGCGATGTCGGCAACGACGACGGTCTCGGCCGGCCCGGGGTTGTGGGACTCGATGAGCTGAATGACGTCGGACGAGATGCCATCATCGCGAAAGCGCCAGACTTCGACAACCTCAAGGGGGGCGCTGCCGCTGATGCCGCCGGCGAGCCTTACCAGGTCTCCAACGGTGTCTCCCCTCTTGTACTCGAGCGAGCCCTCTTCGTTGACCGAGCCATAGACGAAGAATTCGTGCGTCCGGTACGGCACGTGGACGGCGTCGCCCATGCTCAAATAGGGGTTGTGCGCCAGATTGCCGGTGGCCAGATACATGGACAAATCGACAGTTTCGACCGCGCTGTCCCGGTGCGTCACTCTGATCGAGCGGCGCGCCGTAGGCTGTGCCTGCGCCAGACGGACTTTCGTGACTTTCTTGCCGGCCACCGTTTCCTCGACCGACCCCCGGATATCGTCGACAAAGCCGCCGCCCCGCTCAATCAGATCGGAAACTCGCGTGATGGGGTGAACGGCGAACGCTCCCTCGGTGAGCACGGCGCCCGTGAGATAGACCGTGAAGTATCGCATGCTCTCGAGCGTCAGAGTGATCGGCACGCCCGGGTACTGCGTGCTCTGGGCGGCGGAAATGATTTCTTCCTTTACGTCTGCCAGCGTTCTGTCTGAAACCTCGAAGGCCCCGATGGTGGGAATGAGCGCGAATCCTTCGGGATTGACGACGACGGGAATGGCCTGATCGAATTCCCCCCAGACGTAGAGCTGAAGCACGTCGGCGGGTCCGACGATGTAGGTTTCGGGGTCGATCTCGCGGTCCTGACTGATGCGAACGAATTCCGGTTCTTTACCCTTGGGAAGGCGCAGCCGGCCGGAAATCGGCTCGTCGCCGATGCCGGGCAGCTCGGCACCTGGAATCCTCCGCAGCTCCTCCTCTTCCCGCTCGCTCTCGTCCACGAGCTCTTCCAGGTCCTGGGCAAATGTGGCCGACAACAGGAAGGACCACATGATCGCCCCCGTCGCACATGGAAGTATTCTCCGAATCATGGCTTCCTCATCATATAGGCGATAGGCGGTGTCGCGTCGCGCTTCCCCTTTGTTGGTCGGCGATAAGCGAAGTCGCACAACGATTTCCGCTTAACGCCGCGATTGGCGACGTCGCGACGCAGGGTCGCCAATCGATTTATCGCTCCACGTACTGGCGATTGTAGTACGACTGGTAATCATCGCCTGCCTTGATGCGGCGCCACCAGTCTTCGTGCTCGACGTACCAGTCAATCGTGAGTTGCATTGCCGCTGCCACGTCGTACTCGGGCTGCCAGCCAAGATCGCGCAGCTTGCTCGAGTCGAGGGCGTAGCGCTGGTCGTGGCCGGCGCGATCCTTGACGAACTCGATGAGCGATTCGGGCTTTTTCAGATGCTCGAGAATCGTGCGCGTGACTTCGAGCCCCGTGGCTTCGTTCTCACCGCCAATGTTATAAGCTTCGCCCGACGCCCCGTGATGGAGCACGAGATCGAGAGCGGCGCAGTGGTCGTCGACGTACAGGTGGTCTCGCACCTGCAGTCCGTCCCCGTACACAGGAACGGGCGAATCGTCCATGGCGTTCGTGATGAAAAGTGGCACCCGTTTCTCAGGATACTGATAGGGGCCGATGTTGTTGGATGCTCGTGTCACGAGCGTCGGCAGGCCATGGGTGACGTTAAAGGCCTGGGCCATCAGCTCGGCGCTCGCCTTGCTCGCCGAGTAGGGGCTGCGCGGTTCGAGCGGTGATGACTCCGTCCAAGCCCCGGTCTCCAGAGTTCCGTACACCTCGTCGGTGCTGACCTGGAGAAACCGCTCCACGCCGTTCACGCGGGCCGCCTCCAGCAGGACGTAAGTCCCGTAGACGTTCGTCTGCACGAACTCGGCCCCCCCCATGATGCTGCGATCCACGTGGCTCTCGGCGGCGAAGTTGACCACCGCGTCGCAATCGGCCATGAGGGAGTTGACGGTTTCCTCGTCACAGATGTCCGCCTTGACGAAGCGATATCGCGGATCGTCGGCTACAGCCGTCAGGTTCTCTGGATTTCCCGCGTAGGTCAGCTTGTCGAGGTTGATGACCTCATAGTCCAGATGCCGGCGCAGCAGGAAGGGGATGAAGTTGCTGCCGATGAAACCGCAACCTCCGGTAACGAGAACGGTATTCATAACTCGCTCTGATAGCTGGCGAGGCGACGTGGCGAATGCCACTCGGAGACGTCGTCCTCGGGCGTGTCTCCGGGCTCGCGCGTTGGACGGCCGACACTGACATACTCCGAAGCCCAGCTCTTGCATTTCTCGAGGGTCGTAGATGTTGCGGCAATCCAGCAGCCGCGGCCGGCCCAGGGCGGCGCGGATGCGGGGCAGGTCCATATTACGAAACTCGTTCCATTCGGTCATCAGCACGAGTGCATCAGCGCCTTGGGCCGCCTCGTACGGGTCGGAGCAACAGATGATATCGGCAAACCTGCCCTGCGCGTTCTCCATGGCTGCGGGGTCGTAGACCCGCACCACAGCTCCCTCCTCGAGCAGTGCCTCGATCAGGTCAAAGGCCGGCGCCTCGCGGATGTCATCTGTCTCCGGCTTGAATGAGAGCCCGAGCAAACAGATTGTGCGCTCGGCGAAAGAGTCGACGAGCTCCCTAAGCTTGGCGACCATGCGCCCGCGCTGCAGCCGATTGGATCGGTCGATCGATTCCAGCACAGGCACCTCGACGTCGCGCGCGCGGGCGCTGGCGGCCAGGGCTGTCACGTCTTTCGGAAAGCAACTGCCGCCATATCCGGCGCCCGGGCTCAGGTTGTTCGGGCCGATGCGCTCGTCCAGGCCGAGGCCTCGCGCCACCGCGTTCACGTCAGCGCCGTAGGCCTCGCAGATATTGGCGATCTCGTTGATGAAGGAGATCTTTGCCGCCAGCAGCGCATTGGAGGCGTACTTTATCATCTCCGCGCTCTCCACATCGGTGAGCACCATCGGGACATCGCTCTGGTAGAGCGGCCGGTAGACGTCGAGGATTGCCTCCATGGCCCGCCGGCTGCTGGCGCCGATGACGACGCGATTCGGGTGCATGAAGTCGTCGATGGCGTTTCCCTCGCGCAGGAACTCAGGGTTGGAAACGATGTCGAATTCCCGGTTGGGACGCGCCTTGCCGATCATCTCCGCCACCTCGTCGCCGGTGCCCACGGGAACGGTGCTTTTGTTGACGATGATCTTGTAGTCCTCCATGAATTCGCCGATGGTCTCTGCGGCGCGGTGCACGAAGGACATGTCCACCTCGCCATTGGCCAGGGGCGGCGTGCCGACGCAGATGAAGACTATTTCCGAGGACTTGATGGCAAAGGGCACCTCATTCGAGAAGGAGAGCCGGCCGCGCTGGATGTTGCGCTCCACCATTTCCTTCAGGGCCGGCTCGTAAATCGGCACATCCCCCGATTTCAGCTTTTCGATGCGTTCCTCGTCGATATCGATGCAGACGACGGCGTTGCCGAAGTCGGCCAGACAGGCGCCGGTCACCAGGCCTACATACCCCGTGCCCATTACGCACACTCGCCTCACGCTCTTTCACCTCCGCGGAACAAGGTAGAACGACTCAGGTCAGACGATCGGATGGTATTCGAAGAGGCCGAAATGTGGCCGTTCAGAAAGGATTTTCTGCGGTGCAATGTAGTTGTCGGATAGACACTTAGGAGAATTTTCAACAATAAGGGCGACCCCCCGGTCTGTCAAGGACACGTGGCGGTGCGGCAAGGATTGCCGCGGCTCCATTAGTCGAGCTCCCGCCGCATCAAGCGGGCGAAGTTTGCCGCCGTCTGCTCGGCCACCTCAGCTGTGGAGACGCCTTTGAGCTCTGCGAGTTTCTCGGCCACCTCGCGAGTGCGTCGCGGATGGCCCGATTCGTCGCCGAACGGCACCGGCGCATCGGTCTCGAGCAACAGCAGCTCGTCTGCGATGGCGACGGCGACCTTCTGCGACTGTTCCTGGTCGAGTACTGATGGGCCGACGGAAATGTAGATGCCCTCGTCGTTGCAGATACGAGCAAGCTTTTCGGAGTGAGTGAACCAGTGGAGCTGCGCGTTGAGCCCCGTCTCCCGGTGGAAGGCGATGGCCCGCTCCATGACCTGGCGCAGGCAGCGGCGGGAGTGCAGGTTGACGGGCTTTCGGTGTTGAGCTGCGAGTTCGAGCTGCTTGTCGAGGATGTCCTCTTGATATGCCTGCAGCTCGGGCGTATCCGCCCATTTACGGTCAAGACCGGCCTCGCCGAGCTGATCGGCGGAAGCCAGGTTGTCGGCGAGAAAATCCAGAGCGGCGCCGATGTCTTCGCGGGAGTCCTGGACCGCATTCACGGGATGGACGCCGAGGGCGGCGACGATCGATTCGGGATGCCGCTCTCGCAGCTGCAACACCGCCTGCATGGAGTCCAGATCTTGACTGACGCAGACCAGCTGGGTGACCCCAGCATCCTTCGCTTCGATCACCGCGCCATCGGCGTCCTCGAGCTGTTCGAGATGGAGGTGGGAATCGATCAGCACACGGGCATCAATCGACGGTCAGTCCGGTCGTTTCGTCGAATCCGAGCATGAGATTCATGCACTGTATCGTGTTGCCTGAGGCCCCCTTGCCAAGATTGTCCTGGCGCCCAGCCAGAACGAGGCCCACCTCCTCGGCGCCGAAGACGAACAGGTCGATGCGGTTCGTGAGGTTGCACCCGTCGAGGTCCAGAAAACGTCCGTCGCGCAGCGTCCCGTCGATTGAGCCCGGCTCCACTGGGTTCACGAAGGGCTCGTCGCCGTAGGCGTCATTCCACACGGACCAGATCTGCCGTTTCGTAACGTTCGACCGGGCAAAACTCTCGGCCCTGATCGGCGTGCTCACGATCATGCCGCAGTACCTGTGGTCGACAGACGGCACGAACAGCGGTGACTGGCGGGTGAGGCTGAACTTGTGCATTTCTGGCACGTGCTTGTGGGCGCCCTCCAGGCCGTAGAGTGACAGTGGAATCGCCGCGTCGCCGGCCGGCTCGACTGGTGAGGCCTGTTGATACGCCTCGATCATGCGGCGTCCTCCGCCCGAATAGCCCGAGACCGCATTGACAGTGAGAGGTGTACCAGCATCGATCAATCCGGCCTCGATGAGCGGCCGCACGGCCAGGATGAAGCCCACGGGATAGCAGCCGGGATTGGCGATGCGATCGCCTGCCTTGATCGTATCTCGCTGCTTGGGATTCAGCTCCGGAAGACCGTAGACCCAGTCCGAATCCGTGCGGCGTGCCGTGCTCGTGTCGATGATTCGGGTGGATCCGCTGCTGACCAGCTCGATCGCCTCGGCGGCGGCATCGTCGGGCAGGCACAGAATGGCGATATCGGCGTCGTCGAGAAACCGTCGCCGCGTTTCCACATTCTTGCGCTCCTCCACGGGGATGAGGCTCAGATCCAGATCATCCCGACCGTCGAGCAGCTCCCGAATGCGCAGGCCGGTGGATCCCTCCTGCCCGTCGATGTAAATTGTCGGTTTCGGCATTGGGAAGTAATAATTATTCCATTTTTTGAATAAAAAAACTTAACCTCAGGACCCGGTCAATGGCGGGACATCTCAACGGGGGCTTCGTCTACCGCGATCGCATCGGCGGCGACGACGTCGGCACTCAAATCCTGGATTTCTACGCCGAACGCTATCCGCACTCGACCCGGGACACCTGGCGAGAGCGGATCGAGACGGGGATCGTTCTCGCCGATAGAAAGCTGGCCGCGCCCGATGCGGTCCTGACTGCCGGTCAGGAACTGGCCTATCATCGTCCCGGGTGGCAGGAGCCTGAGGTTCCGCGGCACCTCGCGATCGGCTTCGAAGACGGGGATGTGGTCGCCGTCGTTAAACCGAGCGGACTGCCGGTACTACCCGGCGCTGATTACCTCGAAAACACCCTCGTAACGCTTATGAAACAGCGCTACGGTGGCGATGCTCTGCCGCCGGCCCCTGTTCATCGACTCGGGCGCGGGACCTCGGGGCTCATCCTGTTCGCGCGCACGGCGATCGCGCGCCGCCTCCTGTCGGGAGATATGGCCACCGGTCGTGTCCACAAGCGGTATCGGGCGCTCGTGCAGGGCACTACGATCACGGACGAGTTCGCGATCGAGCAGCGCATCGGCCAAATCCCCTACCCCGGCCTCGGCTACGTGTACGCCGCTACTGCCACCGGGAAGGCGTCGCGATCGGAAGTGCGCGTGCTGGAGCGACGAACCCGGGAGACCCTCGTCGAAGTAGACATCCCGACCGGGAGACCGCATCAGATCCGCATTCACCTGGCAGCGGCGGGGTATCCACTCGTCGGAGAGCCACTCTATCAAATCGGGGGAAAGCCACGCAACCCTGAGAAGGGTGAGCGGCTACCATTACCGGGTGACGTCGGCTATCATCTCCACTCCACTCGCGTTCGGTTCGCCCATCCGCGAACGCGGGCGTGTGTGAGCGTGTATGCGCAGCCGCCCGAGATTCTCAGGCACAGATCGGCGCACCTGTCAGTGGATGAAACGTAAAGGGCACCGGGCGGGCACGACGACGGACGTTCACGGTCCCCCCTCCCGCCCCTCAAGCTCCATCCTCTTCACCCGCGACAGGGCGTCCTCGAGCATGGCGCGGTTGGTGGCGATGAGGTCGGCGATGATGCCCGTTAGGAACATCTGGAAGCCGGCCAGGAGCAGGATAGCGGCGAGAATGAGGGACTGGGTGTACAGATCGGCCTCGCCGACGACGAAGTAGAAGTAGCAAAACCGCAGCCCGATGACGACTCCGACGAGAAACGCGACGGCGCCGAATGCGGCGAAGATCTTCAGGGCCTTGTAGCGAGCGTAGGTACGCAGACTGATGGAAGCCGATTTGACGACAAATTTCCCGACATTCGAAAACAGCCTGGATTCGCGTGCTTTGGGGTTTGTGCGAATCGGCACGCTGACGACTGCCAGGCGCTGCTGCCCTGCCTGCACAGCGTGCTCGACGGTGTGATCGAAGTCGGTAAAGGTCGTCATGCGCATAGCGGCCTCGCGGCTGAAAGCGCGAAAACCGCTGGCCACGTCCGGTACCTGAATCGTTGCAAGCGTGCTCACCACGCGACTGCCGAACCGTTGGAGGAACCGCTTGATAGGCGAGAAATGGGAAATTCCTTCGGGCTGGCGATCGCCGATGACGATGTCCGCCTCACCGTCGAGGATCGGCCCCACGAGGACACGTATGTCTCCGCCGAAGTATTGATTGTCGCCATCGGTGTTTATGATGATGTCGGCGCCGAGCTTGAGGCAGGCGTCGAACCCCGCTTTGAAGGCGTGCCCCAGGCCGCGGTTTCGCGGAAACTGGACGATGTGGTCGACGCCGTGCTCGCGGGCCAACTCGGCGGTGCGGTCGGTAGAGCCGTCGTCGATGATGAGGATCTCGACCGCGTCGATACCATCGATCTCCCGCGGGATGTCAGCCAGTGTGTCTGGAAGGGTCCCCTCTTCGTTGAGGCAGGGGATCTGGACGATCAGCTTCATCGCATCTGCCTGGATTGGGCCGAGAGCCGTTGCTGTGGGGAGCGGTGATGAGTGCCGCGCCGAACCGGGGAAAGCTCGGCCACTGGGGATGTCCTACCCCCAGCTCTCCTCTTTGATTTGGTTCTTGTCGAGCCCTGCCTCGTGCAGCAGCGCAACCATATTCTCCACGAATTTCGGTGCCACCTCCTCGCCCTTCTCCTTGGCTTCCTTGCGTTCGTGGGGAAGGATGCCGGGCCCGCACGTGAAGGCGAAACAATTGCCGGGGTCGGGTATGCGCTTGTTGAGCAGGTCCAGGTCGATCCGACCGCGACGGGAGTTCGGTATGCCGCTGGGGTCTTCGCGCGTGATGCAGTGAATGACCTCTAGCCTGTCCGGATGCTGCTGGCTGAGCTCGGCGAAGTCATCGTAATAGATGATGTCGCCGCGCGTCTTGTTGCTGAAGAGGAGTGTGTGCTTTAGACCATCGTTCACCTGGATGCTGTGTTTTATCAGACCCAGATTCGGCACGATGCCGCTGCCGGCGCAAACGTGGACGACGCTGTCGGTGCGAGCCGTGATGTCTTTCGGATAGGTATAGGCGCCGGTGAAGCCCTTGATCGCCATTTTGGTGCCGGTTGGGCAGTGATACGTCAGCAGCGGAGAGAGCAATGGCGGATACCTCGTCTCCCCCGATTCGTAGCGCTCTTCCTTGATGGTGATGACTGCGTATCTCTCGTGGGGAGCCGAACCCAGAGAGTAGGGGCGCGGTTTTTCCTTCGTCCCCTTCAGGTCCTCGAGAAAGGCGATGAGGTGTTCGAGTACTTGGAACTGGTGGGGGTCGATGGTCAGGAAATGCCCGGCCTCGTATTCGAAAGGCTCGTCAGCGGCGAGGAAGAGGGTGGCGGTGTCCGGCGTTTCCATGCGGACGTCGGCAACCTCGACTTCCAGCTCCCGGACCCGGCGCCGCGGTTCCTTTTTGGCCGCAGGCTGGCCGTCTGCCGGGTCCGCCAGCTCCTCAGGCGTCGCCCGCGACTGTTCAGCCACCGTTTCTGCCATCTTGCCCCTTTCGACCAATGATATTCCATTTGTGATAGCTGCGCAATTTCGCATCGCACACAGCGACACAGGCGGAAGCGCGCGCGCGGCGGGAAGAATGACTGACGACGAACTGAAGAAGAAGCGGATCGCCCTGCTGGGCGTGGGCATCGAGAACCGGGCTCTGGGCCAGCACCTGGTCTGCCGCGGTGTGCGCTTTTCCGTGTGCGACACAAGAGAATCAGGAGATCTTGCTGAGCTGATGGCGAGTTGGGGGCCGTCAGTGGATGACTGGCACGTGGGTGCCGAATACCTTCAGAGCATCCGGGAGTTCGACATCATCTTTCGCACTCCGGGAGTCAGCCCCCTCACTCCGGCTCTGCTCGAGGCGACTGCTGGCGGCGCCGCGGTGTCCAGCCAAACCCGTCTTTTCTTCGAACGCTGTCCCGCTCCGATCCTCGCGGTGACGGGCACCAAGGGCAAGGGCACCACCGTGTCCCTGCTCGAGCAGATGCTGCTCGACGGTCCATGCGACCGGGTTTGGCTCGGCGGTAACATCGGCAGGCCGCCGATCGAGTTTCTCGACGATCTGTCGACGGAGGACCTCGTCCTGCTCGAGCTATCCAGCTTTCAACTACAAGACCTCGACCGAAGTCCTCACATCGCGGTGCTGCTCAACATCTTCGACGACCATCTCGATTACCACGCCGATCGCGCCGAGTACATCGAGGCGAAGCAACCGATCTGCAGGTTTCAGGGCAGCTCGGACTACATGATCTCGAATGCCGACTCGCCGCTGTCCGTCTCATTCAAGGATGGAAGTCTGGCGCGGCAGCTATCGTTCAGTCTCGCTCGTGAGGTAGAGGAGGGTGCCTTCGTTTCCGGGGATCATCTGTTGCTTCGTCGAGCAGGTCAGGCGCATGAGGTCTGCGCGGTTGCAGACGTTCCCCTGCTTGGTACGCACAACCTGGCCAATGTCGCCGCTGCCGTGACCGCCGCGGCGGCGGCCGGTGCCGCTGTCGAGACGATCGCCGACGGCATCCGCAGCTTCGAGGGGCTCGAGCACCGCCTGGAACTGATCGGCCAGCTTGGCGGCGTGAGCTACTACAACGACTCACTCGCGACCATTCCCGAGGCGACGATCGCGGCGATCGAATCCTTCTCTGGACCCGTTCACCTCATCGCCGGTGGATCCTCGAAGGGAGCGGACTTCGCGGAGCTCGCCCGCGCCGCGACCCGTCGCGCCGTTGAGACGGTGGCTCTCATAGGCGCAGAAGCGGATCGAATCGAGACGGCTCTCGATCGGGCAGGTTATAGCAGATTCACGGTGAGATGCCGAACGCTGGAAGCAGCGGTGCACGCCGCAACCGAACGGGCGCAGCCCGGAGATGTGGTGCTGCTGTCGCCGGCGTGCGCCAGTTTCGGCATGTTCGACAACTACGCCGAGCGAGGCCGGGAGTTCAAACGGCTCGTGGAGGCGGGCGCAGAGTGAGGCGAGGCCTCATTAGGCCTAAATATTGTACATGGGAATGTGGAGGCCACATTCTTTCATGTCTTCTGAGGTTGGCTTTTCGTCGCTGTTGAACCAGCGCCAGCGGCCGTCCCGCTTGTCCTCCCCCGGCAAGATGGGAGTGGAGCAGATGACGCAGCCGAAGTTCGCATACCCCTGCACGTAGAGCGGGTGCGTGGGGATGTCGTTCCTCTCGGTGTAGTCTAGCAGGCGCCGCTCGGACCAATCGGCCAGCGGATTCAGCTTGAGAATGCGGCGTCGACTGCCGAATTCAGGGACGGCGATCGCCTTGGGTGTTTCCTGCCGCAGTGCAGACTGATCTCGGCGCAGGCCTGAGATCCAGCAGTCGGCCGTCTTCAGCAGCTCGTCGTGGGGACGTGTCTTGCGCACCTGGCAGCAGTACTCCTGCTTCGCCTTGTTGTCGAAGAAGAGGTACTCGCCGAAACGGTCGACCATGCTGCTTACCTGCTTCGGGTCTGGCTTCTGGGCCTCGATTTCGATGCCGTATCGCTCCTCCACCAGGCGCTTGAATTCGAGTGTCTCCGGATGCAGGCGCAGGGTGTCTACGGTGGCGATGCGCAGATCGAGCCCTAGCTCGCACACCATATGGATCATCGCCAACCCCGAGTGTTGAAAGCTCGTGCTCAGGACGATGCGCTCTGGCGCGAAGGCGGCTGCCGCCCAGCGCAGCATGGCCTCCGGCGTCATCGACTCGAAGTCCTTCTCCTGCAGATAGTTACCGAGCGTTTGATTATGCCGCTCGACGGCTTCTTCAGGAGTCGGTTCGCTTTGTTTTTCTGCGGCGAAGCTCATCGGCTAACTCAGAAGATGGTACGATTCAGCGAGCCCGAAGGCTTGCGGAAAAGTCCTAGCCTGAATTATTCATAAAAATGCGGTGACCTCTTGTACAACTGGTTGTTTTGCCCTGAGTTAGGGTTGGACACAAACAACAACCATTTGAGAGGACACCGCGATGGAAAGGTCGCAGATCACGTTATCCTTTGCAAGCATCTCGGGCAGGAAGATCGAAGCCGATTTTGACGGCGGCACGACGACCAGCGATGGGGGCGCCCTGCTCCTGCGGCAGGCGGAATCCAAGATAGGGATCGTAGACCGAATCGTAAGGGCGTTGTGTGATCGCCGACATCAAAGCTATATCGACCATACCTATACCGACCTCATCAAGCAGCGCGTCTTCCAGATCGCCTGCGGGTACGAGGACGCCAATGACAGCAACGACCTGCGTTCAGATCCGGCTCTGAAGGCAGCATGCGATCGACTCCCCCTGACGGGAGCCGATCTGGCCAGTCAACCGACCATGTCTCGTTTCGAGAACAGTATCAGCCGCACGGACCTCTACCGAATCGGGCTCGCGTTACTGGAAACATTCATCGAGTCCTACGACAAGCCGCCGAAGAAGATCATCCTGGACATTGATGACACGGATGATGCCACGCACGGTTCACAGCAACTGTCGTTGTTTCACGCTTACTATGACGAGTACTGCTACCTGCCCGTCCATCTCTACGAAGCAGAGACAGGCAAGTTGATCACCACCATTCTGCGACCCGGTCGTAGAATCCGTGGCCGCGAGGCCGCGGCGATTCTCAGACGCGTTCTGGATCATATCCTCATGGCCTGGCCGCAGGTGCAGATCACCTTGCGTGGTGACGCGCACTTTAGCACCCCGGAGGTGCACGACCTGTGCGACGAATACGGCCTGGCGTTCATTCTCGGACAAGCGGTCAACCAGAAGCTCAAAGCGCTCGGCGCACCGCTGATGGAGCAGGCAGCCGCCCTGGCGGAGCAGACCGAAAAGCCGGTGCGGCTCTTTACACGCTTCGATTATCAGGCCGATAGCTGGAGCCGTCCGCGCCAGATCATCTACAAGGCCGAGATTACGCAAGGAAAGGCCAACCCGCGTTTTGTGGTCACGAACATTCGGAACCGAACGCCCAGGTTTCTGTATGAGAAGGTCTACTGTGCTCGCGGACGATCGGAAGGGTTCATCAAGAATCACAAGACCTTCCTGAACTCCGACCGGACCTCCTGCCATCGATTCCCGGCAAACCAATTCCGCCTCTTCCTGCACAGCGCCGCCTATGTGCTTGTGCACGCGATCAAACATATCGGCATGCGAGGCACCCAATGGACGACGTCCAACTTCGACACGATCCAACTCCGCGTCCTCAAAATCGGCGCCAGAGTACGGGAGCAAACCACCACGGTGCGCTTTCACTTTCCGACGTCATATCCGCTCAAGGACTTGATGAGGTTGATCGTCTACAACCTCGACACCGCGTAATGCGCACGATGACGACGCACCAAAAAATCGATCATCAGCACGACCAAGGGATCAGTCTGTCCGGAGGAAATGCAACACCGCCTGACACATCGACCTACGACCAAGAAACACGGACCCGAAAATCACACTTGAGCGAGAAACGCCTCAGTGCTTCATCATTTACCGAATCCCGATCAAACTGAGCGAATTTATGAATTATTCAGGCTAGGAGAGTCAGCGTGCTTTCCAGACCCTCGTGGAGGTCGGCCTTCTGAAACTCGGCCTCGTCCAGGCGTGCAAAGTTCTTCAAGCTTTGGACTATGCTTCCGATGCGCTCGCTCGCCATCAAGGCGACATCCGTGTTGCTCTTAAGAATCCCAAACGCTTTGTCAAATCGTTGACTTTTCGCGGCCTCATTCAGATCCGCACTCGTCTCGAGCGTCTCCACGATTCTGTCGATACACAGCGACGAGGTGCTGGCGGCGCTGTGCATTGCTCCAATCGGGTTGTTTATCTCGTGGGCGACCCCAGCCACGAGATTGCCGAGTGACGCCATCTTCTCCTTCATCACGAGCTGTTGCTGCGCGTCCTGAAGTGATGCCGTCATCTGATTGAAGGATTGAGCCAGGCTGCCGGTTTCGTCCTTGCTCTGGATATCCACCCGCACGTCCAGGTTGCCTTCCGAGACGGTATTCGCGGCCCGTTCCAGCTCCCTGACCGGAACGGTGATGAGTCTGACGAGTCCGAATGCGACGGCGATCGATATGGCCAGCGTGCCCATGAGCAGGCTGATGATCAGGTGGCGGGCGTCATTGAAGGTCTGCTCGGCCCGTTGTGCCGCGCCGAGCGAGTTCTCCCCTGTTGACCTTGACGAGTTCGTCCAGATCGGCGCTGAAGCTATCGTAAATTTCCCGAGCGTCGCCGCTGAGGAGTTCGACAGCGGCCTGGCTCTTGTCGCTGTCCGACATCGTCAGAAACGAGACTGATACATCGAGGTATTCCTCCCACTGTGGGTCGAAGCCATCCTCGAATAGCAATCTCTCCTTCTCGTCCCGCGACGATCGCTTCAGTGATTGATACGTGTCCAGATCGTGCTCGATCGTGTCCAGCAGCTCGATGATTCTCGCCGCATGTTCCAGCCTCGATTCTTCACCCGATGCAATGGCATACTGGAGCTGGTTCGTGCGGAGCTCGGATGTGCTCAGATTGATGCCCGAAATGGCGATGACCCTGGGCAGCCAGTTTCCAGTGACGATGCTGATCTCATCCTTGAGCGACGCCAGTCTGGTCAGTGAGTAGATGTTGGCCCCCGCCATGATGACGAGAATTATGCCGAAGCCGACTGTCTGCTTCGCCGCCAACTTCAGATCTCTGAGCGCCATGGCCCTCACTCCTCTTGCTGCGGTACGACTACGAGTGTTTTCACATCGTCCCCTACCCTGTGCATGCTGACGAAGCCGAGTGCCCCCTGCGTCGAAGCCACCTTCTGCAGTAGTTCCTCCTCCGTGTTCATCGATTCGGGTGGATCCCCTTCTCCCGAGAGCATGCGCTTGATCCAGATCGACTTCATGCGCGACGGCCTCTTGCCGAGAAATCCGTAGAACGCCGCCTTCAATTCGCTCTTCGGCTTCAAATCCAGGACCACAACCGGCGTCTGATCCGGCCACGACTTGATCTCGCCGGTGTAGAAGTCCAGCAGATCCGACCTGCTCAATGTGTCTGCAGGCACCGACAAATGCGCAACCACGGCCACCTGTGCCGAGCTGTCGATTACCGACAGGAGAGCGAAAACAGTCGATAGGGTGAGTCTTCGCATGACGTCGACGTGGTCAGAAAATGGCGGAAATGGCGATCGTGAAGAAATTGAATTCTTCCCTCTCGGCCTCGCCTGCCTCTACAGTGAATACTTCCGCTACCGGTGCATCACTGTCGGCCACTTCCGTCTCCTGCTCGGACGGGAAGGTCGTCGACTTGATGTCTACTGGCGCGTATTGGACCTTAACGGTCACGCGGTCGTTGAGATTGTACGCGGCGCCGATGTTTGGAACCTTCAGCCTTCCGTGGCCGCGCGTGGAGAGACGCTCCTTTTCGTACCAGTAGCTCACATAGGTGGTCAGATCCTCTGTCGGCTGATACCCGAGTGTCACATAATGAAACCGCAGGCTGACGTGAAATTCGGGGATATCGTCGTCGTATTTTACCCTGATCGTTTCCGATTCGAGGGAGAAGTCGTCGAAGTGAGCTGAGAGGTCCAGGCCCAGGCGAATCCTGCGAACCTCCTCGAGATCTGCCGGGGAGTAGCCGATTCTACTAGCCTCGTCTTGCAGCCCGTTGAT
>CBDBIJ010000127.1:0-48260 GCA_965205655.1 Candidatus Latescibacterota bacterium
GTGAAACTCCTCTTTGCCGACGATCTGAGCCTCGAGAATTTCGCGATTCTGGAGGTGTTGGCGGTATTGGGTCCAGGAGATTTCCCGCATGTCCGAAGGCATGCTGCCGAGAAACTTGCCGGCGAAGATGAGTGTGAGGATGAGGAATATCCAGAACGCCCGCGTCCGCGAAGGCCACCGCCACGTCAGTTTCGGCCTCTGCTCCTGCCCGGCCGTCGTTTGGGCCTCCCCGGGGCTGTCAGTCTCGGGAACAGATGGGGACCCATCGCCGCTCCCATCACCGGATGCGCCCTCGGCTCCGGAGGCGTCTGCGCCGCCTCTCCCGTTGGACGGAGCTGCGGCCTCGGGACTTCGGTCTTCTGCGCCGTCGACGCCGGGACTCTGCAAACCGTCGTGAGGTCCGGTACGCACCGTTGGAGCGGACTCCTCAGCGGGCTCGCTGGCGTCGGTGTGCGGATTCTTCTTTTCTCTTTCAGCCATGGCTCTCGTAGTTGAGCTTCACCTGGATGCCTACCCACACACGGCTAGTAGACGGCCCCGCTCAGCTTCATATAGACGATCTTCATCGACGCCTCGGTGACTCTGAAGCGGTCACAGACGCGGAATCCCACGACCCAAACGATCTCCTCGTCGTCGCCAGCCAATTCGCCTCTGCGACGTGTCAGCACCAGGACGTCCTCTCTGAGAATGCGAGGCCATTTGGCGTCCACCAGGATGTCGCTCAGCTTCTTGTGGCTTCCCCTCATCCCGAGAGGCTGGATGCGGTCCCCCGCTCTGGCGGCACGCAACGCCAGAGGCATCTTCGCGATCTCCGAATCGAACGCGGCACACCAGCCGCCCAGGCTCGGCCGCAGTTCGTCAAAGCAACCAGCCGGCATCAACTCAGCCTCGAATGAGAGATCCCGCTCAGAGATTTGAGCTCTCCCTGGAACACCGATCGGCAGGTCGGCGGTGAGAGGCTGTCGGCGGCGCAGGATGAATCGCTCGCCGGCGCGCTGGGCCCACACATTCTGCGGCAAACGCCGCATTGTTGAGGACGGGTTGCGAGCCACCTCGAGAGCGGCTTCGATCTGGTCGAACCCGACCCGGGCCGGTGTGGCAAGCCCCTGCATGGGCTCCCTCAGCACCCTTCGCTGTATCGCTATATGATAACGGAGGAGGAGAGGCGCAGCAAGGATGACGATCTGGGGAGACCGCGCGTAAACAACTGTTTCCAAAGCTTCTTGCGCCGCTTCGTTCAGGGCGTCGTCCTCGTCGCGCAGCAGCTGGGCGGTCCGACCAAGAGTTCGGACGATGTTGGGGTTATACGCGCTTTCCAGATGCGGGATGAGCTCGTGTCGGATTCGATTGCGCGCGAAGCGAAGGTCAGAATTCGATCGATCCTCCCGAAACGGAATCCGTTCCCGCGCCGCGTAGTCCGCGAGGGTTCGGCGATCGAACGAGAGAAGAGGCCTGACATAGCGCTCCTCTCGCAACGCCGCCATGCCGCTCAGCCCAGTGGTTCCGCTGCCGCGAAGCAGTCTCAGCAGCACTGTCTCGGCCTGATCGTCGGCGTGGTGACCCAGAACGATTCGACTACTGTTCGTCTCTCTCATGACGCGATCGAGGAACTCGTAGCGCAGCGTGCGAGCGGCCTCCTCGAGAGATTGGCGGCGCTTGGCGGCGAACCCGGCCACGTCTCTGGCGCCGGTTGTACACGACAGGCCCAACTCGGCGGATGCCGACTCGACGAATTCCGCATCGGACCGGGATTCGGGCCGCAGCCTGTGATCCAGGTGCGCTACAGTGAGTGCGAGGTCGAGCTCGCCAAGTGCCGTCAGCACCCGCAGCAGGACCATTGAATCGAGTCCGCCCGAAACAGCTACGACCATCCGCTCGCCGGACCTCACTCCCAGCTGCGACAACCGCTCCGCTACCGCGCGCGGCAGATCTTGCGGATGGAAGGGGGGACTGGAATGGGTCTTGCTCACGATACGTTCTCGAAGAATGTCAGAAAGAAAGGACTATTGCCATGGCCGCGTCCCGTCCAAAGCTCGATACCGTTCGAGTTCAGACCGCCAGAATGCTGGAGATCTATTCCCTCCTCCGTGCGGAGATGGAAAGAGGCGATATGAGGTTGTCCTCGGCGGAGTGCGACCGCCTGAACGGAGCCATTCGAACGATTGCCGGCAACATGGCCCGGCTTCAGGCCGAATTCGTCGACGCCGGCTCTGAAGCCGCGACGGAAGCACCTTCCGATACGGCGCCGGTGCCGGAACCTTCTTCCGCTCCTAGTATCGACGCCCGAGATATCGATGAGATCGTCGACGCTGTCTTGAAGTGGCAGTCAGAAGGACAGGGGGAATGACCTGCTGCCGATCCAGCGTCATTCGGATACAGTTATTCCCAGCGGCGTCGTCCACTCGCTTTCTCGAAACTGACTGTCCACCGTCCGCACCCGGTAGTAATAGGTGTTACCGCGAGTGACCCCCGAATCATCTCTGGTGGTAGCCACCCCGTGGGGAAGCACCTCCACGTAGTCGGCGTCGTTCTCACTGTTCGCCACCGTCGTCCGCTGCACCTCGTAGCGCAGGATCGCCCCCGCCGACGCCCCCCAGGCAATCGTGACCACAGGATCCTCGCCGGCGTCCGACGGCGTCGTCGAGACCAGGGACACATTCTGCGGCACCTGAACGCCAGTCGTCGTCAGCGACACCGTCGATGAGCGCGGGCTCGCGTTCCCGTCCTCGTCCAGCGCCTCGACTTCGTGGAAGTATGTCGTTTGTGCTTCGAGGCCGTCGTCCAGGTAGCTTGTCGTCGTCGATGAGCCCACTTGCGTGAAGGGTCCGCTGGCGTCGTCGCCACGGTAGACCAGGTAATTCACCAGTCCCGTCAGCTCCGCACTACCGACATCGGTCGTCGGCGCCTTCCATTCCAACGCTATCGCCGCCGGATCTCCGATGACGGCCTCCCCGTCGAGGAATGTGGGCGCCGCCGGCGAGCGGATGTCGGCGCTGACGGTCGCTCCGCTGAATGCGGATCGCTCACTCTCCCCGTCCTGGGTGACGGCGCTGACGCGGTAGAAGAAGACGCTTCCGCCTGTGAGTCCGGAGTCGATGTAGGTCGTTTGACCCGTCGTAAATGAGGTCCCCTCGCTTCCGGACAGACGCGTGTATCCCTGGTCCGATCGGGTGGAGCGATAGACATTGTATCCCAGCAATCCATCGTCAGCGCTCGAATTCCAGCTCACCTCGATCTTTTTGATTCCAGACCCAGCAGTGACACCCGAAGGCACAGAGACGCCGGGAGTGGTTGCCGAGACCGCGGCTGACAGCGGGCTGGCATTCCCCGACTCATCGACCACGCTCACTGCGTAATAGTAGGTCGTCGCCGTCTCCAACCCGGTGTCGATGTACTGTCGCTGCGACGCATCGACCGTATCGACCGCGGACAGGGCGGAGGGCGCATCCCGACCTCGAAAAACCACGTACGATTGCAGCCCGGTGAGTTCGCCGCCGTCGGCATCCTGGCTCGAGCCGCTCCAGCTCAACGTGATCGACGCCTCGGTGTCGTCCGAGAATATCAGTAGCTCACCCGGTGTCTGCGGAGCGACTTCGTCCGCCTTAGGCTCGGCACTCACGAATGTCGATTGCTCGCTCGTCAGACCACCCGAGCCAACCGCCTCCACCCGGTAGAAATACACCCGGCCGGCCTCCACGGCCGCGTCCTCATACGTCGTCCGACCCGTCGTGAACGTGCCACCCTCGCTACCGGACAGCAGCGCATATCCGGTGTCCGAGCGATCCGAGCGATACACGTTATACCCCTGTAACTCCGACCCCGATACCGCGTCCCAGCTCACCACCACACGACCTATCTCGCCGGCCGCCGTCACCCGACCCGGCACCGCCAGACCACCCGTGCGAGCCAGCACTGACGTCGCCTGGGACGACGAGTTGCCCGCCTCGTCGAAGGCCGACACCGTACACCGGTAGTCCGTCAGCGGATCCAATCCCGCGTCTTCATACTCCCGAACATCAGACGACACCGTGTCCACCGCCGAAAACCCACCGCCTCCTTCCGAGCGGAAAATCACATACCCCGACAACCCCGTCAGCTCCCCACTGTCACTGTCCCGCACCGACGCGTTCCACCGTACCGTGATCCGCGACGGGTCCGTATCGTCCGTCGACACCGATACATTCGAAGGCGACTCCGGCGACGTCAGGTCAGGTCCACGCGTCTTCACCCGCACCGACGACGACCGGCCCGACTCGTTCCCAGACCCGTCGATGGCGACCACCGCGTAGAAATACGTCGTCGACTCCGACAACCCCGTGTCCTCATACCGGGGCTCAGTTACATCCGCCACCCGAACGAACGAATCCGTCGTCTCCACCGAGCGAAACACCGCATACCCCGACAACCCCGTCAGCTCGCCGCCGTCACTGTCACGCACCGACGCACTCCACGTCACCAGCGCCCGGCCGAAGTCCGTTTCGTCGGCCACCACCGACACGTTCGAAGGCGACTCCGGCGACGTCAGGTCAGGTCCACGCGTCTTCACCCGCACCGACGACGACCGGCCCGACTCGTTCCCAGACCCGTCGATGGCGACCACCGCGTAGAAATACGTCGTCGACTCCGACAACCCCGTGTCCTCATACCGGGGCTCAGTTACATCCGCCACCCGAACGAACGAATCCGTCGTCTCCGCCGAGCGAAACACCGCATACCCCGACAACCCCGTCAGCTCGCCGCCCCCCGTGTCGGCAAGCGGCACGCCCCACGTCACCACCACACGGCCGAAGTCCGCCTCGTCTGCCACCACCGACACGTTCGACGGCGACGCCGGCGGCACCTCGTCCGCCTTGGGCTCGGCACTCACGAATGTCGATTGCTCGCTCGTCAGACCACCCGAACCAACCGCCTCCACCCGGTAGAAATACACCCGGCCGGCCTCCACGGCCGCGTCCTCATACGTCGTCCGACCCGTCGTGAACGTGCCACCCTCGCTGCCGGACAGCAGCGCATACCCGGTGTCCGAGCGATCCGAGCGATACACGTTATACCCCAGTAACTCCGACCCCGATACCGCGTCCCAGCTCACCACCACACGACCTATCTCGCCGGCCGCCGTCACCCGACCCGGCACCGCCAGACCGCGAGTTGTTACCAGCACCTCATCAGCGGCTCGACTGGAGTTCCCCCGGCTGTCGAAGGCGACGATGGTGTACGAGTAGGTCGTCAGTCTCTTGATCCCCGTATCCGTGTACTGCGACACGTCGGCACCGACGGTATCGATTGGGACTGGACTGCCCGAGCCCTCCTCCGCCCGCAGCACTGCGTAACCGTCCAGGCCTGAAAGTTCACCGCCGTCTTCGTCCCGTCTCGGATGACTCCATCTCAGGAGAACGCGGCCCAACTCCTCTTCGTCGGGCACAGCTGACAGGCCCGGTGGCGGCTCCGGTGGCAGCCGATCCGCCAACGCGGTGGCTCCGACGAAAGCGGATAGCTGACTGACCAGTCCGGTCGTATCCACGGCAGCGAGGCGGTAGAAGTGTGTCGCACCGTCGGCATCCAACGAGTCCACGAAGCTGGTTTTCCCCGTTGTGTACTCCAGAGTACCCACCCCTTCGCCGCCGACGAACTGGTAATCGCCGTCCGATTTCGATGCCCGGTATACGGCGTATCCGGCTAGGTCGGGGCTGGTCACCGGTTGCCAGCTCAGTCGGATGAACCCTACCCCCGGCTCTGCGGTGAGTCCCACCGGCGTCGCCGGGCGATCTCGTCCTTCGCCTGCTTCGGGATCGAGCGGATTGCTGCGCTCGCGTTCGCAACTGCCGATCAGGAGTGCTGCAACGGCGATTGTGGCGATCGCCAGTCTGTGGTGCTTCTCTGTCATTGTGATTCGTTCAGTTGAAGGGCACCGTTAGCTCGAAACCCACGGTGCCGACGAGCCGAGGACTCAAGCGCAGGTATCTCCCACCATGACCCCGTCCACCCGCTCTCTTGCTCCGCTGAGTCCGCTGAAGGGCAAGGGGCTCATCTCGATTCGGCTCGTCTTTCCCGCCTGTGAGGACCAAGCGTGTTCCGCTGATGGCGAAAGTGGCTGCCAGAGCCCAACTCATCTGGCTCTTGACGTCGCGGTTCGTCGTTCGTCGATACAGGCGCTCGATCTCTTGGGGATCCACGGCAGCCTTGTAGTCCGCGTAGAGCGCATCTGCTTCATCGCGGTACTCGAACCCCTGCCTTGCGAGCGCGGCGCTGCCAGCCAGAAAGGCGACGCCCAGGGACCGACGAACTGTGACGATGTCGGTCAGCTCGGTGGCGGAGGATACATCGCCGAGTGTGACAGAGCAAACGAGGGCCAGCAGAAGCCTGGCTCCCGTGGGAGTGGGGGAATTGAGAATCACCGCTTGCAAGATGGTGGGTATCTATGCCGATCGCGACCTGAGCTGCAGTCTGAAAACCTGCCAGAATCTCATGGGGAGGTTGAACAGTGTCAACGAGGTCGACTCTGGCGAAGACGACCTTGTCAATTTACACAAAAACCTCTCCTTCGGCTCGTGGTAATTATGCTCCTTCCTCATGATTCTCAATGAATTACGGAGATTGCCGCCAGTCGGCGCGTCGGTGCTTTCTCTTGACAAATGAACGAATGTGCACTATATATCGTGGGAGCTTGCAATTCCATATCAATTGTGGAAACGTTTCCACAATTGGCCTCGGCCCAGTCTGTGAGAGGATGTGACACTATGCGAAGACAGCTGACAGAGCGGCAGCAGGCGATCTACGATTTCATCGCCACTGTCATCCGCGGTCGCGGCGCCCCTCCCACAATTCGGGACATCATGGAGGAGTTCGACATCAGCTCCACGAACGGTGTTCGAACGACTCTCGCGGCACTCGAGAAAAAGGGACACATCAGACGACACCCGCGCCTGTCGCGCGGCATTGAGCTCGTCGACGTTGCAGACAGGGAACTCGTCACCACCGAAACCAGGGAGATCCCCCTGCTCGGGCGCGTCGCAGCCGGGGAACCCATACTCGCTACCCAGAATATCGATAGCGTCCTCCACGTCGATAAGTCGATGTGCACGGCCACCGGTGAACTCTTCGCCCTGCGGGTTCACGGCGAGAGCATGCGTGACGCCGGCATCCTCGACGGCGATATCGTCCTGGCCCGACACCAGCAGACTGCCGATCGCGGCGACATCGTCGTCGCCCTCATCGACGACGAGGCCACGGTCAAGCGCTACGCCCCCGAATCCGGCGCAGTCCGACTGCTTCCTGAGAATGAGTCGTTCAGCCCCATCGTCGTCACCGAGGGCAGCGGCGAGTTCCGAATCGCCGGCAAGGTCGTGGGCCTCATGCGACAGATGTGACCGCCGGCCACAGATTTCTGCCCCCTCCCTACCACCACCTCACACATGCCCGCTGATTCGGCGGTCCGTGGGCCCCGGCAACTTGCCCGCGAGATCTTTGACGCCGCCGTCCGCGCCGCGGATCCAGGCAAGTGCGTCTCCGAGGCGATCGATCTCGGGGTGAGTCAGCTCCGAATCCTGAATCGGAGCTATTCCTTCGACCAGTTCACCACTGTAATCGTCATCGGCGCCGGCAAGGCGACTCCGGCCATGGCCGCCGCCGTCGAGGAAACGCTCGGCGACCGAGTCGCCGGCGGCGCCATCAACACCAAGTACGACCACGCCCTGCCCCTCCAGCGCATTCACACTACGGAGTGCGGTCATCCTCTCCCGGACGCGGCCGGCATCCGCGGCACCGAGGAGATGGTGCGGCTCCTCGAAGAGGCAGACGAGCGCACCCTCGTCCTCTGCCTCTTCTCCGGGGGAGGCTCAGCACTCATGCCGGCTCCCGCGGCGGGTCTAACGCTGGAGCAGAAGCAGGATGCCACCCGGTTGCTGCTGGAGTGCGGCGCTACCATCGACGAGATCAATGCCATTCGCAAGCACCTGTCGCGGGTGAAGGGGGGGCTGCTAGCCAGGCTCGCCCGCCCTGCAGCCGTCGTCTCTTTGATGATCTCCGATGTCATAGGCGACCGGCTCGACACCATCGCCTCAGGTCCGACCTACCCCGACACGACGACATACTCCGATTGCCTGGGAATCCTCGAGCGCTACGATCTCATCGACCGCTTGCCCGACGCGGTGCTGGCTCACCTGAAGGCGGGTGAAATCGGCAAAGTCGCCGACACCCCGGGTGCCGACGACCCCTGCTTTGAGCGAGCCGTGAGCGTCGTGGTGGGAAATGCCTCGATAGCCCTGGAAGCCGCAAAGGTGACCGCCCAGAAACTCGGCTATCGACCGCTCGTGTTGTCGTCGAGCATAGCCGGAGAGACCCGCGAGGTAGCGGGCGTACATGCGGCCATCGCCCGAGAGATCGCCGCCACTGGCCAACCGCTGGCCCCGCCCGCGTGCCTCATCAGTGGTGGAGAGACGACAGTGACGATCAAGGGAAAGGGAAAGGGAGGTCGTAATCAGGAATTCGCACTCGCTGCCGCCATCGAACTGCGGGGGTGCTCCGGAATTACGGTCCTGAGTGGCGGCACCGACGGTACCGACGGGCCCACCGACGCGGCCGGTGCAATCGCCGACGGCGATTCCGTGCGGCGCGCCCAGGATCTGGGCCTGTCCGCCAGCGCGACACTGGATGACAACGACTCCTATCCCTTCTTCGAAGCCCTGGACGATCTCGTCATCACCGGTCCCACCGGAACAAATGTCATGGACCTCCGTCTCTTTCTAGTGGATCGGCGAGACGAAGCGCAGCTATCTTGACACCTCGGAGAGCTGACGGTACACTCAGTTTTTCCTCGGTTCACGACCGGTTGCCAACCATGCTGAAGTACTGGCTCCCAGCTCTCGGTCTCCTCGCCACCGCTTCAATGCGGCCGGCGAGCGCTGCCACTGCCTATGCCGGCGAGTTTCTCGCCGTCGGAGCGGGCGCTCGACCGCTGGCGCTCGGTAGCGCCTTCGTCGCTCTGGCCGATGACGCCACCGCCGGCTACTGGAACGCCGCCGGGCTGAGTCGCCTCGATGATCGCCAACTCCACCTCATGCATGGGGAGCGGTTTGCGGGGCTCGTCAACCAGGATTTTGTTGCCTTCGCCATGCCGGATGTTGCCGGCTTCGACGGCGCCTGCGTGAGCCTGTTGCGCATCGGTGTAGATGACATCCAGTTCACGATATTGCAGAACCCGACGGGGCAGATCGGCCCGGACAACCGCCCGGTGCCGCTGGCGACGGCCAGTAGCGCCGATTACGCCCTCTACTTCTCCGCCAGCCGCAGGCTGAGTGCCACCCTCGATATCGGCGCTAGTCTAAAGGGAATCTACCGCACGGTGGACACCTACAGTGCGCGTGGCTTCGGCCTCGATGTCGGTTTGCTCTATCGCATGAGACCGAACATTACTCTGGCGGCCAATATCAAAGACGCGACGACGACCCCCATTGTCTGGGATGGAACCACCGACCGAATCCGCCCCTCCGTTACCATCGGAATTGCCGTGGCCAGACAGGTTGGCGGCGGTAGGGCGAACGTCGCCCTGGGCTCGAGCGCCGGCGGCGACGCCGCGGATCAGTCCGGCGCCGAGCCACTCGAGGCAGGGGTCGAGTTTGAGCGCGGCAAGGTTGCGCTGCGAGCTGGACTCGAGGAGGAGCGGCCGAGTTTCGGCCTCGGGTTGCGCCCGCGCCCCGGAATGCAGCTGGACGTCGCCTACCTGCAGCACGATGAGCTGGAATCCACCTACTTCCTGTCTGCCTCCTTCGGCTTCTGAGAGTCGGAACGACACTGCCCGGCCAACTCGACTCAACCAACCAGTGCAGCATTCGCTGCGGATACGCGGCTCTCGTCGGTCGGCCCAACACCGGCAAATCCACCCTCTTCAATGCTTTCTTGCGCCAGCGGCTCTCCATCGTCACGTCCAAACCCCAGACCACCAGAAGTCGAATTCTCGGCGTCCTGACGCGACCGGGAAGCCAAACCATTTTTCTCGACACACCCGGGCTGCTCGAGCCCAGTTACCGGCTCCACGAGGCCATGGATCGCCAGATCGAACGGGCATCCAGCGAAGCGGACGTCGTCCTGCTGCTCATCGACGCCACGAGACTCGACGACCGCCGCGATCTGATCTCCGCCTTCGTCAGCCGCACGAACACGCCGATCGTGCCAGCCCTCAACAAGACCGATCTGCTGTCCCCGGATCGGGTGAAGGCAGCTCTCGATGAGGTTGAAGGGGGGTTTGGTCTGACGCCTGCCATGCCGATATCGGCTCTGCGGGGCGAGAACCTCGATGCCCTGCTGAGTCGACTGGAGTCGTTGCTGCCGATGGGACAACAGCTCTACCCCGACGACATGATCGCCGAGCAGCCGGAGCGATTCTTCGCAGCCGAGCTCATTCGGGAGGCCGCCTTCGAACAGCTCGGGGATGAGCTTCCGTACGCTGTGCAGGTTGTGGTCGAGGAATTCTCTGATCCTGCGATGGAGTCCGGTGACACCGGAGGGCAAGACAAGACCTACATCGCTGCGACGCTCTACGTGGAGCGAGATTCGCAAAAGGGAATCGTCATTGGCCGGGGCGGCCAGCGCTTGCGCAGCATCGGACGTCAGGCGCGCGAGCGCATCGAAGCGCTTGTGGCTGCCGGGGTTTACCTCGACCTGCGCGTCAAGGTTCGTCGCGACTGGCGCAACCGGGACTCAGACCTCAAGGAGTTCGGATATCGTTGACGAGCGCCTGACCGCAAGAAAGCAGAGGAGGTGTCAGACATGAAAGTTCTCGTGGTCGGCAAGGGGGGTCGCGAGCACGCCCTTGTCTGGAAGATCGCCCAGAGCCCCAGATTGGAAGTGCTCTACGCCGCCCCGGGGAACGAGGCGATGGCGCCCATGGCTACCTGCCTTTCCGGATTTCGACTCGACACCCCGTTTGCGCAGCGGCAGGCGCTGGAAGCCGAGATCCTCAAGCTGCGCGACTTCGCTCGCGACGAGGGGATCGACCTCACCGTCGTCGGCCCCGAGGATGTGCTCGCCGCCGGCATCGTCGACTGCTTCGAAGAGGCGGGCCTCGACATCTTCGGACCCACGGCTGAAGCGGCGAGGCTGGAAAGCGACAAGGCGTTCTCGAAAGAGCTGATGGAGGCGGTCGGTGTGCCTACGGCGAGGCATCGCAGCTTCACCGATGCCGAGTCGGCGCGGCAGTACATCCGCGAAGTCGGGGCGCCGATAGTCGTGAAAGCGGCCGGACTCGCCGCCGGGAAAGGGGTCGTCGTCGCCAGGGACACCAAAGGGGCACTGGACGCCGTCGACGCGATGATGGATAACCACATCTTCGGAGAGGCTGGGGCTCAAGTCGTGGTGGAGGAATTCATGGAAGGCGAGGAGGCATCCCTCTTCGCCATCTGTGATGGAGACAGCTTCGTCAGCCTGATGCCGGCACAGGACCACAAGCCGATCGGAGAGGGGGACCGGGGACCGAATACGGGTGGCATGGGTGCCTATGCGCCGACTCCGGTCATGACTCGCGAGCTGGTGTCACAGACGGAGAAACTCGTCGTCGAACCGGTCCTCTCTGAGATGCGGCGCCGCGGGGTGCCGTTTCGCGGCGTGCTCTACTGTGGCCTGATGATTACGGAGGACGGCGTTGAAGACGGCGTCTGTGACGCCGTCCGAGTGGTGGAGTTCAATTGTCGTTTTGGCGATCCGGAGGCGCAGGTCATCCTCCCCCTCATGAACGATGACCTCCTGGATCTGCTCGAAGCTGCAGTAAAGGGTGAACTGAGCACCTATGAGGCCGGCCGCACGCCGGAGGACGGCTCCGACGAGGGACGGGCGGCCGTCTGCGTCGTTCTGGCCTGCGAGGGATACCCGGGCTCCTACGAGTCGGGCAAGGTGATTCGCGGCCTGGATGCTCTCGAAGCCCGCGGCGGCGTCACCGCTTTCCACGCCGGCACCGCGACGAGGGATGGCGAATTCGTCACCTCCGGTGGTCGCGTGCTCGGCATCACGGCGGTGGACGCCGGCATCCGAGCGGCCGTTCAGAAAGCGTACGGCGCCGTCGACGCTGTCGCCTTCGAGGGCATGTACTGCCGCCGTGATATCGGCCACCGGGCCCTGTCTCGGCTCGACGCGAATTGACCCGGGCACACAAAAAAACAGCGCCCCGCCGCCAGGCGGAGCGCTGAAAGCCAGATTCGGTTTTCTCGGGATTGCGACTGCGGAGTTCGCTAGCCGGCGACGGTGTCGACGATTTCTCCTCGTCCCTCCTGTCGCTGAGTCTGGGGATCGCGTTGCTGGGTTTCGGCTTGCTGCTCCTCTCGGCGCATTTCAGCCTGTTCCGTTGTGCCGCGTATCCGCCTCGGCCCCCCGGCTTGAGCCTGCTCGGCTCGGGCTTCGCGCTGCTGCTCCGCCCTCGCCTCTCTCTGCTGCTGGGCCTCCTCGGCGCGCTCGGCTCGCTGTCCGTCTCTTTGCTCGCGAGCCTCTCGCACCTGCTGCTGCTGTTGCCCGTCCTGGGCCGCGGCCTGAACTCCGCGTAGCTGCTGT
This sequence comes from Candidatus Latescibacterota bacterium, assembly GCA_965205655.1. GTDB lineage: Bacteria > Latescibacterota > UBA2968 > UBA8231 > UBA8231 > CBDBIJ01. The sequence continues at coordinate 12,535 of CBDBIJ010000127.1, forward strand.
GCAGCTCCTCGAACTTCAGACATATGAAACCTCCTTGGTGAAATCCTCCTGCGTCCTTGCTGCCGGCAATATACAACTCTGAGGTGGGAAGTCAAGTAACTTGTCGCCTCGCAACAACTTAAGGCCCCCGGAAGGAGCGGTTTCCGGGTTTGACACTCACGAGGCGCCCGGATATCTTCCAGCCTTGATGCCACCTGATCGTATCCGCTTGAAAAACATGCGGTTCTACGCCTACCACGGGCTGCTGCCGGAAGAGGCGAGCCTGGGCCAACAGTTCGAGGTGGACCTCGAACTGCTCCGCGATCTGTCCGCAGCCGGCTCAAGTGATGATCCGGCCGATACATCCGATTACACCGCCGTGGTCTCTATCGTAAAAGAAGTGGTCACCGGCAGCCGTTGCCAGCTGCTCGAAACGCTTGCGGAGCGCATCGCCGCTGCCGTCGGCGAGGCCTGCGGGCCGATCGAGCTCATCGTTCGGGTTCGCAAGCCGCGACCATCGGTGGAGGCGCAGTTCGACGGCGTCGAGGTCGAAATCCGGCGCTCTTTTGACTGAGACCGCCTACATTGGGTTGGGATCGAACCTCGGTGACAGAGTCGCTTACCTCGAGGCCGCTGTCGCCGAGCTGGAGAATTTGGCCGGCGTCAGCGTGCTGTCCTCATCCTCCGTCTACGAAACGCCGCCCGCCGGCTTCCTCGACCAACCGCATTTCCTCAACGCCGTCGTAGCCGTCGAGACCGAACTGTCACCGCACGAGCTGCTGCAAGCACTGCGGCTCATCGAGGACGGGCACAGGCGTCAGCGGTCAATCCGCTGGGGCCCGCGCACCCTTGATCTCGACCTTCTCGCCTGCGGCGATCGCGTCGTTCGCACTACAGACCTCACACTTCCCCACCCGCATCTCACGGAGCGCTGCTTCGTCCTTGCGCCGCTGTGCGAAATCGCTCCTGACTTGAAGCATTCCGTGTCGGGGAGACCCATGTCCGAATACGAACGGCAGCTCGAGTGTCGCGGGCAGGTTGCGCTGGCCGGCTCCCTGGCCGTTCCGCAAAGCTACTTGAGAAGGGTGACCCTGGAGAAGAAGCGGGTTTCCGAACCTCCAGCCACCGGTGATCCCGCCGCGACGAGCCCGACCACGTAGGAGCCGCTCGCCACGGCTCGACCTGCGGCGTCCGTGCCGTCCCACTCCGCGATGTAGTCACCTCCCGGCAGCACGCCAGCGCGCAAGTGGCGAATTCGCTGTCCGGTCGTTCCGTAGACGGAGAGGTCAACTTCGGTGTGCTCCTTCACACTGAAAGGGATGCGCAGTCCGGCGTTGAACGGATTCGGGTAACCGATCCCCAGTCGCGCGTTCGTTGGCTCGATCGCGTCGCTCGCCGCCACCTCTTGCACTGCCGTGACGGTGGTTTGTCGGGCGGAGATCTCAAAACCCTCTCCATCGATTGACGTCCTGCCCACGATCAAGGCGAGGCTGTCCACTTCTGCGACGCTCACCGCACCTCGCATCTCGTCGTCGAGGTCGAGTTCCTGTAGGCTCGCGGCGTCACCACCGCTCATGCCGTATGACCAGACCCGGAAGCGGCCCGTATCGTCGCCGTCGAAGTCGATGGAGAAGCTGCCGGCAGTGCGAAACAGGATGTTCGTCGTGCCCCACTGTCCGGCGACGCTGAACTGGCGCCGCTCCAGAGGCAACCGGTCCACCCGATGCGTCTGGACCCGCCTGCCGTCGAGGGCGCTGTACGAAAACTCCCCGTCGTCGGAGGCGTAGTTCCCCACGACCCAGTTCGCCCAGGCGCCGCCGAAATCCTGCTCGATGTCGTTGGCGTCGAAAGCGGCGTCGATGCCGAAGCGGCCGTTGCGGGGCTCCGCCACGAGGGAGCGGATGAACTGGCCGCCGTAGCGCTCGGCCAGGAAGGATGCGAACAAGTAGGTAGCGCCGTAGTTGTGCGGCTTGGCGGCGAGGGGCCACGAGGTGAGATCGGTCTGGGGCCTCATCAGGAATTCGGGTACTGCCGTTGCATCCGCCTCCGGAAATCCGGCGACCTCTTCGGCGTAGCCGGACAACCCCTCGTTTACCCACAGCTCCTCGTCCCGGTCGTGGTTCCAGTGGATGAGGTGCTGAAACTCGTGAGCCATGGTGCCGCGAGCGAGATAGGCACGGCGACGGACGGCGAATTCATCCAGGTAGAGAACATCGCGCCTCAGTTCTGGAAGGTCGTGAGCCGCCACGGCCGGATCGAAGTAACCGATAAACTCCGCCCTCAAGATGTCGAGAATGAGGAGAAAAATCTGCGGGTACCCGTCGACGTCCGACGGTTCGCCGAATGCCTGCACCGAGAGCTCGTACACGCCTCTTGCTGGGTCGGCCGGTGTGGCGCGGTCGAAGAGCACTCCCAGGCCATCCACATCTGACTGCAGCACCGGGCCGCCGTTCGAGTCCCATTGACGATCCTCCACGAAGATGAAGGTGTGATCGCCCACGTAACGGCAGGTGGCCTTCAGTAAAGTGGGAGAGCCTGAAACCGGAAACTCGAGACGGGTACCGACCGCGACCTTCGGCTTATCCTGGAGCGGTGCTTGGACTAGCTTCTGGGGTGCCTGCGGTGATCGGGCCTGTGTCTCCCGCTGCAAACGCAGCAGCTGGGTGCCGCACAGGTGCGATGAGGGCGAGGGCTCATCCCCGATCGCAATCGCAACCCATCCGGTCGTAGACAGCAGTCCGGCGATGAGGCATGTCGCAGCTCGTGACACTTGACGATGCACCCACTCGCGCGCCGGCGCCATCACCAACGTGTCGTGAGAAAGATCCCGAGCGCTCGCGGATTCGGCCCGGCGCCAACCTCCACGGTGGTGGAGCGCAACCGCACGGTCTCCTCATCACCTCCATCCTCGTTTCGGCGCAACTGCGAGCCGCCGCGGGCAGCGTGGATGGCTGCGATGAGATGGTTTGCCAGGAGGAGCCCGGTGGCGAAGACCGCCTGGCGGTCCGCCGTCTGCGCCGAGTTGCGCAGCTCTCTGTAGCGTTGGCGAGAGCCCTCGCTGTCCCACTCCCAGAAGAATTGGGCGCTCGTCGGATAGAGCTCAGCGTCCGCACCGTCCGAGACGAGGGCGAGCCTGTTGTGATCGCTGCGGCTGGCGTAGAATCCCAGATCGTCGAAGTACTGGCGATCCTTGTGGGAAGGTGCTGCGCCAGCGCGCGCTGCAGCATGGGTCCGATAGGTATCGCCGCGGATGTCGGCCACGTGCCGCAGACCGAAGTAGCTCGCCCACAGTCCGGCTTCGGCCACGGCGAAGCGCGCGGCGCTGCGGTGTTGGCCGAGGTGGCGCTGCCCCCACCCGGGGATGAGGAGGGAGTACCAGAACGCTCTGGCGGCCGCTTCGGTCTGAATTGGCGCCAGGATGAGCAGGGAACAAAAGACCGGCGTCCAGCGGAGACAAGGGCGGGAGTGCGAGCGGCCCGAGCGTGTGGACGAAGACCCAGGCACTAGTAGAATGTACGATAGGCGACGAACATAGGTGTGCCAGCGAATCCGTGCTCAGGCAGCACGAAGGCGAAACGAGTTCGGCTCATCCCGTTCGCCTGCGCCCCGCCTTCTGGAGTTGCCGCTCGCGCCGCCCGAGCGGCGTCGATGGCACTCAGGACGTGGTTTACGAGTATGAGCCCGGCGATGTTCGTGGCGCGCTTGAGATGCTTGTTGCTGTCGTTGCGGCGGTCCTCGTAGGCGATTCTCAATTCGGAGTGGAAGTTCTCGACCGAATCGATCTCACCGGATTGAACCGCGTTTCCCAGGCTGTCCCTCACATCGCTCCAGCCGGAGATAAACTGGTCGTATTTTCCGATCAGCTCGTAGTACTGTTGCTTCTCACCACTCGGGCAGTCGGCAAGATCGAGACCCGCCTGCCCAGCATAGGTGCTGCACGGAAAGCTGTGCGTGATCGATGAGTGACGAGAGATCGTCGAGGTGCGCCATTCCACGTAATCGAGGGGTTTCCAGTGTTCATCGGCGGTGGCGCGGAACGTATCCTCGATGTCATTGCCCTTGCCGTTCCAGCTGGTCCACAACGTCCAGGCCGCCAGCTCCAGTCCGAAGAAGAGCGCCGCTCGTTTTTTCGCTCCAGCGTAAAACTCACCTGCTCCCGGCAGGAGGGCGGAGTACAACAGGGCTCGCCGAGGGGACTTTGCCTTCCCCTCGTCAGACGACGGTGCTACATCTGCCCCGGCCTGCCGATCCGCTTGCGCCAGTAGTGGCTGTGCCGCCGAAATCCCTTTGAACAGACGCGGCAGCGGACTCATCACGAGCTGAATTCCATTGGCGTCCACGTCTCCCATCCCCGCGGTTCGAGGCGTGCCCGCTCCCGCTCCAATGTCGAGTAGCTCCTCCACTGCCGCATCCTGGGCAAGACCCGCGTCCGCGAGGAGCGCCGTTGCGAGAGCGATTGCCAACAATTGAAATGAAATCCGTCCCATCGAGCGATTGCCTTCCTGTCGCGGCTCGGTAGTTTCACGAGCCTGTCTCACTACAAGTATCCGAACAGTACCGTGAGATAAAACTTCCACGGATTGCGATCCTCCACCTCATCGAGGCCGTATGCGAGGTCCGCCTGCACCCGGGTCGGCATACTGTAATACGAGATCATGTCGAGACGCAACTGAGTGCCGACATCTCGCAGCATTCCAGTGCGTCCGTAGAATCGATCGGGATCGTCGAAGTCGCCGTCCCATGCTTTGCCGACATCGCCGTACACGGCCCCGTACAGCTTGTCGACGTAGAGATGAGCGAAGCGGCGCCGCGTATCGGCGAGCAGCGGAAATCTGAATGTGCCGTTCGCCATGAAAGCCTTGCGCCCTTCCATACTGTAGAAGGTGTACCCTCGCATGAAGTTGAGGCCGCCGAGGTGGTAGTCGAAGAAGTCGCTTACCAGATCCTCATCGTCGACCTTGTCGCTCGCGATCCAGCCCCCGAACAGCCTGAGGCCGAGGGCGGTATCGCGTGGCAGTCCGACGTATTCCCTCCAGTCGACGGTGAACTGGTTGTAGAACAGATGGACATACTCCTCCTGGAGGAAAGAGACATTGCCCTCGTCGAAGCCCTCGAGGAAGTAGTTGAACATGCGGTCGTATTGCAGTAGTAGCCGCCGGCCGCGGGGACTGATATCGCGGTCACGGCGTCGGGATAGCACCTCGAGGCGATAGATCAGTCCCAGACCGAAGCCCTGTAGATAGGTATAGCCAAAGGGGCGCTGCTTGGCTCGCCGAAAGCCGGGCTGGCCGTCCTGTCTCGTTTCGAAGAAATCCCACTCGATACTGGCGTCATAGCGATCGTAGGTCAGCGCCAGCTCCAGATCGGCGTAACGGCCGAGCTTGCCGCGGGCCCCGGTGCGCACCTCGTTGAGACTGAAGTTCATGCCGGTGACGATTCCGGTGCGGGCCGCCGAGCTGTCTCCCCTCGATGTGTGACGCTTCTGGTTGTAGAATTCGAGAAACACCGTCGGACGCCAGCGCCGGTAGTCGTAGAGCGCGAACAGATCCCTGTCACCGTTTGCCGGAGCCAGGGCGGCGCCAACCAGGACGCTCTGCTTCATCAGAACGTCCGAAGAGGCCGCGTACACTCCGGCTTTGAGGCGACCTTCGTCTACGACTAGGCGAGGCAGCACGAGGGTGCGCAGAATATCCACGCCATAAGGCCTCGAAGGCGACGTTGTACGGACGCCGATATCGGCGGAGGCCGATGACTGTCCGATCGAAGCCAGCTCGACGAGAGCGGAGCCGCCGATCTGCGACGTCGATCCTGGCTCCGACACGGGCTCTACACTACAATGCCAGCCGCCGCTCTCGTCCGCGTCATAGGCGATCGCAATTGCCGAATCCAGGGCCGCGTCGATCAAGTTGATCCGATATCCATCCGGTCCGAACGCTGCGAATGCCACCGTACCGTCTGGCCCGATCGTCGGCGTGATCGCGCCACCGACCACATTGGTGACTTGTTTGACCGATCCCTTCCCCTCAACGTCTACTGAGTAGATGTTGAATATGCCGCTCGCGTCGGAGGCGAACAGGACCTCCTCGCCGCTGGGGCTCCAGACCGGATCGCGCTCCGTGGCAACAGTGGCGACCAGGGGCCGAACTGCGACGGCGGCGTCAATGTCCGCCATGTCCACGAGGACAATGTCGCGCTGGCCACGCCGCGAGATGGAAACTACCAGCCTCCTCCCGTCAGGCGACCACCTGGGCGTGTAGAGCTGAGTGCCGTCGCCGTACTCGGTGAGATACCTCACCTCGCTCCCGTCTGCCCTCATGAGGCCGAGGTTGTTGCTTCGCCCTTTGTTGTGTACGAAGCTTATCCATTCCCCGTCCGGAGAGTAAGCCGGATACATCCCCCTCAGCCCCCGACTCAGGCGACGGAGCTGCGGAGACGTGGAACCGTACCCCCGCAGCGTCGCCGGTGCCGACCACGCCATCCGGGATGCGAGGCTCCGCTTGGCCTTGCCGGAGTCGTATTCGTAGATATCTGCCTGGCGGGAACCGTAGCGATCCGCCTTGTCTTTGCGCACCCACAGGATCCGCTCACCGTCGGCTGACCAGCTGATCGACGACACGACGGGGCTGGCGATCACTTCCTCCTCATCCGTTTCCAGATCGCGCACGATGAGAGCATGCGAGGCGTTGTGCCGATTTTGCGTGGACAGGTAGGCCAGACGCTTCCCGTCGGGAGAGAAGGAGGGGTGGAGATTCGAAAAGCCGGCCGCATCATCGAGGGGCCGTCCTTCCCGCAGTTCACCGAGCCCTTCTATCTGCGCCCGGTAGTTCAATCTCATAGAGTCTCTCCACGACTCGTACACCTGCTCGGCCGAGACACCGAGAGCGCTCTGGAATGCCGACCCGATCGTCATCGACTTCCACTGCGACAGAGATCGACAGATGTCGGCGAGCGCCTCGTCTCCGTAAGTGTGGGCTATGTATCGGACGAGTCCGTAGCCGTGGTCGTAGACATACTCGTTCCCGAAGCCGCGCTTGCCGAAGACGCCCATTTCGTCTAGAGACAGAAGCTGGTCGTTCACGACGGCCGTGCGCAGAGCCATATCTCGATGCGAGTCCCAGCGATCGCGCCGCGCAGATTGCACCTGATGCTGCGCGATTCCTTCTGCGAACCACATCGGAGAGACGGTCGCTACCACCGGATAGGAGGCGATGACGTCCGGGTAACCGATCAGGATGTCGGGACGATTCTGTTCCCTTTGATAACCCAGGTATTGCAGGTAGAGTGCAGGTACCCGCTGCGATGCCTTGCGGGCGGCACCCAGTGAAATGACGTGGGTGAACTCGTGCGTCACGACATTGCCGAGCCAGTCTGTGGCGCCCCGAAGCTCGTAGTCGTGATCGAGCGCGCTGGTCCAGATTTCGATCGTGTCCAAATAGAAGAAGGCGGCGCCGTTGGCGTAGTCGTCGTAGTCCTTGAGGATGATGCGGATATGGCCGGAGGGCTCATAACCGTAGAGATCGGTGACGGGGCCGTACGCGGCTTCCGCCACCTCGGCCGTGTATGACGCGGCCTCGTCCAGTCCCTGATGGAAAAGAATCCGGAAGTGTTCCGTCTCCACCACCTGCCAGTCCAGCTCGGGATGGTTTTGGGCCCCGATCGGCGTCGCTACGCCTGCTGCCACCAGGAGACAGACCGGTAGAGTGGCCTTCACTTGCTCACCGCCATCTTGACCACCACGTGCGACCGGTCGCCGGCGCCCGCGTCGGCCTCGAGCTGACAGAGATACAGGCCGCTGGCGTACTTCTCAGTGGGCCAGCTGATTTCGTTCTCGTCCGGCACTTGGAGCTCGTCCCGCCCCACGCGGATGCGATCGAGGCGCTCCCCGAGGACGTCGAAAACTTCCAGCTCGACGTCGGCGAGCCGGCTCAGAAAGAATCTCAAGTGGGCCCGGTCGTCCTCACCGCCTACCGGATTCGGATAGCAGTAGGCCAGCTCCGGTGGCAATAGATCGGCCGCGATCGGTGCGGTTGGACCAGCGGGGAGCGTCGGATGCGAAAAGCGTCCCGCTGCACTCCGACCGCGCTGCCCCCATGCCACGGTGCCCCCGCCGTACGCAGATGAGAGAGCGGTGGGCTCCCACAGGTAGAGCTCGTTTCCAGCGACGGCGGCGATCTCGAGGTGGCCGTCCCCATCGAGATCGCCAGCCACTGGGTCGTAGGAGATCGGCGTTTCGGTGAGAAGCGGAAAACCCTCGAGCGGCACACCAGTATCATCGAACCCGTATAAGCCCCGCGTCGACCCAGTGAAGATCTCCTGACGGCCATCCCCGTCCAGGTCTGCGAGCACGGGAGCGAAGCGCAGCTCCCTGACATCGCGCACGACTGGAAAGCCAGCCTGAATCAGGCCGTTCGAGCGAATCGCGTGAACTCCATTCGATGACGCAGCGACGATCTCCAGGAATCCATCGCCGTCGAGATCGCCCAGAATCGGGGTTGCGGAAATGGTGTCGGCGGCGATCTCGGTTCGAAACATCACCTTGTCGATGCCGGTTGCCAGGATGCTTCCAGTCTCCGAGACAATGATGACCTCCGCCCGTCCGTCGGCGTCCAAATCGCCGCATGCCGGCCCGAAGTGGCGGCCATCCTCGCTCCAGAGAGGCGCCAATCCGTTGGCGGATATCACCCACCCTTCACCTCCGTCGCTGGAGGCGACGACGAGTTCGGCTGATCCATCGCCGCTCAGATCCGCCGCCGACAACGAGCCCGCCTCCACTTCGTCGTCAAATTTCCTTTCGCCCGAGTCGGCGTCCAGCATGAAGACCGATCCTTCCGCACCGAGCACCAGGACGCGTTCACCGGGAAAGCTGGATAGATCGGCCGCGAAAAGGGCACTGTGCGGCTCGCTTGCGAGCCCTGAGAGATCGAATTCCCATGTTGTCGCCCCGATTTCTGCCGCCCCTTCCGGCAACGCCCGATTCCCAAATGCACGCACGACGCCGTCGACGGAGAGGAACAGCGCAGTCATTGCGCCAGTCGAGCCACCATCGGTAGCAGCGGCGAGGCGCGCCCCTGCCGCTGCCCGTGCAGCGCCGTCGGCAGAAACGATCTGCACGCCGGACTCGTCCTCCACCAACAGCTCCAGATCGCCGTCTCCGTCGAGATCCGCACCCTGCAGACGACCGGCGCTCGCCACCGGTCTCGGCCATCCGCCCCTGACCTTGTTGAACTGGATCTGCACCTCCATGGTGTCGGCCAGCTCACTCAAAACCACTATCTCGATACCGGTGTCCGCCCCGTCGTTGCTGGTGCTGGGCGGCCGCGTCTGAGGACCGAAGGTGGTGGTTGAACTCGCTCCTCCCGGGCCTGTCCCCGCGAAGAACGGATCTGTCGGTGTCCCTTCCGTGAGATGTTGCTGATCGAAGAACAGGTTGCCGATATGGCGAAAGCCGTCCGCCTCCTCGAGGGCGATTCCGGGTCGGGCGCGATCGTTGTTGATACCCTCCTCGAAGCGCTCCTCGATGACGCTCTCATCGACGTGCCAGATGAGGATCCCCGAGCCAGGCACGAAGGCATCGTACTCATCCACCGCTGCCCATACGCCTGAGCCATGCCCCTCCAGCTCTCCTTTTTCACCCGCTTCCTCGCCCGTGATCGAGTGAGTGAATTCGATGCCCTGCGGAGGTATCCACACGACCTCGTCCACTCCGGCGAATGGTGGGTCCAGCCCTTGCGGAACCCCGAAATTGCCGCGCTGCTGTCTGTTTTCGAGAAGGAAGTACTCCCTGTGTGCGATGGGTACGCGGACGGACTTTGGCAGTCCGCCGGCGTGCCGATCCGTGGCGACGATTTTCACCGTCGTGTCGCGTCGCACGACGAGCGGCTCGATCCACCCCAATCTCGCCTTGCTCCACGCCATGAGATGAGGCGGTACGAAGCCGAAGACAGGTTCCCAGGTGTCGCCGTCGAGCACGTACCCCAGCCCCGTGGCCCCGACGTCCATCAGACTCCAGGTGCCGAGCGCAGGGGTTCCCCGTGCGGAGTTCGACAGGCTCGGCAGCCCGAGGACGAAGCCGAAGAATTTTGCCAGCAGGCCGTTTAGCCCCGCCCTGCCGAACCGGTCGGCCATCTCCGGCACGATCCACGCGTGGGGCAGCTCGAAGGCGCCGCCGTCGGCGCCGATAGGTGTCGGGCCACCATACATGTCGAGGTCGCGTCGGGGGAGGTAGACGGAGCGGATGTCGTTGATCTCGCCACTTTCCTGTCCCTGCCCCGGGTGTATGAACAGAAAGCTGTCGAAGTCGGAAAAAACAGCGTCTTCATCGGCGGCCGCCACGGCGTCCCGAATGAAATCGATCCACTTTTCCCCGATCTCCGCGGTCGATCGTCCGTTGCCGTAGAGGAGCGCCTCCTTAGGCAACCGGTAAGCGCCGCTCGTCTGGCGCGGCAGCACCGTGTACTCAATCGACAGACGGCCGTTGGAGACGACCTGATAGTAGCGGGAGAGGGCCTGGAGCTGGTGTTCGTAGAAGGTGCGGTCGTGCGGGGGTGTGTCGTAGGGGAAGGCGTAGTCGGGCAGAGCCTCCGAAAGGCTCCTCAGGTCGAACCGGCCGGTGCCCGTGGTCGATGGCTCGTCCGGATCCTCGAGGGGAAACTCGACCCGGATCGCGAGGATCCGGCAGGTGTCCGCGACGACGTCGCCGACCCCGTCGCCGACTCCAAGCCTGGCTCCATGGGCCGTCGAGGCCACTGCCGCCAGGATAGACAGGGCCTGGTGCAGCCTGGATGATGTCGACAGTAGAATAGGAGTCAGAAGCGCGAATCTACCCTGAGGTCGAACCTCAGAATGCGAGGTTGTCTCAGAATATGAGGTTGAGGGAGAACCGCGTATTGTCCTGCATCGGCGTGTCCTCGCCGGTAATGTAGGCCACGTCCACCTGGATTTTGCTGTACTTCAGCCCGATCCCGAAGGTGGGCGTCTTCAGCTCGCCGTCGTGATCCAGTGAGTAGCCTGCCCTCAGGGCGAGAAAGGACTCGTCCTGAACTGCCGAGAGGCCGTAGCGGTACTCGCCGCCGACATGCAGATCCATTTCCCGGAATTCGTCACCGAGTTTCTCGTCCGTCCAGGATGTCAGAAGATTCGAAGCGAACGTGCCGTCGGCGATGAGCGGCTTGTAGAGATCGACCGACATCAGCATGTCGTGAAACTCGCTGTCCAAGAGCTCGTAGGCGGCACCCACGACGATGTGCTGGGGCAGCGGATCCGCCTGGCTGGCGTCGATGTAGGCGATCTTCGGCCCCAGGTTTCGCAGCGCGGCGCCGAAATTGAGTTGCGGAGTGACCTTCCACAAAAATCCGAGATCGGCGGCGAAACTGTTGCCCACACCCTTGCCCTTCTCGATCCCAGCCCCCACATCTGCCAGATTGCTGCGGATGAACTTCAAACTGATGCCGGCTGACATGTTGTCGGCGATGTCGGCGCCGTAGGCCGCCGAAACGGCCAGATCGTAGCTGCTGAAGGTGCCGGTAACGGTACCGCGCTCGTTGGTTCGCGTTTGCTCACCGAGCTGCAGCAGCGCACCGTTCAGACCGATGTTGCCCCAACCCTCCACTGGTTGGGCGTAGGCGAGAAACTCGTATGACATGTCGTCGAAGCCAAAGGCGGGAAGCCACTTCGCGTGCGTGAAGCTGACCTCCCTCGTCGTCTGTCCAGCCAGCGCCGCCGGGTTGAAGTAACTCGCCGTGGCGTCGTCGGCGATGGCGACGTACGACTCTCCCATGGCGATCGCCCTGGCACCCGGTTCGATCAGGAGAAAGAGGACGGCCGCGCGGCTTTCCGGGGTGGCCGCCGCCCGGCTGGCGCTCAGGCTCAGACCGGCGGCTACCAGCAATAGGGTGAGGAGTGGTCTCATATTTGAACTGCCTCCGTTTCGGGATCTTCGTGGACGCCCCAGCTCTCTGCTGAGTCCACCACCGATCTCATTGTACCACCTGAACGATATCGGTGGTCTCGATCTCCGCGCCACTGGCGAAAATCGCCTTGATACGATAAAGATAGCTACCGTTCGCCAGCGGCTCCGGCGGATTCCATGCGATCTGGTTGTAGCCGGGCTCGCCGGCGACATCGAGCTTATCGACGAGTTTTCCAGCGAGGGTAAATACGCTGATGCTCACAGTCCGTGCGGGGGCCGAAAGGATGTAGGTGAAGTGCCCCCGGTCCCGCATCGGATTGGGGTAGAACAGCATGTCGGAGAGCGGCGAGTCGCCCTCTTCCGAAACCTCTACCTCCACCTGCACCGTGGCCGAATTGTTGAAGCCGTCCCACGCTTTGAGACGAATCTCGTGGGTGCCCGGTTCCAGCTCCGGGAGTTCATATTCCAGCACGCCGCTTCGATAGTCCCCGTCTCGATTGCTGAAGAATTCGGTCACCTCGAAGGTTTCGCCATCCAGGTTCAACACGATATGATGGCCCGGCCCTCCGGTGATGTTAATGCCGCCAGCGTCCTCGATGACGATCTCCATGACAGGTCGTGAGGAGACGAAGTCGCCGCTGCGAAATCCGGTCTGCCCCATGAACCCCACCGTAATCGTCGGCCCTTCGTCGTCGGGCTCGACGCCTTCGGCCGTTCCGCCCAGGAAAATATCCGTCAAGGCACTGAAAGCGACCGGGCGCTGGTCGCCCCACGAATAGGCGCTGAGACGGCCCTCATTGGCATTGTAGTTGATATCCTTTGGCACCCGGAAAGTCGCCTCGAAGCGCCCTTCCTCGACCACGGCCAGGCTCCGGAACAGCGGAGCTCCGATCTGCCGGTAATCCAACCCTTCGACCTGGGCCCTGGCGCTCGAATCGAAAACCTGGATCAAGGCGCTGCCGCTGAACTGCCGGTCGGGATGACCATCCGGGGCGATCACCTCCCCCTCGACGCGCACCTCCTCGAGGGCACTCATGGATTCCGGCGCATCCAGCCGGACCGTGTAGCGTGGCCTTGCCAGCCGCATGGCCGGATCCCCCAGCAGTGAATACCGCTGCACGTTACCGCGCTCTTTGGGACCGTCACCGACGACGGTTGTCACTTTGGCGAGAGTGAGCGCCAGCCCAACCGGCACGTGAGTTTCGTCCGAGCGGTACATGTGCCGATGAAACTGAAACGCGAGAATTATGTTGCTGCCGTGAAATCCTACCCGGGTAGCCGAAATGAACGCGATGACGCCCCCATTGGGGCGATTCAACAGGGCCTCTGGCATGGAGACGCGCGCCGGATCGTCGAAAACGCCGACCTGGCTCGCGGCCGTGTACATCAGTGGTAATCTCCTGCCATTGTCGATGGCGTCCAGATCGCGCGTCAGCACGAACATCTGCTCGTGAGCGAGGGTCTCGGGATTGCCGTGACCGATATACGTGAGAATGAGGGCGCCGGCGTTGAATTGCCGGATGAACTCGTCGCGCGCCTTCGGCTTCGTGCGTCCCTCGAGCGGATAGTGTCCTATGTAGAGCTTTTCCGGGTTCAGATCCTCGGGCATGAATTGGCGGGCAATCGTCTCCGAATCCAGGACGAAGAAGTGTTCACGCTGACCCAGCTTCTGCGGATGCCTCACGTCGTCGGAGACGAGCAGTGACCGGACCTGCCACGGCCCGACCTCGGGGGATCTGTCGTAGTCGATGATCTTGTCCACGAGCCCCTCCGCTTGCGCCGCAGTCTGCACCGGGAGCCGCCCGATGGCTAGGTCGGGAATGCGGTCAGACCCTGCAACGCGGACGTACCACTCGTCGTACATGCTTTCGCCGTCCTGATAGGCGGGAATCCAGTTTGTGTGGCTCGTGAGGGAATTGTTCTTGTAATCGTAGGTCGCGTCGCCCACGAGGAGGATGAAGAACGGGGCTGGATCCCAGTTATCTACGGCGTAATTCACGAAACTGCGGATCGCCATGGGGTCGAGAAGGCCGCCGGAAAACTCGTCGTAAACATCAGCGACGTCGACGACGGCCGTGCTCATCGGGGCGCCGAATCGATCATCCTGGGCCCGCCACGCGGCGAGGCGCTCCGAAGCTTCGCGAAAGTCGGCGTGAGTGATGATGACGTAGTCGGCTCCGTTGTCCCGCGTTTTCAACTGGCTTGGGGAATCGATCGCGATACTGGCTGGCCGTCTCCACTTCTCGGGCGGCGATACGATGTAGTGCGGCGGAACGCCCGTGCCGCCGAACCATCCCTCGAAGACGACGGTGCTGTCGGATTCGTCGTGAGTGAAGTCCACGATTTCCCGCATCGCGAAGACGTCGCCTGTGGCGAATATCCGCGGCCGTTTATCGAACCCGCTCAGATGGAATTCGGCGATCGCGCCCTCGGCGTCGCGGCTCCCGGCAGGGAACCGGACCGCGTCATCCCACGAGAAGGCGAGCTCGCCATCCCGGGCGACCAGACGCCTCGTGTACTCCAGCTCGTACCAGTCCAGTCTCACGCTGTTGCCACCCTGGTGAAACAGACCGAGCTGGTTCAGCCCCTCGCGGGTGCCCGTCCGGGCCGTCGCACTGACCGTCCTGCTTTCGGAGCTGTTGAAGCCAACTGTCGTCACGCTCTGGTCGTTCCACTTCACCTCGAAGGTCTGCGTCGCCTTCGTTCCCCCCCAAAACCGCACGTTGATCAGGACCGGCTCCCCGAGCACGGCGTTCCTGATGATGGTCGGGAAATTTCTCGCATTGCCGTTGAAGGATTCCCAGTACCAATCGTAACCCGACGGGATTTGCACAATCTGCCTGAGAATCAGGAACTCATCCTCTTTGTGCAGCCGCTCCCGGTACCGGTCCGAGTCTATCCCGCCGCCTCCCGGCGTGCCACTCGCGATTGCTGCCCTGGTGCCGGCCCCGGCGCTGCCGAGCTCCAGGAAATACACGTTGTCCTTCGTGTACATGTTGTGCCGCCATCGATACGTCCCCGTCGATCTGTTGTACTCCCAGCGGCTCGGCGGCTCGCCGTAGAAGAGCACGAAATCTTCCCGATCAAAGGAACCGTCGCCGCCGTCCTCGACGACGATTGCGGTCTCGCACAGATCGATGCCCCTCGAAGGCGCGCTGGCTCGACCGAGAATTGAGCCCCCCCCATACAAAAAGCGAATCCCGTCCGATTCGACAGCGCCGAGGCTGACTCCTGCGTCGATCACGTCCTGACCTGTCACCTTGTACACGCCGGGGCGACCGCGCACCACCATTCTCAGTCGCGTTCCTTCTCCGGGCGCCTGTTGAGTCGGCTTCCAGGCCGGGACCCGACGCGGCAAACGCCATCCTTTTGCCTGATCGTAGTTGAGGACCATGTGCCTGTACATCATTTCCCCCCACCTATCGCGGTGGACGGGGGCACCGCCCGTTGGAGCCATCACCTTCGCACCCGAAAAGCTCACGTCGACGACGACTCGATCATAAACGAGGATCTCGCCCTCTTCGGTCAGCCTCGGCGCGAAAGCCAGTCGGGCAATCCGCTGGTCGCGCGCGAAGCCCGTTTCCTCGACCACCACCGGTCCATCGGCCCGCACGAGAGCATCCTCCTCCGCGGAGAGTATTCTATCCGCCTCCTCGATGCCCGAACGCGCCAAAACCCGAGCCTCCACCACCTCGAGCTCCACCTCCGCATCGAGAGGAACGCCGATGGCGCAGGCACATATCAAGTTGCGCATCTGGGCCGCCTGCAGAGGCGGGCCCTCACCCGGCCATGAGGTCGGTTCGCGCTTGGCTTCGTACATCAGTCTCAACCCATCGGGCCGCTCCTCGACGACACTGATGACGGGATGCCAGAAACCCGTAAGCGTTTCGGCGTGGAGCGCGGCGCCGCAGGCGAGCCATGTGAAGAGCGAGGCGCACGACAACCGACCGTGAATGTTCATGTAGCAGTGGGGGTTGATGACCGGAGCCGAAAGGCCCGGCTTGCCGAAACCGGAGGTTCGGCGACGGTTTTCAGGAGATGTGGCCACCTTCGGGGAGGCCGCCGCGATGATTCTAACTAGGCCGCTCACCACCCTTTTGTCAAGGCAGCTGCTTGACGTATCTGCTTGACTCGACTACCTTTGTGGGCCCTTTTTACAGGAGTTCAAACATGGCCCGCGTCTGCCAGATTTCCGGCGTGAGACGGATGGTCGCAAACAGCGTCAGCCACTCGCAACGGAAGACGAAGCGAGTTCAGAAGCCGAACCTGATAACAAAGCGAATCTACATTCCCGAGGAAGGCCGGACCGTCACCCTCCGTCTGTCCGCCCGGGCTCTGCGCACGATGAACAAGAAGGGCGCCTATCGATACCTGAAGGAACGCGGTATCAAGGTCTGACCCCACCTCTACCCGCCGTTTGACTCCGCCGCTTTCGAAGCCGAAGGTTTTGACTCGTCGGTCCCATTGGCGCGAGTCGCTCCGCATCCCGCCTGTCGCCACATTCGCCGTCGCCGCAGTCGCCTGAGCAGTTCGCGGCGTCGCCGATGTTGCTCTCGAATCATTCCTACGCAGAGACCAGCGAGTCGATTTCGCGTCGCACCTGCTCGTCGCGCACCTGGTCGATGACTTCCTTGAGGTAGTGCGCCGCACCGCTGATGATGAGCCGCTCGAGGGCGTGAATCTCTTCCTGTGAATAGACGCCCGATTCGCGTATCAGATCGATGTATTCGACCTTGGCTTCAATGTCCAGCTGCGCCACCGAGCTGAGCATGTCGAACAGCTTGTATGCCGCTTCGGACTCGAGACAGCGGTCGACGATGAGCGCCAGCCGCTCGTTCTTGACAGCGGTTCCCGGTTCGGTTCGTTCCACGATAGCCCTTCCTCATTGGCAGTAGCCGGCGAGTGGTCGCCGGCTGATGATCTTTGCCGACCGATCCCGTTTCCCCTCCTCCTGAGAAGCTGTCCGGGTCAGTCCTCCGCCATTGCTTGAGCAAGGTCCGGGCCGGGTGGCGGAACTGTGCGATACGGGGGCTGGTGCCGCCGGGCTGAAGACGAGTTAAGAGATTGATTATTAAGAAGTTATAGAACTTCGTGTGGCTGTGCGCGCTCGCCGCGAGAACGAGGAGAGGTGCGGGAAAAAAGGACCCGTTCCGGTAGTTAATAGGAAAGAAATTCCCCTTGAAGGCGGCGGCTTGTTGTCGAGGTCGAGCCGGCCTATCTTTGCCTGCCAAAAGGATAGGTCCCAATGATTGACAAAGAGTTGCTCGACATTCTCGCTTGTCCGGAGACCAAAGAGCCCGTCTACATGGCCCACCAGTCCGTGGTCGACGAATTGAACGGGCGCATCGAGCGGGGTGAGGTCAAAAACCGGGGGGGTAAGGGAGTGGAGAAGAAGATGGATGCGGGGCTGGTGCGCGAGGATGGGGCCTATCTGTATCCGATCGAAGACGACATTCCGATCATGCTCATCGATGAGGCGATTCCGATCGGGGAGATGGGTGTTGAGGCGAAGCGCGCCGAACTCCCTGCCTGAGATCTATCCCCCGTCACTCTGATCCTCTTCCGCAGCCTCTTCGCTCTCCGGGGTCTCCACCTGTATCAAGGTCTGCGTCCCGTCTCTGCTCCTGAGCAGCTGGATGGAGATTCCCTGCTCCCGAGCCCGCCTTTTGTAATCGTCGACTAGTGGTTGATCCAGTTAGGATTGCGGGGACATTGGAACTAGCGTTTTGAGGCCGGGGCTCGTATCCTTCTCCTGAGGCCCCTTTGTCAGGAGAGGAGATCGACATTGCCCACGAAGAAATACATCGTCACGCTGACAGCAGAGGAGCGAGCTCACCTGCACGGTTTGATCTCGAGGGGGAAGGCGGCGGCCTACAAACAACGGCACGCGAGGATCCTGCTGAAGACGGACCAGGGTCCGCATGGTGAGCACTGGACCGATGAGCAGATCGAACACGCGCTCGACGTGCATCCGAGCACGGTGGAGCGTCTGCGCCAGCGGTTTGTGGAAGAGGGCGTCGAGGCGTCGCTGCTGCGCAAGGAGCAGAAGAATCGGAAAGCAAAGAAGATCGACGGCAGAGCCGAAGCCCATCTGGTGGCTCTGGCCTGCAGTGAGCCCCCCGAGGGGAGGAGGCACTGGACCCTGAAGCTGCTGGCAGGACGCCTCGTGGCCTTGGAGCTGGTTGACAGTGTCAGCCCGGAAACGGTCCGCAAGACGTTAAAAAAAACGAGCTGAAGCCTTGGCGGCGGGAGATGTGGTGCCTGCCGGGCAAACCCAGTGCCGAGTTCGTCTGCGCGATGGAGGACGTGTTGGATGTCTATCAACGGCCGTACGACTCGAAGCACCCGTTGGTTTGTCTGGACGAAACGTGCAAGCAGTTGATCGGCGAAACGCAGCGGCCCCTGCCGGTGGCGCCTGGGTGTCCGGCACGGTATCACCATGAATACGTCCGCAACGGGGTCGCCAACGTCTTCATGATGCTGGAGCCCTTCACGGGTCGCTCCCACGTCCGAGTGAGCGAACGGCGCACGATGAGAGACTGGGCTCACACCGTCAGAGATCTCGTCGACGTCCACTACCCTGAGGCGGAGGAGATCACGCTGGTGATGGACAACTTGAGCACTCATAAGAAGGCGGCCCTCTACGAGGTCTTCGAACCGGAGGAAGCCAAGCGCATCGCTGACAAACTCGACATCCACTACACCCCGACACACGGCAGCTGGCTCAACATGGCCGAGATCGGACTGAACGTGCTCTTTCGGCAATGCCTCAATCGTCGCATCGCGACGATCCAGCAGTTGGGAAAACACGTGAAGGCCTGGCTCACGGAGCGCCTCGAAAACCCGCCCGTCATCAATTGGCGTTTCACGACGGCGGATGCACGAATCAAGCTCAAGCGTCTCTACCCCGCACTGCTACCTAGTTGAACCACTAGCTCCAGTGTCCGCTGTCTCTTCAGCAGTCCCATCTCGAGGAGCACGTCGAACCCTTCCTTGGTGACCTGTCCATACGGCGTCCCATCGAGATACACTTGATAAGTTCGCAACAACCTTCCGGCGCCCTCTTCTTCGGCCGCCGAGCTTCGGGAGTCGAGGTTATTAGGTAAGGGCGTAGCCGATGAAATTGACAATCACGACGACGAGGTCGCTGAGCACGACCGGCGTGCTCGCCAGCTCGAAGATGCGCAGCGGAATGAGACAGACCAGCATGAGGCAGGCGGTAAAAAAAAACACGACTCGCGACCGCTCGAGCGGCTCGCCCTCCTTCTTGCGCTCCAGCATGGCCAGAATCCGGATGACCGAGCCGATCAGGAAGACGGCGAAGAGGACGGCGACGATGGCTTCGAGGGGATTCATAGCGCCTGCGGCGAAGGGAGTTCAGAATGGAAAATAGAAGCAGATAATTTCGGCGAAGTATTGTTTTCCGCCGCCGACGCCGGTCAGGCTGACGCCGTAGGTCGCACCCGCTTCGACCGGCCGCAAGGTCGCGTCCACATACCACCTGGCTCCATTCGGAGTAGTCGCGGACTGCCGCAGCGAGAAAGCCAGCATCATGTTCAACGGTGAAATCGTCTCCATTTCCAAAGCCTCCTGAATCTGACATAGCGCCACCTTAGAGTCCGGATGAGAGCGAGCCGACGCCATAACGACGACGCCGAGCCTCGGAACGCTGAAGCGGGATGAGGAATTGAGTTGGAAGCCCTCGCCCTCAACCCGCCTCGACGCAAATGCTCGGCCAATCGCTCAGCAGCGGCTCTCCTGGCGATGCCCGCAAACTGCTCCTCACCCCCTCCTCTTTGTCGACCGACCAGACTTCAGACTCACGTGGAAAGACGAGAATGCCGTCGCGCGCCAACCGCTGGATGTGCGTCGATCCGGAAGAGAACAGTTCGACGAAACTCTTTTCCGGAAACCTGATACCGCTGCGCATCCAGTCATCCCTGATGAGCGAGTAGTTGCCTAGCTGGAGTCGGGGATCGGTGGCGTGCGTCGCCAGCAGCAGACGGTCGATTCGGTGCTCCTTCAGGGCCTCCGTCAGTCGCAGGAGAGCGACTCTTCCCGCGTAGTAGCCCAGAGGAACATCCATAATGTAGGGCATGACGATGACGTCCCCTCCCCTGCCCGATGACTGGAGGTAATTCGCCGTGTCCTCGTAGCCGTGACTTTCCAGAGTGCCGAAGGCGCTTGTCGAGGCCAACAGGTAGGCCGCCAGCACAATCGCCATTGCACCCATACTTCCAGCTCGGTTTGGAATGCTCACAATCCCGTGGGCAACGGCGACGACGAAGGATGGAAGTAAAAACAGATATGACCTCGGATACCCTGCTACCCCCATGACGAGGGCGGCTGCGAACGGCAGGAGCCATGCCACCGCGAAGAAGGCGGCTAGCTCACGAGACTTCCACGCCGCCACTCCGAGCCCATACAGGGCTGCTGCTGCTGTCAGCATGCCGGCGGCCCCCCCGGGCCGCGATCTTGAGCGCCACGTCCCGCATGAGAGTCAACAGCGCTGACGGATCCTCTCGCAGGGACACACCCCATACGGATGCGGCTCGTGAAAGCTCCTCTCTGAGCGGAACGTAGGCGACGAGTAGCAGTGCGATCGCGACGGCGCTCGCTGTCGCGAAGAGAGTTAGCTGAGCCCTCTCCTTGCGGGCCAGTAGCGCTATGCCCGCCCAGACCATGAGCGTTGCCAGGTGGAATGCCCCGCTCGGAATCGTGTACGCACCGAGTGCCCCGGCGGCGGCGAAGGCCAGCCACCAGAAATATCCGTGGCCATTCAGGGCTCGGGAAACGCACGCCCACGCCACCAGCGCCAGCAGCACGAGCAGCGTGTATCCTCGAGCCACCTGCGAATAGGAGATGTGGGCGGGCATGCAGGCCAAAATCCAGGAGGCTGCCAGACCGACCCTCGCCTGCCCCGTCAGCTCCCGGCACAGAAGGAACACCGCTGGTATTGCCATGACGCCCGCGAGCAGTGCCACCAGCCGGATCGTCCACTCCGCTTTACCGAACAGCTGGACGGCCAGCCGCATCAGCACGGAATGGAAGATGTGATTGTTCGGGATGAAATAAGTAGTAGCGATGTACTCGTAGGATCGCGACGCGAACTTCACCCACGAGTAGGCTTCATCGTGTCCGAGCTCCCTGCCGAGTCCGTCGAGACGAAAGACACATCCCGCGATCACGGCGCCCGCGAAGACGAGGTATTGGATCCTCGTTGAAGAAAGCCAGTTGTGGGTCATTGGCTCGCCATCGTGAACTACAAATGAGAAAGGCACCTGCGCTCTGTGCAGGTGCCTTTCAGGATTCTCACTGTGTCGGAAATTGATCTGTTGTCTGGTGCGGAAGCGGGGACTCGAACCCCGACGCCCGAAGGCACTGCCCCCTCAAGACAGCGTGTCTACCAGTTTCACCACTTCCGCACGTCTGAACTTCTACTCCGCGGCTTCACCCGCTGCTTCGTCTTCACCTCCAAACACCGACGGAGTCTCCGCCTCTTCCCGAGCCCCCGGCGGCGCAAAGGGAGTGACCTCGAACGAGCCGCCTTCCTCGAGCATGCGCTCCGTCGCCGTCTTCGGCAATGCCGCGGGCCCGTCCTGGACCACTGCCTGCAGTAGACAACTCAACAGGAACGCTGTAGCCAATGCGGTTGTCGTCTTCGTCAGGAACGTCGTGGCGCTTCGTCCGCCCAGAACGGAGGAGGAGCTGAGTCCACCGCCGATCGAGCTCGCCAATCCGCCGCCCTTTCCGGCCTGCAGGAGAACGGCGGCGACCAGCAAAACGCAGATGATGACATGCATTATCGTCAGTAGGACAATCATCAGTGCCTCGTTGTGGCTGCGCGGCTCACGTTCATGAGCGCCTTGCCGCCGCCTCTATGATGGCGGCGAAACTTTCCGCCTCCAGAGAGGCGCCCCCGATGAGTCCGCCGTCGATATTCTCCTGGCCGAACAGCTCCGCGGCGTTCTCCGGTTTCACGCTGCCGCCGTACTGAATGCGAATCGCGTCTGCCACCGCATCGCCGTGCGTGCTGCGCAGCAGATTGCGGATGAGCAGGTGGACCTCTTCGGCCTGGGCGGGGGAAGCTGTTCGCCCGGTACCGATAGCCCAGATGGGCTCGTAGGCGAATGCGATTCGGAGGGCGGCGTCGGTGGAGATTCCGTTCAGCGCCGCCTCGACCTGACCGAGGACGACGCGCTCGATCTGCCCGGCCTCCCGCTCTTCGAGGGTTTCCCCGACGCACACGATCGCCCGGAGGCCGGCTTGCAACGACGCTGCCAGCTTTCGGTTAACTGATTCATTCGTTTCGCCGAACAGCTGTCGTCGCTCGGAATGACCTAGAATAACCCAGCTGCACCCACTGGTCAATATCATGAGAGGCGACACTTCGCCCGTAAAAGCGCCGCTATCCTCCCAATGCGTATTCTGTGCGCCGAGCTGCACGGCACTTCCCTTCAGCGCCGCACACAGGGGTACGATATTCGTGTAGGGCGGACAGATGACGACCTCGCAGGCCGCGCACGCATCGGCGAGTAGCGGCTTCAGTTCGACGGCGAATCGGACCGCCTCCTCGGCCGTCTTGTGCATCTTCCAGTTGGCGGCAATCAGTGGCCGGCGCGGAAGCGGCATTGCATTCGCACTCGGCATTGCGTTCGCACTAATTGTCGGCCAGGGCGTTGACGCCGGGCAGCTCACGCCCCCCGAGGCTCTCCAGGGAGGCGCCGCCACCGGTGGATACGTGAGTCATCCTCGCCGCTGCACCCGCCTGCGCTACCGCTGCTGCCGTGTCTCCCCCACCAATGATGGACACCGCGCCCGATTCCCACGTCGCCTGCTCGAGAGCTCGCGCCACGGCGAGCGTTCCCTCGGCGAACGACTCTATCTCGAACACCCCGAGAGGCCCATTCCATATGACCGTGCCGGCACCCTCCACCTTCTCGATGAACCGCTTTGTCGTTTCGGGTCCGATATCGACACCTTCCCATTCCGCCGGGATCTCATCCACAGAAACCACCTGGGTCTCTACGCCGGCCGCGATTCGCTCCGCCACCACGAAATCGACTGGAAGCAGGAGCTCCAACTTCTTGCTCTTTTTCGCCTTGGCGAGCAGTTCCTTCGCCAGGCTCACCGAGCCCTCTTCGAGCAGGGAGTTGCCGATCTCCAGCCCCTTCGCCTTGAGGAAGGTGTAGGCCATACCCCCTCCGATGAGGAGTACGTCCACTTTCGCCATCAGGTTTGTCAGCACTTCGATCTTGTCGGAGACCTTCGCACCGCCGAGGATCGCCACGAAAGGGCGTTGTGGATCTGACAGGGCTTCGTCGAGATAATGGAGCTCCTTCTTCATCAGATAACCGCTCACCGCCATCGGAACGTGGTGCGTGATTCCCTCGGTGGAGGCGTGCGCCCGGTGAGCGGCGCCGAAGGCGTCGTTGACGAAGAGATCGCCGAGAGCGGCGAGCTGACGCGCAAATTTCGCGTCGTTTGCCTCCTCTTCCGGGTGAAAACGCAGATTCTCCAGCAGGAGCACCTGGCCCGGCTTGAGATCAGTGGCCATCCTCTCCACCTCTTCTCCGATGCAATCAGGGGCCAGGTGTACCGACGTTCCCAGCAAGTGGTGTAGCAGCTCCGCCACCGGCGCCAGCGAAAGTCCGGGGCTCACCTGTCCCTTCGGACGCCCCAGATGCGACATGAGAACGAGGGAGGCACCCTTCTCGAGCAGGTGCCATAGCGTCGGTAGCGCCGCTTTGACCCGAGTGTCGTCGGTGATGTTGCGGTCGCCGTCCAGGGGCACGTTGAAGTCTACGCGCACGAGGACCCGTTTCCCCTCAACATCGACATCGTCTATCGTCTTCTTGGCCACTGTCGCTCGCTCGCCGTGATCCTCGCTTCAAAGCTGTTGCGCCCGTCACACTGGCCTCGCCCGCGCGCCGTCGCCGGGTCGAGACATGGATTACGGACAGTTTGGCATTGGCGCCCGAGAGAGAAACGGCACTCGAGCACCTGCTCCAAGCCCTTCTGCGAGAGTGGAAAACGTCGTAAATCTATGGGAGGCTTGCGGATTGCGTCAAGGAAGCTCTGGTTGCCGGCGACCGGCAACAGCGGGAAACGGACTCCCGAGGGCAACTCCCCAGACACTCGGTGCCCCTGCCTCAGCCAGTGCGTTCGCGCACCAGCCAAGGGTGGCCGCGGTTGTGACCACGTCGTCGACGAGACCAAGTCGCTTGTCGGACGGGATTTCACCAGCAACCTCGAAGGCGTCGCGCAGATTTTCGTGGCGTTTATCGGCGTCCAGCGTCGCCTGCTGCACTGTAGCCCGCCGCCGCTCGACGAGGTCCGTGCGGACAGGTTTCCCGCCCAGCGCCTCCGACAGCCCGCGGGCGATGAGCTCGCTCTGGTTGTACCCGCGCTCGCGCTGTCTCGATGGATGCAACGGAATGGGCACGAACACGTCGATCTGGTCGAAATCGTCCAGGAATGCCGCCAGTCGGCCGAAACAGCGTCCCAGCTCGATACCAAGGCGTTGCTGGCGCTTGAATTTCACCGCGTGGACGGCCTCCTGAAGTGCCCCGTCGAAGACGCCCATAACGAGGACCCTGGCGGGAGCCATCTCCCAACTCGAGCAGTTGGGGCAGTCGCCTTCGATCGCCGCAGCCATAGCGGAATCGCCCTGCGCATCGAGCGGGCAGCTGCAGCGGTGGCACCGGTTGTCGCTTGTCCGTCGAACATCCCTCCAGCATCCGGCGCACAGCATCTCAGTGCCGCCCTGCAATCCAACACCGCAGGCGGCGCAATGTGGCGGATACACGAAATCGAGCAGCGAGGCGCCGAGGGAGCTCAGAAGTGAAGGTCCGGTAACAGAGGTGTGAACCAAGGGTAACACTGCCTCAGTCAAAAGCGTGGGCGAGCGGTCGAAACGACCACGAGTCGATTACAGCGAATACAAATACTGTACCTGTCAGTTTTGATGTCAGTCGAGGCACAAAAAAACCCGCGTCGGGATGGTTCCGATACGGGTTGAAGGCGATTAGATTGTGGCGTTTAGGCGACCAGATCCAGAGTTATATCCTCATCCTCGCGTGACGCCTTTTCAGCGTGGTCTTCGGACTCATCCTTGTGCTTGCGGTTGCGGCGCCGTTCCTGTCTCTCCTCCTTGGACAGGGCGTCGTTCGTTCGCAGCACCATGGAATTGATTGGATTTATCATCTTGATTCCGTATGGCCAATCCCGCTGATACTCACTCCAGTCGGGGCAGTTTCTGTTCTAGTTATCGGCAGCGACCCGAGGGTGTTGGGGGAATCGTTGTAATGCGTTGATAATTAATGATTTATGGAGCCTGAAAAATCACTGACGCCGATCACAGCCGCTCAGTAGTCGTACCTATCGCTCTCGTCTTGTTCGGCATCATCGCTGGCTGCCTCCTCTTCGAGGGCTTCCTCAGATGGGTCGTCCCTGACCGTTTTGTGTATAGAAACCCCACATTTCTGGTAGAGTCCGTGCACCCGGGAGACGCCGAACAGCAAATGGCGGACAAGAGGCTCGGTGCTGCCGTGCACTACACCGACCGCCCGTGGCACTACCGCCTCAAGCGCGACCTCCGGGCACGCTTCAGTTCCTCCGAGTTCGACGTCTCTTTCGAGACGAACGAGAGCGGACTGCGAGGTCAGCCGTTGCGCTCAGATGAGACGTATCGAGTCTTGGGGCTCGGTGATTCGTTTGCCATGGGATACGGTGTCGAGGCAGAGGAGACATATCTCAGCATGTTGGGGGAGCTCTGGGATCCGCGAGTCGAAATCGAGCCACTGAACGCGGGGCTTGTCGGGTACAACCCCTACAACAGCTATCACTACCTCATCGGCGAAGGTTTTGGCTTTGAGCCCAAGCTCGTCATTCTCCAGCTTTGGGTGGGAGACGACCTGTGCGGAGGGCGTGACCCGGGAAGGCCTCAGGGATTGGAAAGCACGACTCTCCAACGCCGGGCGAAGGAGTGGATGCAGCACCTTCACGTCGCCATGCTTGTGAGACAGGGGTTGCGGTCGATCCCGTCGTTCCGACGCTGGGCCATGAAACGAAGCCTGATCACGGGATTCAGGGCAGACAAGCTGCTTCGTCCCGGATTGGTCGATCGTTGCGCCGGGTCGCTGACGGATCTTTCAAGCATGTTGGCGAAATCAAGAGAGGCGTGCGCGCGCGCCAATGCCAGATTCATCGCCCTCCTGATTCCGATACGAGAGCAGGTCTACGAGCGGGATCGGGTAAGCAGCCTCGATTACAATTTCAGCTCGACCGATCCTGCGACGCTGGATATCAAAGCACCGAGTCGAGCTCTGCGTGATGCTGCTGTAAGGGCCGGCGTCGAGCTTGTAGATCTGCTCGAACCGTTTCTGAATCACGACCCGGCGGAGCGACTCTACTTCACCCGCCTCGACCCACACATGACGCCGGCCGGACATCGGTTGGCAGCCGAAACCCTGGCGCGGCATCTCGAGAAACATCCGGCTGCAGAATGAAGAGCGTACCGAAAGGACCTTCGATGGCACCTAAACTGCGCGTATTACTCTGCCAGGTCGCCTGCCTCATCGCCACTTCTGCGGCGGCCGAATACACCCTGACCCACAAACCGGACAAACACGATCCGATGCGGGTCCATGTGTACCGGCTCGACAATGGGCTCACTGTCTATCTGACGGAGAACCACGAGGAGCCCAGGTTTTATGCCGAAATCGCTGTGCGCGCCGGCAGCAAACACGATCCCTCGCAGTCCACGGGTATCGCTCATTACCTCGAGCACATGCTCTTCAAAGGGACGATCCACTACGGCACCCTCGATTTCGTGGAAGAGTCCGTTCACCTGGACAGCATCGTCGCCCTCTACGAGCAGCACGTGCGGGAACGCGATCCGCAGAGGCGCGCCGAGATCTATGCCCTCATCAACGAGCAGAATCAGCTCGGTTCCCAGTTCGCCATCCCTGGCGAGTTGGACAGAATCTTTACGGCCATGGGCGCTCAGCATGTCAACGCACACACTTGGTTCGAAGAGACCGTCTACAAAGTCGACCTCCCGTCGACGCGGCTGCGACAGTGGGCGCGGATTGAGGCGGAACGGTTTCGGTATCCCGTTTTCCGCCTCTTCCAGACTGAGTTGGAAACCGTCTACGAAGAAAAAAACCGGTCCATGGACAACAAGGACCGGCTCATTCGGGAAGCGGTGAGTCGCCTCCTGTTCAAGAACCATCCGTACGGACAGCAGACAACTCTGGGATCAGTCGAGCATCTCAAGAACCCCTCACTGACCCGCATGTACAAGTACTACAGAGCCTACTACGTGCCCAACAACATGGGCGTATTCCTCTCAGGTGACTTTGAGATCGCAGAAGCGATCGACGTCATCGATACCGAGTTCGGCATCTGGGAACCCAAAGAGTTGCCGCCGGCCCAGAGGTGGCAGGAAGAGGAGCTGCAAGGGGTGGAACGTGTTTCAGTGAGCTATCCTGGCGAAGAGTATGTCCTCCTCGCGTTTCGGACTGCGCCGAGCACGCACAAAGACACCGAGGCGCTCCAACTGCTCGACTTGACTCTCGACAATGCCAATGCCGGTCTCATCAACATCAATCTCAACCTGCAGCAGCGGGTTCGAAAGGCGGGGTCGTGGACGACCTCGCACAACACCTTCAACGACCACGGCGCCCAGTTCCTCTACGGGATTCCGAAGCAGGATCAGAGTCTGGAGGAGGTGGAGCAGCTCCTGCTCGATCAGATCGAGCTGATCAAAGCGGGGGATCTCGAAGACTGGATCATCCCGGCGATCGTCACCGATTTCAAGAAGACCAACACGAAAAAGCTCGAGAGCAACTCCGCCCGTGCAGCGCTGATGCGTGACTCATTTCTCGCCAACAAGGACTGGAACCACGCCCGGCACAAGCTCGAGCGCATGCGGAGACTCGCCAAGAAGCATGTCGTCAAGGTGGCCAGGAAGTATTTCAAAGACAGTTACGTCGCCGGATACCGCCGTGACGGCGAACCCGATCTGCCGTCAATCGACAAACCAGCCATCGATCCAATCGAGATCGATCCCGGCCGCCAGTCCGATTTCGCGACCGAAATCCTGGAAATGCCGTACGACGAGATCGACCCCGAATACATGATCCCGGGGCGCGATTACGTCTCGCGCGAAGCTGGGGAGGGAGTGCAGCTCTACTACGCCCGCAATCCTCTCAACGATCTGTTTGTATTCGAAATCGACATTGATGTAGGACTGCATGCGGATAGAAGGCTCGCCGTGGCCGCCGAGTTCATCGGCAAGTCCGGCACTCCCCGGTTTGCTGCAGATGAGCTGAGAAAGGAGTGGTATCGCCTCGGAACCAACTTCGACATCAGCACTGACGTCGACGAAACCGTCATCTCCATATCAGGTCTCGATGAGAATTTCGCCCCATCGCTGGCTCTGCTGACAGAATTCCTGCGACAGCCAACGGCTCCCGATTCGACCCTCGACGAGCTCAAAAAGATCATCCTCGTCAAGCGCCAGGACTCGATGAAAGATCACCGCTCCATCTTCCGCGCCCTTTATCGCTTTAACCGCCACGGCGATATGTCGGAGTACCGACGGGTGCTTTCCAACGCGGAGCTCGGAGCTGTGACAGCAGCGGAGTTGCACCATCTCGTGAGTGGCCTGCTGAGTTACCGCCACTCGGTGAGCTACGCCGGCTCGCAGACGATTGAGGAGGTTCAAGCCCTGCTCGAGCAGCACTATAAGCTCGGCGACGAGGCGCTTGATGAGCCGCCACCGTTCAGCCCGATTCTGGCCCGTCGGCCGGACAGCACGGAAATCTACTTCTTCGACAAAGAGATGGCTCAGGCCCTCGTCCGCATCGAGTCTGGGGACGAGACCTACAGCGAGTTCCGGCGCCCGGCGATTCAGTTGTTCAACGAGTATTTCTACGGGGGGATGGCCGGCATCGTTTTCCAGGAATTGCGCGAAGCCCGCGCCCTCGCCTATTCCGCCTGGTCGAGATACTTCGTCGCCGAGCACAAAGAGGACGAGAACATCATGGGCGCTTTCATCGGCTGCCAGGCTGATAAGACACCGAACGCTCTGGCCACCTTCATCGAGCTCATCGACGAGATGCCGGAATCACCGGACCGATTCGCCGCAGCGCAACAGGCGCTCATCAACGAATACCGCACGTCGCGGCTCAGTTTCCGTGAGGTTTTGGGCGCCGTGCACACCTGGGAGGATCAGGGTGTCACCATCGACCCGAGAGCCTGGCGGTTCGAGCAGATCCAACACGCGGATCTGAGTGCGGTTCTCGAGTTTCAGGCGGAGCATATCAGGGACCGGCCAAAGCTCGTCTCCATCGTGGGAGACAAGAGCAAGATCGATATGACAGAGCTTGCGAGAAGCGGGAAAGTTGTAGAGGTAGGTGGTGGGAGGAAATCTTTGGGTATTAGCTGACCCGTTTTCTTTGACAAGATGAGGCCTCACCTCTAGCTTCTGGCGCTGGAAACTGTGGCGGCGTAGCTCAGTTGGTTAGAGCAGCGGAATCATAATCCGCGTGTCGGGGGTTCGAATCCCTCCGCCGCTACCAACCATCCAATCGATCCCCAGATGCGGGCGGTGGAAAGGATGATCCTAGGTACCGAGGACGGACTCGATCGAACTCTGGCCCTGGACGCCAACACGCGGCAGCGTTTTGGGCGACTTGGCGCTCTGGCGCAGGAGTATGCCCGCCCGTCGGGACACGATGAGGTCCTGCGGTTGGTGGAAAGCGTGGTCCAGTCCCACGGACCCGGTGGTATGTGTCAGCACGGCATAATGCAGACCACGTGGTCGGTGTTGATGGACGCTCGCAAGCGAGAGCTGTTGCTAGCGGATGGGTATCCTTGCACTGCGGCGTGGGAGCGCTTCAGCCTGGCCAACTGACGGAGTGGTCAAGGCCCAGTTTCAGTTGAAACAAATCACAGGCTCTGGTGAGTGTGTCAGCCCATCATCGCGAGCTGTTTGATGCCGAGTTCGGCTTGTATGGCTTGCCGGAGCATCGGCAGATGGCGATAGCCCTTGACCCTGCGCAGACGTGGTTCGATGTCGAGCAGTGCCGTGGCTACCCAACGGTGACGCTGTGATGAGTTGGTCCAGCGTCGCACGTTGTGTGTGAGCTGCTCCAGGAGACTGTTGACGTTCTCGATGCAGTTGGTGGTGCGGAAGGAATCCTTGAGCATCGGCGTCAGTCCCAACCGATGGAGTGTGAGGGGTCTCTTCCATGCCTTCCTCGAGGCTGTGTAGGGCGGACTGATTCATCAACTTCAAGCCCGGTTTGAGCGCGTCCAGTGCCGCCTTGGCCGCCTCGTATCTCGGTTTGCCGTAGGCCGCCTCCATCTTGCGACCCATACCGGACTGCTCGCTTTTGGACAGATACGACACGACGTTCTGGCGCTTGTGATACTGGCAGCGCTGCACGCAGGCATGTCCTTTGAGCACCGACATCACCGCCTTGTAAAGCCCCTTGGCGCCGTCGATGACGACCAACAGTCCGGCTTCGTACTGCATACCGCGTTCGACCAGATCGGACAGGAAGCGACGGCAGACGCGCTCGTTTTCCGTGGCCGCCTGCACGAAGCCAAGAGGAATCTTCTGTCCGTCGAGGGTGACGCCCAGGGCGATGATGATCTCCTCGTCCGCGAAGCTCTTGCCGTCGAGGAATAGCGCCACCAGATCATATCCTTCCAGGGATCGCTCCTGGAATTCAGCCAGCTTTCGAGCCGTGCCTTTCACGTAACGACGGGACACCGATGAGGATGACAGACCAAAGGCCTCGGGTACGGCCTCAGCGCAGGCCTCGTAGTTGCGCGTGGCGATGCCCTTCAGCATCCGCAACAGCAGACCTTCGTCCATCTGTCGAGGCGTCTGCAGTGCCTGGTAAACATCCAGCGGGACCTCGGTATGGTTGGCCACGTTGCGCACCCGCGGCACATCGACGGGTAGTTTCTGGTCGGCCAGGTACACCGACCCGAGCTGAGACCCCCAGCGGCGTAACGGCTGATCCGACCCCTTGCGCTGATACCGCGGCCCAGCCAACTCAACGACCGCTCTTTGCAGCTCCTCCGCGACCGCCTGCAGCCCCAAGGGAATCAGCCATTGGATCGCCTCGATCCGGCCATCCAGGTCCTCTACTTGCTCTGCAGTCTCGGGTGCTACCTTGCCGATGCTCACCGTTCGTTTGACGCCCTTCTTCCGTGCTACCAGCTTGCTCATTGCAGGCTCCCCATCGTTACCGATGCGAGACTTCTTCCAACGGGCTTCTCGTATCAAAACGTAACGATTGGAGCCTGTGCTGTTTCAACTAAGATCGGGACAAAGCGCGGCCCCGGCCCGGTGCCTGTAGCTCCGCTGACCAGCTTCGTCGGTCAGGCAAAACGACGGAAATTGGCTTCTCGGGTAACATCGCGATCGGAGCTCCAATTCGCGGCCTGAGATCTTTTCCAGCCTATCGTTTCTGCGCCGGCCCGACCGGTGTGCCTCTAACCCCACGCTAAACCGCTGACAACCTCCGTCGCTCAGGCAAAACGACAGAAACTGGCCTTCTCTTGCCCGATCGACGCCTCACACGGCTACCCGACTCAAGTGCACGAGTTCGAAACCCCCCTCGACAGGGCCGGACCTGCGGCACATACTATCGATCTCTTTAGGCGAAAGAAGTCATCGCGAGTTCAACCAGTCAACGCAACACCTTCGTCAACGCAACACCTTCATTGAAGCGTTCTGCGGGTGAAACGAACCCCAACGTCTTCCGCGGGCGCTGGTTCAGTTGAAGAGCGACTCTGTTCAGGTCGGCTTGGGAGAATGGCGACAGATCGGTCTTCCTCGGGAAGTACTGTCGAAGAAGGCGATTCGTGTTCTCATTTGTGCCTCGTTGCCAGGGACTCTGAGGATCACAGAAATACACCTCGACGTCAGTTGCGATCGAGAACTCCTTGTGCCGAGCTAGCTCCATTCCTCGATCCCAGGTAAGGGACAACCGCACCGCGGAGGGGAGTCGTTTCACCTGGCTGATCAGCGCTCTGACAACGGTCTCGGTGTCTTTGCCGTTGAGCTTCACGAGCATCGTGAACCGAGACTGCCGCTCCACCAACGTGGCGATGTGCGTGTTGTTCGACCCCGAGATCAAGTCTCCCTCCCAGTGGCCGGGAACGGCGCGGTCCTCGATCTCGGCAGGCCGCTCGCTGATGGATACGGCGTCGACGATCCGGCCTCTCGGCTGATCGCGTGTGCTTGCCTTCTTGGATCGCCGCATCATCCTTCGCGTCCGCAGATGCGCAATGAGGTCCTTGTTGAGTGCCCCGCGTGCCTGGATGAAGAGAGTTCGATAGATCGTTTCGTGGGATATCTGCATATTTCCTAAAAGCGCATACTCCCGCTTCAGCCATCCCGATATCTGCTCAGGTGACCACTTCAGGCGTAGCTTGTCCGCCACGACTCGCCGCAAACGAAGATTGGATGCGAGTCGGCAGCATTTCGGCCGGCTGGCGCGCGTCCAGGCTGCTTGGTCGGCGACGTTTGCTCGGTACCTTTGCCGCCCGCCATTGCGGGCAATCTCTCGGCTAACCGTCGAGGGTGCACGCTCAACAGCGGCCGCAATTATTCGTATCGATTTTCCCGCAGCGATACCTCGAGAGATCTCTTCACGCTCTTCCCAGGCAAGAGCCCATCGAGAGCGTCGACGCGGCATTGGTACGATGCCCCCATTGGCGGTGATGACACCATGAATCGACGCCGGATGCTTCCCGAGCGCCCGACCAATATCGCTATGCGACTGGCCGCTCTTCCATCGACGCCATACCTCCGACTTCTGTGACGCGGACAATCCTGGTCGTCCCATTTGAGCCATGTGCAACATCTCCTATGATTAGATTAGTGGGGAGAATGTTGCATTGACCAATTGAATATACCCTGGCTTCTTTCTGTAATTCGGAGGATTTCTTCAACTGGCAATAATCTCGTTTCGGTCTTCAGTAGAGACCTTCGTACTTTCCCGGCATGTTGAAGAAGCAGTGGCCAGAGTGACAGGGTGTAACGCCGGTGATCTCCCGAGGGAGTCACGAATCGATATCGCCAATTTGGAAGTAGACGTTGAGCTTGCGCTTACTGACATCGACACAGATGTCGAGGAGCTGATCCAGTTGGACCACCGGAGCCTTCTTTGTAGATTTCATGACGGGCTTCTCCTTTCAGATGCAGACGTGTCGCACACGTCTTTGAGGGTCTTTTTGGGACACCTCCGAATATCGGCAAGAGAAGCCCTATTTGTTTTGTTCGCCTAAGAGTATGTAATGCCTCTTATCCTTCCTATCCTTTTTGTCCGGGCCACGGAGATGCCTTGATTGGCGATGGCAAGGAGCGACTGATCGAGCTGTTCGAGTCGGGGGAGTCGACGTCGAAAAAACCGCCGAAAGTCAGCTACTTTCCTCTTTAGACCAGAGGAGATATAGCGGACGCGATGTCGTTTATTCGCGGGCGCCGTACCGTTCGGCAAACGTGGCGGGAAACGCAGCGGCCCTGCGCAACAGAGGAAGGTATCAGATGGTAGAGCCTATCGCACTGACAAACCGAAAGCAGCTGTTCATTGGGTCAAGGCCCAGTTTCAGTTGAAAACAAATCACAGGGCTCGGGTGAGTGTGTCAGCCCATCATCGCGAGCTGTTTGATGCCGAGTTCGGCTTGTATGGCTTGCCGGAGCATCGGCAGATGGCGATAGCCCTTGACCCTGCGCAGACGTGGTTCGATGTCGAGCAGTGCCGTGGCTACCCAACGGTGACGCTGTGATGAGTTGGTCCAGCGTCGCACGTTGTGTGTGAGCTGCTCCAGGAGACTGTTGACGTTCTCGATGCAGTTGGTGGTGCGGAAGGAATCCTTGAGCATCGGCGTCAGTCCCAACCGATGGAGTGTGAGGGTCTCTTCCATGCCTTCCTCGAGGCTGTGTAGGGCGGACTGATTCATCAACTTCAAGCCCGGTTTGAGCGCGTCCAGTGCCGCCTTGGCCGCCTCGTATCTCGGTTTGCCGTAGGCCGCCTCCATCTTGCGACCCATACCGGACTGCTCGCTCTTGGACAGATACGACACGACGTTCTGGCGCTTGTGATACTGGCAGCGCTGCACGCAGGCATGTCCTTTGAGCACCGACATCACCGCCTTGTAAAGCCCCTTGGCGCCGTCGATGACGACCAACAGTCCGGCTTCGTACTGCATACCGCGTTCGACCAGATCGGACAGGAAGCGACGGCAGACGCGCTCGTTTTCCGTGGCCGCCTGCACGAAGCCAAGAGGAATCTTCTGTCCGTCGAGGGTGACGCCCAGGGCGATGATGATCTCCTCGTCCGCGAAGCTCTTGCCGTCGAGGAATAGCGCCACCAGATCATATCCTTCCAGGGATCGCTCCTGGAATTCAGCCAGCTTTCGAGCCGTGCCTTTCACGTAACGACGGGACACCGATGAGGATGACAGACCAAAGGCCTCGGGTACGGCCTCAGCGCAGGCCTCGTAGTTGCGCGTGGCGATGCCCTTCAGCATCCGCAACAGCAGACCTTCGTCCATCTGTCGAGGCGTCTGCAGTGCCTGGTAAACATCCAGCGGGACCTCGGTATGGTTGGCCACGTTGCGCACCCGCGGCACATCGACGGGTAGTTTCTGGTCGGCCAGGTACACCGACCCGAGCTGAGACCCCCAGCGGCGTAACGGCTGATCCGACCCCTTGCGCTGATACCGCGGCCCAGCCAACTCAACGACCGCTCTTTGCAGCTCCTCCGCGACCGCCTGCAGCCCCAAGGGAATCAGCCATTGGATCGCCTCGATCCGGCCATCCAGGTCCTCTACTTGCTCTGCAGTCTCGGGTGCTACCTTGCCGATGCTCACCGTTCGTTTGACGCCCTTCTTCCGTGCTACTAGCTTGCTCATTGCAGGCTCCCCATCGTTACCGATGCGAGACTTCTTCCAACGGGCTTCTCGTATCAAAACGTAACGATTGGAGCCTGTGCTGTTTCAACTAAGATCGGGACAAAGCGGTTCATTGACAGCAGATGGTTTGCCAAGAGCCACGGAGTCGCTCTGCGAGTCAATCCACCGACAAAAAGCCGATATGGTGTTTGTCCCGGAAAGACCCTGGGAAGGCACGATATCTCCCTATTCAAACATCGTTGAGCACGAGGGCATCTACAAAATGTGGTATCTCGCGCATCGCGTGGATGCGAGCAACAAAAAACCCGGAGACGCAGTCTGCACCTGCTATGCGGAAAGCACCAATGGGATAGACTGGGAGCGGCCGAACCTTGGCTTGTTTTCTTTCGAGGGCGTTGCAGACACCAACATAGTCATGCCGGGTGCCAGTCCTTTCGTCATGATCGATCCCAATGGTCCGGATGAACACCGGTACAAGTCACTATCGTCGGTGAAAGAAACGGATCGGTGGTCACAGACAGAAGGATGCATAGGGAGCGCGTACGCGTATCTGGAAAGCGAAAAACGCTGGGTAGAGAAAACCAGAGAAGAAGGGGGAAGAGGATACAAAGAAGCTCTACCTGTGTACCAGTGCCGATGGCCTGCGTTGGAACGTCCATCATCCGGGTGCCCTGCCGTTCTACCACGATTCTCACAATCAGGTGGGATACGATACCAGGCTGCGGAAATACGTTGCTTATGTGCGCTGGCACCAGAAGGGGCGTGCCGTATCGAGAACGGAATTCGACGATCCCATAGTGCTACCTTGGCCATTCAGGGACAACCCGAAAGCAGAGCGAGGACCTGGGAACTCGAGGGCACGAGTAGGGGATGAGATGCAGGTCGTGCTGGA
>CBDBIJ010000128.1:0-43577 GCA_965205655.1 Candidatus Latescibacterota bacterium
GCGAGCGCATCCGCGTCAATGCCCTGTGTCCGGGGCCGCTGAGAACGGAGCTTCTCATGAAGTACCTCGACACGGAGGAGAAGCGCCAGCGGCGGCTCGTCCACATACCTATGGGCCGCTTCGGGGAAGCCGAGGAGATCGCCAATACCGTGCTCTTCCTCGCCTCGGAGGAGTCTTCATTCATAACCGGTACAGCCTTCGTCGTCGACGGAGGCATCACGGCCGCCTACGTCACGCCGGAGTGAGTTGCGCGACAGCAACAGAAGGCGAGTGCGCGCGATCAAGGAGTTTTCCAGATGAGGCAGTTCTTCAACGGCATCGGCAAGATCGAATTCGCGGGACCAAAATCGAAGGATCCCCTGTCCTTCAAACACTACAACCCAAAGGAGAAGGTCGGGTCGAAGACGATGCAGGAACACCTGCGGTTCTCCGTCGTGTTCTGGCATACGTTTAAGGGCACTGGCTCGGATCCGTTCGGCGGCCCAGTCTACGATCGGCCGTGGGATGAGGCGGCGGACCCGATGGACCGGGCGGAAGACACCATGCGTGCCGCCTTCGAGTTCTTCACCAAGTTGGGAGCCCCCTTCTATTGCTGGCACGACCGGGACATCGCCCCGGAAGGGGACGACCTGGTGGAGACGAACGAGCGACTCGATCGAATCGTAAAGCTGGCCAAGCGCCTGCAGCGCGACACCGGTGTCAGGCTCCTGTGGGGCACGTCGAACTGCTTTTCCCACCCGCGCTTCACCCACGGAGCGGCAACCAACCCCGACGCCCACGTCTTCGCCTACGCCGCTGCCCAGATCAAGAAGGCGATGGAGTGCACGAAAGAGCTCGGCGGCGCCAACTATGTATTCTGGGGAGGCCGCGAGGGCTACTCGAGCCTGTTGAACACGAATTTGGCGCACGAGCAGGATCAAATGGCTCAGCTCCTCCGCATGGCAGTGGAGCACAAGAAGAAGATCGGCTTTCGCGGCGCCCTCCTCCTCGAGCCGAAACCGAAAGAGCCCACGAAGCACCAGTACGACTACGACGCCGCCACGGTGCTCAGTTTTCTGCGCAAGTACGACCTGCTCGACGAATTCAAGATCAACATCGAGGCGAATCACGCCACCTTGGCTGGCCACTCCTTCGAACACGACCTCTCCGTGGCCGCGGCCGATGGCAAGCTCGGCAGCATAGACGCGAATCGTGGCGATTATTTGCTGGGATGGGATACCGACCAGTTCCCTAGCGACCTCTACAGCACGACTTTCGCCATGATGGTCGTCCTCAAAGCGGGAGGCCTCGGTCGGGGTGGCGTCAACTTCGACGCTAAGGTGCGGCGGGGCTCGTTCGACCCGGTGGATCTGTTCCATGCCCATATCGGCGGCATGGACTCATTCGCCCGGGGACTCAAGATCGCCCACAGAATCATCCTGGACGGCGTCCTCGACGAGTTTATCGCCGAGCGCTACACCTCCTACAGGCGCGGTATCGGCAGGAAAATCATGACGGGCAAGACGAGCTTCGAGGAGCTCGAGCGGTATGTCATCGCGCACGGCGAGCCCGAGAAGATCAGCGGCCGCGAGGAGCTGCTCGAGAACATCGTCAACAGTTATATCTAGTCGCGGCTCTTGAGCTCTCCCCAACCCAGTGCCGCTTCGACCGTTGCGACATCGTCGTACGAAATAACGAGGGTCGGCTGGTTGTCGGGATTCTCGATATTCCTGCTGTCGAACCGTTTGGCCGTCGACGCCTCATCTTCTTCGCCGCCCAGTAGGATCCAGCCGAAATTCGCCGCCGGCTCCTGGAGCCAGGACCGGACATCGGCGGCAAGCTCGTCGGCCTGCCAGGTGTAGCGCCCAACCGCGGTTACCGCCAGCGTCGCACTCAGGATCCCTCCGAAATCCCCACCCGGATTCCCCCATGTGCCGTTATCGAAAAAGGTGTGAATCCATGTCGCGTCACCGCTCTGAGCCGGCGCGCCTCCGCCTTCGTTTTCCTCGGCATCGGAGCCCGCCTCGCCCCAGTCGGCCAGGACGCGATGGACAGCCACCGACTGGGCCGCCTCGGAACTCGTTCGCGACATGTTGAGACTGAGCCTGACATCGGTGACGGTGGCGCCAGCTGGAACCGCTGCAACCACGTCGAAGAAGATTAGCGTTCGGCGCAGCTCGCCTTTGCCGGATTTACCCACAAACAGGTGAGACCCGACGCCGTTGCTCAGGCTGCCGTCACCGGTTTCGTAGAGAGTGTTGTCCTTGCCGGGCGGGAGGGACACTTCCTCCGCCGCCAGCGGCAGCGTCAACAGAATGAGCGTCACGAGTGGCGCTCGCGGCAGCTCCCTGAGCTGGTAGATCGCCCTCATGGGAGAGCACCACGCTGCCAAGATGGTAGTGCGGATCAATCGAACTCGACCACGTCGGCGCGGATGGCGATCTTTACATCCGTGTATACCAAGAGATTTCGGCTCTCTGAATCATAGCGGACATTCACGAGCGCTAGTCTTCGCCCCTCCACGTCGCCGTGGGCCGCCGCGAAGTTGCTCCACAGATCCTCCATAGCCTCCTTGTACAGCTGCCCGGTGCCCCTGAGCCGATACAGCGCCAGGGTGTGAGTAAAAGATCCCATGGAGCCACTCACTCCGATCAGATAGGCCGCCTCGGCCTCGCCGTTGATGTCGGTGGTGACGAGCTCGTAATTGCCCTCCCGAAGCTGGACCTCGGTCAGGTTGGCTGCCGAGAATTGGCCGGTAGTGGCACAACCGGCTAGTGTATTGTCGTACAAATAACTTGTACTAGTACAGTTGTGTGGTTAAGTTTCATCCAGACCTATTCCACAAACAAGGAACGGAGGAAACTCATGCCACGCGGACGCTTTCTTCCACCTCTCGAAATGACGGGGCAAACTCGGCAGCAATTGGAATCAATGGCCAAATCTCGATCCCTGCCGCACGGTTTGGTGCGACGCGCCGAGATCGTGTTGCTGGCCGCCGAGGGATGGCCCAACAAGGCCATCGGCGAAGCTGTGGGGCTGTCACAAGTGACCGTCGGCAAGTGGCGTCGTCGCTTCGTGGAAAACGGCCTCAACGGGTTGTACGACGAGCTGCGACCCGGTGCGCCCCGATCGATCTCGGACGAACAAGTGGCCGAGGTGGTATACAAGACACTGAAGACCAAGCCGGAGGACAAAACCCAGTGGACGGTGCGCTCCATGGGCGAGGAGACCGGCCTGACCAAGGACGCGGTCCATCGCATCTGGCGCACATTCGGCTTACAGCCGCACCGGACCCAGAATTTCAAGCTGTCCACTGATCCTTTCTTCGTGGATAAGGTGCGCGATGTTGTGGGCTTGTATCTCAACCCGCCCGACCATGCCGTCGTCCTGTGCGTTGACGAGAAGAGCCAAGTGCAGGCTCTGGAGCGCAGTCAGCCGTTGCTGCCGCTGGGCCTGGGCTACGCGGAGGGCGTCACCCACGACTACAAGCGACACGGCACCACAACGCTGTTTGCCGCTCTGGATGTGGCCACCGGTGAAGTCCTGACTCAGTGCAAGCCTCGTCATCGCCATCAGGAGTTTTTGCAGTTCCTACGCCATATCGACGCGAACGTGCCTGCGGATCTGGACGTTCACTTGATCGTCGACAACTACGGCACCCACAAGTACGCCAGCGTCAAGAAGTGGTTGGCCAGCCGGCCCCGATTCCACCTCCACTTTACTCCGACCTACGCCTCGTGGCTCAACCAGGTCGAGATCTGGTTCAACATCATCACGCGGCGAGCCATCCGGCGTGGCTCATTCCGCAAGGTCAAAGAGCTCATTCAGAGGATCGAGCGCTACACCGACAAATGGAACGCCAACGCCCATCCCTTTGGGTGGACGGCCACGGCCGACTCGATCCTTGCCAAGGTCAAACGACTATGTCAATGTATTTCTGCGACGGAACACTAGTGGTTCAACTAGGTAGCAGTGCGGGGTAGAGACGCTTGAGCTTGATTCGTGCATCCGCCGTCGTGAAACGCCAATTGATTACGGGCGGGTTTTCGAGGCGCTCCGTGAGCCAGGCCTTCACGTGTTTTCCCAACTGCTGGATCGTCGCGATGCGACGATTGAGGCATTGCCGAAAGAGCACGTTCAGTCCGATCTCGGCCATGTTGAGCCAGCTGCCGTGTGTCGGGGTGTAGTGGATGTCGAGTTTGTCAGCGATGCGCTTGGCTTCCTCCGGTTCGAAGACCTCGTAGAAGGCCGCCTTCTTATGAGTGCTCAAGTTGTCCATCACCAGCGTGATCTCCTCCGCCTCAGGGTAGTGGACGTCGACGAGATCTCTGACGGTGTGAGCCCAGTCTCTCATCGTGCGCCGTTCGCTCACTCGGATGTGGGAGCGACCCGTGAAGGGCTCCAGCATCATGAAGACGTTGGCGACCCCGTTGCGGACGTATTCATGGTGATACCGTGCCGGACACCCAGGCGCCACCGGCAGGGGCCGCTGCGTTTCGCCGATCAACTGCTTGCACGTTTCGTCCAGACAAACCAACGGGTGCTTCGAGTCGTACGGCCGTTGATAGACATCCAACACGTCCTCCATCGCGCAGACGAACTCGGCACTGGGTTTGCCCGGCAGGCACCACATCTCCCGCCGCCAAGGCTTCAGCTCGTTTTTTTTAACGTCTTGCGGACCGTTTCCGGGCTGACACCGTCAACCAGCTCCAAGGCCACGAGGCGGTCTGCCAGCAGCTTCAGGGTCCAGTGCCTCCTCCCCTCGGGGGGCTCACTGCAGGCCAGAGCCACCAGATGGGCTTCGGCTCTGCCGTCGATCTTCTTTGCTTTCCGATTCTTCTGCTCCTTGCGCAGCAGCGACGCCTCGACGCCCTCTTCCACAAACCGCTGGCGCAGACGCTCCACCGTGCTCGGATGCACGTCGAGCGCGTGTTCGATCTGCTCATCGGTCCAGTGCTCACCATGCGGACCCTGGTCCGTCTTCAGCAGGATCCTCGCGTGCCGTTGTTTGTAGGCCGCCGCCTTCCCCCTCGAGATCAAACCGTGCAGGTGAGCTCGCTCCTCTGCTGTCAGCGTGACGATGTATTTCTTCGTGGGCAATGTCGATCTCCTCTCCTGACAAAGGGGCCTCAGGAGAAGGATACGAGCCCCGGCCTCAAAACGCTAGTTCCAATGTCCCGCAATCCTAACTGGATCAACCACTAGTGACAGAGCTGCGGCGACAGCGAGCAGTGCTGGTGATTTCATCGTCGTTCCT
Organism: Candidatus Latescibacterota bacterium; assembly: GCA_965205655.1. GTDB lineage: Bacteria > Latescibacterota > UBA2968 > UBA8231 > UBA8231 > CBDBIJ01. The sequence continues at coordinate 5,237 of CBDBIJ010000128.1, forward strand.
TCCTCTCTACTCTACGAGGTTTTGGGTTAGGGATCAGTCGACTGCCGTGAGACCTTGATTGATGGCGTATTTGGTCAGGCCCGCCACCGAGTGGATGTCCAGCTTGCGGATGATGTGCTCTCGATGGGTCTCCACGGTCCGCACGCTGACGGACAGCCTCACGGCGACATCGCGATTGCTTAGCCCTTCCGCGAGCACCTGGCATTCCCGCCGTGTCAACTCCGGACGTTCCTTGGCGTCCGACTGGTCGGCGAGCTGTTGAACGACCATCTGTGACACTTCTTCGGGGAAGTAGAGCCCGCCGCCGTGCACGGTCTCTATGGCCTCGATCAGATCCTCGGACGGTGCATTCTTGATGATATAGCCCCTCGCGCCGCTGCGCAGGGCCTGGAAGGCGTATTCCTTGTTGTCGTAAATCGTGAGGACGACGACCCGCGTCGACGGATGCTTGTCCATGATCATCCGCGTCGCCTCGAGTCCGTTCATTTTGGGCAAGCCGATGTCCATGACGACGATGTCCGGCGACATTGCCTCCACCTGCCGTAGCGAATCCTCACCGTCTGCCGCCTCACCGGACACGAGGATGTTCTGGCACTCAGCGAGAAGCGCGCGAATGCCATCGCGCACAATCGGGTGGTCGTCCACCAACAACACGCGAATAGGGTCAGGACTCATTCTCTGCAACCCCATCCGAGCGGGCCGGGAAACGCAGCTCGAGCTTCGTGGCGCCATCCGCGGCAGTCTCGATATCGAGAGCGCCGCCCACCATACTTGCCCGCTCGCTCATGCTCTCGAAAGGCGCCGCCTCGACCGGGGATCCGCCGAACCCGCGTCCGCCATCGCGGATTTCGGCGACGACGAGGCGGGCATCAGATGTCATCGCCAGGGCGATCTGCACCTTGCCACCTTCTCCACCGACCATGTTCAGGGCCTCCTGCACGATGCGGTAGACCGTCGTCTTGACCTCGAAGGGGAGCTCCACCACGGCATCTGACATGTCGAGAGCGACGGGGATGCCGGTTCGTGTTTCGAACTCCTCACCGAGGCTGCGCAGGGCCGGGGCAAGCCCGAGATCGTCGAGCAGGCCGGGTCGAAGATTGTGGGATATGCGACGAATTTCGCCTATCGAGCTATCGAGAAGCTGGCGAGTATGCTCGAGGCTCCGGAGGGCGTCCGAATCCGGATTCCCGAATTCTCGCGCGGCCGCGTCGAGTCCGAAGCCGACGGCGCAGAGAAGCTGGTTGACCCCGTCGTGGAGCTCTCGCGCCACCCGTCGGCGCTCCTCCTCCTGGTGGCGCACCGTCTTCGAAGAGAAGTCCCGCACAAGCTCCTCGGCGTGCCGGCGACGGGATACCTCCTCCTGCAGACGATCGTTGTGCCGCTCGAGATTGCGCAGTACCCGCCTGCTCTCCGACACCTCTCTGGCGATGCCTTCGATGGCGGCGAGCGTGCCGGAGCGGTCGTAGATGGGAAGGCAGCGATGTTCGATCCAGAGGGTGTGGCCGTCCTTGTGACGACAGCGCATGACAAGGGGTCGCCCGAACTCCCCGTCGCGAACGTAGGCTTCCAGGACAGGGCGGTCCTGGGGGTGGGCCATCTCGAGCGCTAGGTCGGGGTCCGCGTAGAATTCACCGGGAGTGTGCCCAGTGATCTGGAAGACGACCGGGCTGACGTACTCGACCCCGCGGGACGGGGTGAATCTGTACTTGTAGACGATGTCGCGCGCGTGCTCGACCAGAAGGCGAAAACGCTCTTCGCTCTTCCTCAGCTCCTCCTCGCACTCGCGGCGTGCACCGATCTCACTTTCCAGCACGCCGATCCGGCGCTGCAGAGCCTCGCTCCCGTTGTTCGATTCTGCCCCCACGGCTCAACTCGCTTCTCGGTGCCGATCCTGGGAAAAGCCGCAGTGTATATAGCAATCTCGCCTGTCAAAAACAAGCGAAAAGCCGTCGCTTGCGCGGCGGTGCTCGCAAAAAAGAGCCGGCCACTGATATGAGTGGTCGGCCTGATGTGGTCTTCGGACTTGCGCCAATCGTGCGCTATACGAAGGTATCGTCCGCCTCGCCCCGGACGATGGTGACCTGGCCCTGCTCCTCGAGCTGACGCACCTGCTGGACGATGCGCAGCTGTACCTCCTCCACTTCGCTCAGACGCATGGGACCCAGGAATTCCATTTCCTCCTGGATGAAAGTGCGCACCCTCTCCGACATGTTGCCGAGGATCTTTTCCTTGAGTTCCTCCTCGGCCGCCTTCAGGGCAATCACGAGGTCCTTCTGATCGACTTCTCTCAGCAGCACCTGCAGCTCGCGGTCCGTCAGTTTGGAGATGTCGGCGAAGACGAACATGAGGTTGCGAACCGCCTCCGCTACTTCCGGATCCTGCGCGTCCATGAGGTCCAGGACGTTCTTTTCCACACTGGAGCCGGTGAGGTTGAGGATGTCGGCCACCACCTTCGGACCGCCTACATCCTGGCTGCCGCCCAGAATGTCTCGCAGGGAGGACTCGAGTGCTTCCTCGATCTCCTTGAGCACTGCCGGCGTGATATTTTCCATGGTCGCTATGCGGTAGGCCACGTCCGACTGCATGCGCTCGGGCAGCTGGGCGAGGATGCCGGCGCCCTGCGCCGGGTCGAGCTGTGACAGTATCAGCCCCACGGTCTGAGGGTGTTCGTGAGAGATGAAGGGAGCTACCTGCTCTGGAGCGACGTTCTTGAGCATGTAGAAACCCGAGGAGACGGTGCTGGAGACCCTGTCCAGGATCTCCTGGGCCTTTCGCGGCCCGACGGCTCGCTCCAGAGCGCCGCGGGCGAAGTCCATGCCTCCCTGGCTGACCCACTCCCCGGCGAGCAGGTGCTGTTCGAACTCCTCCATCACCTTGTCCTGCATCTCGACGGTGACATTCTTGAGCGCGGCAACAGCCTGGGTGATTTCCTCGAACTCGTAGTCGGTGAGGAATTCCATCACCTCCCCGGAGGTCTCCTGCCCGAGAGCGACGAACAGGATGGCCACCCGCTGCATTGTCGGAATCTCTGGCTCTTCGTCTTCGCCGCCGCCGTCGTCGTCGCGATTTTCGTACTGTGCCATATCACCCAGATCCGGGTTCAATCAGTAGAAATGGTACCACTCTCCCCCACAACGTAACGGTATCGGTATGTGGGTCCAGTTCTTTAATTGTCCCGCGGGACGGCCATCATGCGCTCGAGAGACAGTCTGGCTCTGTCCATCACCTCCTCGTCGATGCTGATCTCGTAGCGCTCATCGACGAGGGAGAAATACACATCCTGGAGTCCGGTGACCTTCATGTATGGACAGTGGAGCCGGCAGCCGATGCAGCCGTCAGCCGGCACGAATTCCTTGTCCGGATACAGTTTCTTCAACTGGTGCAGCATGCCGCTCTCGGTGGCGATGATGAAGGTCTGAGCCTCCGGATACCTGCCTACCGCCGCGAGCATGCCGGTTGTGGAGCAGACCTCATGGGCAGATTCGACCACATCCTCTCGGCACTCGGGGTGCGCGATAACGATGGCCTCCGGGTGCTCATCTCGAGTGCGATCGACGCTGGCCAGTCGAAGAATGTCGTGGGTCGGACAGACACCGTCGTAGATGGCGAGCTCCTTGTCGGGTAGCTGGTCTGCCACCCAGCGGCCGAGATTGCGATCAGGCGTGAAGAGGATCCTGTCTGTGTCCAGGCTGCGGACCACGGACACCGCATTCGCGGAGGTACAACAGATGAAGGACTCGGCCTTCACTTCCGCCGAAGAGTTGACGTAGGTGACGACTGTATGTGCGGGATACCTCTCCTTCCAGTCTTCCAGACTCTCCGGCGTGATCGAATCGGACAGGGCGCAACCGGCCCCCAGGTGGGGGAGCAGTACCTTCTTGTCGGGGCTGAGGATCTTGGCGGACTCCGCCATGAAGTGGACGCCGCAGAACACGATCACATCGGCATCCGTCTTCGAGGCCTCAACCGACAGTCCGAGTGAATCACCGGTAAAATCGGCCACGTCCTGGATCTGCGGAATCTGATAGTTGTGAGCGAGTATGACCGCGTTCTTTTCCTCCCTGAGGCGCTCGATTTGAGCGACGAGCTCCTCCTCGGGAAGATCGGTGTAGTGGTACTGACCGTTGACGGGTATTCCGGAAGAGATGTCAGTCATCATTGAGCCTCGCTCCCAGATCGGGCAACACCGCTTCTGTGCCGTTGGGAAAAACGCGCCAGAATTCCTTGCGAATGAGGCCGGTTATTGTGGCGCTCTTACTCGTCCCGTGATAGTGGGCGATCGCCTCCAGCATCTGAAAGTCCTTCTCGGTGGCCGAGAAGGTTTTCGACTTCGCTTTTCCGATTCCCTCTGTCGTCAATGTCATACAGCCAACCCGTATTAGTTAAAAAATAAACAATTTCTATATGGGATTTAGGAGTACATTACCAATCTGGTGGCGGAATGTCAACTTGATTTTGGAGCCAGTGCTCTCAGCTGATCTGTTCACCTGAGCGGTGCAGCTTGAGCATGTTCGTCGTCCCCTGCCGCGTGCTGGGAGTGCCGGCGAGAACGACCACCGTGTCTCCTGGACGCAGTACCTGCTCAGCCTGCAGGGCCCCGTCGACGGATTCGATCATGGCCTCGGTCTCTTCGATGAATTCAGACAGCCGCGGCAGGACGCCCCAGTAGAGGCAGAGTCGACGCTGAACTGCTTCGTGCTGGGTGTAGGCGTAGATCGGTATCGGAGGGCGATACTTCGAAATCAGGCGCGCTGTAAACCCGGACTGAGTGAAGGCGACGATCGCCGCCGCCTTGACGTCATCGGCGGCCCGGCAGGCGCTGTCGGCGACTGCGTCGGGAAAGTTGGCGGGGTCGTCATCGGCGCGACGGTGCGGCGGCGCGGCCGAAGCTCCACTGTTGAGCTCCGCTTCGCGGACGATTCGGTCCATCATCCGCACCGCCTGGATCGGGTGGCGACCCACGGCGGTCTCTCCTGACAGCATCACCGCGTCAGTGCCGTCGAGGATGGCGTTCGCCACATCGGACGCCTCCGCCCGCGTCGGCCTCGGCTTGTCGATCATGGACTCCAGCATTTGGGTGGCTGTGATCACGGGGACCCGGTAGGCCACAGCCTTGGCGATAATCGTCTTCTGGAAAAAGGGAACGCGCTCGGGCGGCAGCTCCACACCGAGATCACCTCGTGCTATCATTACCGCATCGGCGACCTCGAGGATCTCGTCGACGCAGTCGATGGCTTCCGGTTTTTCGAGCTTGGCGACCACGGGGGTCGTGGCGCCCGCGCCACGGATGAGCTCTTGAAGCTCCAGGATATCGGAGGCCTGCCTGACAAAGCTGAGAGCGACGTAGTCGACGGCCTGGTCGAGTCCGAATTCCAGGTCTCGCCGGTCTTTCTCGGTCAGCGACGCAGTGCTGAGCCGAGCGCCTGGAAGGTTCATGCCGGCGCGCCCGCGAAGGACGCCGCCGTCGGCCACGGCACAGATCACGTCGGTGGCCGTCGTCCGCCTCACTTCGAGTCTCAGCAGGCCGTCGCTGAGCAGAATCTGATCGCCGGTTTCCATGTCGTCGGGCAACGAGCCGAAGTCGGTCGAGACCCTCGCGGCGTCGCCAGGTACCTCCTCGGTAGTGATAGCGAACGTCCCACCGGGCTCTAGTGTCACCGGGCCATTGGCCAGGTCGCCGATGCGAATCTTGGGGCCCTGCAGGTCCTGCAGGATAGCGATAGGGCGGTCGAGCTCGGCGGAAAGGCGGCGCAGCTCGCGGATGACGCCGGCGTGATCATCGTAGCTGCCATGCGAGAAGTTGAGCCGGGCGACATCCATACCCGCGTCCAGCAGCGAGCGCAGCTCATTCGGCTGGCGAGTTGCCGGACCTATGGTGCAGACGATTTTGGCTCTGCGATGAGTCATATGCGACTGTGACGGTGATCTACAGCGAGGCGATGCGTTCCATCGCCTCCTCGACCACTTCGCGCTGCTGGAAGGCGGAGAGACGCAGATACCCTTCACCGGCGGCTCCGAACCCCGCGCCAGGCGTACCCACGACGTGGGTTTTGTTCAGCAGTGTGTCGAAGAAGCTCCAGCTGTCCACGCCCTCCGGCGTCTCCAGCCACAGGTACGGCGCGTTGTCCCCACCGTACACGGTGTAGCCGCAGGCGCCGAGCCTGTCGCGCATCAGGCCGGCGTTGCTGAGGTAGAACTCGATGAGCTCGCGCACCGCTGCCCGTCCCTCATCGGTGTAGGCTGCGGCGGCGGCGCGTTGCACCGGATAGGAGACTCCGTTGAACTTCGTCGACACGCGGCGATACCACAGCGGATGGATCTCCCGAGCCTCGCCGGAAGCGGTGCGGCCCATCAGCTGTCGGGGCACGACGGTGAAAGCGCAGCGCACGCCGGTAAATCCGGCGCTCTTCGAGAGTGAGCGCATCTCGATGGCCACCTCGCGCGCGCCGTCGATTTCGTAAATCGAGTGAGGAATGGCGGCGTCGGTGATGTAGCCCTCGTAGGCGGCATCGAAAAAGATGATGGCGCCTTCGCTCCTGGCGTAGCCAACCCATTCCTCGAGGGCCTCGCGACTCATCACCGCGCCCGTAGGGTTGTTGGGCGAGCACATGTAGATGAGATCGACGTGGCGGTCCGGCAACGGGGGCAGGAATCCCCGCTCGACAATACAGGGAAGATAGACGATGCCATCGTATCGGCCCTGAGCATCCGCCTCGCCGGTACGTCCTGCCATGACGTTGCTGTCGCAGTAAACGGGGTAAACCGGATCCGTCAGCGCGATGACGTTTTCGAGGCCGAAAATCTCCTGCATGTTGGCAGAGTCGCACTTGGATCCGTCCGAGATGAAGATTTCGTCGATCTCACAATCGACGCCCCGCGACTTGAAATCGTGCTCGACGATGGCCGCGCGGAGATCGTCCTGGCCCTGCTCGGGCGGGTAGCCCTGAAACGAGGCGTCGTGCGCCAGCTCCTCGGCCGCCGCCTTCATGGCGTCCACGATAACCCGGGGAATTCCCCTCACCACGTCACCGATTCCCATGCGGATGACGGCTGCGTCGGGGTTGGCCTGCTGAAAGCTGTTGACCCTTCGAGCGATTTCGGGAAACAGATATCCAGCCGTGAGCTTCAGATAGTTTTCGTTGATCAGCGCCATCTACCCTCTTTCTCTTCTGCCATGGGAGCAGAATCTATGGAGCGGCTGCCACAACCTCAAGAAATGGTGGCACTTCGAACCCGCAGCGGGATACCGGATGTTTGCGCCGTTCCTTACCTTAGCGTGGCCAGACCTGGAAGCAGAGTTGAATTCACCTAACAGCGAATTGTGAGTTGTCATCGATGAGCCCGGAGAACGACGGCAGCGAAAACGGCCCAGAGGCGGACTCCCGCGACTTCATCAGGAGCATCGTCGCTGAGGATGTCGCCGGCGGTGTGCACGGCGGACGAGTCATGACTCGCTTCCCTCCCGAGCCGAACGGGTATATGCACATCGGCCACGCCAAGGCGACGTGCCTGAACTTCGGCGTCGCCGAGGAATTCGGCGGCGTCTGCAATCTCCGCTTCGAGGACACCAATCCCGAGAAGGAGAGCATGGAGTTCGTCGAGGCGTTCGAAAAGGACGTGCGCTGGCTCGGCTTCGACTGGGGAGACCGCGAGTACTTCGCCTCCGACTACTACGAGAAATTGTTCGACTTCGCCGTGAAGCTCATAGAGAAAGGCCTGGCGTATGTCGACAGCCTGAGTGCCGATGAGATCAGGGAGCACAGAGGCACACTGACGGGGCCCGGCAAAGCCAGTCCCTTCCGGGACAGGACGGTGGCGGAGAGCCTCGACCTGTTTCAGCGTATGAGAGCCGGCCAGTTCGCCGACGGCGAGCACGTGCTGCGGGCCAGGATCGATATGGCCTCGCCGAACATGAACATGCGCGATCCGACCTTCTACCGCATCCGGCATCAGAATCACTACCGCAGCGGCGATCAGTGGTGTATCTACCCGATGTACGACTTCACCGAATGTCTCTGCGACGCCATCGAGGGTGTCACGCATTCGCTGTGCGACATCGCCTATGAGAATCACCGACCACTCTACGATTGGATCCTTCGGGAAGTGGAAGTCGAGAATCCTCCGCACCAGTACGAGTTCGCCCGACTGAATCTCAGCTACACCGTGTTGAGCAAGCGCCACCTGCTCCGGCTCGTCACCGAGGGGCATGTCCGGGGCTGGGACGATCCGCGTATGCCGACGGTATCCGGTATGCGACGGCGCGGCTATACCCCGGAGGCGATTCGCGCCTTCGTCCATGAGGTCGGTATCGCCAAACGCGAGAATCTCGTCGATATCGCCCTGCTTGAGCATCACGTGCGAGCCGATCTCAACAAGAGTTCCCGGCGTGTCATGGGAGTGCTGGATCCGGTGAAGCTGGTGATCGACAACTATCCCGAGGGACAGGTCGAAGAGCTCGAGGCGATCAACAATCCCGAGGACGATGGCATGGGGACAAGAAAGGTACCGTTCTCACGCGAATTGTATGTAGAGCGGGACGACTTCCGCGAGGACCCTCCGAAGAAGTACCACCGTCTGGCGCCGGGCGCTGAAGTTCGACTGCGATATGGCTACTACGTGACCTGCGTCGACTTCGACAAGGACCCCGAATCGGGCGAGGTCACTCTCATTCGGTGCACCTACGATCCGGAGACCAGGGGAGGCTCATCTCCCGACGGACGCAGAGTCAGAGGCACCATACATTGGGTGTCGGCCGCAGATGCCCTCGACGCAGATGTGCGCCTCTACGATCGCCTGTTCGTCGTCGAGGATCCGAACCCACGGGATGCGGATTTCATCGAGCTGCTCAATCCGAATTCCGTTCAGGTGCTTTCTGGATGCAAGGTGGAACCGAGTCTGTCGGCGGCGACGCCCGGGAGTCGCTTCCAGTTCGAGCGACAGGGGTACTTCTGCGTCGACGACGATTCCGCAGCGGGGCACCTCGTCTTCAATCGCACTGTCGCCCTGCGCGACTCCTGGGCCAAGATCGAAAAGGCAGCCAGATCCGCCTAGCTTACGACCGGCGCCATTTCTTCTCCAGCGAGCGCTCCTTCTTCTTCGACAGCCCACCGAGTACCTCGACCGCCCTCAAGAGCCTCGCCCGCGTCATGTCGTTGTCGAGGAGGGCGATCGACTCGTAGAGCGGCGGTCCCACTCTGTGGCCCATGACGGCGGCGAACATCGGCCCCGTCACGTCGCGGATTGGCCACTCCCAGAATTCACTGACCTCCTTTAGAGCCGCCTCGATGCCGTCTCTGTTCCAGTCCGCTATCTGCTCGAGGGCCCACACCGCTGTCTGAAACATTGGGATGACGTCCTCGGCCTCGCGATTCTTCGGCACCATTTCGTCGGGGCTTGGCTCGACCTCGCGGGCAAAGAAAAAGGAACACCGCGGCACGAAGTCGGCGAGCGTCTCCATGCGCGGCTGCATCAGCGGGATCATCTGCGATATGTAATCGTCGTTGAGGAGCCAGCCCTTCAACGCTTTCAGCAGCTCGTCCGGTGACAGGTCCTCGCGCAGGTAGCGACCGTTGAGCCAGGTCAATTTGTCGAGGTCGAACACCGACCCGCCGAGATTGATGCGGGACAAGTCGAAGCGCCGCACCAGGTCGTCGAGCCCAAACTTCTCCTCGCCTTCGTCACCGGGGGGATAGGCCATCAGCGCCATGTAGTTGAGCATGGCCTGCGGCAGGTATCCGGCGCGGCGGAAGTAGTCGACGGACGTAGGATTGCGCCGCTTCGACATCTTCGACTTGTCAGGGTTGAGGAGCAGCGGCAGATGGGTGTGCTCCGGCGGATCCCAGCCGAGCCACTCGTAGAGCAGCAGGTGCTTCGGCATGGAGTTGATCCACTCCTCTGCCCGGATGACGTGGGTGATTTCCATGAGGTGGTCGTCCACGACGACGGCGAGGTGATACGTTGGAAAGCCGTCCGATTTCAGGATGACCTGATCGTCGATTTCAGCAATGCTGAAACTGATGTCGCCCCGCAGGCTGTCGCTGACAAGGCACTCGCCCTCAGGTGGCATTCTCATACGAATCGTATTCGCCTCACCCTGCCCGAATCGCCGGCTCACTTCGGCGCCCTCGAGGTCTCTGCAGAGACCGTCGTACCCCGAGCGTCCGCCCTTCTCGCTCTGCTCCTTGCGAAGATCTGCCAACCGCGCTGCACTACAGAAACAGTGGTAGGCGTGTCCGTCAGACACGAGCTTGAGCGCCTGCTCCCGGTACAGGTCCAGGCGCTCGCTCTGACGATACGGCCCGTACGGGCCGCCGATATCGGGACCCTCGTCCCAGGTGAGTCCCAGCCACTTCAGAGCGGCGAGCAGCCGCAATTCGTACTCGTGGCGCGAGCGCGTCTGATCGGTGTCCTCGGTACGGAGCACCAACCTGCCTTCGTACTTGCGAGCGAAGGCGACGTTGAACAATGCGATGTAGGCGTTGCCAACGTGTGGAGCCCCGGTTGGCGACGGGGCGAAGCGCACACGGACCTGTGACATGGACTTACCATAACTCCGTCAAATGAGGGGCGCAACGTGGTATCCGTTGTTTGCGTATTCTGCTGCGGTGCATACCTTTGTGTACTCCTCCAATTTCCGCGGCAATCGATCCCCCATATCGACTCACCATCCACTCCGTGCTCGGCAATCGGGAGCGGGGCGTCGGACTCGGAACCGCGATATACCATAGGGGTCTGCAAAATCTTCATGAAGTTCACCGAACTCGAACTGAGACCCGAAGTTCTAAACGCACTCGAAGAGATGGGTTTCGTCGAGATGACGCCGATCCAGGAGGAGGCCATCCCGCCGGTAATGGAGGGCCGTGACCTCGTCGGCCTGGCGGAGACCGGCTCCGGTAAGACCTCGGCGTGCGCCGTACCCCTCGTCGATGGCACCGACCGGGAGCTCAATGCCATCCAGCACCTCATTCTCGTGCCCACGCGTGAGCTTGCTCTGCAGTATGTGCAGGAGGTTGGCGAGGTCGCTCGATACGCCGACGTCGCGACCTTCGCCGTCTACGGGGGCTTCGATATGAGCATCCAAAAGGCGAAGCTCAACCACGGCGTCCATATCCTCGTGGCCACGCCGGGGCGGCTGATCGACTTCATCTGGAACACAAAGCTCGACCTCACCCAGGTGCGTACCGTCGTCCTCGACGAGGCGGATGAGATGTTGAACATGGGATTCATCGACGACGTCGATTTCATCCTTTCGTGCCTGCTGCAGGACCACCAGACGCTCCTGTTTTCCGCCACCATGCCCCGCGAGATCGCGGTGCTGGCCGACAAGTATCTCACCGACCCGGTGCGGGTCGAGCTCAACAGGGACCGCAGGGCCCCCCAGTCGCTCGAGCATCACTTCCTGCATTCCGGTCACGACAGGCTCAAGACCCTCACCGGCTTCCTCGAGGGCAACGGGGTCGAGCAGGCGATCATCTTCTGCAACACTCGCGATCGCGGCTCCGAGCTGTATGGGCGGCTGCGGCGGCAGTTTTCATCGGTGGATTTCCTCCACGGAGGGTTGGACCAGAATCGACGCACCTCGATTTTCAACCGCTTCAGGGAGAAACAGATCAAGTACATGGTCGCCACGGATGTGGCCGGCCGCGGACTCGACTTCACCCACGTGAGCCACGTCATCAACTACGATTTCCCCTTCAATCCATTGACCTACACCCATCGCACCGGGCGCACGGGGCGCATGGGCCGCAAGGGCGTCGCTGTGACCCTCGTTACGGATCGGGATCTGCGAGGGCTGAAAACCCTGCTACACGCGAACCGCATCGAGCCGCTGTGGAGCGGCCGAGAGCCGGATCTTTCGGGCCTGGGGCCCTCGAGATCCCGACGGCACAGTCAGGACACCCGCAAATCGGGCGGGGGGAAGGGCAGCTCAGGAGGCCGCCGCCGCGAGCACCACGGCCCACCGCATCACGGGGAGCATCACGGCCAGGACGGCGGCACCCGACGCAGTGGCAAGAGCCGCGGGGGCAGGGGCGGCGGGGGTAAGAGAAGGGGCGGCGGCGGTCGAGCCGCGTGAGCCCTTGCGGGGCCTGTCGATCTTGACAGGGTGCCCACATGTGCATTAACTAAGTCATCTCCCAATCATTATCTTGGCAGGACTGTCGGCTGCACCCACCGAGTGCTGAGCCGCCCTCCTCCATCCTCCACCTCCTCGCATCGCCCTGCAAACCTGGACCACTACGACTGGAATTTATGAGTACGCCTGCGCGCTCTCAGACTGACCTGTTCGAGCCCGGTTCAACCCCGGCCCGCCGCAAGAACGGGAGCCGCCGCAATGGCGGCGCAGCGCCCAAGAGCGGACGGGCGCCCGTGAACGGCAGTGGCCGGACCGGCAATAGCCCGTCCTCGGCGGTGCGCTACGACGAGAGCGTCATCAAGACGCTCAGCTCGCTCGAGCACATCCGTCTGCGCACCGGTATGTACATCGGCCGGCTGGGCGACGGCAGCGATCCCGACGACGGCATCTACATGCTCATCAAGGAGGTGATCGACAACTCCGTCGACGAATTCATCATGGGCTTCGGCAAGAAGATCGAGGTGCAGATCGACCTCGAGTCCGGTCGGGCCGGGGTTCGCGACTACGGGCGCGGCATTCCTCTGGGCAAACTGGTGGAGTGCGTTTCCGTCATCAACACCGGCGCCAAGTACAACGACGATGTCTTCCAGTTCAGCGTCGGACTCAACGGCGTCGGCACGAAGGCGGTGAACGCCCTGTCGGAGCAGTTTCGCGTCGTCTCCTACCGGGATGGACGGTTCGCCGAGGCCACCTTTCAGCGGGGCCAGTTGCTCAAACAGACGAAAAGGGGCAGCGCCCCAGATGAACCGAACGGCACTCTCGTGGAGTTCGTTCCAGACCCGGAGATCTTCGGCAGCTACGCCTACAACACCGAATACATTGTACAGCGGCTGTGGAACTATGCTTGCCTGAACAGCGGCCTGACGTTGCTGATGAACGGCGACCGCTTTCAGTCCCGGAACGGTTTGCTCGATCTGCTGCGTCGGGAGATTGGCGAAGGGGAGGGTGAGGAAGCCAGTGCCTACGAGCCGGCGCACTTCGTGTCGAAGCAGCTCGAATTCTCTTTCACCCACATCGGTGGCTACGGCGAGATGTACCGCTCATTCGTCAACGGTCAGCACACCAGCGACGGCGGCACACACCTGAGCGCCTTTCGCGAGGGCTTGCTCAAGGGCGTCAACGAGTTCTTGCGCAAGAGCTACAGCGGCACGGATGTGCGCGAGGGGATTGCCGGCGCCGTCGCGATCAAGCTGCAGGATCCAGTGTTCGAATCACAGACCAAGAATAAGCTCGGCAATACGGATGTGCGTGGCTGGATGGTCGTCGAAGTCAAAAACGCCGTCATCGACTTCCTGCACAAGAACCGGGACGCCGCCGCTCGGATTGAAGCTCGAATCGTACAGAACGAAAAGCTCCGCAAGGAGCTCAACGCCGTGAAAAAGGAGGCCAAGGAAGCGGCCCGCAAGATTCAGATCAAGAATCCGAATCTCAAGGACTGCAAGTATCACCTCGGGCACAGACGCCACGGCGACGAGTCGACGATCTTCATCACCGAGGGTCAATCGGCGGCCGGCTCCATCGTCTCATCCCGGGACGTCAACACGCAGGCGATTTTCACCCTCAAGGGGAAACCGCAGAACACCTTCGGGCGCACCAAGGCGGACGTCTACAAGAACGAGGAGCTCTACAACTTGATGATGGCCCTCGGCATTGAGGACGGCATCGACGGACTGCGCTACAACAACGTCGTCATCGCCACCGACGCCGATGTGGACGGATATCACATCCGCAATCTGATCATGACATTCTTCCTCACCTATTTCGAAGAGCTCGTCGTGGCCGGCCACATCTACATACTCGAAACGCCGCTCTTCAGAGTGCGCAACAAGAAGGAAACGCTCTACTGCTACAGCGATACCGAACGCGATGCTGCGGCCGGCAAGCTGGGTAATGTCGAAATCACGCGCTTCAAGGGCTTGGGCGAAATCTCGCCGGACGAGTTCGGGCAGTTCATCGGCGACGGTATGCGCCTCGTGAAGGTGAGAGTCAGGTCCATGGCGGCGGTGCCAGGCACGCTCGAGTTCTACATGGGCAGGAACACACCCGAGCGACGCGAATACATCATGAAGAATCTGGTGTAGCGATGGCCTATCTGGACAGCCTCTACGAGACCAACTTCGTCGAGTACGCCTCCTACGTCATCAAAGATCGCGCCATTCCCCACCTCGACGACGGTCTGAAACCGGTGCACCGGCGCATCCTCCACACCCTGCACGAGTTGGACGACGGCAAGTACCACAAGGTGGCCAATGTCGTCGGCCAGTGCATGAAGTATCACCCTCACGGAGACGCCTCGATCTACTCGGCCCTCGTGGTGCTGGCGAACAAGGGCCTGTTCATGGACCGCCAGGGGAACTTCGGCAACATCTACACCGGCGACGTGGCCTCGGCGGCACGCTACATCGAGTGTCGCCTTTCGCCGCTCGCCCGCGAGATGATGTTCGATCCTCAGGTCACTCAGCACACCGACTCCTACGACGGCCGCAATCGCGAGCCGGTCGTGCTGCCCGCACGCCTCCCCGTGCTCCTCGCACTGGGCGCCGAGGGGATCGCCGTCGGCATGTCCACCAAGATTATGCCGCACAACCTCATCGAGCTCCTTCAGGCCCAGGTCTGCTACATGAAGGACGAGTCGTTTGAGATCTTTCCCGATCTCCCGACCGGCGGCCTTATCGATATCTCGGGATATGAAGACGGAAACGGCAAGCTGCTGGTACGAGCCAGGCTGGACACCTCAGATCCCAAGAGAATCGTCATCCGCGAGATTCCATTCGGCTCCACGACCGAGTCGCTCATCGCCTCCATCGAGGATGCGGCGCGCAAAAGTAAGGTGAAGGTTGCCAGCATTCAGGACTTCACCGCCGCGAGTGCCGAGATCGAGCTGAAGCTCGCGCGCGGCGCATACGCAAAAGATGTAGTGGATTCACTCTACGCTTTCACCGACTGCGAGCTGTCGATCTCCTGCAATCTCATGGTCATCGACGGAGACCGGCCGCGCGTCATGGCCGTCTCCGACGTACTGGCGCACAACGTCGACCGACTGGTGGATGTTCTCAAGGCGCAGCTGAAGATTGAGCAGCAAGAGCTGGAAAAAAGGCTCCACGGCAAGACTCTCGAGCAGATCTTCATCGAGAATCGCATATACAAGGAAATCGAGGACAAGAAGACGTCAGACGATGTCGTCGCTGCAGTGGCGAAGGGTCTGAAGCCGCATCACAAGAAGATCGGACGGGATGTGACACGGGAGGACATCGACACTCTGTTGCAGATTCCGATCAGGCGGATTTCGTTCTACGATATCGAGCGGGCGAACAGAGAGGCCAGACAAATTGGGAAACGACTGAAGCAGGTGAAGAGCGACCTTGCCGGAATCATCCCGTATGCGATTGGATTCCTCGAAACCACGATCGCGAAGTACGGGGATCAGTTTCCTCGGCGCAGCGAAATCGTGGCCATCGACAAGGTGGGTGTGAGGGAAGCCGCCAGGCGCGATATGAAGTTTGCCTACGACAGGAACACCGGGTATCTGGGTTATCAGGTGGATGGCGCGACGCTGTTCGATGTGTCGCTTTATGATCGACTTCTCGTCATTCGCAAGGATGGCACCTACTCAGTCACGGACGTCCCGGACAAACTGTTCGTGGGCAAGGGCATGCTCCACTGCGACTTTCCGGACAAAGACCAGGTGTTCAACGTCATCTACAAGGATGAGAAGTCATTCACCTACATCAAGCGATGTCGGATCGACAAATTCATCCTCAACCGGACCTACCAGCTGGTCCCTAATGGCTCGACTCTGCTTAAATTGACGACTGACCCGAGCGGCACCGTTTCATTGGATTACAAGCCGAAGCCGCGATTGCGGGTGCTCCAGGAGCAGTTTGAGGTCGCGGACTATCCGGTGAGAGGCCTGCGCGCCGGAGGGATTCGCCTCGCGGGACGCGAGCTGAGGCGTTGCAAGATCATGTGAACGGAGACCGTGTCACGTTCCGGGGATGGTTGAGATCGAGTCGCGACCATCCCTTTTTTTGTGCTCGTGACGCGACATATAGACGGAGGATATCAAGCGTGGATGATGTTCAGATGAACTGGGACCTGCAGTCCTACTTCCCCTGCTTCGATGGCCCGGAGATGCGGCAGTTTGTGGAGGAGTTGGAGCGCGATGTGGCGGCGGCACAACGGCGGGCGGGCGGGCTCGGCACTTTGTGCCGGCAAAACGAAGCTGAGTGGGAGGATGCTCTTCTTTGCTTCGAGGATATCGGGAAGCGGCTGTCGCACCTGAGCTCATACCTGGGGTGCCTCACCGCCGCCGATGCGGAAAACGAGGCCTACAAGAAACAGGAGGCTGATACATATCGCCTCTATGCCGAGGCTGACAAGCTGGAAGTGGAGCTCATGCGGGGGCTCAAGGAAGCTACCGACGAGGACTTCACCCGCATCGGCGCGCGCGAAGGACTTGGGGACAGCGCCTATTTCCTCGCCAGATTGCGCGAGGAGGCGCAGAGGACGATGAGCCCGCCGGAGGAGCGACTCGCGGCTGATCTGGGCGTGGACGGTATCCACGCCTGGGGTCGTGTCTACGATGCCGTTTCCGGCAAGATGGAGTTCGACATGGGCTGGCCCGACGGTCGCACCGAGCGCCTCCCCATGTCACAGCGACGCTCGCTCATGGGCAGGCCCGACCGCGCTACCCGAAAAGCCGCTTTCGAGGGGGGTAACAGCGCCTGGGCGCAGGTGGAGGACGTGGCGGCGGCGGCTCTCAACGCTATCGCCGGAACTCGACTGTCCCTGAATCGACATCGCGGTGTCGAGCACTTTCTCGATATCGCGCGGTTTCAGTCGGCGGTCACGCGCCGGTCCCTGGACGCCATGTTCGAGGCGATTTTCGATTCCCTCGACCTGCCCCGGCGCATCCTGCGGCTCAAGGCCAGAGCGATGAATCTGCCTGGTGTCGCCTGGTACGACCTGGAGGCGCCTTTGCCGCTGCCCGAGGAGCAGCCGATCGACTGGGAGACGGCAAAGGGGATGGTGTGCACCGCCTTCGATCTGGCCTACCCGGCGCTGGGCCGGTTCGTCGAGAGCGTCTTCGAACGCAACTGGATCGATTGGGAGCCCCGAGCCGGAAAGCGGTCCGGAGGTTTCTGCACAGGCTCACTGATCACCAACGAGTCCCGCATCTTCATGACCTACAATGAGAGCGCCGGCGACGTGAGGACTCTCGCCCACGAGGCCGGTCACGCCTTCCATAGCTACGTCATGCGGGATCTGAGACCCTTTGCGCGCCGCTACCCCATGACATTGGCCGAGTCGGCCTCCACATTCGGCGAGATGATCTTCACCGAGGGGATTCTGAACAGTGCCGGGATCGACGCTCTTGAAAAAGTGCGGATACTCGACATGGAAACGGCGCACGCCGCCGTCTACCTCATGGATATCCCGGTGCGCTACGAGTTCGAGAAACGGTTTCACGAAGAAAGGGCGGACGGTGAGGTGGAAGTCAGCCGGCTCAAGGAGCTGATGAGCCAGACCCAACGGCGCATTTTCGGCGACGGGCTTGAAGAGGGCGGCGACGATCCGTACTTCTGGGCCTCGAAGCTCCATTTTTACATCACCGGAGTGACGTTCTACAACTTCCCCTACACCTTCGGCTTCCTGCTCAGTCGCGGCCTCTTCGCCCAGTTCAGGGAACGGGGGCCGGAGTTCCTGCCCCGCTACGAAGAGTTCCTGCGGCTTACCGGCACAGCGCCGGCCGCTCAGGTCGCCGAGCGAGCCATCGGTTGCGACCTGGAGTCGCCCCAGTTCTGGAAGAGCGCGATCGAGACCTTGCGGGAGCCGATAGAGCAGCTCGAGCAGCTCCTCCCGACCGTTTCCTGACTGGCGAGATGTTTTTGAACAGAGAGTAGCTCAAGAGCATTCACGTCGCTGCCGATATGGAGAGAGAAAGCGGGATTACGCCCACTCCGTATTCGCAGGAGATTGATTGAATGCAGATCGGCTCCCTACCAAGCCATGGTCACTACATAATACTCGTCGCAGATCATCGGACTGATCCGGCCTCGGAAAAGGACGCGCGGCAGAGTATCGGCAGAGGCGTCGACGACGAAGGCGTTGCGCAGACGACGCCTCCGGGGACCGATCGGAATGAAGACGACGGGACCGTCTCGCTTCTCGAAGCCATTCCGAACACTCCGGGCTCGACCGCCGCACTGAGTCTCACCCTGCCTGTCGACAGCGCCGTCCCGACGACATCGACCGCCACACTGGCCGCGCCAGCAGATTCGAGCCTACCGGATCGGTCCGTTGAGGCGATCCCAGGCGGCGCGCGAGCTGAGCTCGGTGAGCTCGCGCCACCAGAGCTTCCACCCGTCGCACCCACGCTTGGCTCACCTTCTGCAGACGATGCGTTCCTGCGGCTTCAGCCCGAGATCGGAACCATCGAGCCCGGGCTGCCGTCGGCAGCCTCGCAGTCGCAACCCGGGGTCGGTGCAGCTACGACAGATCCCTCGGCGCCGGCCGGGCCGACCCGCGATGCAGCGGCCAGGGAATCGGCCGGCGCAGACCCCGCACCGGCGACATCTCCCGCCTCCGGGGCCGAAGTCACGGCCGGTTCCTCCAGCAAGAATGGCAAGGCGGAGCTTTCGGCAGAGCAGCAGCAGGAAGTGGACGAGCTGAAGTCGCGCGATCGCGAGGTACGTCAGCACGAGCAGGCGCATGCCGCCGCCGGCGGGTCCTATACTCGTGGCGGTCCTCGATTTGAATACACCACCGGCCCGGACAATCGTCGCTACGCAACCGGCGGCGAGGTCGACATCGATACATCGAAAGTTCCCGATGATCCCGAGGGCACCATTCGCAAGATGCAGGTGGTCTACCGCGCGGCTATGGCGCCGGCCGAGCCATCCGGCGCGGATCGCAGCGTCGCCGCGGAGGCCAAGCAGAAACAGTCAGAGGCGCGCGCCGAATTGGCGCAAGCGCGGCGCGTCGATGCCTCTGATGGAGAAAAAACGGGAGGGAAAGCCGCTGGCGTTCCGCCACATTCGACCGAGGCAACGGGCGAGTCAGCCTCAGAATCGGCTGACGAGAAATCGGCTACTCCGGCGTCTGGCGAGTTCGTGGCGGGACCCGAACCGGGCCGGATCCTCGACGAGATGGCCTGATTTCAGAATCAATTGTCCCGATTCCAAATCGTCTTGTGATTTTCAGAAGCGGCCCTCGTCGGCGTCGAGATGGTCGAAGTACGTGAAGTAGTCTGAGCGTCCCAGCTCTTTTTTCCACTCGGCAAGACGCTTCTGCGCCTCCTCGTCCTGGGGAGTGCGGTGGCGCATCATGTTGTTGAAGGCGACCTTCTCCGCCTGCGATGGGGAACACTCCGCCTCGACCCACATCGCTATCTCAATGTCGTCAGAGCCCGCCTCGACCGCGTTGCTGAACTTTTCCGCGTCGGTGCCGAGGAACTCGAACAACATGACGTCGAGGGGACAGTTGTAGTGGTAGTCTCCGAGTGTGCCCGACTGATGTGCTCGGCATTTGTCGCTGGTTCGCGGCAACATCACGAGCCCGGCGTTCATGTCGTAGGGACTTCTGGGGAAATTCTTGATCAGATCCATGACTGCTCCGCGTGGCACTCCATGCAACGCTGCAAAAAATCGCCGACCTGGTCGCGGTCACAGCAGTGCGGGCGGGACTGGCGTCCGAGTGCCGCCGGGGCAGCACTAGTCAGAATCCGGAATATATCGAAGGGCCGCACCTCATCCAATCGACCCGGAGTGGGAATCCCCCCGTTGTGGCACAGATCGTTCGTACGGATTTCGAGCGCGACCGCTGATGAAAGAACGAAGCTTAGCGCTGCTGGCGCATCGACAGTCCGAAGATGGCCAGGAGTGCGATCAGCGGGACTACGAAGAGCAAAGACCCCATGAGTGTCACCTGATCGTGGCGGAGTGGTAAACGATTCTCATGCGCGGGAAAGGAGCTACCCCAGGCATGCGCCCGCACGGCTCTATCATAAACCGGGGACGGTTCACGCCATGCAATCAAGCAATGGCTGTGCCACCTCAGATGAGACTATGAAAAAGCCGGCTCATATGGGTCGCGAGCCGGCTCTGATGTCTTGTTGGATCGGGCTTGGTATCGCGATCAGTTTCTGGAGATTTCGGCGAGGATTTCTCCACAGTCGGTCTTCAGCTTGTCGAGCGCCCGGTTGCGGAGTTGGCGGACGCGCTCCCTGGTCACGCCCATCGTCTGGCCGATCTCCTCGAGGGTCATGGGTTTGACCTCGCCGAGACCGAAGTAGCACCGGAGAATCTGGTACTCCCGATCGTCGAGCACACCCAGGCAGTCGATGACGGTCGCTTTGAGACGCATCTCCTCGAAAAGATCGTCGACCCTCTCCTCAGGGGAAGCGAAGACTGAATGAAGCGTCGTCTCCTCGTCGGTGTAGGCGGGAGCATCAAAGGAAACATCCTGCTGCCCCACCTCGACGGCGTTGCGGGTGCGCTCCTTGCTGATGTCTACGCTGGCGGCGATCTCCTCATATGTAGGGTCGCGGCCGAGCCGTTGTGCCAGGCTGCCGGCCTCTTTTTCGAGCTTCTGCAAGTCGTTGATCTGGCTCATGGGAGGGCGCGCGATCTTGCCCTGTTCCGCCAGCGCTTTGAGAATCGCCTGTTTGATCCACCACACGGCGTAGGTGATGAATTTGAATCCCCTGGTCTCGTCGAAACGTTTGACGGCTTCCAGCAGTCCCACGTTTCCCTCTGAAATGAGTTCCACCAGGGTCAGGCCGTAGTCCTTGTAATGCCGGGCAACACTCACGACAAATCTCAGATTCGCGGTGACGATTTCCTCCCGCGCCCGTTCGTCCCCCGCCTTCGCCAGCGTAAACAGCCGTACCTCTTCCTCGCGCTTGAGGGGCTCGGCGTCCCGGATATCCCGCCAGTAGAGTTCAGTCAGGTTGTCTGCCGTCATCGTTCATACACCTCGTTGGACCACATAACCTCTTGCGCCGCAATCCAGTAATCACTCAATATCAGTAAACGCTCGAATCCGCACCGAGTTCCCGATTCGGGCCCATGGAAGGCAATTTTAATCTTCACGTTAACGTTAAGTATATCGCGCGGACCTCTCGTCCGCAAGGGCGAGGGGAGGCAGCGGGCAGGCTGACAACCTTGCTGGTCAGTCCGGGGTGGGTCGGCGGCGCAGACCCTTTTTTTGTCCCTTGAGCTTCTTGGCCTGTATGCGGCGCGTGATTGACGCCTTGCTCGGCCGGGTCGGACGGCGGGGGGGAGGCGGAGGGCGCAGACCCTCTCTGATGATTGCGACGAATTTATCGAGGCAATCCTGACGGTTGCGCGCCTGGGACCGAAATCGGGAGGAACGGACGATGAGATCCCCGGCACCGGTCAGACGCGATCCGAGGGTGGCCGTCAGGCGTTGTCGCTGCTGTGTCCTGAGCGTCCGACTGTCGGCGACGCGGAAGCGCAACTCGACCCTCGTGTTCACCCGGTTCACATTCTGCCCTCCGGGACCCGGTGATCGGTCGAAGGAGAATCGGATCTCACTCAACGGGATCGCTACTGATCGGCTGATCTCAACTGCATCCATGCCATGAAACTACCCCTTCTACCGGGCGCTACCAAGCGGTGTCTGGTATATGGGCAAGTGCCAAACGCAGACGCCCCGCCGGGGGCGACCCGACAGGGCGTGTATGCGATTCTTGATGCCGCTGATTCGCGCCGGAGGCGCTTGGCGGGTTCCGGTTCGGAGTGGGTCGCTCCGGGTCCGGAGAGCTCAGGGTTGGATGGGCCCTGAAAGAGAAGACTATTTGATCGATCGGATATTTTGGAGGTTCGATTATGATTTAGTATCAAATAGTCTCTGGTTATACTATCGGATCCTCTGCACGAAATCTTTAGTGGTTAATTTCACCTCGTTACAATGTGCGTAACTTATTGAAATAAATAACGTTTTGTGCCATTTCTGAAACCAGACTGTAGGATTTATAGTCATATATGATAGTAACAAGTAGTATTCTATATATCGGTAAACACAAGGAAAAACTCCAGATCGGTGCTTGTTGACAGCACGGGATCGGAGCGTAAGTTTAGTGCTGCTTTGGCCAATTGCCAGTCGCTCGACTGGTACAGATGAGTGCCGTCGTTTCTGTAATCGAGGAGTAGGAGCCATCGCCAGATCAAGCCGCAAGGAATTCACGGCAAAGTTGAAGCTCGAGGATATCGACTACAAGCGACTCGATATTCTCGCCCGTTTTCTCAATCCGATCGGCAAGATCGACGCCGCACGCCGATCCGGCGCGAATCGCAAGCAACAGGCGCGAATCGTGCGGTCGATCAAGCGCGCCCGCTATCTCGGTCTGCTGCCGTACAACATCAACGACACGAGATAACTGCGCGGCGGTGCGAATAGATGGCAGAGCGATTGGACAGCTTGTGGGATAGCGTCAAAAGGGGGTCTGCAGGATGGCGCCGCGGTGGCCATGAGCAAGGCCGAGGAGTTGACCCAGCTCGGTCGCGCGCGGCTGGACATCGCCGCTGCCAAAACACGCCTCAGCAGATTGCGGTCGAATCTAGGTGAGCTGGTCTATGACCAGCTTCAGGCTGGTTCGGCGACGGGCCTCGCTCAGTCTTCCGAGGTTCAGTCGCTGTGCGATGAAATCAGGTCGGCGATGGATGAGGTGGCGACGAGTGAGGCCACTTTCGAGAGGGTCAAAGCCGAGCAGGAAGGCGACGAAGAGGAAAGGGTCTCACCGCAAGACCGCTGACGCGTTTCACGCCTTCTTTTTCTTCTTCACCATCTTCTGACCCGCCACTTTTTTTCTTTTTCTTCTTCTTGCTTCCTTCTCGGCACGTCGACGGGCAGGTCGTCGAGATCCTCATCGAGATCATCGGGTGCCTCTTCTTCTGCAAACAGGGCACTCGCTTCTTCCAGCTCCTGCGCCATCTCCTTCTCCGCCCGCTCCTCCAGCTCTGCCGTTGACATGGGTGGCCAATCGAGGAAGAAATCCTCTACCGCAAAGGTGAGGAAGCTCCCCTTGAGATAGCGCTCGAAAGTGCTGGCGACGACGTGGGAGCAAAGCGGATCCAGGTCGGGCTCGGTCTCGTCGATGACCAGTTCCACCAGCTCGTGGAGGAGCAGCGTCTCGATAAGGCCAACTTGCTCGACACCGCCGGACGTAGCGGCGTCCTCATCCCAGTCCTGGAGGACCTTTTTGACGGCCACGACCAGATGAATCTCCGACTCGCGCTCGAAGGCGACGACCTTCGCCTCCTTGATGGCCTGCAGGTCGGTGCTGCGCACCTCGTTGAAGGGGTGACCGATAAGTCGGAATGGATCTCCGCTGGCGGGATTGAGACGGTCCGAGAACACGCGGCCGGCCTGGGCGGGGCGTGTGAGGATGTAGTCCAGCACGCTGTCCTGCGGTGGTGACCAGATGCGGGCGAGGCGGCCAGAGCGGATACTGGCGACCATGCCGGCGTCCTCGTCTTCTCCGGGCTCCTCGAAAAGGGCGGCTATGAGGGACTTCTTCTCATCAGGGGCGGCGCCACCGCGAAACTTGAAGCTCCCCATCTGTTGCAACAGCTGCACGCGACTTCGGGTCTCGGTGGGCGCCAAGTCGAGTAGCGTTTCGTAGAAGGTCTGATACCCGTCTTCCTCCGTCCACGTGCGGAACTCGTCCGGACTCCGTTTGAGGGACGCGAGTTCAACCAGTCAACGCAACACCTTCATTGAAGCGTTCTGCGGGTGAAACGAACCCCAACGTCTTCCGCGGGCGCTGGTTCAGTTGAAGAGCGACTCTGTTCAGGTCGGCTTGGGAGAATGGCGACAGATCGGTCTTCCTCGGGAAGTACTGTCGAAGAAGGCGATTCGTGTTCTCATTTGTGCCTCGTTGCCAGGGACTCTGAGGATCACAGAAATACACCTCGACGTCAGTTGCGATCGAGAACTCCTTGTGCCGAGCTAGCTCCATTCCTCGATCCCAGGTAAGGGACAACCGCACCGCGGAGGGGAGTCGTTTCACCTGGCTGATCAGCGCTCTGACAACGGTCTCGGTGTCTTTGCCGTTGAGCTTCACGAGCATCGTGAACCGAGACTGCCGCTCCACCAACGTGGCGATGTGCGTGTTGTTCGACCCCGAGATCAAGTCTCCCTCCCAGTGGCCGGGAACGGCGCGGTCCTCGATCTCGGCAGGCCGCTCGCTGATGGATACGGCGTCGACGATCCGGCCTCTCGGCTGATCGCGTGTGCTTGCCTTCTTGGATCGCCGCATCATCCTTCGCGTCCGCAGATGCGCAATGAGGTCCTTGTTGAGTGCCCCGCGTGCCTGGATGAAGAGAGTTCGATAGATCGTTTCGTGGGATATCTGCATATTTCCTAAAAGCGCATACTCCCGCTTCAGCCATCCCGATATCTGCTCAGGTGACCACTTCAGGCGTAGCTTGTCCGCCACGACTCGCCGCAAACGAAGATTGGATGCGAGTCGGCAGCATTTCGGCCGGCTGGCGCGCGTCCAGGCTGCTTGGTCGGCAACGTTTGCTCGGTACCTTTGCCGCCCGCCATTGCGGGCAATCTCTCGGCTAACCGTCGAGGGTGCACGCTCAACAGCGGCCGCAATTATTCGTATCGATTTTCCCGCAGCGATACCTCGAGAGATCTCTTCACGCTCTTCCCAGCCAAGAGCCCATCGAGAGCGTCGACGCGGCATTGGTACGATGCCCCCATTGGCGGTGATGACACCATGAATCGACGCCGGATGCTTCCCGAGCGCCCGACCAATATCGCTATGCGACTGGCCGCTCTTCCATCGACGCCATACCTCCAACTTCTGTGACGCGGACAATCCTGGTCGTCCCATTTGAGCCATGTGCAACATCTCCTATGATTAGATTAGTGGGGAGAATGTTGCATTGACCGATTGAATATACCACCGCTTTCCCCACTATCGCCACTGCCATCCAGGCCATGAAGGAAGGCGCTTTCGACTACCTGCCGAAACCTTTCTCTCCCGACCAGCTGATCCTCACAGTCGATAGAGCGCTGGAACAGAAACGACTGGCCGAGGAAAATATTCTGTTGCGACGCGCCCTCAAGGTGCGGCCCGGGTTTGACGGCATCGTCGCCCGATCCCAGGCGATGGAGCGGGTGATGGACCTGGTTGAACGCCTGGCGGACAGCGACAGCAGCGTTCTCATTCAGGGTGAGACCGGCACGGGAAAGGAGTTGATTGCCCGAAGCCTTCACAGCAACAGCGCCCGGCACGACCGCCCGTTCCTGCCGATCGATTGCGGCGCCCTGCCGGACCAGCTCCTCGAAAGCGAGCTATTCGGCCACGAGCGCGGGGCCTTCACAGGCGCCTACACTCGTAAACCCGGCCTGCTCGAAGCCGCCCAGGGAGGCACGGTTTTTCTGGACAAGATCGCGACTCTCAACGTCGACCTTCAGGTCAAGCTTCTCCGCGTCCTGCAGGAGCGCGATCTGCGGCGCGTGGGCGGGACGGAATCGATCGCCGTTGATTTCAGGCTGATTTCTGCGACAAACGAAAGTCTCGAAGAGGCAATCGAGGCGGGGCGTTTCAGACAGGACCTCTACTACCGCGTCAATGTGGTGTCTGTATCGCTGCCACCTCTGCGGGACCGGAGAGAGGACATTCCACTGCTCGCCAATCACTTCATCCGGGTGCTCAACGAGACTGGATCCAGGGAGCGGGACGGCATCGCGCCCGAGGCGCTTGGGCTGCTGGAGCGTTACGAGTGGCCCGGGAACGTGCGCGAGCTCCAAAACGCCATCGAGGGCGCCTTCTCCCTCACTGATTCGGGGTGGATCACCCCCGCCGGTTTGCCCGGGCGCATAACCGATCGCGAAGGTGGCTCCGGGACAGAAGCACTCTCAACCTATACCGACGCCAAGCGGAGTTTCGAGCGCGAATTTGTGCTTGAGTTTCTCAGACAGTACGACGGCAATGTCTCGCGTGCCGCCGAGGAGGCCGGGCTCCACCGCTCGTCCTTTCAGCGCCTGATGAGACGACACGGGATCCACTCAGAGGAATACCGACCGAACTGAGCAAACAACTGCTTCCCGATCGCGGCACTGCTGCTTTTTAGCACAATCTGATTTATTCCAATAGAAATCAATTAGTTATCATCGATTTTCGACTCGTTTAGTGCCGCATTTTTGCGGCACTTTGTTCATTACATCCGAAATCGTCCAAACACACTATCTGTAATAAAATCAACAGATTACTGATACCGACACCGGCGGATCAGATGCTGGCACGAGGATTGCGAGCTATTACGGAGATCTCCTGTGGGCGAGTTGAGTGGGGGCTGGTGGCCAGATTCCGAACCACCTGGCCGACGAGGGGGCGGGAATATTTCCCAGGTACTGGTTACGCACCGAACCAGGCCGGCCCTCTTCGTCGACGGGTGTTCGCAGCAGGTTGCTGCCTTCAACGGGTTGGGGAGCGAATCGAAACCTTGCCGGACTACCCATTCGGCGGCTGTTGTGCGATTCGAGAGCGACCGACGCTCTGGGAGTATGTCTCCAAGATCAACGGGCGCTCGTCTCCATCGCCAGCGCTCATCCCGCCCGCGGTCCCCTCAGGAAATGATCCTGAGGGGATTCTTTTTTTACCGGGTAAAGACCGTGCCCCTTACGTAGGATCCATCGTCGGAGGCGAGAAAGGCCAGGACCCGGGCGACTCCTATTGGATCGCCGAGATCTTTCAGCGCCACCTCCATAGCGCGCTGCGGATCCTCTCCGGACAGCTCCGCTCTTTCTGCGATATTGGCGAGTTTCAGAGGGGTGGCGATGCTGCTGGGGCAGATGACGTGCACCCTCATCCCTTTTGGTTCGTATTCACTCTGGAATTTCATCCGCATGCCGTGGATGCCGGCCTTGCTGGCGGCGTAGGCGAAGGAGGAGCTGGCGCCCGTAACTCCGGCGCCTGACGAGATGAGCAGGAGAACGGATTCCTTCGCCGCCACCATCAACGGCACGCCGTATTTCGTTGCCAGAAAGGTGCCCTTCAAGTTTGTGTCGATGGTCGCGTCCCAGTCCTCCTCGTCGAACTCCTCGATCCCCCGGTGCGCTCCCTTCAACACGCCGGCTCCACACATGAGGATGTCCAGCTTTCCGTAGCGCCGGGAAACCTCCTCGAAGGCGGCAGCCACGCTGCTTTCCGTCCGCATGTCCGCGTGAAGAAAGAGCGCTGCTCCTTTCCCCGCCCCTGCAATCCGGTCGCACACCGCTGTTCCTTCGGCCGCGTTGTAATCGAGCACGACCGCCGCGGCGCCCTCGGCGGCGAACAGCTCTGCCGTGGCGGCGCCGATGCCGGTGGCCCCGCCGGTGATCACCGCTGTCTTGCCCTCGAGTTTCATCGTCACTCCCTGGGCGATGTGGCCGTCACCAGCTCAACCATTGAAAGGGTTCCTGGATGTAATCGCGCACCGTCGACAGGAAGTTGCTGGCGGCGATCTCGTCTAGTTGATCCACATCGAAAGTGAGGCTGAGGCTCACGAATTGTCGCGGCTCCATTCGATTTTGAATGACGCCGGGCCTCGTCACCGCCGCTCCCGCTCCCAGCGCGGCGAGCCGTGATTGGCCCAGGGCGGGCCGAAAGGAGTCGGCGCCATACGGACCCATGTCGACGACGGCGATCGAGCAGTCGCAGTCCTCTTCCAACGGCTCCCCATGCCCGGCTCGCTCTTCCAGCAAGCTGGATTCTCGTGCTATCTCGCGCAGAGACTTGGAGGCGACGTCGCGGATCACGCCATACCCGACACCTGCTCCGGTTTCAACTCCTCTCGAGACGTGGACGGCAGCGCGCCCGCACTGGCGATCGGCCCGTACCTCGTGGTGCTGGGCGAGGGCGACCGCTGTGAGCTTGATGAGCAAATCGGTGCGGCTCGGCGAGGCGTCATTCAACGGCGATCCCGCCAGCTTCTCCTGCAGTCTGATGAACTCGGTGGCATCCGCCTCTACCGTTAGTGAGGCCGTTTGTGCGCCCGTCCGCGCGGCTGTCACAGAAGACGCCGGCGGCGCTTCCGTGACCCGCTCCGCGACTCGCCCCGCGACCCGCCTCACGTCCTGCTCAATGATGCGACCCGTCCGCCCGCTGCCGCTGATCACTCGCCAGTCGACGCCGAGCTCAAGCGCGATGCGGCGCGCTCGGGGGCTGATCGCCTGCTCTCTCGCGCCTCCAGCCCCCATTCGAACGAGTGGTCGAGTTGCCGGAGCGGGGAGTGCTGGAGCTGGGAACGCTGAAGCGGTCGCGACGACCGGGTCGGACGGCGCAGTTGTCGCGTTCGTGGGCTGCCGGTGTGCCGGCGACGGGATCGCCGTTGCGGAGCTCGCTCTTTCGGGGATCTCCTCGCCCTCCTGTACGACCCAGGCGAGTAGCGTTCCCACCGGGACCGTCGAACCCGGTTGCGGCGACCCGGAAGGGATGCGGAGGATGCCGTCGTCGAAAATCTCGACTTCGTTGACCGCCTTGTCGCTCTCCACCAGCATGACGATGTCGCCGGAGGCGACCTCCTCGCCGTCTTCTTTCACCCACTCGACGAGGGTTCCCTGCTCCATCGTCCAGCCGAGACGCGGCATGACAATTTCCACCGCCATTATTCGGCCAAGAGATCGCGGATGGCGGCCTCGATATCTGCAGCCTGAGGGATCGCCGCCGCCTCGAGGGTGGCGCTGTACGGAGTCGGGGTGTGAGCTCCGTTCAGTCGCCTGACCGGGGGCGGCATCGAGATCGTCGAACGCGCCATCGAGCACCTGCGCGGCGATCTCCGCGCCCACTCCGCACGGGGCGAACGTCTCATCCACGATGAGCAGTCTCCCCGTTTTGGCTACAGATTCGAGAATCGTGTCGATGTCCAGGGGGGCGATGGTACGCGGATCAATCACCTCGATCGATACTCCTTCATGTGCGAGTGCCTCGCACACGTCGAGGCTTTTCTGCACCATAGACGTCAGGGCCACGACAGTCGCATCCTTGCCGACCATGCGACCGGAGGCCTGCCCGAAGGGAACTGAATACTCTTCTTCCGGCACCTCACCCCGGGCGCTCAGCAGCGACTTGTGTTCCAGAAACAGCACCGGATCGTCGGCGGATCGGATCGACGTCTTCAGCAATCCCTTGGCGTCGTACGGGGTCGCCGGCAGAGCGACGCGAAAACCGGGGAGATGTGCGAATATCGGATAGTAGTTGCCGGAGTGGTGCGTCGCCGATGCGCCGCCGAGCCCGATGCAACCGCGCAGCACGATAGGCATTTTGAGACGGCCGCTGCTCATGTACTGCATCTTGGCGATCTGATTGATGATCTCCCCCATCGCGTCCAGGCCGAAATCGAGAAACATGTAGTCCACCACCGGTCGGGTTCCGGTCATGGCGGCGCCGGCGCACATGCCGGTAAAGCCCCTTTCGTAGATGCCGGTGTCGCGCAGCCGCATGTCTCCGTAGATCGCGTGCAGGCCCGTCGTCGTGTTGAAGTTGCCGCCTCTCGGGCCGACACCCTCTCCGACCACGAAGACGGTGGGATCGGCAGCCATCTCTTCGGCGAGACCCTCCAGCGCGGCTTCCGTGTAGGTCAGCTCACGCACGGGCACCTTCCCGGCTGTAGACGTGGTCCAGAACGGTAGCGGGGTCCGGCCACGGGCTCTCCTCTGCGAATTTCAGCCCACCCCGTACCTCCGCCTTCAATTCGGAATCGATGGCCTCGAGCTCCTCTTCAGAAGCAATCTTTCCGGACACCAGCCTCTTGTGCAGCCCGGCAATCGGATCCTTCGCCTTCCACGAGTCGATCTCTTTCTGGGTGCGATAGCCGCCGTCGCGCATTCCCTCCGCGTGGGCTCGGGTGCGGTAGGTCTTGCACTCGATGAGAGTGGGGCCGCCTCCAGACCTCGCCCTTCTCACAGCCTCCCCGGCTGCCGCGTGCATGGCGAGCACGTCGTTGCCGTCGACGGCGACCGATTCGATGGCGTATGCCTCGCCTCTATTCGCCACTTCCGGATTCTGGGTCGCGGTGCTGAAGGCCACCTCAGTGGCGTAGAGGTTGTTCTCGCAGATGAAGAGGGCGGGAAGCTGCCAGCGCGCCGCCATCGTGAGCCCCTCGTGAAAGGCGCCATTGCTCACGGCTCCGTCACCGAAGAAGGCGACACCGACTCGATCAGTTCCGAGCAGCTTGAAGGAGTATCCAGCGCCGGTTGCTTGGAGAATACAAGGTGCAACGATTCCGCTCGTGCCCATCATCCCGACCTCCGGCTTGAACAGGTGCATGCTGCCGCCCCGTCCCTGGGAGCAGCCGGTGGCCTTGCCGTAGAGCTCGGCGATGACCTCGCGGATGGGGACGCCCTTGGCGAGGGCGTGACCGTGGCCCCGGTGGGTGCTGAAAACGGCGTCGGTATCCTGCAGGTGGGCGCACACACCCGCGGCGATTGCTTCTTCGCCAATGTAGGTGTGGCAGGCACCGGGGATGAGTCCGGCCTGGTATGAGCGGGCCAGCTGTTCCTCCGTGCGCCTGATCTTCAGCATCACTCGGTAGAGCGACAGCGCGGACTCGGTGTCGATGCCGAGTCCAGAGGACCGCGATGCCCGTGGGCTCGTGCGCGCCTTCCGCTTCGCCGCCTTCTTGCCTGTCGTCTTCTTGCTCGCCGCAGTCATGGGCGTGGGAACTTATGTCGGCGTTTTGTCGCAATCAAGAAAACACGTGAGTCGGTGTTGTCGACCGGTGGTGACGAACCGAGACCCCTCAGTCGACGGCGAACAGTGTCAATCGACGTCATCAGCCTCCCAGGCCCGCACAAAACTCTCTTGGTCTACGCCGAGGGCATCGGCGACCCGGTTGATGTAGTTGAAGTAGCCGACGATTTGAGTGGCGTCGTGGATGGCAGTATCGCCGAAACCGCACCGCCGGAGCTCGGCGATTTCCCCGTCGCCGACTCGATGCGGTTCGGCGGTCAGAATGTCGGCATAGCTGCACAGGGCTCGATCAGCCGGGCCCAACTCGGCACGGCGCCAATCTGAGGCGAGGGCGTGAACGAAACTGTCGCCGGTTGTTGGGTCCGAGATTCCGAAGTCGGCTGCGACCTCTGCACGGAGGTCGTTGGCATGTGCCCGCACTCAGTACACGCAGTGGTTGCGCGCCGACACCACGACGGCGAGCATTTCCCGTTGACCGCGGCTCAGTGAGGACGGTCCGTGCATGAGCGCCCCGTAAAACTCCAGTGAGGTCTTCAGCACGAGGGGATTCTGGCTCATGATGCTGACGATGTTGCAGATATGGCCGGCTCTATCCTGCGCCGCTTCGTACTGCTTGGCGAGCTCACCGGTCGCGTCCCCGGGCGAAACCGTCTTTATGCGAGGCATCTGGACAGAAAGTCGCGCGGAGGGTTTTCTACTGAGCTGCTTCTGGAGTTGGCGCGCGCATGGCGCTGTTGATGCTCTCGGCGATGATTCTCGCAGTGGCGGTGAGGGTTTCGAAGCTTTCACTGCGCTCGTCGATGCCTGGCTGATCGTAGGACGTGCTCATGACGATTTTTCCCGACGGGATTTCGACGATTCGGCACGTAGCGGTGCCGACGCCGCTGCCGCGCATCCTCGAGTTGATCACGACGACGGCCCGCACTTCACTGAGACTGCCGAGCTTGAAGTACTGCTCGCCTGCGAGAATGAGACCGAGGTCCTCTCCCAGCTCCCGCACCTTTTGAGTCAACAGCGCCCGCTCCATCACGTTCACGCCCATTCCGAGGAGTTCGGTGACCACCGCGTCCGGGAGGAACAGACGGTCCGCGTCGCCGAGCACGACGGAAACGGGGAGGGTCGGATCGAGAGAGACGTCGGTCTGTTGAAAGGTCGAGACGTGCGAATCCGCCTCTTCTGATTCGCCCTCCTCGGTGGGATCGCCATTCGAGTCGGTGACCATCTCGCCATCTGCTGGCCCGTCGACGCCGGCTTCGTCGCGGATCGCGGCCTCCGCCTGGGCAGGGGCATTCGCTTCGATAGCGTCGGGAGCTCCCTCTTCATCCGGGTCGTAGCCCAGTGACTCGAGATGCTTTCTCTCTGCGGCGAGATGCTCCTCCAGCTCCGGCCTTAGTATCTCGAGCTCCTTCGTCACCTCCACCTCGCGACGCTCGTAGAACAGGACGTTGTCGTTCACCGAGGCTCGATGTTCGATGATCTCCTGGAGGCGTTCCTGGAGCTTGCGGAGCTCCTTTTCGAGATCCGCGACCTCGCTCTTCTGTCGCGAGATGATGTTGGCAGTCGCGACCTTTACGACGACGCTCGCAAAGACGAGAACGACGCTGAACCACATGGTTATCTCAACCGGCATGGAAAAGCCTTTTGGAGCTGAGCGATTAAGACCGGAGGTCTATTGTCGGGGCTTCCACTCCTCGTGGTATTCCCAGTTGGCGATCCGCTCGAGGACCTCGAACTCCTTCGTTTTGTCCTGGAGTGCGGCCTTTATCACATCGCCGATTGAGAGCAGGCCGATGAACTCATCGTTCTTGTCGATGAGCAGGTGTCGCAGGCGCAGGCCGAGAAACTTGTCCATCAGGTCGTAGGCTGTATCGGTGTGTGGGGCGAATTTGAGGCCCTTTGACATGTGCTCGGTCATGCGAGCGGTCTTCGGGGCGAAGCTCGGGTCGATGCTGTTGCGCATCAGGTCCCGTTCCGTGTAGATCCCCACAATCCTGTTGCCCTCTTTGATGAGCGTTGAGCCCACCTTGTTCTCCACCATCATGGTCAGCGCCTCGTGAACGGTGGCGTCCGCGGTCACGCTGTAGAGCTCGCCACCCTTCTGACCGAGTATCTGCTCGGCCGTCATCAAGTCGGTTGCGGTTGCCATTTGAGGAGACTCCTTTCGACAGGGAGTTTTCACCCTAACATTACGCAAAACGGGAACCGATGCAACCGATTGAAGGGCCTATACTTCGGCCGGTCGGCGGCAAAGGATGAGGTCGTTGTGGCTGAGGCGGACATCGAAGCAGATGCGGAAGATATCCACGTAGTCGCTGTGGGCCGCGCTCTCATCGTTGATGCTCTCCACGGTCAGCTGGCGCGCCGCGTGAGAGGGGCGCGCCATCAGGTGTCGCAGCTGCCCGACATAGCGCTCGAGCTCGGGATCCGTCGCCGCTGCGAAAATGGACAGGGACCTGCCATTGCGCCTGGACACCAGCACCAGCTGCGAGCCGTGGTAGACCAGGTGGTTGCTGGCGATCCGCGTGGGGAGATCTGCGCCGAGGCCGGGGATCTGAAGGCCGCAGGCGAGATCGGATCGGCGGCGCTGAGCCAGAAGACCTCGCTGGGCGGCTGGCGCTGCAGCAGGCGGAAGGCCCGTTGAGAGATGAACTGGGGACCCGGGATCTCGTCGAAAAAGCACCCCGCCAGCACCTCGCCGGACAGCTCCATGAGGCGCAGTGAGCGGAACACCGAGGGCCAGCGAAAAGCCGGTGCTTCTCGCTGCAGCAGCTCACGGAATAGCAGTCCATAGCGTTCCAGCAGGAGACGCGCCCGATCCTTGCCTCGCTCTTCCACCTCGATGAGGTCGTCGCTCGGCTCCAATTGGGGAAGTAGGTGCCAGTTGCCGGCATAGGGAATCGACCCGCGCCAGCGAGAAAAGCTCGAGCGCCGCGGACGCGGACCCCCGGTTCGCCGTCCCGGCGCCGGCTGCTCCACCGACTGTTCCCGTGGGATCTCAAAACGGTTTTCAATCCCTTTGGAAAGCGCCGAGAAGGTGTCGTTGGTAACCAGGCCCTGCCACGCGGCGCTCCACAGCCGCTTCGACAGCGCGGTCGCCGACAGATCGGATGAGCGATGGAGGGTGGCGAAATCGTATCGCGCCCGTGGGTCGGGAAAGAAATCCGCGATCTCCATACCGGCCGCGGCTGATGTCGCTGCGTCATCGCTGTCGGTTACCGGCGCGCTCTGTTCATCCAGAAGGTCGAGATCAGGAGCGAAGCAGAACGCCACCCTATTCTCGCCTCGGCCGATCCATCTCAGGGGGCTTTCTCCCATGAGGGCGTCTAGCTGCGGCGGCGAAAACCGCTCGAGTCGGGCCGGGATGACGTCGGACTCCCATATTGCTGCCGGCGCCTCATAGCACAACAGTTGCTCCATCGATCTTGCCAGCCGCTCATCCGACTGTGTCGAGTCGATCAGTCCCTGCCATCTCGCCAGAAACAGAGGGAGCTCCGCAATCGGCAGAGGTTCGAAAAAGGGGACCGCGGCCGCTCTGGCTATGCGCAGGAGCGTCTCCATATTCTGGCAGTCGCAGATGAGATCCTCTTCCGAGTCGGCGACCAGCCGTCCCCTCACCACCTGATCTGTCTCCACCAGGTCGTCGAGAGCCCGTTCGAGTGCCTCGACCGTCAGCCCCGAGTTCGCACGCAGTCGCTCCAAGCTCGTGGGGCCATAGAAGCGCAAGCACTCCGCCAGGACGTCTGTCTGCGTTTCCTCACCCCCTCCTTCGTCCTCTTGAGATGCCTCCGGCGAAGCGGGCTCTACCTCCATGCCGCTGCCAAGAGACCGCAACGACAGGCTCGACCAGTCAAGGTCCAAAGCGCGGCTGATGCGTGGCACCGACTCCAGAGCCGCCACGAGCGGATTCTCGAGTCGGCCCCCCGACATCCGCACAAGCCGATCGCCGGCCGCGGCGACCAGCACCCCAGGCTCATCCTCCGCGTCGCGGCGCACGGCCTCGAGCAGGAGGTTCCATTCAGGTTCGGGGATGAGCTGCCGCTCTACCACCCAGTCCACGAGATCGCGAGTAGTCGACGGCGCGTATCCGGGACTCAACCGCTGCCGCTTCTCCTCGAACCGGCGCACGAGCTCGGGTTCGACGGCCGGTCGCAGCCCGGGTGTGAGCACCACCTCCCGCAAAAGCTCGCCGCGGAGGTTCGAGCGGCCCTGCCCCTGGGGTTTGTCGTCCATGTACATGTACTTGTCGATCTGTCTCCACGAGATCCCGCGAGCAAAAGGACTCGGCTGCTGGGTCGTGACCTGGGTCCAGCGAATCGATCCGGATTCCATCTCCGCGAGCAGCTGGCGCGTCGCCGTGACGTCGAACTCGTCTCTCAGGCAAGTGCGCCATGCCTCCAGGAGCACGGGGAAATCCTCGTAGCGCGACACCGCGTCGAGCAACTTCTGCGACCGCAGCCGGCTCATCCAAAGTGGCATGCGTTCGTTGAAGCGATTCCGGGGCAGCAGCAGCGCTCGCTGGGCACACTCGCGGAAGCGGGCGCCGAAAAAACCCGAACTCTCCAGGCGCTGGCGCAGCAATGACTCGAAGCTGGCGCTCGTCACGAAGGCGAGCAGTTCGTCTCCATCCACCTCGTGAGGCAGAAGCACGGCGATGCTGTCGTTGGAGGGATAGATCTCGAGGCGCTGCCCGAAGCGTTCGTCCCAGGCGGCGTCCAGCGCCAGGGCGTACGGACGATTCACGCAGCCGCCCCAAAACGTGTGCACGATGACCTGATTGCCGGGGTAGCCGTCGGGACCGGAACTCGTGCGCTCTACTACGACATGGTGGCGGTGGGGCAGGTCGCACCGACAGACCTCTTTCTGCTGGCGCAGAAACGACAGCAGCTGGTCGGCGGAGGTGGCGTCCATGGCGCGGTCCCGCTGCAGGCTGGTGGCGAATTGGGGGTCTTCCAGCCGCTGGTTGGCCTCCTCCAGAAACTGGCCGATGCGCTCGGAGAAATGAAAATCGCGATTGCCGCCATCTGCCTTCCAGCACGGCAGATCGACGGGCCTGGGCGGAGCTGGCCTTACGAAGACGTCGTTGTGGGTAATGCGCTGGATGGTCCAGTTCTGTGTCCCCAGCGTGAAGGTCTGTCCCTCCGAGCGCTCCCAGACGAACTCCTCGTCGAGCTCTCCGATGCGCGCATTCGTATCTTCCCGTCTGAGATGAAAATAGCCGCGGTCGGGGATGGTGCCGCCGGATAGGTACAGCTCCTGAAGGGCGCCCTTGCGGGCGGCGACGGAGTTATCGAGACCGTCGAGGGAGATCTTGGGCCTGAGCTCGCGAATCCGGCTGTGGGCGTAGCGGCCGGCGAGCATGTTGAGAACGAGCTCGAGTTGCTCTCGGCCGAGGTCCCGGTAGGGATAGGACGTCCGCAGTTGTCGAAACAGATCGTCCCGGTCCCAGGTTTCCACTCCTACCATCGAGACGATAACTTGCGCCAGCACGTCCAGCGGACCGTCCACCGGACGCACCTGCTCGATGTCCTGCTCCAGGATGCCGCGGGACAACACCGCCGACTCGACGAAGTCGTGAGGGTGAGTCGGAAAGAGGACGCCGCGGCTGACCTCGCCCACCTGGTGTCCCGCACGACCGAGTCGCTGGATCGCCGAAGACACCGATCGCGGCGATTGCACGAGGATGACGGCATCCAGCGCGCCCACGTCGATGCCGAGCTCGAGGGAATTCGTCGCCACGATCGCCTTGAGAGCCCCCTCCTTGAGCTTGCGTTCCACCTCTTCCCGGAGCTCGCGCGACAGCGACCCGTGATGGGCGTAAGCCACAGGCCGGTCGTAAGCGCTGTTGATGAGGAGGGTCAGCTTTTCGCACAACCTGCGATTGTTCGTGAACACGAGCGTGGAGGTATGCCGGTCGATTATGTCGCGGAATTCTTCCACGAGCGGGTCCCACACCGAGTCCCCATCCGCGGCGGAATGGGCGGCCGCCTCCGGGAAGCTCACCCTGACGTCGTAGCGCTTGGCCGCTTTGGAGCGCAGGACGGACACCGGTCGAAGGACGTACTGTGGCTCGCCGCCGCCATCGGCCTCCATGCGAAACCCGCCGACGAACTCGGCCACCGTTTCGAGCGGCCGCACTGTGACCGACAGGGCGATGCGTTGAAACTCGCCGCACATCGGCACCAGGCGGTCCACTGCCGTGATGAGATGAGTCCCCCTCTTGCTGCCCACTACGGCGTGTATCTCGTCGAGGATGACCGTGCGTATCCCGGTCAGCAGGGAACGCCCTCCGCCCGAACTGTGCAGCAGGTTCAGGCTTTCTGGTGTTGTGATGAGAATTTCCGGAGGCCGCGTCAGCATGCGGCGGCGCTCCGATTGTGGAGTGTCGCCTGAGCGGGTCAGCGCCCTTATATGCGGAAACTCCTCGCCGGCGGTCTCGAAGACGTGGCGCAGCTCGGCGAGGGGTGTGGTGAGATTGCGCTGGATGTCGTTGTTGAGGGCCCGGAGCGGCGACACGTAAAGCACGCTCGCCTGTCCTGTCGGCCAGGCGCCGGTGACGAGCCGGTCGATGGCCCACAGAAAAGCGGTCAGCGTCTTGCCGCTTCCGGTTGGCGCAGTGACCAACACGTGCTCGCCCGCGGCGATGAGCGGCCAGGCCTGCGCCTGCACGTCCGTGGGAGTGCCGAGGCGGTCCTTGAACCACCTGGCGATGAGGGGGTGGAAGAGGTCCAGGCTAGGGTCGCCTACGCCCATGGAGCGACCTACTGCGCGAGAGCTTCTGTGAAGATGCGGTCGAAATCGGTGCTGCTGACGCGCAGGTCGATGTTCTGACAGTCAATGGCCAGTGGCGAGGTCGTGCGATCTGTAAACGACCAGGCTATGGGGAAATCGAAATGCCAGAGCCTAAGCGATCGATAGTAGTCGGCCAACAGTTCATCTGTCCGGCTGTTTCGCGAGCCGCTCGGGTAGGCGAAGTGGACGGGCACCTGCCCCAGCCGGTCGCGAAAAATCTCATTCGCCGTTTCGGCCTCCAACACCACGGCGGCATCGCCATCGGAAGCGTGAACCTCGGCCACCTTGCAATGGGTCGCCGTGTGGGCGCCGATCTCCCAGGCGCCATCCAACAGCTCCTGCACCTGCTCCCAGGTCATGAAGGGCTTTGCCACGACGCCCTCGGTCAGGGTTCGCACTGAGGCCGTGCGCCCGGATGAGGCGGCCTCGACTCCGTCTGTTATGGGAAAACAGGTTGCCGTGTACCCCTGCTCCCGAACGACTGGTAAGGCCGTCGTCGCCGTATCGAGCCAGCCGTTGTCGAAATGCAGGCCGAACACCTTGTTAGAGAGTTCCACATCACCCTCCATCCAGTCGACGATCTGCGTCGTCGACACCGCGTTCCAGCCGGCTTCCGCGACGTGCTCCATCTGCCGCCGGAAAGCCGCGACGTCGATGATTCCGGCGCCGGTCTCGGCGTCCGCCTGTTGCAGCTCCGGGTCGTCCTC
>CBDBIJ010000129.1:0-4358 GCA_965205655.1 Candidatus Latescibacterota bacterium
CAGTGACACCAGTCCCTTCGATCCCATGGCCTGCTCCCTGGAATTGCTCGACACCGCGTGCAATCGAGACTTAGGTTGTCTCTCGACAAGGTAACACACACTCGCAGCTGAGCACGCAGAGAGGATCCGGGGGTGAGATTCGGTATCATCGGATGTGGTTCGATCGCCAGGAGCTCCTTCGCGCCGAGCCTTCTCCACTCTGAGCACGCGGACCTGGTCGCCGTCTGCCGGCGGGACCTGTCGGGGGCTCAGGCATTTGCTACGGAGTTCGGTGGCTGCAAGCCCTATACCGACGCCGCCGCACTCTTGGTAGACTCGGATGTCGACGCGGTGATCGTATCGACGCCGACGGATACCCACCGCGACTACACCGTTGCCGCCGCCCGCGCTGGCAAGCACGTGCTGTGCGAGAAACCGATGGCTCGCGATCAGCACGAGTGCGGCGAGATGATCGATGCGTGCCACGAGGCCGGCGTTCACCTTGCCGTCGCCTACCGACGTCGTCTGTTCCCACAGATCGTGTTGAGCCGACAGCTGATCGCTGACGGGGCCATCGGCACGCCGGTGTGCGTGCGCACCCATTACAGCGGCTGGTGGGAACTCGGTTCAGACGCCTGGCAGGCGCAGCCTGGAATCGGCGGAGCGCTGATGGAGATGGCCGTTCACCGGCTGGAAGTCCTGCTCAACCTGGCTGACGCCGAACCGGTTGCTGTGAGTGCGATGATCGATACGGTCCACCACGACTGTGACGTCGACGACACCGACGCCATCCTCATCCGCTTCGCTGACGGCCGCATCGGCGTCCACTCGACGATCCTCACCTCCAGGCCGCGTCGCGACTTCGCCCAGGTGGACGGCTCAGACGGCCGGATCATCATCCAGAGTCTGGAATTCGGGTCGGATCAAATCGAACTGGAGACCGACGGCGGCGGCGAGCTCATTGGCGTCGAACCGCTTCGCGCTCCCTATTTCGATCAGCCGATGATCGAAGATCTCGTCGACGCCGTGACCACCGGGCGTCGGCCGATCTGCGACGGACACACGGGCTACCGCGTACAGGCTGTCTGCGACGCGGCGCGCACCTCGTCGGCCAGTGGCAGTCAGGTTGAGGTGCAGGCGTACGGAAACTTTCCCCATGGCGGCTGACCGCCCTCGCATCCTCTCCGTCGAAAAGATCTGGGATCACTCGCCGCACAACGCCTTTACCGATCTGTTGCGCGCCCGCGGGCGCTGGTGGTGCACGTTTCGCGAAGCTGAAGATCACGAGGCCAGCATCAGCACTCTGCGTGTACTCGTATCGGGCGACGGCGAGTCCTGGTCAAGTGCTGCCGAGGTAACTGAAGAGGGTGTCGACTTGCGCGATCCCAAGCTCACCGAGATGCCCGACGATCGTCTGCTGCTGCTCAGCGGCGGAACCTTGAGCGACGGTGACGGCAGGTACCTCACGCGCAGCCCGCGGG
Organism: Candidatus Latescibacterota bacterium; assembly: GCA_965205655.1. Taxonomy (GTDB): domain Bacteria; phylum Latescibacterota; class UBA2968; order UBA8231; family UBA8231; genus CBDBIJ01. The sequence goes on from CBDBIJ010000129.1 coordinate 1,461, forward strand.
TCAGCTTCTCCGAAGATGGCCGATCGTGGACGCCGCCGACCAAGGTACTGGCAGAGGACCACTGGCTCTGGCGAGTCACCTGGCACGGCGACGTCGGCTATTCTGTATCGAAGCTCGGCGAGGGCAGTGATCCTCGACGCGGCATGCTCTACCGGACAACGGATGCCCTCAACTGGGAGTTTGTCACCGAATTTCGTTTGCCGGAAGGCATCTGGACCGCCAGCGAAACGACGCTGCGCGTCATGCCTGACGAAGAGATGATTGCGCTCATCCGGCCGAACTGGGTTGGCCGCAGCCGCCCCCCGTACACGGAGTGGTCGTTCACGCAAGTTGCGGCGAGCCTGGGTGGACCGAACTTCATTCGCGTCCCGGATGGCAACTTGTGGGCCTGCTCGCGTGGTCAGCATGACGGCGAGTTCGGCACCGTCATCGCTCGCATGACGGCGACCAGCTACGAGACAGTGGCGCGTCTTCCAAGCGGCGGTGATTGCTCGTACCCGGGTATGGTCTGGTACGAGGATCTTTTGTGGATGAGCTACTATTCAACCCACGAGGAGAAAACGAGCATTTACCTGGCCAAGGTTGATGTGTCGTGATCTCGCTGTCGAAGTCTTATACTCCTGGGCTCAAATCCCGAGTCTTCGACTGTGAACCACAACTAACAAAAGGAAGTCAACTGTGCCACAAGCGAAAACGCTCAGACAACGCATGAAAGACGGCGAAGTGATGGTCGCCCTGCGCGGGTCGATACTGACGAGCAAGAGCGAGCTGACCGGCATATGGTCTACGGGCGACTACGACTATATCTGGATTGACGGTCAGCATACCGCTTTCCGCGAAGAACAGTTGGTCGAATATTGCTCCATCGCGGAAGAGTTGGGCATCGACGTGCAGTTGCGCATACCCCACACCCGCCATGCCTATATGGTCGGGCGCTTTCTGGATTTCGGATTCAGCGCTGTTCTGGTCCCCGAAGTGATGGAACCGGAAACGGTGGATGACGCCATCGCCTATGCCTACTACGGTCCTGTCGGACGACGCAGTTGGGGTGGCGCCGCCCGCCGAGGCTTGTCTGAGCGGCCAGAGCGGCGCGCTTATTCGGCCTGGTGGAACGACTACGTCATTCTGGGTATTCAGATCGAATCCGCTGAAGCGGTGACGAATATTCGCAAACTCGCCAAGCCTGGCGTGACCGTGGTTACTTTCGGTCCAAACGACCTCACGTTCAGTCTGGAAGATCACCCGGAATATCCGCTGAAGAACGTCGATGACTGCGTGCGCAATGTGGCCGCTCAACTTGCCGACACGGACATTCGTCTGGCCATGGGCACAGCCACCACACCGGAAGAGCGCGACAAGTACCTGGATATAGGGATTACGCTCTTTCAGCAGAACGCGCCTGCCTAGGTGTGACACCTGGACACGCCCTCTGGCAGAGGATCCGAAATTGAACGCGATTGCCCGGTTGTTTCGAGTTCGACAAACTCGAAACAACCCTGAGAACAGAGGTTGTGGGCGGTGTGACGACTTTTGTCACGTTGGCCTACATCATCGCCGTCAACCCGGGTATCCTGGCTCAGGCGATGGGACAGGAGCTCTTTCCGGAATTGATGTTCGCGACTTGCGTGTCGGCGGCATTCGCGACGCTGGTGATGGGACTCGCCGCGAACTATCCCTTCGCGCTGGCGCCCGGCATGGGGCTCAACGCCTTCTTCACTTTCTCCGTTGTCATCGGGATGGGTGTCCGCTGGGAGCTCGCGCTGTCTGTCGTGCTCGCCTCGGGACTGCTCTTTCTTCTCCTCTCGCTCGTCCGCCTCCGGGAGGTTGTCATCCACGCTGTGCCGACCGGCCTGAAGCACGCCACCGCGGCTGGAATCGGCCTTTTCATCGGCTTTATCGGTCTGAAGAACGCGGGCGTAATTGTCAGCAGTGAGGCGACGTTCGTGGCGCTCGGCCAGCTTCAGACCGGCCCGACTGTACTCGCCCTCATCGGCTTGATCGGCACGGCGACGCTGATGTCGAGAGGCATCAAGGGAGCGATCCTGATCGGCGTCATCGCTGTGACCGCCCTGTCAATTCTGACCGGCGTCTCTGAAGCTCCGCGGGACTTCGTTGGTGTGCCCGTATGGCCCGAGCACTTGCTCGGGAAAGCATTGGGAGAACCTCCACCTCGCCTTCGATCCAGCCCTGATCGCAGTCGTCCTCGCCTTCCTCTTTGTCGACCTCTTTGACACGATGGGGACTCTGGTCGGTCTTTCCCAGCGATCCGGATTTCTTGATCAACAGGGAAAGCTCCCGCGCGCAAATCGCGCACTGCTCGCCGATTCGCTTGGGACGGTAGGCGGGGCGCTCGTGGGAACCTCACCCGTGACGACTTACATCGAGAGCGCTTCAGGTATCGCCGAGGGAGCCCGTAGCGGTTTCACAAGCGTGGTCGTGGCAGTCCTCTTCCTGCTGGCGCTGTTCCTGACCCCACTTGTCGAAGCCATCCCCGTGTTCGCGACGGCGCCGGCGCTCATCGTCGTCGGCGTGCTCATGGCTTCGTCTGTGACTCGTATTCGCTGGGACGACGTGTCAGACGCAGTGCCCGCCTTCATGACGATTCTCGTGATGCCCCTGACCTTCAGCATCGCTCACGGAGTGGCCGCCGGTATCGTCACCTACCCGATCATCAAGCGGCTGAGTGGAAGAGGAAGTGAAGTGCATATCCTCATCGACGCTCTCGCCGTCATCTTCATCGCCCGCTACCTGCTCCTCGCACCCTGAAATAAAAAAGCCGGACACGCAGGGCGTATCCGGCTCCCTCTATTGCTAGAGGCCGTTTGCGGCGATCTCAGGCGCCGCACCTCTCTTTATGTCGTGGCATATCAAACCTCCTTGCGTTGCCCGTTGGTGAAA
>CBDBIJ010000130.1:0-9319 GCA_965205655.1 Candidatus Latescibacterota bacterium
GATTCAGGAGGCCTTGGGCCGCATGGTGAAGGGCCGCACGACGTTTGCCATCGCTCATCGTCTCGCCACCCTGCGCCACGCCGACCGGGTTATGGTGCTGCACGACGGGCGCATCGTCGAGATGGGGACTCATGCCGAGCTGCTCGCTCGGAAAGGCACTTTCTGTGATCTCGTGGAGATGCAGCGAGAGGCCTCGGAGATCATCGCTGTCGGCGAGTAGATGATGCCGGGGTTAGTCGACAATGACGCGATCGGTGAGGTGCCGGTGAAACCGACCGAACCCTTCAAGGAGCGCCTGCCGGCTGCGCTGAGCCGGAAGCTGAGCGGGGTCTCGACCTCCGCTGAGGAGGTCCTGATTCAGGTCGCCACCGACATGGCGGATCGCGAGGTGTTCGGCGAGCGCTGGCTCGTGGTAACCGATCGGCAGCTGGTTTTCCTGCGCAAAGACGGCGTCGAGGGCGCCGTGATTGTGCCGCTGTCGTCGGTCAGGGAGGCGCGGGCAGAGCCCCTTGTGGGAGGTGGACGTCTGGAGGTCGACCGCATCGAGGGAGAGCCGAGCTACCTCTACTACTCCAATTCGCTGGCCCCGAAGTTCGCCGAAGTGGCTGAGGGCATCATGCAGCTCAAGCGCGGCGAGGCGGTGTCCCTGCCCACCGAGGTGGAGCGCTCCCGCTGCGACCGCTGCAACAGGGTCCTACCCGAAAAGAACGGCGTCTGTCCTGCCTGCACCAAGAAGCTGCACACTCTCAGGCGGCTCGTCAGCTACATGATGGCATACCCGGCCCGGGTGGCGGCGCTCCTTCTCCTGCTCGCCGCCGAGGCCGGCCTCGACCTGCTCGTTCCATTGATCCAGCAGGGCATTATCGATGACGCGCTGGCTCCGATGGGTCGCCGCCGAAGGGGTCGACGCCGGCGCGGTCAGGGACGAAAGACTGCGCCTCCTCGGCCTGCTTTCTTTGGCGCTGCTCGCCGTCAACGGCTTGGGCGCGGTGGCGTGGGTCAGCAGACGCTGGGTCGCCGCGTGGGTCGGCCTGCGGGCGGTGGAGACCCTGCGACTCGATCTCTACAAGGCCCTCCAGTACCTGCCGCTCAAGTTCTACGACAAACGCAAGGTCGGTTCCATCATCTCGAGAGTGTCTACCGACTCCGATCTCGTGGAGGAGTATCTCATCTTCGACATCGGCTACGTCCTCATCAACGCCGTCACCATCGCCGGCATCGTGACGATCCTGCTCTACAAAAATCTGGAGCTCACCCTCTACGTGCTCATGCCGGTGCCGCCCATACTCATCGCCGGCACCTTCGTGTGGAATCGGCTGGAGGCTCACTGGCAGCGCTGGTCGACGCGGTGGTCGCGCCTCTCGTCCCATGTGAACGAATCGATCCGGGGTATCCGGGTCGTCAAGGCTTTTTCCCAGGAGAAGCGTGAAGGGCAGCGCTTCGACGAGCGCAACACCGATCTGCGCGACGTCAGCGTCGCAGCTGAACGGAGCTGGGTCGTCTTCTTCATGGTGACGAACTTCTTCATGGGCTTCGGCGTGTTCCTCGTGTGGTATTTCGGCGGCAAACAGATTCTGGGAGGGGAGTTGAAACTCGGAGAGCTCATCGCCTTCATCACCTATTTGTGGATGCTCTACGCGCCCCTGAGTTGGTTCGGTGACTTCTACGGCTTCATGATGCGGGCCTACGCCGGTGCCGAGCGGATCTTCGAGGTCATCGACGCGAAATCGGAGCCCTTCGACGATGCCGACTCCGTGCCGATGCCCGAATTGCGGGGAAGGGTCGCCTTCGAAGACGTGACCTTCGGCTATGATGCCGGAAAACCGGTGCTCAGGGACGCTGAACTACAGGTTGAGCCTGGTGAGATGATCGGTCTCGTGGGCAAGTCCGGTGCCGGCAAGACCACCCTCGTGCACCTGATCTGTCGCTTCTACGACGCCACGCGTGGGACGCTGCGGATAGACGGGGTGGACATCAGGCACATGCGCATCGAAGATCTGAGGCACCATATCGGATTGGTTGCCCAGCACTCGTTCCTGTTCGATGTCTCGATCGCGAAGAATATCGGCTATGGAAAGCCGGGTGCTTCCTTCGATGAGATTCTGCGCGCTTCCATCGCCGCCAATGCCCACGAGTTCATCGTCACGAAGCCCGACGGCTACGATATGATGGTGGGCGAGCAGGGAAACAAACTCTCAGGCGGCGAGAAACAACGCATCTCCATTGCCCGCGCCATCCTCCACGATCCGCGCATACTGATTCTGGACGAGGCCACATCCTCGCTCGACACGCAGACGGAGAGGAAGATTCAGGAGGCGATCACCAGGTTGGTCAAAGGCCGCACGACCTTCGCCATCGCCCATCGGCTATCCACTTTGCGCAGCGCCGACCGGCTCGTCGTGCTCGACGACGGCAAGATTGTGGAGATCGGCACACATCGGGAATTGATGGAAAAAGAGGGGTTCTTTTACAAACTCGTGACGACCCAGCGTGAGACATCGGCGGTCATGGCGGTGAGTGGATGAGCGAAGAGGCTGACAAGTCGAAGAAAGACGATAACCGGAGCACGCGCCCACACCGATGACGGTGACTCATCCCGAGAGTGTGGAGGTCGACAAGATCCGGCTGTTCCGCGAACCCCCGTGGACGCTGCGTCTCACCATCGAGACAGACCGCTCCTACACCAAAGTCAAGATCGTCAGGGCGGCGCCACTGACTCATCCGGACAAATACATCTCGCTGCTCGACGCCAAGGACGAGGAGGTTTGCATGATCCAGGAGTTGGCGCAACTGGATGCCGAGATGCAGGAAATCGTCAAAGAGGAGCTCGATCGCCGCTACCTCACCTCTGTCATTCTGAGGGTGAACTCTGTGAGAAATGAGTTCGGCACATCCTATTGGGAGGTGGACACGAACCGGGGCGAACGGGAGTTCGTGGTTCAGAATGTCGCCGAGAACGCCCAGTGGCTGGGGGACAACCGTATCCTGCTCCTCGACGTCGACGGAAACCGGTTCGAAATCGAGAGTCTCCGCGCCCTGGACAAGAAAAGCCTCGGCTACGTAGAGCTGGTGCTGTAGACGCTGGCGCCGAAAGAGCGCGACAGAGCCATTGGCATTGGGCCGCCAGTCGCCCAATCCAGCAGCTCCACCGTGTGCACTACAGGCAGCTCGCTGCCGTAGCCGATCTGCTCAATGCAGCCGATGTTCCCCGCAGCCACGATGTCGGCCCCGGTATGGGCGATGTTGGCGCACTTGCGATCGCGCAGCTGCTCGGCCATGGTGGGACGCAGCATGTTGTAGGTCCCGGCGCTGCCGCAGCAAATATGCGCCTCTGGGACTTCCACCACGTCGAAGCCGGCTTGCCGCAACAGCTGCCGCGGCTCCTCCACCACTTTCTGGCCGTGCTGCAGCGAACAGGCGTCGTGGTAGGCCACTCTTTTGCCCTCGGCCACTACAGCCCCGGGCACCTCGACGATGTTCCGGAGCCCCAATCGCGCGACCACTTCGGAAACATCCCGGACCAGCGCAGACACCGCCGCCGCCTTTTCCGCCAGCTCTGCATCGTTGCGGAAAATGTGGCCGTAGTCCTTGATGGCTGTGCCGCAACCAGAGGTGTTGAGCACAACGGCGTCGAGACCCCTGCGCTCCTTTTCCTCGAACCACACTTCTATCGCGCGTCGCATCAGGCCGAGGCTCTTGGATCGCTCCCCCATGTGGTAGGTGAGGGCGCCGCAGCAGATCGTCTCCGGAGGAATCACGACCTCCGCTCCCAGTCGGGTCAGGAGTCTGACGGTGGCGTCGTTGATGTGCGGTCCGAGAACCTGCTGCGCGCATCCCGTCAACAGCGCCACCCGCATCGCGCCGGCGGCGGCATCGCTGCCGGCCTCGGCGGGGATGACCCCGGGGACGGCGACCTTCGCCGGTTGTGGGAGTGAGTCGGGTACCATGTCCAGTAGATGTCGAAACCGGGTCGGTAGTAGAAACCTGGTCAGACGTCCGATCCATGCGAGCTTCAGGGCGAGCCGGAATCGACCCGGGTGCGGCAGCAGGTGAGTGAGAGCAAACCGCAACAGGCGATCACCCGGTGCGCGGAGGCCCAGCTCCTCGAGACGAGGCCGCGCATCCTCGAGGAGATGAGAGTAGACGACACCGCTGGGACAGGTGGTCTCGCACGCCATACAGGCGAGACAGTTGTCGATGTGGGTGACGGTGTGAGAGCTCGCCTCGATCCTCCCCTCCAGGATGCTCTTGATCAGGTAGATGCGGCCCCGCGGACCTTCGAGCTCGTTGCCGGTGAGCAGATAGGTAGGACACGTCGCGTTGCAGAAGCCACAGTGCACGCAGGTCCTGAGAATCCCTTCCGAGATCTGCACATCGGGATCGCCCTTCAGGTCGAGTGAGATTGAGGTCTGCACGCGGCGCTCATCCTCCCCAGGCAACAGAGGTTTCGGTCCGCTCCACCTCGCGGTCCCGGATACCCATGAGGTAGAGAATGCCGTCCAGTCCGAGAGTCGAGATAGACTGACCGGCACCCTCGCGCACGATCGGTCGGGCGCGAAAGGCGATGCCGAGTCCGGCGACGTTGAGCATGGGCAGGTCATTGGCGCCGTCGCCCACTGCGATGACTTGCTCGAGATCGAGCTGCTCCCTGCAGGCAATGTCCCGCAGGAGTTCGGCTTTCCTTTCCCCGTCGACGATCGGCCCCACCACCTCGCCGGTCACCTCCCCGTCCGCTATCTCCAGTTCGTTGGCGAACAGATAATCGATGCCGAGCATCTTCTGGAGCCGGCGGCCGAAATAGGTGAATCCCCCCGACAGAATGGCGATCTTGTAGCCCAGCGACTTCAGCGTCGCTACGAGACGCTCCGCGCCGTCGGTCAATGGCAGCTCGGCGGCGATGTTTTCGAGATCCGGTTCCCTCAGGCCCTTCAGCAGCCGCACCCGCCTGGTCAAACTTTCCTTGAAATCGAGATCACCTCGCATGGCCGCATCGGTGAGGCGGCGGACCTCCTCACCGACTCCGGCGACCGCAGCGAGCTCATCGATGATCTCCCGCTGCACGAGGGTGGAATCCATGTCGAAGGCCACGAGGCGGCGATTGCGGCGAAAGACATTGTCTTCTTGAAAGGCGATGTCGGCTCCCAGCTGCGTCGAGACATCCATGAAACGAGCGCGCATGCGGTCAGTGTCGCTCGGTTGGCCACTCACGGCGAGTTCGACGCAGACGCGTTGTGAACGGTCTGACCTGCTCAGCGGCATGCGCTCTGACAGGCGGGAAATATCGTCGATGTTCAGACCGTTTTCCGAGAGAATGCCACCGATCGTTGAGATGTGTTGAGCCGTGATTGTCGGGCCCAGGACAGTGATGATGAACCGCTGTCGCTGTTGATGGGAAACCCACTGATCGTATCCCTCGGCGGATATCGGCGTGAAGCGGATATCGACGCCCAACTCGTAGGCGCGGAACACCATATCTTTGACGACGGGAGAGGGCTCGGAGGCTTCGGGGATTTCGATCAGTACTCCCAGGGACAGAGTGTCGTGGATGACCGCCTGTCCGATGTCGAGGATGTTGACGTCGTAGTCGGCGAGAATGGCGGTCAGCGACGATGTGAGCCCGGGCCGGTCCTGCCCGGAGACGTTGACGAGAAGGATCTCGCTCATGCTGAAGAGTCTACGCCGGTCAGTGAGGGAGTCAAGACATTGACCGACGCGCAACTTCACGTCGAGGAGAACGTGGCGCTGGCTGCCATGACCACGATGAGACTGGGAGGCCCCGCTCGCTTCTTCGCCGCTTGCTCCTCCACCGACGACATCAGGGACGGCCTGGCGTGGGCAGCGAGTAAGGGTGTCGCAGTCCGGGTTCTCGCCGGCGGAAGCAATACCATCGTCGCCGACGCGGGCTTCGGCGGGCTCGTGCTCAAGATCGCCTCGAGCGGAGTCACATTTGACGATGATGGCGCCTCGGTTGCAGTAACCGCCGCGGCTGGCGAAGACTGGGATGCCCTCGTCTTGCAATGCATCGAGGCCGACCTGTCTGGAATCGAGTGCCTCTCCGGTATACCCGGGTCGGTAGGCGCTACGCCGATGCAGAACGTCGGCGCCTACGGCCAGGAGGTGAGCGAAACGATCACATCGGTAAGGGCCATCGATCGTCAGACGCTGAAAAAAGTCAGCTTCGGCAACGGCGACTGCCGATTCCGCTATCGTCGCAGTCGCTTCAAATCAGAGGATCGCGGCCGCTACGTCATCACCGAGGTGACCTACCGGCTCGACAAAGGGGTGCGGCCGGCGCTGCGCTATCCGGAATTGATCCGCTACGTGGAAGAGCACGCGGACGTAGACCAGCTGGATCCCGGTAAACCGGCGTCCACGGCGGTTCGAGACTCCGTGCTGACCCTGAGGCGTCGAAAGTCGATGGTTCTCGACCCTGAGGACCCGAACACATTCTCAGTGGGGTCCTTCTTTTTGAACCCTGTGCTGAAGCCGCCCGGGTGGCGGGATTTACAGCAGCGCTGGCGGCAGTTGAATCGGGAGGGCGGCATACCGCGGTTCGAGGAGTCGGAAGGAGTCAAGGTCCCGGCTGCCTGGCTGGTAGAGCAGGCCGGGTTCCAAAAAGGGAGCGAGCGGGACGGAGCCGCCATTTCCGAAAACCACACCCTCGCCATCGTCAACTGCGGAGGCGGCGCCGCGGCCGTGCTCGGTCTGGCGTCTGAAATACAAAAAGCGGTCTCCGACACCTTCGGCGTGCAGCTGCAACGGGAGCCGGAAGTGGTAGAATGAGTGAGCGCGCCGGCGCGCTCACGGCGATCCCTTAGCAGAGCTCCACTACCAATACTGCATGGCGTCCTCGAACAGGGCGCTCAGCTTCTCCTCATCCGCCGCCCGCGGCGACAGCTTCGTAACCCGGTGCTGAGGCAACGTTCCCTCGACGAGGGCGGGAATGTCGCCGCTGTCAAAACCGACTGCCCGCAGACCGCTCGGCATATTCAGCTCCTGCATGAATCCCACGATTCGATCGGCGAGTATCTGTCCGGCGCTTGCCTCGGTCGCCCTCGACACGTCTGCCCCGAGAACCTCGGCGGCCTTCAGATGCCTGTCGGGGCAGGCGGCAGCGGTAAAGCGGAAGACGGCCGGGGCGTTGAGGATGACGGACGTTCCATGGGGCACCAGTGGATGGTCCACGGTATACCCCTCGGGAACGTAGTCGCGCACCATACCCGCAACCGGATAGGACATGCCGTGAGGCAGGTGTACACCGGCGTTGCCGAACCCCATACCTGCGTAGGAGGCCGCCAGCAGCATCATGCCGCGCGCTTCTTCGTCCGACTGATCGCGCACCGCCCGCGGCAGATACTCCGCCACCATCCGCAGAGCCTCCATCGACCAGAGATCGCTGATCGGGTTCGAGCCCTGATACGCCGGCCGCAGCACCGGCCGCTCCGGTCGCGGTCGCTCGCCGAAGGGGATGGCGGTGTAGGACTCGAGGGCGTGACTGAGCACGTCGAGGCCGGTGGAGGCGGCCACCGCCGCCGGCAATGTTTCCGTGTTCTCCGGATCGACGAGCCCGAGCACGGGCTTGAGACGGCGGTGCGCGATTCCCGTCTTCGCCTTCATCTCCACGAGGTCGAAGATCGCCACACCCGTGGTCTCGCTGCCGGTTCCGGCTGTAGTGGGAACGGCGATCAGCGGTTTCAGTGTGCCCGGCACCGGACTGCCCTTGCCGATAGGGGCGTTCACGTACTCGAGGAAATCTGCTGGATAGGTCGAGTACAAATTCGCCGCCTTCGCCGTGTCTATGCTCGATCCCCCGCCGATCGCGACGAAACCGTCGAAGGCACCCTCTTTGGCGACCGCGATCGCCTCTTTGAAGGAGGCGTCTGTTGGCTCGACACGGACGCGATCGAAGAGACTGTAGCTCACCCGGTTTGCGTCGAGCGACTCGCGCAGCGCCGCGACCGAAGGCAGAGTGGCGACGACGGGGTCGGTGACGACCATGACGCGTTCGAGTCCCATGTCGATGAGATCCATCCCGAGCTCGCGCGTGACTCCGGGGCCGTAGCGGATGTTGGAGGTCGCCATTTCGAAGGCGGTGTCTTTTTCCATACGCAGTCCTTCCTCGACCGTTCTTGCCAGTGAATCTGAGCGGCCATAAACTACCCGTCCCTCAGTTTCGACGAAAGGATCGATACCCGTGGCGAGATCCCCGACGAAAGGCATGCTGACGATCGAGGAGCTCCGTCGACGGGCTGCGGCCGGCACCATCGAAACCGTCCTCGCAGTCTTCCCCGATCTCTACGGCCGCCTGGTCGGCAAACGCACTCACGTCGATTTCTTCCTCGATCACACGGCGGCGCACGGCATGCACGCCTGCGACTACTTGCTCACTGTGGACATGGAAATGGATGTCGTCGAGGGCTACGACTTCGCCAACTGGGAGCGAGGCTATGGCGACGTTCACTGCACTCCCGACCTCTCTACGTTGAGGGAGGTGACCTGGCTCGAGAAGTCCGCCCTCGTCTTCTGCGATCTGGACCGGGGAGAGCGACAAGGGGCATGCGCCGGTCGCCATTGCTCCCCGGACGATGCTCAAGAACCAACTGGCCAGACTCGCTGAGAGCGGATACCGGGCCAAATGCGGCTCAGAACTCGAGTACTACATCTTCGAGGACAGCTACAAAGGCGCCATGAAAAAAGGGTTTCAGAATCTGGAGACAGCCGGCTGGTACCTCGAGGACTACCACATGCTCCAGGGAACGAAGGAGGAAGAGCTCAACGCAGCGGTCCGGCGCCACATGAACGGCAGCGGTATGCCTGTGGAATCCAGCAAGGGCGAATGGGGTCCGGGCCAGCACGAGATCAACCTGCGCTACACCGATGCGCTGGAAATGGCCGATCGCCACACCCTCTACAAGCACGGCTTCAAGGAAATCGCCTGGCAGCAGGAGAAGGCCGTCTCGTTCATGGCCAAGTGGCGCTCCGATCTGGCCGGATCCAGCATGCACCTCCATCTGAGTCTGTGGGATGTCGATGGAGAGCGGAACCTGTTTGAGGGCGATCAGCCTGTCGGCGGACCGGTGAAAGCATCAGGTACGTTCCGACACTTTCTCGGCGGCTGGATGTCACACGCCCGGGCGATCGCGCCGTTCTACGCCCCATACCCCGAACTCCTACAAGCGCTACGCCTTCCAGTCATGGGCGCCCACGGCGCTCGGCTGGAGCCACGACAACCGCACCGCCGGCTTCCGCGTCGTCGGCAATGGCAGCTCGCTTCGCATCGAGTCGCGCATCCCGGGGGCTGACGCCAACCCGTATGTGG
>CBDBIJ010000131.1:0-10785 GCA_965205655.1 Candidatus Latescibacterota bacterium
GTCGTCGGCGCCTGAGGCGCACGCGAGAGATGGGGCACACGCCAGGGGGAAGGTGGCGTTCGTAACAGGCGGAGCCTCGGGTATCGGTCGCGCCACCGCCCTGCTGTTCGCGCAGAGGGGGGCGAAAGTAGCGATCGCCGATGTGAACGAAGCAGGCGGTGAAGAGACAGTGCGACAGGTGGAAGAGGCCGGCGGCGAGGCCTTGTTTCTGAAAGCCGATGTCTCCAGTAGCAAGGAGGTCGAGGCTGCGGTGCGCAAGGTCGTCGAGAGCTACGGGAGGCTGGATTGGGCCTTCAACAATGCCGCCGTCAGGTCCGACGACCATGCGCTCACGGCCGACTATTCAGAAAAGGAGTGGGACAGGATCGTGGGCACCAACATCAAGTCCGTATTCCTGTGTATGAAGTACGAACTCCGTCACATGGTCGAGCGGGGCGAGGGCGTCATCGTGAACACGGCATCCGTTCACGGCCTCGTCGGCGCCGGACATGGCATCAACGCCTACGTCGCCAGCAAACACGGCGTCGTCGGTCTGACGAAAGCCGCCGCATTGGAGTACGCGGACCAGGGGATCAGGATCAACGCCGTCTGCCCCGGGCATATCGAGACACCAATGATCGAGCATCTCGTGAACGATCCCGCCTGGATGAGTCGGACGACCGCTCAGTATCCGATGCGGCGAATCGGCTCGGCCGAGGAAATTGCCGAGGCTGTGCTGTGGCTGTGCTCCGACGCGGCGAGCTTCGTCACCGGTCACGCCTTGCCGCTGGAGGGGGGATTCCTGGCTCAATAGCCCCTGCGGGGCCACCTGCAAGGGCATGCGAGAGAATCGGTTGTGTCGGATCGGAGATGAGGGAACGTCCACCCGGTAACAGATTTCGGTGATTCTGGTGTTTGAGAAGTAGAAATCGATCATCGAAGGAGGTTACCATCATGAAGACTCAGTTCCTCACAATTTTTCTGGCCGCGAGCCTCGCGCTCGGCCAACTCGCAGGCTGCAGCGGATCGGGAAAGAATCCAGCGGCTGCCACCGACAGCCCTGAATCTGACGATCTGCTGGTCGATGACGGTTCCGGGCGCGATGGCGGTTCGCCTGCCTCGAGCCGTCAAGATGTGAAGACGGATCCCGGTCGAGATGGCGACGTCCCCGTATCAAGCTCCCCTGACGAGACACCGGCAGGGGACCCCTCGATTCTCGTTCCGGCAGAAATCGGTCTCGAGGACCTCATCGACCGCCTGCTGTCTCTGGGAATGTCTGTCGACGAGGTAGGGGAGGAAGTCGGACACCCATACTTCACCCCTGCGGGCCACCTTCTGTCAGTCAATGGCGAAAACGTTCAAGCCTATAAGTACGAGTCGGCCGAGGAGGCCAAGAAGGAAGCCGCACAGGTGTCACCGGACGGCAGCAAGGAGGGGATCAACTTCATTCGTTGGCCCGGTCCTCAGCACTTCTACGCTCTCGATCGCTTCGTTTTCGTCTACATCGGGGAAAACGAAGATGTGATCGGCGGGCTGAACGGAGCCTTCGGCGGTCCCTTCGCAGGACCTGGAATCATCGTCTTCGATCCCGAACCGCTGCCGGTCGACGAACCGCTGCCGGTCGAGCCGGCGGGTCCGGACCGTGACCAACCGATTGCCGATTTCGAGGAGGCGTCACTCTTCTTCGCGACGACTCCCGAGGAGGTCGAGCGTCTGATCGGGGCAGTGCAGGAGCCCGGGCTCGCCGACGAGCTGAAAGACATCGGTCTCGGGCAATACTGGGTGCTCGTCGTGTTTCGAGGCGAGAAGCCCACGTCCGGGTATGAGATCACCATCGAGGATATCAAGACATTCGAGAGCGAAGTGGAAGTGGATGTTTCGCTGACGAACCCGGCGCCAGACGCGATCGTGGCACAGGTCATCACCTATCCGGTGGCGGTCGAGGTCATAGCGATTTCCGAAATCGCCGACCCAAGCCTGATGGACTGGGTCGTCCTCGACCAGAACGGTGAGGTGTTGTCCAAGCTGGGGGCGATGACTGGAGGTGCCGGGGCAGATGGCGGCTCCAGTGACACCGACATCGGACTCGAGCCCGAACCGCCGCCGACGAACATCCTCTACAAGGCCGACATCAGAGGCACGATTTCATCCCTGGAAATAGTGGAGGACGAGAACGGCGAGCGCCTGGTGAGCATGCTGGTTGAAGGCGAAGTCGAGCCGGACACGATCGTCGACCGCGCTCGCGTGACGGTTTCGGACGAGACACCAATCGTCGTCGTCGGCAGCGAAGAGGACAGGAACGTGACTGTCGACGAGCTCGAGCCGGGAATCATGGTGCAGGTCTTGTTCGACGGCCCCGTTAGGGAATCCTACCCGGTTCAGGCATCGGCGGCTGTCGTGGTGATTCTGAAGTAGCGCGTCTCGATAAACCCTGTATGCCAGAGGCCCGCATTCCGTTAGGATGCGGGCCTTTGTCGTGTACGGTGCCCGCGCCGGTGTCAACGGTCGGCGTCCGCGCTCGTACCAGCGCCGCGCAGACCTTTCTGACTGCCGCTGTGAGAGCTATTTTAGAAAGCCGACTCGAGTCGAACCAGAGAAACAAACGCGGATGGTGAATTGACCACAACTGCAGAGCAAATCATACACGGCCAGCAACGGCAGCAGCCGACTCCGATGACCGGCGGCGATCTCCTCATCGAGTGCCTGAAGGCGCAGGGAGTAGGCTGCATGTTCGGGATGCCGGGCACCCAGAATCTGCAGATCTACGATGCCCTCAAGCGCTGCGGCGAGCCCGTCATCGAACACTACCTCGTGCGTCACGAGTACGCCGCGACGGTCATGGCGGACGGCTATGCGCGCTCGACCGGAGAAATCGGCGTTGCCCTGACGGTGCCGGGACCGGGGGCAAGCAACGCCTCCACCGGGTTGCTGCAGGCATTGACCGACTGCGTGCCGGTGTTGTTGATCACCGGCCAGAGCGACAGCCGGCACTACTCGCGGGATCCGAGCAAGATGTTCCACGGCCTCGATCAGATGCGCTTCTTCGAGCCCATCACCAAATACTGCGCCATCGCTCACAGCGCTGGGGAGATTCC
Organism: Candidatus Latescibacterota bacterium; assembly: GCA_965205655.1. Classification (GTDB taxonomy): domain Bacteria; phylum Latescibacterota; class UBA2968; order UBA8231; family UBA8231; genus CBDBIJ01. Next base: position 3,075 of record CBDBIJ010000131.1, read on the forward strand.
GCAGGTCGTGGAGAACGCCTTTCGCGCCATGCGTTCGGGTCGGCCGGGGCCGACGATGCTGGAGTTTCCACAGGATGTGATCACATCTGAGGTGGAGGAAGCGTCGATTCCGCCGCGCGTAGAGAAGCAGCAGCCAGCTGCGCCGGACGGAGCCGAGCTTCAACGGGCTGCACGTCTGATCGAGCGGGCGGAGAGACCCGCTCTGCTCGCCGGCATGACCGTAGCCGATGGCGACGCCGGCGATGAGTTGAGAGCGCTGGCGGAGAAGCTGGCGGCGCCGGTGATCGTGTCGCGGCGCGGCAAGGGCGCGCTCCGGGAAGACCACCCGCTGGCGCTATGTGATATAAGAGGGTTTCGCTCCATGCGAGCTCTGGAAGTGGCGGATTGCACCGTGGCCATCGGCTGCAGGTTCACGTCGATCGACACCGGGTACTGGAGCCTCGAGTTTCCGCGGCCCCTCATCCAGCTCGATCCCGAGGAGGCTGAAATCGGGCGCGAGTATGCCTGCGATGTGGGGATCGCCGGAGATCTGAAGCAGAGTCTGGGCGCGCTGCAGAGGCACGTGAGCGAGAAGAGCCAATGGGCGCCCATGCTTGAGGGTTTGCGGGCGCAGTTCGAGGCCCAACCACCACTGCCTCTGCTGCCGGAGATACGACGGGTGCTCCCCGAGGACGGAATCGCGGCCTTCGACGTTCACGCCATCGGCTACTCGTGCTTCGCCGAGTATCCGGTCTACGACCCGAGGACCTTTATCTATCCGTGCATCGGCGTCTCTCTGGGGCACGCCTTTCCGGCCGCGCTGGGTGCGAAGATCGCCAACCCCGATCGGCCGGTCGTGTGTTTTAGCGGTGACGGCGGCTTCATGATGGGCAGTTTCGAGCTGGCCACGGCGATGCAGTACGGCATCGATGTGGTAACTGTCGTCGTCGTCGACGGCGCCCTGACGGCCATCAAGGCAGCGCAGCGGAAGCAGTGTGAGGGCCGCACCATCGACACGGAGCTTCACAATCCGGATTTTGTCGAGCTCGCCAGGTCGTTCGGCGCCTACGCCGAGCGCGTAGAGGACCTGGCGCGCTTCGAGGATGCTCTGCGCCAGGCCCTGGCTTCCGGGGCGCCCGGCAGTGCTGGAAGTGTCGCTGCAAGGGCGGCAGGAGGAGCTGATGGAGTGGGTGACCTGGCTGCGAGAAGAGCCCCTCCGCGGTCCGGCCGAGGCTTCGCAATGAGAGTCGTACGGTTCAACGAAGCGGAGCGCTACGAGCCGGAGAAGGACTGGAAGCGGCTGAGTCTGTGTGCCGGCGGTGACATCTCGATCGAGCATTTCGTCAAGCCTCCCGGCCACGCTTCGCCGAGACACGACCACCCGAACGCCCAGATTCTCGTCGTTCTCGAAGGGAGAATGCTCATCACCACAGATGACGAGGAAGTCGAACTCGGGAAGGGTGACACCGCCTACATTCCCGGCGACGAGCCGCATGTGGTGACGAATCCACTGGATGAGCCATCGGTGGGCCTGGACATTTTCGTGCCCGGGCGCTCGTTCGACTTCTGGCTCAAACGGCAGCAAAGCTGAGAGAGGAGATAGATCGTGAAAATGGCCATGCTCCACGGTCCCCGGGATCTGCGGATCGATGAACAGGAACTGGATACGACGAACCTGGCTGACAATGAGGTTTGGGTGGAAACGGAGATCACGGCGCTGAAGATCGGCACTGACCGAGGCAACTACGAGGGCGCCGAACACGTCCCCGGGGCTCCGCAGGAGTATCCGCGCTGGGTCGGAGACAGCAATCTGGGAGTCGTGCGCGGGGTGGGCAACAAGGTGTCGCGATTTCAGATCGGCGACCGCGTCGTGTCCCGCAAGTTTCACCAATCAGAGTACGTCGCCCCGGAAATTGGCGGAGAGCACCTCGTAAAGGTTCCGGAGGGGGTGGACTCGGAGGACGCGGTCTGGTCGCACCTCTACGCCCTGAGCTCTCTGTGTTACACGAAGGCGCTGTTCATGCCGGGCGAGAACGTGGCAGTGGTCGGGCTCGGCGTTCTCGGCCTGGGAGCTGTCGGAGTGGGTCAGGCGATCGGAGCCCGGGTGGTCGGCCTGGCAAACAGCCCCGTGAGGATGGAGATGGCAAAGAAGGTGGGCGCCCACGCCTGCTTCATGTCCGACGACGCTGATCTCAAGAAGAAACTGGACGAGTTCACCGACGGCGTGGGGATCGATCTCGTCATTCTCACGGCCAACCCATGGCCGGCATTTCGCACCTCGCTGGATGTCGTACGGAACAGCGGGCGGGTCTCGGTGGTCAGTCTGCTCGGGCGTGGCGAGGAGAAGCTCGAGTCCAATCCCCTGCCGATGGACCTGTTCTATATGAAGGGCATTTCCATCATCGCCGTGTCATCTCAGCCCGGCTACCTGTTTCCCGACGGCAGCGGCGACCGCTATGACGGGATGAAGCGGTGCAGCCATATGCTGTCTCTGATGGCAGACGGCAGGCTCGAGCCGAAGCAGTTGATTACCCACCGGCTCAACTACACAAAAATGAAAGAGGCCTACGAGATGATCTACCACCGCGAGAAAAACATGCTCGGCGTCATTTTCCGGTGGCGGGATTGACCCAGACCGCCGAACTGAATCTGGGTGACCGCACGGCACCCGCGCCCACAGCAGGGAAGAAAGCATACCTGCTCGACGGCATGGCCCTCGTCTACCGGGGCTACTTCGCCATGATCAAGAATCCACCGAGGACGGCGACGGGGATGAACACGGCCGCTGCCTTCGTGTTCACATCCACCCTCCTCGAGATCATGGACAAGTACCAGCCGACACACATGGCCGTCGCCTTCGATACTCCCGTACCGACCTACCGCCACGAGGAGTTCCCCGCGTACAAGGCCCAGCGGGAAGAGATGCCAGACGACCTGTCGCAGGCCCTGCCTGCCATTTTCCGGCTGTGCGAGGGCTTCAATCTGCCGGTCATTCGGGTCGACGGGTGGGAGGCGGACGACGTTATCGGCACCCTGGCGACCGCAGCCGAGCCGCTGGGTTTCGACACCTACATGGTGACGCCGGACAAGGACTTCGCCCAGCTCGTGTCCGAGCACACCTTCATCTACAAGCCCGGCAGGGCGGGCAGGGACACTGAGATTCTCGGCGTTGGTGAGGTGCTCGAAAAATGGCAGGTCGAGCGGGTCGATCAGGTGGTGGACATTCTGGCGCTGATGGGCGACTCGGTCGACAACATTCCGGGCGTTCCCGGCATCGGACAGAAGACGGCGCAGAAACTCATCGCCGAGTTCGACAGCGTCGAGAATCTCCTCGAGCACGTGGACGAGATAAAAGGGAAGCGACGTCAGGTACTGGAGGACAACAGGCAGAATGCCCTGCTGTCGAAGAGACTGGTGACGATTCAGCGCGACGTGTCGCTGGACGTTACGATGGAGGATCTGATAAGAAAACCGCTCGATGAGGATGCTCTGAAGGAACTGTTCGGCGAGCTCGAGTTCAAGATGTTCGGCAAGAGGCTGTTCGGCGAGGGATTCGACACGAGCCCTCAGAAGGTGACGGTGCGGCAGGACGGCAGCGGCGATGGCGGCGTCCAGGAAGAGCTCGACCTGGATCTGAAAACCATCGACACCGTGGAACACGACTATCGCCTCGTGGAAGATGTAGACGCGTTTGCAACTCTCATGCGAGAGCTGGAGAATCGCGGTTCCTTCTGTCTCGATCTGGAGACCTCGAGTCTGAACCCGAAGGCATGCGATATCGTCGGCATGGCCGTCTCATATGAGCCTCACACCGGATTCTACGTGCCCCTTTCAGGTGATGGTGGATCGGATACCGGCTTCACTCTCGACGATCTGCGGCCGGCTCTGGAGAATCCCGCCATCGAAAAGATCGGTCACAACCTGAAGTTCGATTTGCTCGCTTTGCGCTGGCACGGCGTCGAGGTCAAGGGCAAGCTGTTCGATACCATGGTCGTGGCGTTTCTGGCCACCCCGGATCTGCGGCGCGGCCTCGACTATCTGTCACAGGCGCTGCTGGGTTACAAGCCGGTGCCGATATCGGCGCTTCTCGGGGAAAAGGGAAGCGAGCAGCGAAGCATGGCCGAGGTACCTCTCGAGGAGGTCACCGAATACGCGGTCGAGGACGCCGATCTAACACTGCAGCTGAGCGAGATCCTTCGGGGCGAGATGGAAGAGAAGAACCAGACGCGCCTCTACGAAGAGGTGGAGTACCCGCTCATACCGGTGCTCGCCGCTATGGAGCACGCGGGTATTCGCGTCGACGCCGATGTCTTGAGAGACCTGTCAGAAGAGATGGCAGCCGATATCGAGGCTGCGGCAAAGCAGATAGAGGAGCTGGCCGGCGAGCCGTTCAACCTGAACTCGCCGAGCCAGCTTGGCACGATCCTGTTCGACAAGCTGAAGCTCGATCCCCACGCGCGGCGAACGCAGAAGAGCAAACAGTACAAGACCGATGAGCTCGTTCTGACGAAGCTCTCCCACGAACATGAGATCGCCCGTCAGATCCTCGACTACCGCCTGTGCACGAAGCTGAAGTCGACGTATCTCGACATGCTGCCGGGAACCATCTTCCCGCAGACCGGGCGGGTGCACACCTACTACGAGCAGGCTGTCGCCGCCACCGGGCGCATGCAGTCCAGCAACCCGAATCTCCAGAACATCCCAATCCGTACCGAGCGGGGTCGCGAGATCAGGATGGCCTTCGTGCCGGGCGGGGACGACTACACGCTGCTGACGGCGGACTACTCACAGATCGAGCTTCGCGTCATCGCGGAAATGAGTGGCGACGAACGGATGAACCGGGCCTTTCGGACGGGAGAGGATATCCACACGGTGACCGCGAGTCGGGTGTACGAGGTGCCACCGGATGAGGTGACCGACGACATGCGGCGCAAGTCGAAGACGGTCAACTTCGGCATCATCTACGGTATTTCCGCTTTCGGGCTGTCGGAGCGGCTCGGTCTGCCGCGCGGGACTGCCTCGGAGATGATCGAGCATTATTTCGAGGAATACCCCGGCGTGCGCCGGCATATGGACGAGGCGATCGAATTCGCCAGAGAAAACGGATATGTCGAGACGATGATGGGAAGGCGTCGCTACTTGCGGGATATCAACTCCCGCAGCGCTGCGGCTCGCAAGGCGGCGGAGCGCAACGCCATCAACTCGCCGATTCAGGGTACGGCGGCGGACATGATCAAGCTGGCGATGGTGAAGATCCACGAGGCTCAGGTGGAGAGGGGGTGGAAGACGAAGATGCTGCTGCAAGTTCACGACGAGCTGGTTTTCGATCTGTTCCGCGAGGAGGAGGTGGAGGTGAAGGAGGTGGTCGAGGACGCCATGAAGACGGCGATTCCGATGTCGGTGCCGATTGAAGTGGAGATGGGAACGGGGGAGAACTGGTTGGTGGCGCATTGATGAGGGTCGCATGTCTGGGGTGCGGGCGGTCCGGTGTGTCACGCTCACTCATTCTCGCAGCGCCATCCAGGCGCTGCTCCGAGGTTTTCGCTCGCAGGCCGTCATCCTGACGGCCGGACTGCGAGCTCTCAATCCGTTCGCGCGACACACCGGACCGCCCTTTGTCCGCGAATATCAAGTAATCAGCAAGTTACACATTCACCAGGTCTCTCGCGCAGAAATCGATGACGGCGGGCGCTGTGGTGGTCTCGCGACGGCCTGAACAGACGAGGATATCACGATGGCAGTTGTGAATGATTTCGAGGCTGGTCCTGAAGGTTGGTGCTCCTACGACTATCATGCCAGCATGGTCGCCGGTGCGAACTACTTTGTCCTGACTACGTGGGAGGAAAGCGGTAGTGTCGGTGATTCGGGGTCCGTGTGGGCGGATCACACGCGTTGGAGCACTGACGTCCCGGAGAGACCCGTTTCCATCCTGCCGCTCATCCTGTATCGCAACTGGCTCGGCGAGCCCCCGATCGATCTGCGCGGGTCAGGGCTCTCCGTCCAGCTCAGGGGAGACGAACTGAAGCTTGGCGACGCGGAGTGCTACTTCTGGGCCCACGCCAGCGGTACCCGCTGGCATTGCAAGGGTAGGCCAGTCGAGATCTCCGCTGGTCGCTGGGCTGAACCATCCCGGTTCACTCTCGAAAGCGACGAATCACTTTGGTACCGCAGCTGGGTCCGGGACCCCGCTAAAGCGGCTGATCTCGACACCGTGCTCGGGGGCGCCGCGAGCTACGGTTTTTCCTTCGTCGGCTTCACTCAGGAGGTAACTGGAAAGCTGTCGATGGGTCGCTTCGAGATTTCGTGAGAGTTCTTCCGAAACGTTCAGCCTTGTTCACTCTCCGGTCGATGGGATTTCTGTCGAATCGAGACCATCGGCCAGCGGCAGCGGCACCTGCGTCCCGGTCTTGTGAGAGATATGCATGGCCGTGATCACCTCGAGCGCCTTGAGCCCGTCCCGACCGGTCGAGACGCTCTCCCCGATTCTCCAGCAGGCAGTCGACACTCTCGCGCGCCGCCGCGTGGAATGAGTTGGAGAGACGGGCTGCGTCGGGCATATCGGGAATGGGTTCGAGGTCAAAGTGGGCACCGTAGCCCCCGTCCGGCTCCTCGACCAGCGGTCCGTACTCCCAGATGCCGCGACGGTCGCAGAAATTGATCCGTCCGGCGCTTCCGGCGATCGAAGCATGACCGAGGGTTTCTTTACGCTCGACGATGCAGTTGATGAAGATGACGATGTCTTCGCTGCAGGCGATCATCCCCGCTCCGCCGGGGTCGACGACGGGTTCGTCGTTGAGATAGCCGGAGACGAGCAGGGGTTCGGCTGGCGCGAGGTAGAGCGCACCGTCTACGACGTGCGTGCCATTGTGTAGCAGCGGGCGGCATCCGTCCCAAGTTACCGTCTTCATTTTGCCAACCGCTCCTGCGTCGATCATCTGTTTGAGCCTGCGATAATGCGGCAGGAAGCGGCGTGTGTGCTCCGTGATCAGCCGTGCTCCGGCGCGCTCACACGCCTCCACCATGGAGCGGCCGAGGGCCACGCTGATAGCCAGCGGCTTCTCCACCATTATCACCTCAATTCCGGCCTCGGCCGCGTCGATGACGGGTTGGTGGTGGTAGAGGTTGTGCGTGGTCACACTGACGACATCCAGGTTCGCCTTCTCGTACATGTCCACGGCGGTGGGATAGCGGTGCTCCGGCGCGATTTCCCACTCTTCGCCGAACTGTTGCAGCCGCTCGGCGTTAATGTCTGCTACGGCTACCAGCTCGGCATCTTCGCAGCAGCGATAGCCGCCAGCGTGAGAATTCGTCCGGGCTCCCAGGCCGGCCACAGGTCCGGCTCCGACTATCCCTACTCTGACTTTCGACCTTGCCATATGATATGCTCCCGTCGCAGTAATCTCGGCTCATGGCTCATTCGTTGCCAGCCCCCTGATGTCGTTACTCTGAGCTGAATGGGTCAGTCTGCGTCCAGGACGTAGCTCGCGTCGGCTGCAGTATCTTGCTTCGCATGAACAAGGTGGGGGCGGTCCGGTGTGTCGCGCTCCACTCATGATCCGAATCGACCTTGTGCGATTCGGCCACATCCCTGTGCTCGCTCGCCATCCATGGCTCGCTCCGAGGTTTTCGCTCGCAGGCCGTCATCCTGACGGCCAGACTGCGAGCTCTCAATCCGTTCCGGCGACACACCGGACCGCCTTTGCCTGCCAACATCAGGTGGTCAGCTAGGCTT
>CBDBIJ010000132.1:0-8389 GCA_965205655.1 Candidatus Latescibacterota bacterium
AAAAGACCTCGACGAGGAAGGCGACGCGTGATCAATACACTGCTCATAGGGGGCAGAGGCACGATTGGCTCTGGATTGCGCACCTACCTTCCCAGGCTCGACCCCGACTACCATATCACCTCTGTAGACATGCCTGGCGCCGAGGACAAGGCGACCGACCCGGCTGCCCAGCGCCATTTCGTCGACCTCGATGTGACCGCTGATCAACAGGCATTTCGCGATCTCCTCAGCGGCCGTGAGCTCGTCGTTTATCTGGCCCGTAGAGCTCCTCACGAAGCCATGAACTCCATGACCGATCTCGTCTACGAATCGGTTCGCGAGATCTGTCCACGCGCTCTGATTGTCGGATCGAGCTCCGTTCACGCCGTCGACGAGGCTTACTGGCCGTTCGAAAAGGAACCGTACGCGACGATTGCCGCGAGGCGCTTCGAGCAGATCGAGACGTGGCCCGAGCCGCTGTCGGCGTTGATGGAAGGCTGTCCCAACAGCGAGTACGGCAGGGAGAAGGTGCATGTCGAGCGCTGGTCGCAGCGCCTGGCCGACGACGGTTTCGCGGCTGTTGCCGCCAGATGGGGAGGGGTCAATCCGAAGAATAATGGGAACGCTTCAGAAATCGGCTACTTCGCGGTCTGGTGTCACCAGGAGGACGCGGCGCGACTTGTCGATTGCTGCTACAAGACACATCTCAATGGACAATTGCGCAACGGCGCCCACTACTTCGTCATTTCCAACAACAAGCACAACATCTTCGACATCGAGACGCCGCGCCGCGAGGTCGGATACGAGCCCCTTCACGACGCCGAGATCTTCTTCGAGTAAGCAGCCACTCACAGACCGTCCCCTGTCGCTGCGCCCAAGGTCAAACGCGATAGGCGAACAGCTTGGCGCCGAACATCCGCACTCTGATCGCCACACTCTCGCCGACAGCGGATATGTCACTCTTTCCGTTCCACGTGACGACCTGGTCCTCAGCATCTCCGGTCAGGCGGTCGCACTCGTCAAAGCTGAAACCGGCTGTCGCGTCGCAATCCGGAAACATCAGATTCAGCTTGTCCAGCAGTTCGACCTGGATCTAGCCGCCCTGATCGCAACGATAGTTGAGTCGCAGCTCGTCGTGGGTCCGGAACAGGGTCGGCATCGTGAAACGGCCCTCGTCAATTGCCCGTATACCGCAGAACCGATGAGGCCTCCACAGCGCCCAGCGAATCTGCACCGGTCTTTTTGCCGGAAACAGCGGCTCGAGGGGCTCTCCGCCTGCACAGTGCAGCACCGAGTTCCCCGTGTACGGACACCCCCAGAAGCCGTTGGACAGCTCGACGATGCCGCTGCGCCAGAGATGGGCGACGCATTCGTCACCGTCTCCCTCGGCACCGAGGGGGATGATGGCCTGGCGCTCCGGTCGCGACCAGAACAAGCCATCGCGGCTGAAGGCGATCTGTCCGTCGATGGTATCGGCAATGTGGTGAAAAATCGGAATCAGCATGCCGTGCAGGTCGTCACGTCCCGGATAGGCGAAGTAATTGGCGCCGTAGAATGAGATATCCGGATCGTCCTGGGCATCGGGATGATGGACGAGCTTCGGCGCTGGCCACGTGCCGAAGTCGTCAGTGCGAGTGAAACCGATGATGCGAATCTGCATACCCTCTTCCACGTGATGCACGCCGATGCCGTCGAGAATCTCAGCGCCGTATCCCATGAGCTGGATGTAGGCGAAATAATTGCCGTGTTGTTCATCATAGCGCGCTGAGACGCCTCCATTCACCGGCCTGGTCGCCAGCGGCTCATCAAGCTGTTTCCAGTGGAGACGATCGGCCGATGTCCAGCCGAACATATGCCCGTGGATGACAGCTCGCGGACCGCTGTACGCATTGTCCTCCTCCTGCTGCGCCTTGACCCGCCTGCCGGCCTCCTCCCCTTCGACCCCCTCGCCGGTATCCGGATCGAACCAGGCCATACGGCCGCCGACTGCCTTGAAGCGCTCATCGGGAGGTGCGCTCGGATCTTCGAAGGTGCCCGTCGCCCCTTCGCAGGGACTGGCGAGCAGGTTGTTCTTTGTTGAACCCTCGAACTCCACCTCATTCTTGTCCGGTCGCGTCCAGTTATAGCCATCTTCGCTTATGGCGTGACACTGACCGGCTGCGGCGTGGTAGAGCATGTGATACCCCCCCTCCCCTCCTTCCAGACTGAGAGCGGACTGATGGAATTCTGCTCCCAGGGCTGCAGCGCTTCGAGCAAGGGCTCAGACTTTGTGGCTTCCTCGATCTCGAAGCGAATCCCCAGCGGGGCGTCATAGAGCTCGAGCTCTCCGTCGCGACTGGCTCCCCGATTGCCCGGCATGACATCCATCATGTCGACGAGCGGACACCAAGCCTCAACTTTGGGTCGGACTCGCTCCGGGCGTGCTGGGAGCGGAGGTTGTCTACTCGCGTTATGCGTCATGGTATACGAAGATCGGGCCCTGGTAGATTTCGATCCCGTTAAAGAATGACTGCCCGGATCCCTTGTGGAGCCGCTCCGGCGGCGTATGTTCCGCTGAATGTAAGTCGCTGTCCGAAGAAGAGCAGCATCTCTTGCGCCGGGTCCCGCGGACCCCATCCAGCTGATGGTCCACGAGTGGCAGAGCTGATTCATCCATCGTTTGCCGAGCTCGATACGAGACTGTACGAGCTCGAGGAGCGGGGGTTCACCGTTTTCCCGGGGTTTCTCGATCTGGCAACGACGGCTGAGATCCGCGCCCACATGGACAGCCTCATTGGCCCGGTCGGATCCACCGAGCGTCCACGCTCTGATCTGCGCCATCCGATCCCGGGTGAGATCATGCCCCGCATCGCCAACAACCCGGCTGCACTCGAGCTGGGCGGGATCCTCATCCGCTCACACGACCTGCGCATGCGCGAACAGGTCCTCATCCGCGCCGACCCGTCGCCGCCTCCGTACGCGAAGCCATCGTATCATATTGACGCCGCCTTCCGACAGGTAGAATTCGAAACGACGCCGCGGCAGGTATACTACCAGATGCTTCACTACTGCAACACCGTGGCTCCCGGCGCCGCCGCCATTCACATCGTCCCCGGGTCTCACACCCATTCGTACGAAACCGTTTTCGGAGCGGGCAGCCAGGATGAGTGGCGTCCTTTCGATTCGCACACAACCGGCGCCGGCCAGGTCGAGGGCGGTGTCGAGATCTGCGCGAATGAGGGCGACCTCATCGTCTTCAACCCACTCTGTTTCCACGCCTCCTCGGACAACCGCACCGATCAGCCTCGCTACGTCTACTTCACGTCCTTCTACGATCCATCAGCTGCACGCCTCGTAGAGTTCGTCCGCAAAAGCGAGTACCGGGACGGCTTCCCCGATTCCCTTCGTCAGGGGCTGCCCCCCGAGTTGCGCACGCTGCTCGAGCACTGAAGGAAAAGCGAGCATGAACGACACCGAGAAGTACCTGTTTGATCTCGACGGCTACATCGTAGTCGAGGGCGTCCTTTCGGCCGCTGAGGTGGCGCGCTGCAACGAGGCCATCGACCGTCACGCAGATGGCATCGTGGAGCGCTCGGGCGAGCTGTCGTTGTCGGGTGACTCGACCACTCTCAAGGGAACTACGGGCCGCGGCGATCTGGGCGGACTGCTGGGCTGGGACAAGCCGTGGTGTGAGCCCTTCCGCGAAATGCTCGCCCACCCGCGGGTCGTCCCCTACCTGAACACCATCGTCGGGTCCGGTTATCGCCTCGACCACAACGCCGGACTGATCTCAATGCGCAAGGGTGCCGAGGGCCACGAGTTGCACGGATCGTCGGGGCCCGGGTTCGACCCGCACCAGTACTACGTTTTCAAGGACGGACGGATGCACAACGGCCTCACCGTCGCCTCCTGGCAGCTGACAGATGTCAATCCCGGTGATGGTGGCCTGTGCCTGATTCCGGGAAGCCACAAATGCAACTTCCGCTGCCCCGCTGAGATCAAGAACTGGGAAGCGCACAGGGATTTGGTCCGCCACATACCCTGCAGAGCGGGGGACGTCGTGATTTTCACCGAAGCTGTGACCCACGGGTCCCTGCCGTGGACGGCGGCGCACCAGCGCCGCACTGTGCTGTTCCGCATGTCGCCGGGGAACCTGGCGTACGCCAGCGGCTACAACCCGTGGCCACAAGAGATGCTCAGCGACATGACGCCGGAACAACGGGCGTTGCTGGAACCGCCGTCCCACACGCGACTGGACCGGCCACAGCTCGATGACGAAGGCCACCTGAAGACATGAGAATCACCGCCGCCTTCGCATGTCAGTTGGGTGCCGTCATGCACACCGCCACGCTACCGGGAGTAACGGCGAGCCACAGCTACGAAGACGACCTTATCGTCGAGCCGCTCACAGTTCAGCGGGGTCTCATGAAGGTGCCCGATGGGCCGGGACTTGGCGTGGAGTTGGATGAGGATGCGGTGGCTCGCTACCGCGATACGTCCCAGGTCTCGTGGCCGCGCTATTTCTCCGTGGTCAGTTTTCCGGGCGGGGTCGAGCACTGTTATCGCAATTTGCAGCAGGCCGAGGACCTGATGAAACAGGGAGTGGATGAATCGTACGTTCCGGGCGTCCGACTCGATGAGCGGGAGGATGATGGCAGCGACGATTTCGATCGCACCTGGAAGCAGCTGCAGGAACAGGATTGGCCCATCTGTGAATAGAAAAGATGACTCGGCCTGTTGACACCTCATCTCGCGCGATCTGCGATCGTGACGATCTATTATCAGATTGATCGCGCCGGCGAGAAAACCTGCCTCATGGGCACCAGGTGGCGCCTTTGACGACAGGGCGACCCCGTGGCGGACCGCGGAGAGCTCATTGCACCCTCCTGATCTCAGCTCTACATGGCTCGGTTTTTTGGGCTTATATTTCTCCAGTCGTGGGCCTCGCCATAGGGCAGCCGTGGCCCGCCACACGGTTGCCATTCATGGGCCCTAACTGACTGCCGGACAACCAATTATCCGTTGAGGATTTGATCCCATGGCCTTTCCGAGAATGATGCGTGTGCGCCAGCACTTCGAGGCGCCCGACGTCGAAGATATCGCCGCGACCGTAAAGGAGCAGATCGAAGGACTTGATCTTTCGGGCAAAGTGAAAGCGGGCGACTCCGTCGCCATCACCGTCGGCAGCCGCGGTATTGCCAACATCGCCGTCATCACCAAAGCGATCGCCGATGCCATCAAAGAGCTCGCTGGCGAGCCTTTTATCGTGCCGGCCATGGGCAGTCACGGGGGCGGCAAGGCAGAAGGGCAGCAGCAGATCATCGAGAGCTACGGTGTGACCGAGGAGTTTGTCGGTTGCCCGATCAGGGCGTCGATGGAGGTCGTCCAGGTCGGTATGGTGGAGGGCGAAGTTCCCGTCTACTTCGACAAGTACGCCGCTGAAGCGGACCACGTTGTCGTTTCTGCGCGTATCAAGCCGCACACCGGCTTTGTCGGTGAAATCGAAAGCGGCCTGCACAAGATGATGCTCATCGGCCTCGGCAAGCACAAAGGCGCAGCCGTCTATCATCAGGCGATCGTCCAGTATTCGTTCGACCGTATCATTCGCGCTGTGGGCCAGGAGGTCATCGACAAGTGCAAGGTCCTCTTCGGCGTCGCCATGGTCGAAAACCAGTACGACCGCACGGCCATGATCGAGGCGGTGTCCCCGGAGAAATTCGTAGAGCGTGAGAAGGAGTTGCTCGTGCTGGCCAAGAAGTGGATGCCGCGCCTGCCCTTCGATCGGATCGACCTGCTCATCATCGACTACATCGGCAAGGACATTTCCGGCGCCGGCATGGATACGAACGTCGTGGGACGCAAGTTCCACGAGCACCATGCTGCCGAAAAGGAGTTCCCGAAAATCACCCGCATCCTCGTGCGCGGGCTCACGCCGGAGACCCATGGCAACGCCTCCGGCGTCGGTTGCGCGGAGTACGTGCACCAGCGCCTGGTGGACGAGATGAACGTCGAAGCAACCGTCATCAACTGCATGACCGGAAACTCGCCCGCCGGTGCTCAAATCCCCATCGCCTTCCCAACCGACGACGAGTGCATTGCGCAAGCCCTGAAAACGGTTGGCTTCGTACGACCGGAAAACGCCAGAGTCGTGCGCATCCTCGACACCCTGCATGTCGCAGAAGTGCTGGTTTCGGAAGCGTACGAGAAAGAGGTGGCGGCAACAGAAGATTTGACCGTCGTCACTCCGCCGGTAGAAATGACGTTTGACGGCAACAGAGACCTGTTGCCGCTATAGCAGACGAGGAGCCCCACCGCATGACTGTGAGCCCAGGCGCCTACGAAAAGACCCCGAAGGAGGATGTCGGCACAACTGCACCTTCCGCGGAATCAAAAGACGGCAGACGAGAATGGCGCGCCATCGTCGCGAAGTACGAAACGCCAAGCCTTCCTCGCAGTCTTCGACAGATCGCCAATTCGATTGTTCCGTACCTGGCGATCTTGGTCCTGATGTATCTCGCTCTCGACGTTTCCTATTGGATAACGCTGGCGCTCGCTTTCCCAGCCGCCGGATTTCTGACGCGAGACTTCATCATTTTTCACGATTGTGGCCACGGCTCATTCTTCAAATCGAAAAAGGCCAACCGAATCCTCGGGTTCTTCGCGGCCTTGTTGACGTTCATGCCGTCCTATTACTGGAGTCATCACCACGCGAGTCATCATGCCAATGCTGGCGATCTGGACAACCGGGGTGAGGGTGACGTGTGGACCGTGACAGTTCAGGAGTACCTGGCGATGCCTCGGGGCAAGCAGCTCTTCTACCGGCTCTATCGCAACCCGTTTGTACTCTTCGGCCTGGCGCCACTTTACTTGTTCTTCTTCCACTACCGATTCTGGCGCCGCGGTGATAAAGGGCGCGCACGTTGGAGCACGATGCGAACGAACGCGGCATTGGTGGTCGTCGTGATTGTGGCGAGTCTGACCATTGGTTTCAAGGCATATATCATGATTCAGCTGCCTATCATTGTTGTCGCGGGCTCCGTCGGTGTTTGGCTGTTCTATGTGCAGCACCAGTTCGAGAATACGTACTGGGCGCGCCACGAGGAATGGAGTTACGTTCGTCACGCGCTGGAGGGATCCTCATTCTACAAGCTACCGCGCATTCTCCAGTGGTTCAGTGGCAATATCGGCTTCCATCACGTTCATCACCTGAGTCCCCGAATTCCGAATTACAACCTGCAGAAATGCCACGAATCCCACGCCATGTTTCAGTCGGTGAGACACATCACGCTGCGGACGAGCCTTCAGTCTCTTGGCTATCGGCTCTGGGATGAAGATCACAAGAGGTTGGTCGGATTCAGCTACGTTCCCGTCTATCTCGCCAAACTGGCGGCGGACGACGCGCAACTTCGGTCCATCAGTAGCTGAGCTCAGAGCGAAAAGATCAGCTGGCTGTCAATTCCTATCCAGCTGATTCTTTCATTTCCCCCACCGTCGAATACCCCAGCTGCGCCATGTTGACCTTGAGGTCTGCCAGGATGATCTCCACGGCATGGTCAGCGCCCCTGGCGCCGAGGGGCCGCTACCGCATAGACGAAAGCGCGCCCGAGCATGACAAAATCGGCGCCCGCGACAATCGCTCGCACAATATCCAGCCCCGTGCGCACGCCACTGTCGAAGATGATGCTCGCTCTGCCACTTACCTGACGCACGATCGCCGGCAGCAGATCAATTGCCGCGGGGACGGCGTCCAGCTGGCGAGCCCCGTGATTCGAGACCTGGATGCCGTCGACCCCTGTCCGTAACGCCCGTTCGGCGTCGTCGGGGTGGAGAATCCGTCACCACAAGCGTGTTGAAGCCGGACTCCCGGGCGCGATTCAGCAGGTCTCTTCTCAGTTCCCGATCGTTGGGCGGATAGAGCTGAAACCAGCCCATATCCCCAGCGAGAGGGCCAATGGTCTCAGGGGTTTCTGCCGCCACTGTGCTCAGACAGTATGGGATTGAATACGCGGCTGCGGCGCTGGCGAGGAATCGCTCCGCCCGCGGCCACATCAATCCACAGACGCCGATCGGTGCGATGCCGAATGGGGGCGTTATACGAGCGACCGAACAAGGTGGTCGCCACGTCGAGGTTCAGCTCTCCCTTCATAAACCGCGGAACGAGAGTGATAGCGCTCATGCTCTCGAGATTTCGCGTCACCGCCTGTTCGTCGCCTGTGCCACACTCGAGATACTCCCACGCGATGTGCGGCAACCTCTTCCTGGCTCGATCGCGCAGATCGACAATTGAGGGATACCGTCGCATGAGCTTGACCCGCTGACTGTGCTTCATCACCTGAACTCCAACAAAGGGAATGACATAACAATCAGTCCTGAGGGAGCTGATGTCAAAAAGATCCCGTCTCGGCCTTCTCGACAAATCGCCAGTCGACCC
>CBDBIJ010000133.1:0-6919 GCA_965205655.1 Candidatus Latescibacterota bacterium
CCTTGGGGCTGCAGGCGGTCGCGGAGGAGCTGCAAAGAGCGGTCGTTGAGTTGGCTGGGCCGCGGTATCAGCGCAAGGGGTCGGATCAGCCGTTACGCCGCTGGGGGTCTCAGCTCGGGTCGGTGTACCTGGCCGACCAGAAACTACCCGTCGATGTGCCGCGGGTGTGCAACGTGGCCAACCATACCGAGGTCCCGCTGGATGTTTACCAGGCACTGCAGACGCCTCGACAGATGGACGAAGGTCTGCTGTTGCGGATGCTGAAGGGCATCGCCACGCGCAACTACGAGGCCTGCGCTGAGGCCGTACCCGAGGCCTTTGGTCTGTCATCCTCATCGGTGTCCCGTCGTTACGTGAAAGGCACGGCTCGAAAGCTGGCTGAATTCCAGGAGCGATCCCTGGAAGGATATGATCTGGTGGCGCTATTCCTCGACGGCAAGAGCTTCGCGGACGAGGAGATCATCATCGCCCTGGGCGTCACCCTCGACGGACAGAAGATTCCTCTTGGCTTCGTGCAGGCGGCCACGGAAAACGAGCGCGTCTGCCGTCGCTTCCTGTCCGATCTGGTCGAACGCGGTATGCAGTACGAAGCCGGACTGTTGGTCGTCATCGACGGCGCCAAGGGGCTTTACAAGGCGGTGATGTCGGTGCTCAAAGGACATGCCTGCGTGCAGCGCTGCCAGTATCACAAGCGCCAGAACGTCGTGTCGTATCTGTCCAAAAGCGAGCAGTCCGGTATGGGTCGCAAGATGGAGGCGGCCTACGGCAAACCGAGATACGAGGCGGCCAAGGCGGCACTGGACGCGCTCAAACCGGGCTTGAAGTTGATGAATCAGTCCGCCCTACACAGCCTCGAGGAAGGCATGGAAGAGACCCTCACACTCCATCGGTTGGGACTGACGCCGATGCTCAAGGATTCCTTCCGCACCACCAACTGCATCGAGAACGTCAACAGTCTCCTGGAGCAGCTCACACACAACGTGCGACGCTGGACCAACTCATCACAGCGTCACCGTTGGGTAGCCACGGCACTGCTCGACATCGAACCACGTCTGCGCAGGGTCAAGGGCTATCGCCATCTGCCGATGCTCCGGCAAGCCATACAAGCCGAACTCGGCATCAAACAGCTCGCGATGATGGGCTGACACACTCACCAGAGCCTGTGATTTGTTTCAACTGAAACTGGGCCTTGACCCATTCTCGGCTGCTCGGCGCTGAAGGAAGAATACCGGTCGGCGCTGGGAGGGGGCCGATCGGATGTGCGGTTCGCGCATTTACGCGCATCCCAGCAGCTGATCGCCGAGCGGCTGGCGGAGCGGGTGCACCGGTACATGCCCGCGGATTTGCTCCAGAGTCAGTTCGACGCGCTCGAGGAGCCGGAGGATGCGATGGTGGTCGAGGTTTCGGGAACGCCGGAGGATGCGGTTAGGCAGATTCGTAGGGAGCTGGGATTGTGAGGTGGCTGCCTCGGCGGTTCCCGGTTCCGGGGTGGGCCCCCATGAGCGGGCGGACGAGCACGCCCTCCTCACTCATTATCCGAATCGGCCTTGTGCGATTCGGCCACATCCCTGTGCTCGCCCCGCCATCCCGGCGCCGCTCCGAGGTTTTCGCTCGCAGGCCGTCATCCTGACGGCCAAACTGCGAGCTCTCAATCCGTTCCGGCGACATGCCCGTCCGCCCTATTGCATTTCCACGTGATTCTGCCAACGCAAAGAAGAAGAGATGGTGAAGCACTGGCCTACAATCGAGAGTAAGCAACTCGGCGACTATCGGGTCTTCAAGATTCGTCAGGACCGGCGGCGGTCGCCGCGGACGGGGGAGGAGCATGATTTCTATGTGCTCGAGATGCCGGAGTGGATCAATGTCATTGCGGTGACGGCGGAGGGGAAGGTCGTCGTCATCCGTCAGTTCCGGCAGGGCACGGAGCAGGTGAGTCTGGAGATTCCTGGTGGTATGGCGGACGCGTCAGATGGCACGCTGGCCGAGGCGGCGCAACGAGAGTTGCTCGAGGAGACGGGCTACGAAGCGGTGGAGGTTATTCCGATCGGCCATGTGACGGCCAATCCGGCGATTCAGAACAATCGCTGTCACACCTTTTTGGCCCTCGGGGCGCGCAAGGTCGCGGAGTTGGATCAGGAAGCGGCTGAGGATATCGCCGTGGACGAAGTCGAGGTCGACGCGATTCGCGAGTCGATCGCCGCGGGGGAGCTGGACCACGCCCTGGTGATCGCCGGGTTCTACTGGTTCGAGCTGTACCTCAAGAGCCATCCAGAAGCACTGACGAAGTTCGCCAACTGAGATTCGTCGCTCAGAACGTGGCGCGGCCGCCGCTGACGTCGAAGCAGGCGCCAGTGCTGAATGAGGATTCATCGGAGACGAGGAAGAGCACGAGAGCGGCGACCTCTTCCATCCTGCCCAACCGCCCCATCGGAATTTTGGAAGTGAGAAAGTCGACGCGCTCAGAATCTATATCCGCCACGAGCGGGGTGTTGATGAGGGCCGGCGCCACGCAATGTACTCGAATCCCGTCCGACATCACCTCTTTTGCGAGCGTCTTGGTAAAGCAGATCACGCCCGCTTTGGAGACCGAGTAAGGGGCCATGTTGGCGTTGCCCTCCTTGCCGGCGATGGAGGCCATGGAGACGATGACGCCTCGCTTGCGAGTGATCATGTGGGGAACGACGGCTCTGGAGCAGAGGAAGGTGCCCTTCAGGTTGACGTCGAGGACCTGATCCCAGGCCGATTCCTCCAGCTCGGCAACCGGTGCGTCCGGTCCGACGATGCCGGCGTTGTTGACGAGGATGTCGACGGACTTCCAGGCGGCGAGGACCGTCTCCACGGCGCGCTCGACCTGGCCGGCGTCGGTGACGTTCGCGGTGAGCGCCATGGCGTGGTCACCGATTTTCCCGGCCGTCTCCTTCGCGGCCGCCTCATTGGCATCGAGGACGGCCACTCGCGCGCCTTCCCGCCACAGACGTTCGGCGATAGCTCTGCCGATTCCGCGCGCGGCACCGGTGACGATGGCGTTCCTGCCTTCCAATGGTTTAGCTGGCTGAGGCGGCATGTGTGTGCGGCAAAGACCCTTGGCTAATGACGTGGCAGCAGTGTTAGATTAAGCAAGACCGCGACAGGCGCACAACACCAACCGAAAGACAGCATTCCATGGAAATCGCCCTTCCGAACAAACCCGGCGAGTCTTACCGCCGCTACATCGGGCAGCTCGGTGTCACAGGCGCCATACACTTCGGCCTCGAACCCGACCCGGGCACGTGCGTTTTCAACTACATGGATCTGGTCAAGCTGCGGTCGAGCTACCGGGACGCCGGCATCACTTTCTTTTCACTCGAGAATCTGGGTTTTCAATCGAACTACTACGATCCGATCATTCTGGGCTGGCCTGATCGGGATGAGCAGATCGAAAACATCGCAGAGAACATCAGGGTCATGGGGAGGGCTGGAATCAGCTTCTTCGGGTACCACTGGATGGTGGCGCACAAGCCCCTGGCCAACCCGGTCTTCTGCACGTCCGAGACAACCAGGTCGAGAGGCGGCGCTACGGTGCGGTCTTTCGATCTGGAGCTGGCGCGCAACACGCCGTTATTCCGGGACCGCGAGTACACCCCGGACGAAATGTGGGCGAACTACGAATATTTCATCAAGGCGATCATCCCCGTGGCCGAAGCGGCGGGGGTTACCATCTCCCTGCACCCCGACGATCCACCCGTTCCAAGCATCGGCGGTATTCCGCGGCTGTTCGGCAGGTTCGAATCATTCAAACGAGCCATGGAGATCGCCGACAGCCCGAACTGGGGGTTGACTTTCTGTCTGGGCAACTGGGCGCTCATGGGTTCAGGGGTGGCACAAGAGGCGCTGCGCTATTTCGGTGAGCGTGAGAAGATTTGCTACGTCCATCTCCAGGCAGTGCAAGGCACGCCGGAAAAGTTTCACGAATGCTTCTTCGAAGAGGGGCAGCTCGACCTCCTACAGGCGCTGCGGATACTGAAGGAGGTTGGCTTCGACGGTTATGTCCTGCCCTCACACGGTGCGGCGCTCGAGGGCGATCCCGAGGGATCGAACGGCGTGCTCAATACTACGCTGTGTGTGGGCTATCTGCAGGCGCTGTTGAGGGCGCTCGAATCGGAGTAGCTGCAGGGACGGGAGTCGTGGGGGTTAGCTACGAAACTGCCTGCACGCCTCGGACAAGACCTTCATCTTGGCCCGGGTGATGTCGATCGGTACATGGCCGCAGCCGCACTCGCTGCTCAAGAGCAGTCGATCCGGGGTGAAGAATTCCAGCGCCGGCTGCGTTCGCTCCCAGATGACGTCGGGTGTTTCGATCTCGTCGCTGCGCTGGTCGATAACACCCAGCATCAGATCACCCTTGAAGTCCCACAGTGGCCACAGCTCCATCAGGTTGTAGTGGAGGGTGCAATGCTCGAGGGACACTTCATCGATCTTCAGCTTGCGCAAGCCGTCGACCATATCCGTGTACTTGCCGAAATAGACCCGCTTGCGGTGGGGGTTGCCGCCGCATATGTGCAGTCCGATGCGCACGTGTGAGGGCAGCCTGTCGATCAGCTCGTTCAGCGCGTCGGCGGCCCAGCCGGCCTCCTCCGGCGAGAGAGTGAGGACGGGCTCGTCGAACTGGATGTAATCGCAGCCGGCGCCGATGACCTCTCGTAGCTCGCGCTCCAACACGTCGACATACGCCCTGGCGACGGCGATGTCGTCCTCATAGAGATCCGGCCGCTCATTGACGGTGAAGCGGGTTAGCATGTGAGGGCCGGTCACCGTCTGCTTCACCTGGACGTCGGGCGGCGCGGTCTCGCGCGCGACCTGCCATTTGCGGGCGAGCTGCCAGCCGCGTCTCCCCGAGTTCACCCACGAGGCGGGCACACTCGATGCCGAACCCGGCGTCACCGAAGCTCTTGTACTGCATGTCCTCCATGGTGACACCGTCCATCCGCTTCTGATAGAACCAGTACATGTTCTCCCGGTAACCTTCGCCGTCGCTGACGATCTCTAACCCGAGCGATACCTGGTCCTGGACGGCCCAGCGAATGAGATCGAGCGCTTCTGCGTCGGAGATCGAGGGCTTCTTCATGGTGTCGTCGACGGCGACGTTGCGCGGATAACTGCCGACAACGGTGGCTCGAAAGTCGGTCATGAATCTGTCAGCCAATCAGGGCTAAGCCGGCAGCGCTGCGGGCCTCGTTGATGTGGGCCAGCAGGCCTTCGGACAAGGGACGGGGACGGAATCCGATCTCGCGCTCCAGCCGGCTGCCGTCCATGTCGTCGATCAGCGGCGTATGCGGTTGCGCATTGTCGAAAGAGATCTCCGCCTCCGGCAGGTGCTGCTTCACCTGCGCAGCGAGCTCAGCACAGGTTACCGACTCGCCACCGCTGTTGTAGACAAAGTGCTCCAGATCAGTCTTCAGTGCCAGACGGACGGCCTGTTCGGCGCAGTCGTCGACGTTAAATCCAGCATTCGCGATTGTCGGAGGGGAAGGGTAGTGCGGCTTTCTCCCCAATTGCCGGACTCGATGCGAAGGACTCCCCCCACGACTGGGCTCCCGCGCCACGACCGTAGCCGAACACGACGGAAGGCCGCAGGCAGGCGACGCTCAGTCCGCGGGTGGAGACATACTTGCCGGCCAGGAATTCGCCGAGCAGCTTCATGGCGCCATAGGTGAAGTGATGCTCGAAGGGTGGACAGAAGTCATCTTCCCGAACAGCCCGAGACCCGTAGTGACTCTGGCTCCTGCCGTAGACGGCTTCACTACTGACGAAAATGACCCGGGTGACCTGATGGCGGGCCGCGGCTTCCAGAACGTTAGCGGTACCCACGACGTTGACTCGCGCAGCAGACACCGGGTCTTCCTCGACCGCCGATGTCCTCATGGCGGCCAGATGTATCACATGGGTGATATCGGTATGCTGCCCGAAGGCTGCCTCGACCTGGTCGAGCTCCGAGATGTCGGCCTCGACGACGGCGACCAGCTCCCGAGCGCTGTCTGCACACAATCCACGCAGTTCGCCGACGGCACTTTCGGCCGGGTCGCTGTCGAGGATGACGAGCGGGACGTCGCGTTCGAGGAGGGCCCGGCAGACGCGACGACCGATGAAGCCGGTTCCACCTGTGATCAACAGCTTTGACATAATGAGAGTCGCAGGAGGCAATTGGCTGAAGATGATAACGAAACTATGGGGGCTGGCCCACCGGCTGTCGGTCAGGAGCCTGGCCAGTGTTTTCTTCCTTGATTGAAGGGAAGGATAACCATAACTTACACAATTAGTTACGCCCCGAGAGGTCAATTTGGCACTGAGCATCAACACGAACGTCTCTGCCCTGAATGCGGCGCAGCAGCTGGGTCGCACCAATTAGGCATTGAGCACGACGCTCGAGAGACTGTCCTCCGGCCTCAGAATCAACTCGGCCAGAGATGACGCAGCAGGGCTGTCGGTACGCGAAGGGCTGCGGGCCGAGCTCGCCGGATTGCGCGCCAGCGACCAGAACGCTTCGCAAGGCACGAATCTGCTGCAGACGGCCGAGGGTTCCCTGGGCCAGGTGAGCGATATCCTGATCCGCATGCGCTCGCTGGCAGTTCAGTCTTCCTCGAGCACGCTCACCGACACGAATCGAACCTCGCTGCAGGCCGAGTTCAGTCAGCTGATCTCCGAAATCGATGCGCATCGCCCAGAGCTCGAAATTCAATGACCAGGTGCTCCTGACGGGATTCGGCAACAGCATTGACTCGACCTCTACGGCTGTCGCCACAAGCAACGTCACCGGGGTGACGAGCATAGCCCTTTCGGGAGCACAGACCGGCACCTACACCTTCACAGACACTGCCGGTGACAGTCAGATTACCCTGGGTAACGGCACGGTCACCCAGACTGTCTCTGTGGGCACAATTCT
>CBDBIJ010000134.1:0-4859 GCA_965205655.1 Candidatus Latescibacterota bacterium
CGGAAACAAAGACACCTTCTCTGCAAATCGCATCCTCGGTGTCAGTGACGTCGCCAAGCAATTCATGGCGGGCGGCGACCTGCAATACCTCCCGGCGCAGCTGCAGAACTGCATCCGAGGGAAGCAGGCCTCTGAAGAACAGATAGCCGTTTTCGGCCACATGTGACAGCAACTGATCCCGGTTGCCGAGGAAATCAGAGCAGTCGACAAAAGGGCCGATATTCAGCATTTCGTGAGCTAACCCTCGGCTGCCTCTTGGCGCAGTCTGTCACAGCGATCTCTGAGATCACGAAGCTGCTCCGCAAACTTGCTCTCCTCGACCAGATTCACGGACTCGGAGGGATCGCTTTCCAGGTCATACAGCTCTTCGTACACGGGCTGCTGCTCGAAATAGCGAATGTATTTCCAGCGCTCGGTCCTCACCCCCTCGCTCTTCGGGATATCCGGGTGATCGAACAGATGCTCGCAGAAAAAGTCTGATCGCCAGTTGACGTCTACATCCCCTGCCGGCAAGCAGCGGCACGAGACTGCGCCCCTGTGTGCCTTTGGGTATGGGCAGGCCGGCGAGGTCGAGAATCGTCGGGGCGATGTCGATGTTCAAGGCCATCTCGTCACGGGTCGTCCCCCTGGACGCGACAGCTCTCGGATCGAATACGATGAGCGGCACACGAAGCGATTCTTCATTCAACAGCCAGCAATCACACAAGCCGCGCTCGCCATAGAACATGCCGTGGTCGGAAGAAAAGATGACGATCGTGTTGTCTGCCATCGAAAGGCGCTTGAGTTCCTCGAGGATGGTCCCGACGGCGCGGTCGACGCCGCTGACCATGCGGTAGAGGCCCTTCATCATGAACTGGTATTTCTCGGGTGTATCGAAACGCAAAGGCCAGCGCTCCCGCCCCATGGAGTCCCTTATAAATTCGGGGAGAGAGGCAAAAAAGTCGGGCCCCGAATTGGCCGCTTCCGGCATCGTCGCATCGACGTAGAGTCCATCGACCGCCTCGGGCCAAACGTACTGCCGCGGATCGTTGGCGTCGGCGTGGGGCGCATTGAAGCTGATGGAGAGACAGAACGGCTCATGCGGTTTCTCCGCACTCGTGCGCAGGAAGCGAACTGCCTTGTCTGCCGTGAGGTCACTCAGATGCTTCGCCCGGCCATCCGGTTGCTCGATGACATACCCCTCTTCACTCCAATGGAAGTCGTCGAAGTGGTCGAACATATGACCCAGGGTTTTCGTCTCGTCCTCGAGAGTCAACGTCCTCGAGGATAGGAGGCCGTCCGACTCGATACCGAATTTGCCGATGAATCCAGTGTGGTAACCGGATTCACGGAGCAGGGCGGGGTAGCTGTTGTGTGAAAACTCTGTGCGCAGCGGCGGCGTTCGGAAGGTGAACTCGTGGCGTCGTTCGTAAAGCCCGGTAAAGATGCTGGCTCGGCTCGCAGCACAGATCGGCGTCGTGGCAAAGGCGCGCTCAAAACGAACGCCGTCGCCGCTGAGGCAATCGAGGTTTGGCGTCTCGATGATGGGATTGCCAGCACAGCGCATCAAATCGTAGCGCTGATTGTCCGTAAGCAGGAACAGGATGTTCGGTGGCGATTCTGCGACGGGCATGGCGATCTACGACTCGTTCTCGAGCACGACTTTGACTGACGCCGCGTCCAGGGCGGTTTCGAGAGCCTGTGGCAGGGCTGACAGCGGAAAGCTGTTGGTGATCAGCGGCTGAACATTCAGCGTGCGGCGAGCCAGCAGATCGAGGGCGCGACCGAATTGGTGAGCAAAACGAAAAGAGCCCCGTATGGTCAGCTCCTTGACGAGGGCGAGATTTGCCGGTACCGACACATCGCCGAGCTGATTGCCCAATTGAACGATGACGCCGCCGGCATTACACCGTTCGTAGGCAGCGCGCAGGGCAGGTGCTGCCCCGGAGGCCTCGACGACGATATCAAAGCCGCCGCAGAGTTTGACCACCGCATCCATCTCCTCGGTTGAGTCGGCGAGCACAGCGTGATCAGCCCAAAGCTCCGACGCCAGCTCCAGGGCTTCCGGACGCACGTCGGTGACCGCAATGCTCGCCGCACCATGGTGCTTCGTGACCAGTCCGAGCAGTTGTCCGATAGGTCCGGCGCCGGATATGAGGATCCGCTTCCCGGCCATATTGCCGGCCCGAGTGGCGGCCTGGAGCACAACGGACAACGGCTCGAGAAGGGCCGCCTCACTCCAGGACAGCTCCTCCGGAACAATGTGGCAGCGCTCGGCCAGGGCGGGCACGAACTCCCGGAAACACCCATCCACGTGGGGCACCAGGGCGGCTGAGCCGAAGTACTTCATATGGGTGCAGAGGTTATAGGTGCCCTCGACGCAGTAGCGGCAGACTCCACAGGGCTGGGAGGGATCGACGGCGACGCGGGTGCCGACTGGCAGGCGGTCAGCGTGGTTGCCGGCGTCTGCAATCTCGCCCGCAAACTCGTGGCCAAGGACAAAAGGGAGCTTTACGTCGAAGCCGCTGTTGCTGCCGTGATGATAGTAATGCATGTCAGTACCGCAGATGCCAGCAGCTCTCAGGCACACCAACACCTGGTCCGCGTCGATGGAGGGCACATCCACCTGCTCGTCTCGCAGGTCTTTGGCTCCGTGGAGATAGTATGCGCGCATGGCGGTTTCGCGTTCCTATTGTTGTGGCTGTTCCTCGGGGCTGAGCCCGTGCACGTCATCCAGTTCCCGTCGCAGGCGACTCACCTCAACCAGGCCGACCTCCGCCTGCCGCAGGGCGCTGGTGCGGCCCTCGGCATCGGCGGCCAGGTACGACGCGTGCACGTGTGACAGGGCGGTTTCCAGCGTCGTCATCATCAGCAGAAAGGTCGCCCGGGCTTCCTCGTACGGCGTGCCGGCTGACAGCGGCTCGGCTTCAGCTCTGATCAGTTGCGCTTCTGTCAAAAGCAGTGAGGAATGGACTCGAGAATACTGAGTCTCGAGCAGCTCCTCGACGCCTTCAGTGGCGCTGAACTCCAGAAGTTCCTGGAGGTCGGTGATGACGGCGTCAGCTCTCCCGAGCAAAGGGGCCATGGCGGCGACGTACTGCTGGCCGGTGTCGGAGTGGGTCGGGCTTTTCTCCCCGTCTCCGCAGGCAAGAACACCGGTGATCAATGAGAATGCCATCGCACCGGTCGTGCACGCATTGATCGCGGTGTGACTGTGGGTGCCGTAATTCACTACTAGTGGTCCGGGTGAGTGGTTTGGCTATACAATATATAATGTACCCGGGCTCGGATGTACTGTCGGTCAGCTGGCCAGCCTCTCGGCCACTCTTGACCCGGACGGCAGCAAACCGGTTCATTACTTAGTAGCTGTCCATTAATTATGAGGATATTGTTGAGATCAGAAATCACATAATCATGGGTTGGTTGTATCGGCGTTATTCATTCTCACGGGGGCCCATTGCCCCTGGCTGGGAGTTATGTTACTATTGGGTATATACACCTCTCCTACCAAGCCCAAAGGTAACATATGCGACCGATTCGATACGCCACCAAGGAGCTGGTGCGGGCCTTCGACGCGCGCAAGGTGCTCGACCTGGCACAGGTGAAGGCAGCCCTGGGTACGCCGGTGAAGATGACGGCGCTGCGCAAGCTGCGCCAGCTGGATTATCACAGCAGTTATTCTCATGCGGGCAGGTATTACACCCTGGAGCGCATCGCACGCTGGGATGGCCATGGATTGTGGTCCTCTACGGGCATCCGGTTTTCGCGTCATGGTACGCTGGTGGAGACGATGGCGCAGTTGGTGGACGCGGCGGCTGGCGGTTGGGTGTCCGCCGAGCTGGAGGATGTGCTCGGGGTGCGGGTGCACGCCGCGCTGTTGAGCCTGTATCGTCGCGGACGGGTGCTGCGCCACCAGATCGGCGGCGAGTACCTGTACGTCTCGGTGCACGGCGGCTCCGCGCAACTGGCGCACCGCCAGCAGCAGGTGCAGGCCGAAGCGGTCTCATTCATGGGCCTCGATCTGGAGGCCGACCTGCGTCCCCACCTGCAGGCCTTTCTGGCGACCCTCAACGAAAAGCAGCGGCGTCTGTATGCCGGGTTCGAGTCGCTGCGTCTGGGTCGCGGCGGCGACACCATCGTCGCGGGCTGGACCGGGCTCAACGTCAAGACCGTGGCTCGGGGACGGCAGGAATTGCACAGCGGTGGCGTTTCCATAGATCGCGTCCGCGCTGTGGGAGCCGGGCGACCGGCATCTAAAAAAAACTCATGAGCCGAATCGAGGCGCTGCTGGTCGACGACACGGCCGGTGATCCCATGACCGGGTTGAAGTGGTCGAGGAAGAGCACGCGCTCCGTGAGCAAGACGCTGGCCGCCGAAGGGGTCGCCGCCAGCCCGAACACCGTGGCCGCCTGCCTCAAGCGACTCAATTTTTCGCTGCAGCGCAACCGTAAGAGCATCGGGGAGACCCGTCATCCCCAGCGCGACCAGCAGTTTCGTCATCTCAGTGCCATCAAGGCAGGCTTTGAGGACCGGGGCCAGCCCGTCATCAGCGTCGATAGCAAGAAACGCGAGCTGGTGGGTCTGTTCCTCAACCCCGGGCAGACCTGGTGCTGGATGGGGCGGGAGGTGCTCACCCACGACTTTCGCTCTCAGTCTTTTGGCGTGGCCCTGCCCTACGGCATCTACGACCCGCAGAGGAACGCCGGTACGGTCGTCGTCGGCACCTCTCACGACACCGCCGAATTCGCCGTCGACGCCATCGAAACCTGGCTGACCACCTACGGCTGGTATCATCACCCCGATATGCGCGAGTTGCTCATCCTCTGCGATACCGGCGGCAGTAACAGCGCGCAATCGCACCTGTGGAAATACTGTCTGTC
>CBDBIJ010000135.1:0-58253 GCA_965205655.1 Candidatus Latescibacterota bacterium
TTGACCTCGGGCACGATCGAGGTGAAACGCCCTCGGGTGCGGGGTCTGGAAGAGCGATTTGAGAGTGCGGTACTGCCGCTGTTCGCCCGGCGCACCCAAGAAACAGGTCAGCTGCTGCCAGAGCTCTACCTGCACGGTTTGTCTCAGGGCGACTTCGAGCTGGCGCTGCGCGGCCTGCTGGGCAAGGGAGCGCCTTTGTCGGCGTCCTCGATCGCTCGTTTGCGTGAGAAGTGGATCGTCGAATACAACGCCTGGCGCAGCCGACGACTGGATGACCGCGAGCTCGTCTACGCCTGGGCGGACGGGATCTACGTCAAAGCCGGTCTTGAGAAGCAAAAAGCCGCTCTCCTGGTGGTCATCGGCGCGATGAGCGATGGGCGCAAAGAAGTCCTGACGATTGTCCCGGGCTATCGCGAATCGACAGAGTCGTGGGCGGGCGTACTGCGCGATCTGCGTGACCGCGGACTGAGCGTGGCGAAGTTGTTGGTGGCGGATGGGCACCTGGGTATCTGGGCGGCCCTGGCAGAGGTCTGGCCGGAGACGGCTGAACAGCGATGCTGGAATCACCGCATCCTGAACGTGCTGGATAAGCTGCCAAAACGCGTGCAGGTCGAAGGGCGGCACCTGCTGACACAGATCCCGTACGCGCCGACCCGTCAGGAAGCGACGAAACGTCGCGATCAATTCGCCAAACGGTTTCGCCGCGAGTGTCCAGACGCCGTCGATATCCTTGAGCGCGATTGGGACCGTATGGTGACATTCTACGACTTTCCCGAGGCCCACTGGCAACACCTGCGCACCACCAACGTCGTTGAAAGTCCCTTCGCTTCGGTACGGTTGCGAACCAATGCGGCCAAACGATACAGGAAGGTGGCCAATGCCACCGCCCTCATTTGGCGGGTACTGATGGTGGCCGGGAAACGATTCCGGCGACTCAATGCACCGCATCTCATGGCTGACGTCTACGCCGGGGAGTGCTACGAAAACGGATCACCCATCGCGCAAAGGAAGAAGATCGCCGCCTGAGTCGTTTACACACCATTTGACCCAAGCTCATCAACACGCCGGAGATGTCCAGCGACGAGGGTGTGATCGCGCGGCTGTTTGTGGAACAGCTGTTGAAGGTAGGCGCGACAATCGTGCTGACGACGAGCCGCACCGATCTGTACGACCGCTACGTGGCGGATGTCTTCTACCTGCCGGAGGAGGAGGACGCCGGGGTGATTTTGGCGGAGGGCCGGTATTTGAATCGGGAGCTGGTGGAGGCCGGATTGGCGACGCGGTTCGACGACGGGTCGCGCTGAAGATTGGACGGGAAGTGTCGGTGTGGCGCTGATCCCGGTCGATTGACAGCTGCTGCGGGTTTCAGGACCTTGCCCGTCTGACACCTGCCACCTATCAGGAGAAATAGGGATGGGTATACTCGATCGATTTTCGTTGAAGGACAGGGTGGCGCTGATAACGGCGGGCTCCGGGCCCCTGTTCGGGAGTAGTCTGACCGAGGGACTGGCGGAGGCGGGCGCGACGGTGATCGCGGCGTCGCGGAATCTGGAGGCGAATGAGGCCTACGCGGAGGGGTTGAAGGAGCAGGGCTACGATGCGTACGGAATGCAGTGCGACATCGCTGATATGGGGTCGATCGATCGCCTGCACGACGAGTTGATCGAACGATTCGGCCGACTGGACGTGCTGGTCAACGCGGCTGTGACGCGCGACGGACACGCCGGCCGGTTCGAGGAGCAAACGATCGAGACCATGAAGATCGCTGGATCCGGTGATTTTGTGGGGCTGTACCACATCTGTCAGCGATTCATCCCCGACATGATCGAACAGGGAAGGGGATCGATAATCAACATTTCCAGCATCTACGGCGTCGTGTCGGACGATCCGAACATCTATGAAGGGACGGACATGGCTCAGCCCGCCTCATACAATTTCGTCCAAGGCCGGCATGATCAACTTTACGCGCTACATCGCCTGTTACTTCGGCAGGCAGGGCGTGCGCGCGAATTGTATCAGTCCGGGCGGATACTTCGATTACCAACCCGAGCCGTTTGTAGAGCAGTACGAGAAACGGTGCCCCATCGGCCGGATGATGAACAACGAGGACGTCAAGGGCGCAGTGGTGTTTCTCGCATCGGATGCGTCGGAATACGTGACGGGGTTGAACCTGATGGTGGACGGAGGATGGGTCTGTCACTGAGCCTGGAGTTTGAGTGAACGATGAAGATAACCGACATCAAGACCTACACCGGCCCGTGCAACCAATTCCTGATCAAGGTGGAGACGGATTCGGATCTCTACGGCTGGGGCGAAGCCGGTTTCGGGATTCGGGCCCTCGCCGTCGACGGCGAGGCGCAGCACTTCCGCCAACTGTTGCTGGGCGAGGATCCCATGGCCATCGGAGAGCACTGGCAGCGCCTCTATCGGAGTCACTACTTCTGAAGGCGGCCGCGTGCTCGCGGCAGCCATGTCCGGCATCGACATAGCCCTGCACGATCTGGCGGGCAAAGCGCTCGGGGTGCCGGTATATCAGCTCCTGGGTGGGAAACAGCGGGATTATGTTCCCTGTTTTGCCACTACCCTGGCATCCACCCTGGATCAGCTGATCGCCGATGGACAGTTGCTGATGGATCGCGGTTGGAAGGTGATTCGCACCTGGATCGGCTTCGGTGAGCTCGAGGCCGGAGGGCGATTCGAACCGCGGGATTCGATAGCGTTGACCGCTGAATGGCTGACGCGTTTGCGGGAGGCCGTCGGGTCAGAGGCAGTCATCGGTGTCGACTATCACCACCGACTGACCGTGGCCGAAGCCGCCTCCTTCTGTCACCGCATGCCTCCGGGAACGCTCGATTTTCTGGAGGAGCCGATCCGCGACGAGACCCCCGAAGCGTACGAATCCCTGCGCACCATGGTGGACGTTCCCTTTGCTATCGGCGAGGAGCTTGCCAGCAAGTGGGACTTCCTGCCGTACCTGGAGCGCGGCATCACCAACTTCGCGCGCCTGGATGTATGTGTCGTGGGTGGTCTTACCGAGGCGGTCAAGATCGCCGCCATGGCGGAGGCCCATTACATCGATCTCATGCCGCACAACCCGTTTGGTCCACTTTGCACCGCCGCTACGGTCCATCTGGCCGCAGCCGTTCCCAACATGTCGTGGCTGGATATTCGCGAGTCGCCAACCGAGCATGTGGACCGCTACGACAAAGCGGTTTACCCGGTGCAGCCAGTGGCGGAGGGTGCCAATATTGTAGTGCCCGACGCGCCGGGTTTGGGCGTGGAGGTGGACGAGTCACTCCTGAGGCCGCCGTCGGACTTCACCCGGGAGTTTTCCCTGCGCCGCAACGACGGATCGGTCACGAATTGGTAATGGACGCAACGGACGAAGGCAGATGAGCGGATACTGCAGTCCCTATTCATCCTCGCAGCGCTGGTTGCGGGGAAACCTGCACGGTCATACCTGTTGCAGCGGCTTCATGGATGTCTCCGAAAGCGGTCCCATGTTTGCCCGACTGGGGTACGACTTCATGGCCGTCACAGACCACAACAAGGCACCCGACGAAGAGCAGTGGCGCCTCTGGCAGGAGCAGGCCGGCTTGATTCTGGTTCCCGGGGAGGAGAACGGAGAGCAGGACCACATTCTCGAGATTGGTGTGCACGAGGTTACACCTACTCCCAGCGAGGACTTCGTCGATCGGGCGACAGCCTTGCGCCAAGGCGGTGGGTTCGTCGCCGCCTGCCACCCGCAGGCGTACGAACACGGTTCAGCGAACGTCAGCGCAGCGGCAGAGCCGCTGCACGCCTTCGAGATCTACAATGGGCTACGGGAGCTGCGAGGCCTAACGGAATCGGCCAACGTCGTGCATTGGGACGAGATGTTGACCGGAGGCAAGCGGATATGGGGAATCGCCACGGACGACTTTCATTTCGCATTCACTTCACCGGGGCACGGCTGGGTCTGCGTCCAGGTGCCCGAAGAAAGCGATATCACCTGGTCCTTGATCGTAGATCAGCTGAAGGCGGGCGCCTTCTTCGCCTCCACATCGCCCCGGTTCACTGAAATTGTATTGGAGGGGAACGAACTACGGGTGGGCGCCGATAGCTACGTCGAGCGACTCCAGGTGATAGGTTCCGGCGGTGACAGGCTGCACGATGTGGCAGGCAACAGCATGACCTGGAAATGCGAACCGGGTTTGACCTATTTCCGCATCGAAGCGGTGGCCGGTGTCAAACGAGCCTGGAGTCAGCCATTCTTTCCAGCGTAGGTATGCCTGGTATCCGGGAACAAGATCAGTCCTCTGGATTTTCCCCGATCTGAGCCAGACGCTCTTTGGCCTGCTCGTAGGTAGCATTCGGCAGCGGGCCGGTCATGGCCGTAGCGACATTGGCCTCGAGATGATCCGGATCGGCCGTGCCGACGATGGTCGTATGGCAATCTGGATGCGCCATCGTGAATCGCAACATGAACTCGTAGCGGTTCATGTCCTCAGATAATTCCTCGAGCCGGGCACGACCCCATTTGTCCCAGCTCTCATCGCCACCGTGGTGGCCCTTGGCGACGCCGCCGCGGATGATGATTCCAGCTCCCAGTTCAGCGGCTTCCCGGATCATATCTTCATGTTTCCGATTCAGGCCTGAATACTGAATCTGAAAGGTGTCGAAAGCGCCCATACGGGCAAAAGCCAGGAGATCCGGTGCGCCCGACGAGACACCGATGAATCGGGTTTTGCCGGCCTGCCGAATCTCCTGCAAGACCTCGACGAGCCCGCCCTCCTCAACCTCTTCCACAGTCGGATTGTGCATCTGCAGCAGGTCCACGTGATCGGTCTTCATGCGCTGCAAGCTCTGTTCGATGTTGTTGCGCAACTGTTCAGCCGTCCATATGTGCCGAGGCTCATGTCTCTCTCCCTCCGGGCCTACATTGCAGCCGCATTTGGTTGCCAGGAAGAAGTCGTCGCGGCGCTGGCTGATGTACTTGCCGATGCGGTCTTCGCTGAGGCCGTAGTCGGGAGCCGTGTCGATGAAGTTGATGCCTGCATCTAACACGCCATTGAGCACCGATTCGGCCTGCTCCTCGGTGATTCCTTCTCTCACACCACGCAACTCCATGGCACCAAAGCCGAGTTGAGTCACGTCCAGTTTCGTGCGTCCAAGAGTTTTTCTGGGTAATTCTGTCTGCATGTTCAGCCTTCCTTCACTCAGCAGTGTTGGTTAATTACAGTGGTGGCTGCGCCAATGTAGTGATTCGTTTGCTGCCGGCAACGAACGAGGATGGCAGGACCGCGGTGCACGCTTGATTCGCAGCGCTCGTCTGGCCATGCTTAGCTCAGTCATCCCAGGGGACCACCATGGCCGAGAGACCCAACCTCCTCTATATCCACTCCGACCAACACAGTGCGTTCGTGACGGGCTGTTATGGCGACCCTCTGGTGCAGACTCCACATCTCGATGGCCTCGCGGCCCAGGGTGTAGCTCTCGACGCCGTCTACTGCCCGTCGCCGATCTGCGTACCCTCGCGCATGTCGATGCTCAGCGGCCGGCACCCATTCGAAAACCGGGTCTGGACCAACAGTCACATCCTGAGCTCCGGAATTCCGACGTTCGCGCACGCCATGGGTGCCGCCGGGTATCGACCGGTGCTCATCGGGCGCATGCACTCGAAGGGCCCGGACCAGCTACACGGCTACGCCGATCGCCTGGTGGGCGACCACGGCCCGAATCAGGCAGGCGGCGAAGGCGGCGGCGACCGCGGCGAGCTCCAGGGCTGTGCCGGACCGGCGCGCGTCAGTTTGACCAACTCGGGAGCGGGGCAGAGCTCCTATCAGGTCCACGACGAGGACGTCACCGCTGCAACCGTCGATTACCTCAACAAGCTGGGTGTTATAGAACGCTCCGGCGTCGGCTACGAGCCCTTCTCGGTCTCGGTCGGTTTTTATGTTGCCTCACCAACCATTCGTCGCCCGCAGAGAGGATTACGATCTCTACGACGGCAAGATGACGATGCCGCGCACTCCCCAGCCGTTCACCGATGATCTGCATACCCACATCGCGCAGTGGCGGCGAGCCACCGATACCGTCGAGGTTTCGGATGAGGAAATCCTGCGGTGCCGCACCGCCTACTGGGCCCTGGTGACCCGCATGGACGCGATGGTCGGTGAGATTCTCGAAGCCTTGCGCCGCAACGAGCTCGCAGACAACACCCTCATCGTCTACACGTCCGACCACGGTGAACAGGTGGGCGAGCATGGCCTGTGGTGGAAGCAGACCTTCTACGAAGATTCTGTAAGGGTGCCGGCCATCCTCTCGTGGCCTGGTCACCTGCCCACGGGCGAGCGCTGCGACCGCGTTGTCAGCTCGCTCGACCTCAACGCCACTATGATCGATGCCCTGCGGGCGCCGCCGCTGCCGCAGTCGCGCGGACGCAGCCTGCTCGAGCTACTGCGCGACCGCGACGCCGATTGGGACGACGTCGCTTTCTCGGAGTTCTGTCAAGATGGCGCCGGTGGGGGCGGGCCGTTTCCGGAACACGGCGTGTTCCAGCGCATGGTCCGCCGCGGTGACTGGAAGCTCAACTACTACCACGGCATGCCGTGTCAGCTTTTCAACCTGGGAGATGACCCGCGCGAGCTCGACGATCGTGCCGACGATGCCGGCAGTCGTCAGATCCGCGACGAGTTGCTGGATCTGGTGTTGCGCGACTGGGACCCGGAGTTAGTGATGGCGCAGATGGCGGCACAGCGTCGTGACCAGGAGATCCTGAGCGACTGGGGGCGCCAAGTGCAGCCACCCGACCGCTATCGCTGGCCGCTCTTGACCGGCATGGATTACCTGGATCACTAATCGGGCCAAGCCCGATTCCACGCCCGCGTGTACAAGAATGTTCAGAGAACGGGCAACGTCGTGGGCGCCGATGCTGACAGCACCTCGGGACCGTGTTCAGTGACCAGCACATCCTCTTCCAGCATAAAAAAAGCGCCCTCGGCGAACAGTCCGGGTTCGATCGTCAAGACCATCCCTTCCTCCAGAAGCACGTCGTTCTCAAAGCCAATGAAGGGCGGCTCGATGATATCCAACCCCATGGCGTGGCCGATTCCGGTGACTCGCTCGGCGTAGTCGGCGTAACCCCGCTCCTGCAATACGGCGTTCGAAGCGCGGACCAAATCAGCGATCGGCACGCCGGGCCTGGTAACCTCGATAGCAGCTTGCAGGCAATCGTAGATGACGCGGTATATCTCCGAATGCGCGCTGCTGGCCGTTTCCAACGCGAACATGCGGGTGTAGTCGGACCAGTAGCCCCGGTAGACGCCACCGGCGTCCTGTGTGATGAGCTCACCGGAGGTCAGCACGCGGTCGGTAGGGCGCCTCAGGGTTCGGTCCGAAACCCGGTCGGAGCCGGGAATACAGGGCGCCATGCTGATGGAGCCCGGTAGCTCAGCGCCGCGGTTGAGGTGCTCAACCGCCAGTAGCCGATAGATGTCTCGCTCTGTCATGCCCGGTCTTATCGCCGCGAAGAGCTCCTCGTAGGCCTGGTCGGTGATGGCTACGGTCTGGCGGATGAGGTCCACCTCGGCCCCGGATTTGCGGGCCCTCATCTGCCACATCATCGGCGAGGCGTCGACGAAGTCGATTTCAGGAAGGTCGCGTTGCAGTTGGCGGAAATCCTCGAAGGGCAGGCGCATCCAGTCCATGCCGCCCAGTTCCGTGCCGATGCGGCCGCGTCCCAGCTCCAGGTCGCGCACGGCCTGCACGATTGCCTCGACGCCCTGGAGCCTGTGTCCGGCAGGGAAGGTGCGAATGGTCTCGATCCAGGAGTCCTCAGCGCACATCGAGGCCTCCATGGGCGTGACGATGAGGACCGCGTCACCCTCCGCAGGCAAGAGGGCGAAGATCCCCGTGTACTTGTGACTCCAACGGTGCGTGACGTGGCCGGTGAAGTAGCGGTGGTTGGATTCAGTGCTCAGCAGTACGGCGTCGATGTCGCGTGCTGCCATGAGCGCCCGCAAACCTGAGAGCCGGCGCTGGTATTCCGCCGCAGGAAACTCGGCTGTTGTGTCAGAACTCTCGTTCATTGTGGGCGCTCGCTTACTGCGCCCGCTGCGCCTCTGCCCAGGCCTTGAGCGGGATGTTCTCGTCAGTCGGGCGCCAGTAGAGCGAGACCGGATGCACCTCGGGATCGTCGCCCGTGTGGTTGCGCAGATCCGTTGCCATTTCGCCGAGAAGCTGTCGCTGCACGGGGTTGCAGCGCTTGAGCACCTCCGCCGGCTGGCGGTCGTAGTCCGACGGCCGCATCCAGCGCTGGTGATAGCCGTAGTAGAGGCACCGCCGGGTTTGGCCCGACAGGTTCGGTCGCAGAGCGTGGAGGAGCTGCGAGCGCCACACGAGAGCGGCGCCGGGGCGCACGTTGACGGCGACGACGTGTGCGGGATCGATGTCGCGGCGGCCGTCTGCGTCCATGGGTTGGGTGGACATGTGACTGCCGCGGACGAAGCAGATCTCGCCACTGTTGGGCCGTGACAGATCGGTCAGGTAGTAACCGACCTTCATTTCCATGAACGGCTGGAGACCGTTGACGCGCGGCCAGCCGAAGTCCGGCTCGTCCGAGTGCCAGGGGAACCAACCATCCGCTGCGCCCAGCGGCACCTCTGCCAGGTTCGATGACTGCGGCGGACGCACATCGGCGTGGGATGTCCGCAGCTGCACGTTGGTCCCCATCAGATCGACGACGATCGGCAGAATGCGCGGGTGGTCGACCATGCCAAGGAACACGGGGTCCATGGAGACGATGTTGCGCATCTGGAAGGGCTCGTCGTCGGCCAGCTCACGCTCCCGCCGGTAGTGTGCGTAGCGCTCGTCGACGAGGTCGCGGAGTTCCTCGACTTCAGCCGCCGACAGGGCGTCCTCGATCATGAAGAAACCGTCCTCGTCGAAGCGGCGACGCTGGTTGTCGGTCAGCGCCAGAGGAGGAAGCGCGTCAGCTTCGGGGCGGTGCGGGGTGAGCGATGTGGTGGCCATGACGGGGATCCTAACTCGTGAGTTGCTTCAGGCCGCTGGCCGGCCGGCGCGGGTAATTTTCAACACCACCGGATTTGGCTATTGAGAATTGTTGTAGAGCCGTTGGCCACGCATGGCGGAAATGTGCAATCCACTTTCATCCTGGCTCCAGCGAAGTTGGGGATCGACATCGGGTTGATATTCCAGTACCCGTCCGCTCTGGCCGAGAACCTCAATCTCGGACTGATCCGTGGCCTGAACCTGGGTTAACGTAAAATTCAACCGCTTGCCTTTGGGCCAATCGGTTTGGGTGATAATGGCGTAAACGGTGTCTGCCTCGTTGGACTGGGTGTACCAAATGTTGTCCTCACGGATAATATGCCAGGGGCGAATCTGATAAACCGCCTCGTGGTTGACAAAGTTCCACAGGTCAAGGCCCAGTTTCAGTTGAAACAAATCACAGGCTTGGGTGAGTGTGTCAGCCCATCATCGCGAGCTGTTTGATGCCGAGTTCGGCTTGTATGGCTTGCCGGAGCATCGGCAGATGGCGATAGCCCTTGACCCTGCGCAGACGTGGTTCGATGTCGAGCAGTGCCGTGGCTACCCAACGGTGACGCTGTGATGAGTTGGTCCAGCGTCGCACGTTGTGTGTGAGCTGCTCCAGGAGACTGTTGACGTTCTCGATGCAGTTGGTGGTGCGGAAGGAATCCTTGAGCATCGGCGTCAGTCCCAACCGATGGAGTGTGAGGGTCTCTTCCATGCCTTCCTCGAGGCTGTGTAGGGCGGACTGATTCATCAACTTCAAGCCCGGTTTGAGCGCGTCCAGTGCCGCCTTGGCCGCCTCGTATCTCGGTTTGCCGTAGGCCGCCTCCATCTTGCGACCCATACCGGACTGCTCGCTTTTGGACAGATACGACACGACGTTCTGGCGCTTGTGATACTGGCAGCGCTGCACGCAGGCATGTCCTTTGAGCACCGACATCACCGCCTTGTAAAGCCCCTTGGCGCCGTCGATGACGACCAACAGTCCGGCTTCGTACTGCATACCGCGTTCGACCAGATCGGACAGGAAGCGACGGCAGACGCGCTCGTTTTCCGTGGCCGCCTGCACGAAGCCAAGAGGAATCTTCTGTCCGTCGAGGGTGACGCCCAGGGCGATGATGATCTCCTCGTCCGCGAAGCTCTTGCCGTCGAGGAATAGCGTCACCAGATCATATCCTTCCAGGGATCGCTCCTGGAATTCAGCCAGCTTTCGAGCCGTGCCTTTCACGTAACGACAGGACACCGATGAGGATGACAGACCAAAGGCCTCGGGTACGGCCTCAGCGCAGGCCTCGTAGTTGCGCGTGGCGATGCCCTTCAGCATCCGCAACAGCAGACCTTCGTCCATCTGTCGAGGCGTCTGCAGTGCCTGGTAAACATCCAGCGGGACCTCGGTATGGTTGGCCACGTTGCGCACCCGCGGCACATCGACGGGTAGTTTCTGGTCGGCCAGGTACACCGACCCGAGCTGAGACCCCCAGCGGCGTAACGGCTGATCCGACCCCTTGCGCTGATACCGCGGCCCAGCCAACTCAACGACCGCTCTTTGCAGCTCCTCCGCGACCGCCTGCAGCCCCAAGGGAATCAGCCATTGGATCGCCTCGATCCGGCCATCCAGGTCCTCTACTTGCTCTGCAGTCTCGGGTGCTACCTTGCCGATGCTCACCGTTCGTTTGACGCCCTTCTTCCGTGCTACTAGCTTGCTCATTGCGGGCTCCTTTTGTTACCGATGCGAGACTTCTTCCAACGGGCTTCTCGTATCAAAACGTAACGATTGGAGCCTGTGCTGTTTCAACTAAGATCGGGACAAAGCGGTTCCACAGCGCCATCTCCTGGATGCGATCTGTCTGCGGTAGCGGGAGTTCGCCGTTGGGCATGGGGCCTACATTCAATAGTAAATTACCGCCTTTCGACCGTGTTTCAATCAGCATTTCTATCAGGCGTGTCCCCGATTTATATGTTTCATTCGTCGGTTTGTAGCTCCACTGCGTCCCCAAGGTGAAGCAGGCCTCCCAGGGGCCGGGCAGGGGTTGATCGGGAAGATGCTGCTCCGGAGTCCGCATGTCGCCGCGGGTTATCACCACCTCAGGTTGAAGTTCCCAGGCCAGTTGCTTCAAGCCGTCCGCCACCCCATCAAAAAACAGAACGTCGATGGGGCTGTACTGGGTCAACAATTCTCGAAGTTGGGCCTGGTTGTGGGCCATCAATTCGGGGTTGTTGAGCGGGTTTGCTTCGGGTCGAGCGCGGCTGATATCGAGACCCTGTCGGTGCAGTACCCAGAAATCATCCGGTGAAAAGTAGAAGCCGACGGCAATATCAAACTGGCGAAATGCGGTCACAATCTGACCGGCTACGTCCTGACCATAAGGAGTATTCATAACACTGAAATCGGTGGTCTTGGTTTCGAACATACAGAAACCGCTGTGGTGTTTGGCCGTGAAAACGACGTACTTGATACCCGCTATCTTCGCCAGTCTGGCCCACTCAACCGGCTCGAATTTTTTGCGGGCAAAAGGTTTGCGGCAGATCATTGATGTAGCGTTGCAGAAAATCAGCCGATGCTCCGACCATGGAGTGGCTGATGACTGATCCCAACTGTCCATCCATACTCCAGTGGATGAACATCCCCAGAGCCAGGTCCTGAAACCGGGCGGTCTATTCGGCTTTGTTGCCCGATTGGGCTGAGGCGTCCTGGACGTCCCCGGCAACGCCGGGGGTTTCTGTGGAAGTGGATGTCGCCATCATTCAGCTCCTACGGTTAGTGGCCGAGGCAGATGCGGGTTAGTCGACCCCGAAGAGTCTGGCCGCGTTGTTCCAGAGGATGTCCTCGACCGCGCGGTCACTCAGGCGCTCTGACCAGCATGCCCACTTGATCGATCGCAGATGTTCGAGTCCAATCAGGACCGGCGCGATCTCGATGTGCTTCTCACTCAAACGGGAGTGTCTTCGTAGAGCCAGACGAACGAGTCTGCCGCAGAGAGTGAGCGACCGCGCAAGTGACTCACCGGCTGGTCGGTGCCGTACATGATCTTCTCGTGGCCGAAGTGCCGGATGATCGCCTGATGCGCAATCGGCTCGCAGTTGACGCTCGTATCGAAGTAGAGGTTTTCCAGTCCCGCGAGCTTCGGCAGCCCCTCGAGGTTGTGGGCCGCCTGAAAACCACGCGCCGAGTGCGCCAGAATCAACTTCATCTCGGGATACGATTCGCAGTAGTGTCGAATCCAGTGGATGTTGTCGGGGTCGGCCACGCCTCGCGACTTCACCATGTGAAGGGTGATGACCCAACCCTCCTCGTGAGCGACCTCAACCAGAGGCTCCGGCAGGAAATCGGGGATGCTCGCTTCCCACGTCGGTTTCACTGACGAAAAGGTGTGGTAGCACTTGAGACCGGCCAATCCCAGGCGCCGCACCTCCTGACGCACCCACTGTGGATCGTCTTCCGGTCGGATGAAGAATATGCCGCGAAACGAAGGCTGGTCGGCAATCTGCTTCGCCACCCACTCGTTTGCGCGTTCCACTCCCTCGGGCCGATCCGGAGTAGCAAACGGGATAAACATCGCCGCCTTCTCGCGTCCCGGATGCAGATCCTCCGCCAAATCGAGATACTGGGCGAGCCCGATGTCCACCTTGGTGCCGGGGATGCTCCAGGGAACCTCCGCGTTCAGCCAAAGGTGAGCGTGCGCGTCGAACACACGGCTCGGTAGAAACGAGGACAGCTCGCGTTCGAAGAACTCCTGATCTTGTTCTTGAAGGCAGGAAAGGCGTGAAGCGGCGGTCATGGGTTGTCTCCTGGAAGGAGCAAGGGCGTTCGAGTCGACCGGAATATAGTCTTACGCCCATTGCTGCAATTGTGCAACTCGGGTAGCCACGGTTGAATCCCCGCTATCGATAGCACCTCATCCGACCTATACTCCATCCACGTCAACGGCCTACCGAACAACTACCGCCATTGAGCTGGAGATTCTGCATGCCGGTCTGGACCAAGGCTTTAGAGCTCGATCATGACAGAGTGCCAGCTGTTGGCAGCGACAAAGCTCTGGGGGACGCCATCCGCCGTGGCGCGGATCTGCGAATCGGTACTCAGTTTCTGCACGGTGAGCATATCGATCCTGGATCGGACAGCGACGAAATGGTCGAGGAGGTGGCCGAATTCGGGATCACCTACCTCGTCGACGATCGCTGGAGCGTCGGCGTCATGAGTCTGCGGCAACCGGTGTCGCTGCAGCCGGGTTTCGGGCCTGGCTCCTCGATGTCCTTCTTCATGTACAACCAGAACGGGGAGCAGGCGATTGCGCGCCCTTACCTGGATGATTCGGCGGCGGGTCGCAGGCGGGATTTGGAGCTGGCCCGTCCGCCGGTCGCCAGGCCGAAACATCATCTCATCGACAGCTCAGATCAGGACAGCAACGCGCCGAGTCAGAACTTCGTGTACGATTTCGAGGTCTACCGCTACTGGGTGCGCGACGACTGGCGCGAGGTGTTCGGCCACTCGGCCGAGGGTCAGGACCAAGGATCCATCGATGCGCTGGAGCGGGCTGTCATAGACGGGTGCGAGGTGAAGGTGGGCATCAGGGGGCTATGCGACGATCTGATGCCGACTGAGGAGACGCCACCCGACCACGAGGTTTTCGTGCGGGCAGGGTCGTGCTACCACTACACTGAACTCCGGCGCCTTACTGTGGGGACGCATCCGCTGGTGCGGGTGCGACCTGCCGCGCCGATGCGCTACGTCAGCCATGGGTGGGACTTCGGCTGGCTGGTGTGTCGCACCGACGGTTTCGTCGAGCGAAGGCTCTACGACCCCTACTCGATGACCTGCACCGACAGCCAGACACAGTGCGCGATGCGGTGGTTCGTGCGCTGAAGTGAATGAGGATCCATAGCGGGAATTCCGATGACCAGTGACTCCGAAAATATCGACTTCGATCTCAGGATCGCCGAGTTCCGCATCAACGGCTATGCTGTCCTCGAGAATGTGCTGTCGGTGGAGACTGTCGACCGCATCCGCGAAGCATTTTTGCCGATGCTCGAGCATGTGAAGGGGCGCGAGTCCGGAATCGCCGAGAAGGAATGGGGGGACCTGCGCACTGGCTTTGGCCGCCAGCAGATCAACAATCGCTACACCGTGACCATACCGTGGGTGAAGCCGTTCGCAGACCCCGCAGTGTATGAGAATCCAGTCATACTCGAGTTTCTCGAGCGTTACTGGGGCACGGATGACTTCTATATCAAGTGCTTCCACTCCAACAACCCCTACCCGGGCAGCGAGTTCCAGCGCTGGCACCGGGACACGCCACTGGCGCGTGAGATCCCGCACGTCGGCCTCGACACCTGTCCGATACTGGGCATCAAATTTCCGCTCGTGGATACGTCGGAGGAAAACGGCAGCATCGAGGTGCTGCCGTCGACTCAGTATATAGCCAATCCCGACCTGGAAAGCCGCTACGACGAAGTGTTGACGAGCGGCCATTTTCCGACCGCCCGCCGTCTCAACATGAACAAGGGCACGATGTGGATACAGGATGTCCGCATGCTGCATCGCGGCACGCCCAACAGTTCGGACGCGCCACGTCCGGAAATCGTCGTCTGCTACGGACGGTCATGGATCAGTGTCGGGCAATCCGTACAAGTGCCGCCTGAGACCCATGAAGGTTTTTCGGAGAGGGCGAAGAAGCTGTTCGCGCGATGCCAGGTCGTCGACTACTGAGCCAGGTGTCATGACACAGAAGCAATGGGGATCTGCATCCTGGAGGA
This sequence comes from Candidatus Latescibacterota bacterium, assembly GCA_965205655.1. GTDB lineage: Bacteria > Latescibacterota > UBA2968 > UBA8231 > UBA8231 > CBDBIJ01. Next base: position 14,788 of record CBDBIJ010000135.1, read on the forward strand.
CTCACGAGCTGGACGCCGCTTCGGCGGCGTTGGCCGGTCACCATCTGTCGCTGGGTGAAGCCTGCATGATCGGCGGCGAGGAGGGGATGTTGATGCCGCAGCCCCAGAGTCGTAGAGAGTGCGCCTCAGCTGGTGATGACCTCTTCCCTGGCACGTGCACACAACTCTTCGACCGAGCCACTCGACCAACCCAGCCACCCATGCAACGTCTGCCGTTGGCCGGGTTCAATACGCCCGGAGACGGGACCCCCGTGAATGCAGTTGAGCGCCGGATCCGTATTGCCGGCATACTCGTTATGCGTCCGCCACGCCATGGCCGTCGCCCCGCCCGAACGTGCCTCCACGCCGATGCTGCTGACTCCGCACTGGGTATCGGGCATTCTCATGAATGAACTCCTGTCAGGGTCATGATGTTTGTGGCATTCGGCGGGAATGCCATCATGAGCGATATTAGCCAAGCGGCCCTCGGCCCAGGCATAGGTCCGGTCTCCATCCTGGTCGCGAAAATCGTTCGCCTCCGCCAGTTGATAGCACGTTCCCGGACAGACATCCTCCAACGGTTCCGGGCCTTTGTTGTAGAGCTCGTAGCGCAGTGTCAAATGATCGTCATGAATCCGGACGGAAGCATCCAGCTCTACTGTCTCGGTGTCGAAAATGTGGCAGCGAAACAGGGAGCCTGTCTGATCGCCCGACCAGTCCTGCGGCCCTTGCCGCGCCTGGTTGTATCCCAGGCCCTGGCCTTTGGCGTAGGCATTCTCGGCGATCCACAAGCGAAAAACCTGTCCGGGAAACGCCGAGACGGCTATCTGCATTACGGACATGTTGAGCGGCGGGTAGAGCAGCAGGGGTATGGTTCTGGGAGCCAACGAAATATGCACGATTCAATCCCCCCTTTTATAGGAGAGTTGTCATGGGGTTCACTGTATACGATTGCCGCACGGACATTCGCAACATTCTGGTCACTCCCCAGATCCGGGCTCGTTTCTGCAAGATGGAACCGGGGCCGGGCGAGCTCAATTTCGGCCACACGCACGACCTGGGACACGAGATTTTCATCATCCTCGCGGGCAAGGTGGAATTCCAGATCAGCGGAGATGTGCATGAACTCGGGCCAGGGCAGATGTGCTACGCCTTGGTCGACGAACCTCATTCGGTGCGTGTCATCGGAGACGAGCCGGTATTGATGTACCTCTCGGTCACGCCACACATCCAACCAACGCACACGTTATACGACGAGAAACTCAACCGATTGCCCCCCAATTTCCGTCCCTCGAGTGACTACGACACGAAAACAGACTCGACCTCACCGGTCGAGGAGCAGGTGGACGAGCACATCGAGACAGCCCGTGTGCTGGCAGAGCTGGCCCAACACAACCTTCACGAGCAGAAGGAGAAGGGTGCCTCCCTCAAACAGGCCCTGGCAGCCGGGGACCTGGAACAAGCAAGCCGCTTGCGCGAAGACATGTGGTCCCCACTACTCGACCTTTTCAAGCAAATGCACACAACGGCCGAGGTCTGGAACACGTTGTCTCCCCGGGCGGGCGTATGCAACGCGCATCGTTGAGAAACGCCCGGGTCGCTGCACGTTCAATGTGAGAGCTGTCGAAAATCGTGGCTGGCGCAGATCCGAGACTTGCTGGTCTACCTCTTAACGAAAATGCCGAAAGAAAAGACCGGCTCCGAGAGCGCGTTCTTCTCGCGCGCGGTGTTGGCCGCGCCAAGGGCGGTGCCGACGCGCTGGCTGAAATCGTAGATCAACTCAGGACCATAGGTAAGAAAGCTTTGGTTGTTGGCGTAAAGGCCGCCCATGCCACCGCCGCCGCCGTCGTCCCCGTTCTCTCGCGATTCCATGCCCCGAACGCGAAGTATGCCTGTCAAACTTCCGACTGTGTATCCCGCCTCCGCCGCGTAGAGGATCTCGTCAGAGAAACCGTCAACCCGGTTGTTGTATCCGAAATCGACGTTGATGTAGGCCGGCATCGGATAGAGTGAATGGCCGACCTGAATCGCAAGGACTTGGTTCGCCTCGCCATCGCCGGTGAGCAATCCATTGGGCTGAGCGTCGTCACCGATCGGTACTCCCAGTGTAAGCCCGGCACTGACAACCGTCGCCTTTGCCTGCGCTATTCGATAGCGTACGCCGAGTTGGGCGTCGCCCAGGCCGGTGACATCGTCGCCCTCGAAGTAGACAAAACCGCTGGGTCGCCCGACCTGTTTGTTGAGAGTGATGCGCTTGAAGAAGGGCAGATAGCCGACAAGAGTCAGGCCGTCGCGAAGTCCGTACTCCCCGTACAAACTGAAAGTATAGTCGGCGAGCGTCGGGATGATCATGCTGTGACCGCTCATCTCGCGAAACTCGGTGCCCCTCGTCATCTGCGAGCCAAGCTTGTAGAACCCGGACCCCTTCGCTTGGGTCCAGGCGCCCGCGCTGGTGTCGGCATTCCACCACAGTAGAGTTGCCAGCAACATGGGAAGGACTCGGTTCAACTAGGACTCCTTTATGGCGCTCAACGCAACTGCGCGTAGCCGAAGGTGACGTTGAACGGTACGCAATGGATGATGACCCAATCGAAATCGTCGATCCGCGTACCCTCGAGAACCGGATAGGTTTGAGAACCGGAGTTCAGCTGGAGGTCACCCAGGTTCAGGCTGCCGGGCCCTACCGCGTTGGTCGTCGAAAGGAATACGGCAAGTCGAGGGCCGCGACTGACGAGGAAATCGTCACCGAAAACGATTTCAAGTCCACCCGAATCCGTTTCCTGCAACACGACGTCGCCCTCGCAGTCGTAGGTGGACTCGGGCTTGGGCTGAAAGACGCCCATGCGCCCGGAGCCAGGGACCGTGACGCGAACTGAGTTGCTGGTCACGCCATCCGTTTCGGCGCTGATCAGTGCCACTCCCGGAGCGATGGCGGTCACCTGTCCCGCGTCATCCACAGTCGCGACAGCTTCGTTGGACGAGCGCCATACGAAACTTTTTTCGAGGACATTTCCACCTGAACTGATACTCAGAGCGGTAAGCTGCCTGGAGTCGTCCAGCGACAACTCGAATGTGGCCGGTGAGACGCGCACCAGGGCAACGTCGTTGGGATCGGCGACAACCGCGACCATCACTGCATCGCTGACAGTATCGCCGACGTGCGCGGTGACATTCACTTGCCCCTCGCTGCGCCCGCTCACGAGGCCGGTTTCATCGACCGAGGCGATGTCTTCGTCCGAGACCATCCAGATAATGACCACATCGGCAACGGCGTTGCCCATTTCGTCGAGATAGACGGCCTCAAGAGCCTGGCTGGCTCCCACTTCGACGGCTGCCATATCGGGCGTGACCACGAGGCTTGGTTGTAGCTCGGGCTCCACGGTCACGGGCGGATCTGCGATGTAGTCGGTACCGGTGCAGCCCAGTCCGAACAAGCAGATCCAATACTTTGCTTTAGCGCGAATCATGTCAGGTCCAGGTATGTTTGAGGCGACGAAAATATGAGGCGTGTCGATACCATTGGCAAGCTTTCCATCGGGAGGTGGCTCCGGAGCGGTCGTATCGATATTACCTGCCATACGCCCTATACTCCTGCAAATGGAACAGACCGAACGTAAGATGAAAAAGATTGCTTTCGTGGACGCGGGGCCGGAGGTCGACGGGGTCCTCGAGGGCGAGCGCATGAGTCGCATCGAGGCTCTGGGACAGTTTCAGATCCACTACGGCCATCCGGAGAGCGACGAAGACTACCTGAGGCGAGTGCGGGATGCCGACGCACTGCTGATCGGCGGTCCGCGAAGTTTCTCGGTGGAGGTGATGCGCCAGGCAACCAACCTGGAGCTGATTTCGTTTACCGGACGAGGGGTCGCGAGTTATGTGGATCTGGCGGCGGCGGCGGCACAGGGCGTCACGGTTTGTATCGCACCGGGGGCGGCGGAATCGACAGTGGCCGAACATGCGGTCGCGTTGATGCTGGCCAGCGCCCGCCACCTGACTCGCCTCGACCGCGAGCTCCGCAACGGGCGCTGGAACCACGGCCTACCAGCTATCGAGCTTCAGGAAAAGAATCTGGGGCTGTTGGGATGCGGCGCGATTGCCGTTCACTTCGCCAAACTTGCGAGAGGTCTCGGAATGCGGGTACGCGCCTGGACCCGCAATGCCAGCCCGGAGCGCGCCGAACGCTCCGGCATCGAACTGGTGTCGTTGGACGAGATCCTCGAGGAGAGCGATGTGCTGTCGATGCACCTGGCGCACAACGCCGAGACCGAAAACTTCCTGGGTGCTGCCGAGCTGGCCCGCACTAAGAAAGGTGTGGTGGTGCTGAACACGGCCCGCGGCGCCCTGATCGACACCGCTGCACTGGCGGAACTTCTGCGCTCGGGGCATGTCGCGGCAGCCGGGCTGGATGTCTTCCCCGAAGAACCTCCGCCACCTTCTGATCCTCTGCTGCAGCTGGAGAATGTCGTGATGACGCCCCACGTGGCCTGGAACACGCCCGAGGCTACCGACCGGCTCTACGACATCGCCATCGATAATTTGGTGAACTTCTACGGCGGAGCGGCGACGAATGTTGTGGCCGGACCGGGATCCGATGACGACAAGTGAACCAACGAGTTAGCTCTTCTCGCGCTCTGATACGAACGACAGAATCTCCGAAACCATCTCCTCCGGCCGCTCCTCCGGTATGAAGTGGCCGCAGTCGAGCGACCTGCCGCGCACGTCATCGGCGCGCTCGCGCCAGACGGTGAGCATGTCGAGGTGTTTTCCGGTCTGCCAGCCAGGACGCTTCGCCATGTTGCCACCCCACAACGCCAGCACCGGGCAGTCCAATGTGCGCCCGCGGTCCTTCTCGTCGTACTCGAGGTCGAGGGCGACGCCCCGATAGTCGAGACAGGTTGCGCGAATGGTGTCCGGGTCGTCGAAGCAGCGCAGGTACTCGGCGTATGCCTCTTCGGTGATCGAGCCCTCGACTGCCGTCCATCGCTCCAGTAGAAAGTCCAGATACTGCTTCGCGCTGTTGCCGATCAACGTCTCCGGCAGAGGAGCGGGCTGTCGCATCAGGTGCCAGTGGAACCAGGCAAAGGAGAGGTCGGCGTCCATGTTGTCGAAGGCAGCCTGTGAGGGCACGACGTCGAGTGAGGTAAACGTCCTCACGCACGCCGGGTGGTCGAGAGCCATGCGATGGCCGACACGCGCGCCTCTGTCGTGCCCGACGACGTGAAATGAATCGTAGCCGAGGTGCTTCATGACCTCGACCTGATCCGTGGCCGTCACGCGCTTGCAGAACACGCTCAAGTCGCCTTCAGGTGCGGGCGGCTTGTCGCTGTCACCGTATCCGCGCAGGTCCGGCGCGACAACCGTATGATGCTCCGCCAGCAACGGCGCGGCCTTGTGCCACATGACGTGCGTCTGGGGATAGCCGTGCAGCAGCAACAGTGGCGCCCCGCTGCCTGCGTGCACGAGGTTGATAGAAACGCCGTTCGCTGTGATCCGGGTCTTCGTAAAAGATTCGAACATGTTTCGTCCGTTCTATGTGCCGTGTCACGTAAGTATTCTTGTATTCGGGCGCCGATCCATCCCAACTCACTGCGTTGCACTCGCTCGGCGTATTCCACCAATACGCCTCGCTCGCGCGCCTTGTGAGCTGGGCGCCTCGACACCCTCATTCCACAAGCCTACTTCCGTGACGCGGCACTGGTTCATCGGCGGGCCACGTACAGTGTGTTCTCAATCGGTACCCGGCGCACGTCCGAATAGTCGATGTAGCTACCAACCTGCTCATCGTCGCGCAGCACCGGCGTCGGAGCCCGCAGGACGAACTCGGCCACGTCAGCGGCGTTGAAGCAAACGAAGGCGAAGTGGAGCTTTCTGATCTCGCTGTCCTCGGCCGAGTCGAGGTCCGGGTAAATGAGAGGGCCGGTGTCGACCTGCATGCGTTTGCGCTCGAGCTGCACATTCATGGTCCGAATCGGATACTCGATGACAGCGCTGGTCTTGCCGTCGGCGCTGAAGACCTCGGTGCGCGCCACAATCGGGAGGAACTCCATCGTCGCCTCGACTACCTGCGCGTCGTTATCCAGTTTCTCGACTTTTGCGTGGCTCGTGGCCACAGTCCGGAGTCCCAGGAACCGCTCCGCGATCGAGCGCGGTACCCGCCAGTCGCCGCCGAACTCGTTCATCTCGCCCGCTCGCACATGCCCGGCCATCCATTCAGTGTCGGAGTAGATGCCGGCAAATTCGAAGTTGGGCTGCTGCCACAGAGCGTCTGAGCGGTACATCCATTCAGTGCGGCAGGGCGATATCAGGTTATACTCGCGCGTCTCGCCGGACCCATCCGCAATCCAGCATCGCGAGTCGAGGAGGATCCGCACGGTGTTGTCCCAGGGCATATGTCCCGGTTTGCGGGTGTCGTTCGGGTTGGACTTGCTCGTCCAGGTGACGTATGAGTTGCCATAGTCGGTTATCTGAGGAGCCATATGTTCCTTTCCCGCGATAGGTTCGTACTTGCCCGTCGTTGCGAAAGTAGCGCACCCTCTGAAAAAGTCTATTTTGGGCGCTGAGGTCAGAAGATGATCACGTATCAAACGCTGGGGCTGCGTCCCTTTATCAACGCAAGCGGTACGCTCACCAGGCTCGGGGGGAGTCTGATGGGCCCTGAAGTGGTGGATGCGATGCGGGAAGCGGCCGAGGGGTACGCGGACATCGACGATCTGAACGCAAAGGCAGGGAAATATCTGGCGGGGCGGATTGGCGTCGAGGCGGCGGCCATCTCATGCGGAGCGGCCAGCGGGATGCAGCTGTCGGCGGCAGCCTGTCTCACCGGAACCGATGCGGAACGGGTGCTGGAATTGCCGCACACGGACGGGTGGAAGAACGAGTTCGTGATCAGCCTGGTGGACAGCCACATCTACGTGCACCAGGGGATCGAGATGTGTGGGGGAAAGCTGGTGCGGGCCGGCAGCACGAGCCAGGTTACGACGGACGATCTGCTGGGGGGCATAGGGGAGAAAACGGCTGCCGTCGTTCATTTCCTCGCCAAGCAGGGCACAGAGCAACTCGAGCAGGTGATCGCAGGTGCGACCGAACGAGGTGTGCCGGTCGTCGTCGATGCCGCGGCACAACTGCCGCCACGGTCGAATCTACACGAGATCGTGGGAATGGGCGCGAGCCTGGTCGTTTTCAGCGGCGGCAAGGGGATGAGAGGACCGCAGAACAGCGGGCTGGTGCTGGGCAAGACGGAGTTCGTCGAAGCGGTGCGATTGAACGCCAGTCCCCAGAACGCCATCGGCCGCGGCATGAAGGTGGGAAAGGAGGAAATCCTGGGGTTGGTGACGGCCGTCGACCGGTTCCTGCAGGGAGACGACGAAGAGGACCGGACGACCTGGGGAGAGCGGGCGAGTCACATGTGCCAGGCGCTCCAGGGGATTGCAGGGGTTCGCGCCAGCGTCACAAACCAGGTGCTTCTCGATCCCGATTTTGCGCCGCGCGTCCTCATCGAATTGGAAGAGAGGAATCGGTACGAGCGGGTTGCGCGGGCGCTGTGGGACGGGGAACCTCCAATCGCAGTCTATGAAGATGCGAAGGGCATCGTCGTGGACGCAATGACTTTGCGGCCGGGAGAAGAAGTGGTCGTGGCAAGGCGGCTGCAGGAGGTGTTGAAGAGTGGATAGGAAGATGCGAGCCGGGGTGATAGGTGTCGGCGCATTCGGCAGCCTCCACGCCAGGGTTTACTCAGAGTTGGAATCGGCCGAGCTGGTCGCGGTGGCCGACGTCAACGAGGAGTGCTTGAGCTCGGTGACGGCGAGGCTGGGGGTAGAAGGGTATGGCGATTACAATCAGCTCCTCGAGCGGGACGATATCGATATCGTCAACATCTGCACGACGGACAAGCTGCATCTGGAGCCGGTGACGGCAGCGGCCAGAGCGGGAAAGCACGTTCTCGTGGAAAAACCTCTGGCCTCTTCGGTAGAAGACTGTGATACAATGATTCAGGCGGCCTCTTCTGCGGGCGTGAAGTTGATGGTCGGGCAGATTCTGCGATTCGATCCCAGGTATCACGAAACCTACAGGGCGATCGAGCAGGGGCAGATCGGTGATCTCGTGCACGTGTACACCCGGCGAAGCAACGGCGTATCCAGCGCCAGGGGCCGTGCGGACAAGACATCGGTGCTTTTCTTTCTGGGAATCCACGATATCTACTTCGTAAATTGGTGCGCCCGCTCCGAAGTCGAGGTAGCCTACGGTCTGTCGAACACGAAAGTCCTTGAAGAGTTCGACACGCCCGATTCGACTCTGGCGCTGCTGAAGTACAAGAGCGGGATGATCGCTTCTCTGGAGTTTTCGTGGATCCTTCCCGCCTCGTTCCCGGTCAGAATCGAAGCGCGCTTCCAAGCGGTCGGAACCGAAGGGGTGATCAATCTGGACGGAGGGAGCCGAAGCGTCGAGGTGTTCGAGTCGACGCGCGCCAGTGCTCCCGAAACGTTCTATGCTCCCGATGTGGAGGGTACCGCAGTCGGAATACTGAGAGATGAGATATCCCACTTTGTGGACTGTGTCCGCTTCGACAGGGCACCGGCCGTCAGCGGCGAGGATGGCAGAGAAGCCGTGCGCGTGGCCTGCGCGATTGCCGAATCCACGGAGTGCGGTCGACCGATCACCCTGGGAGCCCGCTAGCATTCAGCAGCTTCCGTAACTGTAACCGGGGGACGTCTGATGTCGAATTACCAGTTCAAGCTGGGTATGTACCTCCCCGAACTGGGTATGCCCTTTGATCAAGCTCTGGCTACTGCGAGGGATATCGGTGCCGAGTATGTCTGGTTCCCTCGGGTTGCCGGCGAAGCCCCGATCGCAGAGATGAGCGATGCCGAAGTGGATGGCATGGCCGCGCGCGTCGCCGAGCACGACCTCAAGCTGCACCTCATCGCGGCGGAGAACTCATTCAAGAAGATCCATCTGACCGACCTCGACCTGGAGAAAATTGAGGATCATCCTGAATTCCGCCGCGACTTTGATAACCTGGTAAGGGCAATGCAGATCGCCGCCCGCCTGGGTGTGAAAACGGTCTGTTCCTTTAGCTTCGCCTGGCCGGGCGAGTACGGTGGCGGCAAACCCACCTGGCCGATGCGCTGGCGTACCCGCGGGGGCGTCATTGCCGATACAGACATGGACAAACTCGTGAAGGCGTTTTCGCTCGTCGCCGAGCAGGCCGAGCACTACGATGTCGACGTTGCCCTCTCGATGATGCCGTGGAACTACACCAATACGACCGGCAACTTCCGGCGCCTGGCCGAACGCCTCGGGTCCAAAAGGATCAAGGTCATGTGGGGCCCAGGCGACAACCTCAACTGCGGAGAGGCGGATGTGGCCACGGCCGGTTTCCAAAATGTGCGACCCTACCTGCACGGACTGCACATGAAAGACGTGCACGTGATTGACGGGGAGCGGCTCGAGTTCGAGTACCGCCCCATCGGCAGCGGCGATGTGGATTTGCGGACCGTACTGCGTCAACTGCGGGCGCACCGAGCCGATGCCGTGCTGGCGGTGGCGACACACTTCCGGCCGCCCAGCGGTTCGCAGGAGGAGGCAATGCGCACGAACTATGCCCGGCTCAAGCAACTCATCGACGAAGTGGAGTCCGAAGTGGAGTCTGAAGAATAAGGAGATATGCCGATGGCAGAACCACTAAACGTCGCCGCTATTGGCTGCGGAGGTATCAGCGGCGCCCACCTGCCGCGAGTCCACGAATTGCCTGAAATGCACCTGGTCGCCACCATGGATGTCGTCGATGAGGCCGCCCAGCGCCGGGCAGAAGAGTACGACGCATCGTATCACACGACTGACCTGGATCGCATCCTGGCGGATGACTCCATCGACGCAGTGCTTATCTTCTCGACTCACGATACCCACGCCGAGATCGCCATCCAGGCCTGCGCGGCAGGCAAGCACGTCTACGCCGAAAAACCGCTGGCGATAACTCTCGACGAAGCCCGGCGTCTGCAACAGGCAGTCCACGAGTCGGGGATACGCCTGATGGGCGGCTGGTGGTTCAAACACTCGCCGATTACCAAACGTCTGCGCGAGGTGATCAAGCAGCCCTACTTCGTTATTTTTTCTTGCCGCCTTTCAAGCACCCGCTATGAGAACGCCAAGCCGAACGATCCGGATGGGCCCCTGGGCCGCAACGGCATTCTCGACGCGGCGGGCTACAACCTCCATTGGATCTGGCACGTCATGCGCTCCCAGCCAGTGGAGATTGAGGCAATGGGCTACGACGGTCAGCCGACCAACACCAGCACCATCAACATCCGATTCGCCAATGGGGGGATTGCCACCTCCATCTACAGCGTGGTCGGCGCCGGCGGATACCTGCCAAAGCACTACGCCGAGGTGCTGGCCGGGCCCATCAGCGCCGCGACAGTCCGCTTCGGCAACCTGATCTTTCAGGGAACGGACGAGCCCGGTATCGAAGACAACTACTACCACAACGGGTTCGATGAAGAGATGAGCATGTTCGCGAACTTCTGCCTCGAGGGCGGTCCGAGCCCGATGGACGTGTGGGAGGCGAGCATCCCGACGCTCATCGTCGAGAAGGCCATCGAAGCGATGCGGACTCATCAACCAGCGGTCATCAATCTGGACGAAGACTTCTACTTGCCCGACGGCAAGCTTCCGGCCAGCATCGAACATTTCGGCGACTAACAGGGTGGAGCCTGTCTAACCGTGGATAGAGCCTAATGAACTCGAGACTCAAAGTCGGCTTTGTCGGCAAGCGCGGCGAAGGGGCGCTCCAATGTTTCAGGGTGATGCCGGAGGCGGAGGTAGTCGCCTTTTGCACTCGCCACGAGGAGACCGTGCGCCCCATCGTCGACAAGTACGACATCCCCCACGCCTACACCCGCTACGAGGACCTGCTGGCAAGCGACGTGGACCTCATTTTTGTCGGGTCGCCATTGCCGGAACACGTCGGCCAGTCGATCGCCGCGTTGGAGGCCGGCAAACACGTGCTCTGCGAGATTCCGGCTGCCGCGACTCTGGAGGAGTGCTGGCAGCTCCTGGAAGCCGTCAAGACATCCGACCGCAAGTACATGCTCGCCGAGAACTACGTGTACGTGCGCGAACACGTGCTCGTACGCGAGCTCGTGCGCGAGGGCTTTTTCGGCGAAATCCACTACGCCGAGGGAGAGTACGTCCACGATATGAAGCACCACCTCTTCAACGCCGAGGGTGAGCCTACCTGGCACAACACCCATCTGGCAGGGCGGAAAGGGGCCACCTACGCCACCCACGCGCTGGGTCCCGTGTTGAACTGGTTCGGGGAGCGCGTGGCCACAGTCTCCTGCTTCGGGTCCGGCAACCGTACCGCCCCCGAGCACGTAATGGATGACAGCGTTCTGTTGATCTGCCAAACACCGAGCGGCAAGCTGATCAAAATTCGCAACGATGTGCTCACCAGCTGCCCACCTCGCAAGTACTACGGTCTACAGGGGACGAAGGGAGTCTACGAGGGCAACCGTCGCACGATCTGGGCGGGGAATGGCAGCGTCAAGAACTACAACCGCGGCGAGGGGGAGGGAGTCGTAGACGAATTTCATCAGGTCTGGTTCGCCGATGTCCACGGCAGCCCGCCCCGCTTTCATCCTCTAATGGATTTCGAGCAGCACCTGCCCGAGCCGATGCACAATCCGCCCCCCGAGGGGCATCACGCCGGCCATGCGGGGGGCGACTACTGGCAGGTGCGCGCCTTTCTCGATGCCATCATCAACGATGAGACCCCGCCACTCGATATCTACACGGGTCTGGAGATAACGGCCCCCGGTATTTGCGGGGGAATCTCGATAGAAAAGGGTGGTGTCCCCGTGGAGGTGCCCAACTTCCGCGAGGCGTAGTTCGATCCGGGACCGATCCGTTGCCTACGGGCTGTGGCTTCCCTCAATTCCGGGGTCTGGGTGGCTGCGGCAACTGCGAGTAATCGAACTGGTTGTATCCGGCAGGTGCGGAAAAGTGGTTTACCGGATGGGGAATGACATAGGGGGAGCCAACGCGAAGCATTAGCCTCTGCCGGGCCAGTTTTTCTGCGGCGGCCTTGTATTCCTCAGCGTCCCAGCGCTCTTCGATCCGCGCCAATAGTGAATCGACCACCTCCTTGCAGGATGGATCCCCGGCGCGATCGTGCATCTCTTCCGGGTCCTCCTCCATGTCAAAGAGCTGACACGAGCGGAATTCGTGGTAGTAGTTGAGTTTCCATCGACCGCTGCGAATCATGTAGCTCACATGGTCGCCGCGTAGGCCGCTGTATTCGCAATAGACCTCGTTGGGCCAATCCGCCACTTCGGCTCCTCTCTCGAGAAACCAGAGAAGAGAGCGGCCCTCCACGTCGGGCAGAGGTTCGGCGCCGACCATGTCCAGCAGAGTAGGACCCACGTCGATGAGGCTGGCCAGTGAATCTTCCGTGGCGCCCTCGGGGAAACGCCCGGGGTAGGATATCACCAGGGGAGCGCGGCTGGAACCGTCATAGAAGTTGCTCTTCCACCACATGCCGTGCTCGCAGGCCATGTCGCCATGGTCGGAGGTGTAGACGATGGCTGTTTGATCGGCCTGGGGGGAGTTTTCGATGGCCTCCACGATTTTGCCCACATTGCCGTCCAGTTCGGTCACCAGACCGTAGTAGGCTGCCAGTCCGCGCTGATTCTGCACCGGGGTGAGCTCGTCCATGCCGCGACGCTCGCGCCAGTTCTTCATAGCGGGATGCAGGTTGTCCAGGTACTCCCGTGACATCGGCTGCGGCGGGTCAATGCGCTCCATGTAGTACTCGAAGAGGTCCCTGGAGCATATGAGCGGGCAGTGGGGCAACATCAGTCCCACAACCAGGCAGTATGGCTGCGGGGATGAAGCGCGGGCGGTGATGAAGGAGCAGGCGCTGTCAGTCACGCTCTGGTCGAATAGCTGATTTCCCTGTCTGCCGTAGCCGGACACCTCCACCGCATAGCGCGTTTGGCCAGAGGTCTTGTTGAAGCCGCTGCCCAGAAGCTCGGGCGTTAGCACGTTACGGACCGGTATACAATCGCCGTGAGGCCGCTCGCGAAAGCCGTGGAACTGGTCCGGACCCCACCACCAGCCCATGCGGCCACAGAGTGCGGTGTGGTAGCCAGCCCGGCTGAGACTGTGAGCGAACGTCGGTACAAAGGACGAGAGTTCTTCGCCGTCGAAAATACCGAGTTGGCTGGGATACTGAGCGGTGAGAAACCCGGCCCTGGAGGGGCCGCACAGCGGAAAGGGGCAGTAGGTGTTCGTGAAGCGCGTCCCCTGCCCGGCGAGAGCGTCGAGTGCCGGGGTCTGGATAGTCGAATTACCAGCACAACCCATTATCGTGGAGTTGTGCTCATCGGACATGATCATGACGATATTGGGTCGATTGCTCTTCACACTCTCTTTCCTTATTCGAGGGCCACCGGGCGGCGTGGAATGTAGTGCGCATCGGCGAATGGCGCACGTCAAACACTCGACGACGGTGCATTGATCGCTCGACACCGTACGAACCTTCCGTATACTATCAAGCCGACTTTCCCCAGGATGCATTGAGGGCCGCCATGCGCTGTTTCGATGACGCTACCATGTCTGAGTTCGTAACTCGGGGATTCGTCAGTTTCGAGCCCGAACTCCCGGCGGACTTTCACGACTTCATCCATCGACAGACCCGATCGGCGTTTACCTCGGGGAATCCGGGCAACAACATCCTTCCCCTCATCCCAGAGCTCACGACGGTTCTCGAAGAGCCCCGCGTTCGAGGCGCTCTGTCCAGCATCCTCGGCCCCGACTACGCCATGCATCCTCACCGACACTGCCACGTGAACTCGTCCGGGAGTGAAGGACAGAGGCTGCACAAGGATGCCTTTTCCGTGCGCTTCCACCGCGCTCAGGATGCCCTCGTATTCTACTATCCGCACGACGTGACCGCGGAAATGGGACCCACGGCCGTCGTTCCCGGCAGTCACTACCACGGCAAGCAACTCGACGAGGAAATGCCGGCGGAGAAAACGCTGTGCGGCAAAGCGGGAACCGTTGCGGTCGTGCACTACGATTTATGGCACAGAAGAACAGCTAATCGCAGCTCTGCAGACCGGTACATGATAAAATTCCTGTTCACCAGGATGTCGCAGCCACGCGCACCGAGCTGGAATTCGAAAGGCGAAGCGCTGCCGACCGACAGCTCAGTCTGGTGGCCTCTCTATTCTACTATATGGGACTGGAACGCTGGTCGGTCGCCAAAGCCGCAGATCGATACAGACGACGACATCCAGCCGCTGATCGAGCAGCTGGGCGATGTCTCGGAATCGGTTCGGCTGCAGGCGGCATACAGGCTCGGTCGCAGGGGAGGCGAAGCGGCGCTCGCGGCGCTGGCAGACAAACTGCTCTCCGCCGACGAGGAGGTTCGACACGCAGCCAGCTACGCCCTGAGCGCAATTGGCCCTGCGGCGGTGGAAACAGCCATGACGGCATTGGACCAGCCACGCTCGGCCGACCGCTCGATCGCCATCGAGGTGCTCGGGAATATCGGCGAAGCGGCTGCGGTAGCGGTTCCCGCCCTGGCCCGTCTTCTGTCCGCGGGTTCATCTGACGAGCGTAGCCGTGCGGCCGTCTCGCTGGGCAAGATGAAAGGCAGTGTACCGGAGGGCTTGCAGGCACTGATCGAAGCGCTGCGCACGGACGAAGATGACAATGTCAGAGGCTGCGCCGCCCTGGCCCTGGCACGCCTCGCGCCGGGCGCACCCGAGGCGACGGCGGCGCTCGAAAGTGCCTTGCAGGACACCAGCTGGTACGTGAGGGGAACGGCCCTGGAAGGGCTCGAACGGATTGGCACAGCCGATGCCAGGGGTGCGCTCGTGGCGCATCTGCGGGCGTCCAGATGGTGCCCCATTGCCGCGAGGGGCTAAAGCGACCCGGGAAGACGCGAGTATGAGAATAGGAATCGCCGGAGTGCACTACGGCCATATCAGCGGCATGGTGCGTGACGCACGCGTCGCGTCGAACGCCGACCTCGTCGGGATCGTGGAAGAAGATGACGCGCTCTACGCGCAGTACACGGAGGAGTCACCGATTCGTCGATTCGAATCACTGGCGGAGATGCTGGAGGAGGCCGCTCCGGAGGTCGTCATAGAGGGACTCGCACACCACGAAAAAGTGGATGCGATCGAGGCCTGCGCGGCTGCCGGCGTCAACGTCTTTCTGGACAAACCACTCTGCCGGACTATGGAGGACCGGTACCGGATCCACCGTGCCGTCGAAACCGGAGGAATACGGCTCACCATGTTCTTTACCTCCCGGTTCCATGCTCCGTTCATCGCACTCCGGGAGGCCATCCTGGCTGGTGAGCTCGGAGAGATCGTCAGTCTCATCTCCACCCACCCGCACAAGCTCGAGGGCTGGGCGCCTGACTGGTACTTCGATTCCAACCGCTACGTGGGCACTTTCAACGACCTCGCCTGTCACGGAGTCGACCAGGTGCGATGGCTCACGGGCGCGGAGTACGTCGGTGTCCACGCCTACGGCACATGCAAGAAACACTGCGAAGCGCGCGGCCTCGAGACGGATCACGTCCAGGCGTCGTTTCAGCTCAGCTCGGGAGCCGGCGCGGTGTTGACGGCGGACTGGCTCACCCCCGCGGATTCCCGCTCCTTCGGCGACACGCGGTTCATCATCATGGGCACTCGAGGCTCGGCCCACCTGCGGGCCTACGCGGAAGACGGACTGCTCATCGTGGCGGACGGCAGAGGCGCCTACGAGCCAGATTTCTCAGGCAAGTCAAGCGACAATTTCATCGAGAGCATGGTCACCGCATTCGAAAAGGGTGAGGAGTGCCTCATCTCCACGCAGGACGTCATGGCCGTCGCAAAGGCGTGCATCAAGGCGGAGGAATCGGTGAGGAAAGGCGGAGAATTTCTGAAAATCAAATAGCAGGAAAGGCCCCGCCAAACATACTCGTGATCCACACACAATTTCGTACGCGAGAGATTAGGGAGATCCACAATGTCTATCGCGATCCGCAAGCTGACTGAGCATATCGGCGCCGAGGTTCAGGGCGTTGACATCGCCTCACCCATCGGAGATAAGACATCAAAACGACTCGGGGCAGCCTTGGTTGAGCACGGTGTGCTCGTGTTCCGAGACCAGGAGATCACAGACGATCAACACGTCGCCTTCACCGAGAGATTCGGGCGCCTCGAGAAGACGATGAAGCACGATCCGATCGGCGATAATGTTCCAATCGGCGTTATTTCAAACCTCGACGAACACGGTGACATCATTCCGCCAGAGGATCCCCGGATGCAGTACACGGTCGGCAATACGCTCTGGCACTCCGACGGCGCCTTCAGGCCCGTGCCTCTGCGAGCATCCTTTCTAGCGGCCAAGGTGGTGCCGCCAGATGGAGGGGGAACCGAATTCGCCAGCCTTTGCGCCGCCTACGCAGCTCTTTCGGAAGAGAAGAAGGCCAGCCTTGAGGGTCTGGTCGCCGAGCACAGCCTGGCATACTCCCGCGGCCAGACTGCTCCTGAGCTGATGAGTGAAGACTTCCTGAGAGAAACGCCTCCGACCGAACAGCCTGTCGTGCGGACGATTCCCGAGACAGAGCAGAAGGCGCTCTTCGTCGGCTCGTACGCCATGTCGGTGAATGGCTGGGAGCTCGAGAAAGGAAGAGCGCTGTTGGGCGAATTGCTGGAATGGTCGACCCAGCCGCGGTTCGTCTACCGACACGCGTGGCGCGCGAATGACCTCGTCGCCTACGACAATCGCTGCTGCCTGCACCGAGGGCAAAGTTGGGATCGCGCCAGGCACAAGCGCCTGCTGCATCGGACGACGCTGGCGGGACCGTAGCAGCCTCGCTACCCTTCGAGCTCAACTCAGGGGACAGGCATTCCTTCCGCCCACGCCGGCATGGGCTGGTTCTGGGAGTTTCTGAGTTTCTCCAGATCCTCGAGAGGGGGCTGTTCGAAGACGCCGATGCGACTAACGGGCGGCAACCCCACGGTCCCCAGGGTAGCCATCATTTCGGCCATCTTGAACCCCGGGAGCATGCCATCGATGATGGGGGCGATCGAGCTTTCCGGATCGTCGCGGGCCTCTTTGGAGAGCACGGAACCGGCCAGGGTGCAACCGGCGATGAGAACTTCGGCGCCATCCTCCTGCACGCATCGTCTGGCCGTTTCCCAGCACCGTCCTGTGAGTCTCCTCTGGTGGAGTTTGTTCGACGTAGAGGTCATTGGCGTCTATGCCAAAACTGCGCACAGAAACCAGACCCTGCGCGAGTTGATACTGTTGTAGAATCATCTTCTGAATCTGACCGTTCTGGTCGTCGACGCTCAAAAGTGAGAAGCGGCGTCCCATCATGTGGGCGGTCAGGGCGGCCGCCTCCAGGGTGGCAGTGACTGGAATGGTGCACATCTGGCGGCACTCGTAGAGGCCGATGTCAAGGTTGCAGCTTATGAAGACGGCGTCGTACCCCTGGCGTTCGGCTTCGACGGCTCGGTCGATGGTAGCGCTGGTACAGCTGTGTCTGAAGAACAGCCATTGGTTGTTGGTGAGCGGGTAGCGGTCCTCAATGTTGACGATATCGAAGTCCGTACCCGACGAGGCAATGGCTTCGAGGTTGTCTCGACCGAAAAATTCGGTACCCGCAAATGGATTTATGACGCAGATGCGCATGTGCGGATTCTCCTCATTGATATCAGGCGCGGTTGGTGCCGTAGGCGGCACTGATGAGGGCATTCCCCGAGAAGCGGCGCACGTTCAGGGGAGTAATATCGATCGAATGCGCGGCTGCGTCGACGATTTCTTCGGCCATGACTTCGCCGATGGCCGGGCCGATCTTGAAGCCGTGTCCACTGAATCCGGCGCACATGTAGAAGCCTTCGACCCCGTCGACCCGTCCGAGGACCGGGTGCCAGTCCGGGGTTACGTCGTAGAGGCCGGTGTAGGAGTTGAGCGCCAGAATCTGCTTGAAGCACGGCCACCGGGCGTGCAGCCGTGAGGTGACTTCGGCGATGAAGGAGATGTCGACTTCCTGATTGTAGCCGTCGGGTTCAGTGTATTCGTATTCCTTGGGAAACCCTCGGCCTACGAGAGTGCGGCTCGAACCATCGGGCCGGTAGTAAATGGCTTTGGCCATGTCGGAGAAGCAGAGCCTCGGAGGGCCTCCGGCGCTTGGCCGTATCGAAGATTATCTCTTCTTCGCGTGTGACCTGAAGAGGCAGGTCGACTCCCGCCCATCGGGCGACGCGGTCGGCCCAGGGACCGGCGGCGTTGACGACGATGTCGGTGGCGATTGCGCCCGAGTCTGTGTTGACGCCCTTGATCCCATCGCCATCAGTGATCAGTCCCCGGACCGAGGTGAGCTGCTGCAGCTTCCCGCCGAGCTCGACGAAACGCTCGACGTAGGCGTGGGTAGTTGCGCGCGGATCGGCGTATCCGGACCGGGGTTCGTAAGCCATGCGGTGGACGTCGGACAGGTCGATGCGAGGCTCGATGTCATTGAGCTCCTCACGGGAGATCTCTCGCACGTCTACGCCAAGACGCTGGCCCATTTCGATGTTAGAGCTGAAACCCTCGGAGACCTCTGAGGGAATGAGGAAGGCCCAACCGCAATTGACAAAGCCAGGATCGCCGCCGCCTACCTCAGAGGCGAAGTTGTGGAAGATCTCCACGCTTCGCTTCACCAGGCGGACGAGCACTTCATTTGAGTAGTGCTGGCGGATGATGGCTGCGGAACGCCCGGTACCCCCGGAGGCGAGCAGCTGTTTCTCGATGAGGACGACGTTCTCGAGGCCGCGCTTTACCAGATTGTAGGCGGTGGCGGCGCCATTGATACCTGCACCGATAACTACTGCGTCTGCAGTCTGCATTCAGAATCCGTGGTTGATTTTTTTGGGTGGGTTCCCAAAACTAACTGCTGGTCCGGAAGGGGCCAAGGGGCGAGAATGAGCAAGACCTACAGAGTCGGAGTCGTGGGTTGCGGTGGCATGGGTGAAGTCCCATTTTCAGTTGAAACAGAGCACAGGCTCGGGTGATGTTCTCAGCCCGTCATCGCGAGCTGTTTGATGCCGAGCTCGGTTTGAAGAGCTTGACGGAGCGTTGACAGGTGGTGGTAGCCCTTGACTCTGCGCAGTCGGTCCTCGATGTCGAGCAGCGCCGTGGCTGCCCAGCGGTGACGCTGCGAGGAGTTCGTCCAGTGCCGCACGTTGCGCGTGAGCTGGCCCAGGAGGCTGTTGACGTTCTCGATGCAGTTGGTGGTGCGGAAGGAATCCTTCAGCATCGGCATCAGTCCCAGGCGATGGAGCGTCAGGGTTTCTTCCAGGCCTTCCTCGAGGCTCTTCAGAGCAGATTGGTTCATCAGTTTCAGACCGGGCTTGAGCGCTTTCAGGGTCGCCTTCGCCTCTTCGTAGGTGGGCTTATTGTAGGCCGCCTCAATCTTGCGACGGACTCGGGCCTGTTCACTTTTCGGCAGGTACGACACGACGTTCTTGCGCTTGTGATACTGGCAGCGCTGCACACAGGCATGGCCCTTCAGCACCGACATTACCGCCTTGTAGAGGCCCTTGGCGCCGTCGATCAACACCAGCAACCCGGCCTCGTATTGCAGGCCCCTGTCGACCAAGTCGGCCAGGAAGCGGCGACAGACGCGCTCGTTCTCGGTGGCGGCCTCCACGAAACCCAGCGGGATCTTGTGCCCGTCAAGGGTGACGCCCAGAGCGATGATGAGCTCTTCGTCCGCGAAGCTCTTGCCGTCGAGAAACAGCGCCACCAGGTCGTAGCCTTCCAGGGAGCGCTCCTGGAATTCGGCCAGCTTGCGAGCCGTGCCCTTCACGTAGCGACGGGAGACCGACGAGCGTGACAGACCGAACGTCTCCGGTACGGTCTCGGCGCAGTCCTCGTAGTTGCGAGTGGCGATACCCTTCAACACCTTCCGCAGCAGTCCTTCGTCCATTTTCCGGGGCGTCTGCAGGGCCTGGTAGGCGTCCAGCGCGACCTCCGTGTCGCTGTCGACGTTGCGTACCCGGGGCACCTCTACGGGTACCTTCTGATCACCCGGATATACCGATCCCCGCTGAGAGCCCCAGCGACGGTACGGCTGATCTGACTCCTTGCGTTGATACCGGCGCCCGGCCAATTCCATGACCGCCCTCTGCAGCTCTTCGGCCACCGCCTCCAGTCCGAGAGGGACCAGCAGCTGGATCGCCTCGATTCTAGCATCCAGATCCTCTGCCACAGCTCCTGCCGCTGGATCCACGGTGCCGATTTCAACCGTGCGTTTGAGGCGCTTCTTCCGTGCTGATAGCTTGCCCATTGCAGGCTCCTTTCTTGTTACCCACACGAGATTCTTTCCAGGATTTCTCGTAAGAAGGTAACGATGGGGAGCCTGTGCTGTTTCAACTAGCCTGAATTATTCATAAAAATGCGGTGACCTCTTGTACAACTGGTTGTTTCGCCCTAAGTTAGGGTTGGACACAAACAACAACCATTTGAGAGGACACCGCGACGAAAAGGTCGCAGATCACGTTATCCTTTGCAAGCATCTCGGGCAGGAAGATCGAAGCCGATTTTGACGGCGGCACGACGACCAGCGATGGGGGCGCCCTGCTCCTGCGGCAGGCGGAATCCAAGATAGGGATCGTAGACCGAATCGTAAGGGCGTTGTGTGATCGCCGACATCAAAGCTATATCGACCATACCTATACCGACCTCATCAAGCAGCGCGTCTTCCAGATCGCCTGCGGGTACGAGGACGCCAATGACAGCAACGACCTGCGTTCAGATCCGGCTCTGAAGGCAGCATGCGATCGACTCCCCCTGACGGGAGCCGATCTGGCCAGTCAACCGACCATGTCTCGTTTCGAGAACAGTATCAGCCGCACGGACCTCTACCGAATCGGGCTCGCGTTACTGGAAACATTCATCGAGTCCTACGACAAGCCGCCGAAGAAGATCATCCTGGACATTGATGACACGGATGATGCCACGCACGGTTCACAGCAACTGTCGTTGTTTCACGCTTACTATGACGAGTACTGCTACCTGCCCGTCCATCTCTACGAAGCAGAGACAGGCAAGTTGATCACCACCATTCTGCGACCCGGTCGTAGAATCCGTGGCCGCGAGGCCGCGGCGATTCTCAGACGCGTTCTGGATCATATCCTCATGGCCTGGCCGCAGGTGCAGATCACCTTGCGTGGTGACGCGCACTTTAGCACCCCGGAGGTGCACGACCTGTGCGACGAATACGGCCTAGCGTTCATTCTCGGACAAGCGGTCAACCAGAAGCTCAAAGCGCTCGGCGCACCGCTGATGGAGCAGGCAGCCGCCCTGGCGGAGCAGACCGAAAAGCCGGTGCGGCTCTTTACACGCTTCGATTATCAGGCCGATAGCTGGAGCCGTCCGCGCCAGATCATCTACAAGGCCGAGATTACGCAAGGAAAGGCCAACCCGCGTTTTGTGGTCACGAACATTCGGAACCGAACGCCCAGGTTTCTGTATGAGAAGGTCTACTGTGCTCGCGGACGATCGGAAGGGTTCATCAAGAATCACAAGACCTTCCTGAACTCCGACCGGACCTCCTGCCATCGATTCCCGGCAAACCAATTCCGCCTCTTCCTGCACAGCGCCGCCTATGTGCTTGTGCACGCGATCAAACATATCGGCATGCGAGGCTACCCAATGGACGACGTCCAACTTCGACACGATCCAACTCCGCGTCCTCAAAATCGGCGCCAGAGTACGGGAGCAAACCACCACGGTGCGCTTTCACTTTCCGACGTCATATCCGCTCAAGGACTTGATGAGGTTGATCGTCTACAACCTCGACACCGCGTAATGCGCACGATGACGACGCACCAAAAAATCGATCATCAGCACGACCAAGGGATCAGTCTGTCCGGAGGAAATGCAACACCGCCTGACACATCGACCTACGACCAAGAAACACGGACCCGAAAATCACACTTGAGCGAGAAACGCCTCAGTGCTTCATCATTTACCGAATCCCGATCAAACCTGAGCGAATTTATGAATTATTCAGGCTAAGATCGGGACCATGCCGTGGCATGATGGGGTACAGCCACACGAAATGTGTGCAGGAGACCGAGGGGTTCGAGTGCGCGGCGATCTGTGACATTTCGGAAGACGCACTGCAGCGCATCGGCGACGAGTTCGAGGTCTCCGACCGCTACACCAACTACGAATCGATGCTCGAGGGGGTGAAGGACCTCGATACTGTTGCAGTTGCCACTCACACCAGAGATCACATCGTCCCTACGATCGCCGCCCTCGAACGGGGCATCTCCGTTCTGTGCGAAAAGCCTATCGCGATCTCTCCAGCCGAAGCCGACCAAATGGTGGCGTCATCGAGAGCGTCGGGCGCCAAGCTGTCGATCAACCACCAGGGCCATGTGAGCGCCGGCATTCGCAAGGCGATCACTCTCATCGATGACGGACTCATCGGTGAGATCGTCATGGTTCGCGGTCGCAACAAGGCGGGGCGGCCCAGCGGCAACGAGTTCATGGAGATAGGCACCCACATCACAGACTGGCTCATTCAGCTCGGAGGCGAGCCGGTGTGGGTTTCCGGCACCGTCTACTGCCAGAAGCGGCGCGCAAAAGTGGGCGACATCATGGACGCGCGCGAGCTCAATCCCAAAGACCGCGACTCCGGCCTCGTGGCGGGGACCTCCGCCGTGGCCACCTACGGCTTTTCGGGCGGTGTACACGGAGAGATCAATTTCATCGGTTACGAGCAGGAGCAGATGGGAACCTACGGCGTCGAAATCTGGGGAACGAAGGGACAGCTGGCGTTCCGCGTCGACCTCGCTCATCTGGACAGGAACCTGTGGCATCTCCCGCGTCCCACGGAAGGCCTGCCGTCGGACCTCGGCGATTGGGAGTTGGTGGATGTGAGTGAAATGGGCATCGAAGATCCGCAGGTGACGATGTACCGACACCTTGCCCGCGCCATCGAATCCGGCGACGATCCACCCTGCCACGGCGAGAGTGCCCGCATGGCACTGGAGATGGTGCTGGGAATCTATCAGTCCCACCGCGAAGAGGGCAGGCGAATCCAGCTGCCGCTGGGGGACCGCCGGCATCCGCTCGAGTTGTGGCGGAAGGAGGAGGGTCCGGCGCGATAGTCAGTGCTTTTCTTTAACGCAGTAGAGGTAGCGGTGCCCGCGCAAGAAGAGCTCGTCCCCGGCGATCGCCGGGGACGCGGAGAAGTCATCGTCGAGCTGATTCTCCGCGAGGGTCTCGAAGTCGTCAGCCCTGACGACGGCAGAGGCGCCGTTTCTGCCGACGAAATACACCCTGTCGCCCGCCGCTACGGGCGATGAATAGATCCCGGTAATTCCCGGCAGTCGCTGCAATGTATTCAGCTGTCGCCCCGTCGCGGCGTCGAGACTGTAAAAGAGTCCCTTGTCGTCTTTGACGACGTAAAGCCTCTCACCGTGCAGCAGAGGTGATGCCACCCACGGCGTGCTCAGCTTCACTTTCCAAGCAAGTTGCTCAGAATCGGCGATGTCGCCTTTCGCGCCCTCGAGCTTTACAGCGAACACAGCGCGATCCTCATAGGAGCTGGTGACGTAGACGAGTCCGCCATCTACTATGGCCGTAGCGGTAGTGCTCCCACGAAAGCCACTCATGCGCCATACGAGCTCGCCGCTGCCGAGATCGTAGGCGCGCAACCCGCTCCTTGCGCTTGTGATCACCTGAACGGCGCCGTCTACCTCTGCTGTCAGCGGCGTCGACCAGGACGTGGCTTCATCGCGGTGTGTCCGCCACTGCTCCTCACCGGTACGTTTGTCGAGTGCCATCACGAATGACGAGTCCTCGTGATCCCAGTTCACGATGATGGAGCTGCCTGCGAGCAGGGGAGAGCTGGCCTCCCCGAATCCGAACAGGGTTCGCTGTTCGCCGATTTGCCGCTCCCATTGGACATCACCCTGCCAGTCGACGCAGTACAACCCCCTCGATCCGAAGAAGGCGTATACCCGTTCGCCGTCAGTGACCGGCGAGTTGGACGCCCAGCTGCTGAACGCGTGCGTGCCTTCGCGGGGAATGACTTCATTCAAGATTCGTTGCCACAGGAGCGCTCCCGACCCGCGGTCCAGGCACAGCAGCGCGAATCGCTGAACGGCCGTCGAGGGCACCATCGGCTGACCCTGAACCGTGTCCGCTGTGGCTGAGCTGACGTTGTCATCGGCGGGAATGGCTGTGGTCACGAAGACGCGGTCGTTCCATACGATCGGCGAGGAGTGTCCCTTGCCGGGTATTTCGACCTTCCACTTTACGTTCTGTTTTTCCGACCACGTCACGGGCGGGTTACCGGCGGCTGAACCCGTCGCGTTCGGACCCCTCCATTGGGGGCCAATTGGCGGCGTCAGTGCCGTGGTAACGCCACTGGTGGCTCGCGGGGCCCGAGGAGCATGAGAGGAGTGTCGAAATCAGAGATGCGAACAGCAGGAATCGAGACATTTCTGTTCGTGGATGGGGACTGAATTCAGGATAGGCTTCTTTGGCTCGCTCTCAGTCGATCATCTCCAGGAAATAGCGGTGTACTTCGGTGCCGCCGGAGAGTTCGGGGTGGAAGGAGGCCACTAGGATGTTGCGTTCGCGGGCTATGACGCAGTCGCTTTCGCAGGTGGCCAGCGAGCTAACTTCGGGGCCGAGCTCGGTGATGCGGGGTGCGCGGATGAAGACCATGGGGAGCTCGATCTGGCGGCCGTTGGGTGAGAAGCGGCCGGTGGCTTCGAAGCTCTCGCGCTGGCGGCCGTAGCTGTTGCGCTCGACCGTCACGTCGATGAGGCCGAGTGACTTCTGGGGCGGGTTGATGACGTTGCGGGCGAGGAGGATGAGGCCGGCGCAGGTTCCAAAGATGGGCCTGCCTGTCTCTGCGAACTGGCGCAGAGGCTCCCAGAGGTCGGACGCGTCGATGAGCTTGATGAGGGTCGTGCTTTCGCCGCCGGGGACGACGAGCCCGGAGAGCTCATCGAGCTCACACGCTTTCTTGACGACGCGGACTTCGGCCCCGAGCTGCTCCAGCGCGCGGCTGTGAGCCGCAAAGTCGCCCTGGAGAGCCAGAACGCCGATCATGGAATTCGTGAAGGGGCGCTACGGCAGCGGGATGGTCACCAGCCCCGATTCTGGAGAAGCTGACCCTCGTCCAGCGTCTGCATCTCGATTCCCGGCATGGCTTCGCCGAGCTCTTCCGAGACGCGGATGAGGACGTCGGGATCCAGATAGTGGGTGGTGGCCTCGACGATGGCCTTGGCGCGTCGCGGCGGGTCGCTGGATTTGAAGATGCCCGAGCCGACGAAGACGGCCTCGGCACCCAGCTGCATCATCAGCGAGGCATCGGCGGGTGTGGCGATGCCTCCGGCGGCGAAATTCGGCACCGGGAGTTTGCCGCTCGAGGCGACCATTTTCACCAGCTCGTACGGGGCACCCAGATCCTTGGCCGTCGTCATGAGCTGCTCGGGCCCGAGGACGGTGAGGCGGCGCAGTTCATCCATGACAGAGCGCATGTGGCGCACGGCTTCGACGATGTTGCCGGAGCCGGCCTCGCCTTTGGTGCGGATCATGGCCGCTCCTTCGCCGATGCGGCGCAGGGCCTCGCCGAGATTGCGGGCGCCACATACGAAGGGAACGTCGAAGGCGAACTTGTCGACGTGGAAATGCTCGTCGGCAGGCGTCAGCACTTCACTCTCGTCGACGTAGTCGACGCCGAGGGCCTGCAGGATCTGGGCCTCGGCGAAGTGGCCGATGCGCACCTTGGCCATGACGGGAATGCTGGCGGACTCCATGATCTCGCGGATCTTCTGCACATTCGCCATGCGGGCGACGCCGCCGTCTCTACGGATGTCGGAAGGGACTCTCTCGAGGGCCATAACAGACGTGGCACCCGCATCTTCGGCGATCTTGGCCTGATCGGCGTTGGTCACATCCATGATGACCCCGCCCTTGAGCATCTCGGCAAGGCCGGTCTTTAGCCGGAAAGTACCTGTTTGTGGTTGGCCGTTGTCACCCATGTCGCTGACTCCTTCGTACGAGCTGACTCGATCTGAGGCGTTCATCAGGAAAGTACTCCACGCGTCTACCATATGCAAAGGAACGGCATATGCAAAGGAATGGCCCCTCAGGTAGGAGGGCGCAAGGTGACGTTGGGCCTTTTCTCAGTCGAGCGCGTACTCGTCAGCGGGGGCAGCTTGCGATCCCCTGACGGTAGCCCAGAGCTCGCGGCAGAGTTGAGCCGCGAAAAGGCGCAGCGCCAGGGCGTAGCTGACGAGGACAGACAAGGCGGCGACGAGCGCGACGGCGACAGGCTCCGGCGGCAGGAGCGGTTTCGCCAGCCAGAGAAGGCCGAACACGAAAGCGGCGACGAGCGCCGGTCTGACGAGGGCGGCGAGGTAGGAGGAAAATCGAAGCTGAATGAGCCTGTTCGTCAGATGTTGCGAGATGACGAGGAACAGAAGTGCGGTGGCGGCAATCACAGCGGCAACGCCGTCGACTCCCCGCGAGACGCCCCACATGAGCGCGGGGACGAGGACGACGAGGCTGAACAGGGACCAGTAGAGAGACCAGTTGGCCCGACCCTTCGCCAGGAACATGGACCCCACCGCCGTTCCCACCGCCTTCAGCAGGGTCGCCAGGACGAGCAGTCGCAGCGTTGTCTGGGCCGGTGCCATGTCTATCTCCTTCACGTGCCGGACCAACGAGATGACCTCGGGGGTGAAGACGAAAAGGCCGCCCAGCAGAGGCCAACCGAACAGAGCGATGGACTGCACCGTCCGAAGATAGCCGCTGCGCAGACGCGCATCGTCTTCCTGTATGGTGGCGAAGGTGGGAAAGAAGACACGGGTGACGACCGTCGACATGCGCGTGAGCGGCAGGAGGGTGAGCCGGTAGGCAAAGTTGAAGTAGCCATTGGCAGTGGCACCGAGGACGGGAAAGATGATAAAGCGCGGCATGTTGCTGTTGATGTAGTTGACGCAACGCGAACCCGTGAAGTGCAATCCGAAGCCGATAATCTCCCGCAAGTCGCCGGCGCTGAAGACGAGCCGCGGCAACCAGGCCGATGAAAACCACAGGCCAAGGAACAGCGCGATCTCGCGGGCGACGGCGCTGATGACCGGGCTCATGATGCCTCGGGACGGTAACAGAGCGATGGCGACGGCGGCGTAGACGACGATGCCGGCGACCTCCGACACGGCCATAGCCCGAAAGCGGAGGTCGCGCTGCAGTCGGGCGCGGAAAACTCCGGAGACGGCTGCAAACGGCACGAGCAGTATCAGGGTTTCCAGAATCGCGGAGAATTGCTCGACGTTGTCGGGCGCCAGGTAGCGAGCTGACATCGGCGAAGCGAACGTGACAGCGAGGGCGATGCCGACTCCAACGATGAGGCAAGTCCAAAAGGCGGTGGAGAAATGGCGGTCTGTGGCTTGACGGTTCTGTACCAAGGCCTCGCCGAGCCCGAGGCTGGCGAGGAGGGCGAGAAGCATGACGATAACGAGAGCCCATTCGAAATTCCCCATCTGATCCGTCGGCAGCCAGGTGTAAAACAGGAGGCCGATGAAGATCTGGATGAAGAACGGGCTGCCGGTCCAGAAGACACCGCGGATGACGCAGGTGGAGAGATTCGGTGCGGCTGGCACCTAAACGAGGTCTATCACAAATCGGGCAAGCAGGAACGCACGAACTCGAGGTTGCGAAGGCTGTTCGCCTCTTTGGGAGCCAGCCCCGAGGTGTCGATCGATGTCGCCGTCCCGTCGTCTAGGCGCGCGAATTCGTCCACCGAGATGCCCGTATGGGTCTCGACGATGACGAAGCCTTCAAAGCCATCGGCGTGCAGTGCCTGGAGCTGGCCCTTCCAGTCGACCGCCCCGGTTTCGAGAAGAGTCCAACCGCTCTCTGCGTCGTAGTTCTTCATGTGCACGCGGTCGACGAGCTGCCTGACCTGGCGGTACTCATCCGGAAAGGGGGTAGCTCCCGAACGGGCGGAGTTGCCGGGATCGTAGCACAACCGGACTCCGTCATCGTCCACCTGGCGCAGAATGTCGACTGCCTCGACTCCGGTGTTGCCCCAGCAGCTCGCCTCGTTCTCGAGGGTGAGCCGGCAACCGCTGGCGGCGACGATGCGAGCCATCTCGGACATTCGCTCAACGACTTCGCCGGGTACGGCGCCGTCGCCGTCGCGCTTGAAGGCAAAACTGGAAACCTGATCGGTGCCGAGCTCGAGAGCCCATTCGCAGGCCCGGGGGAGGGTGTCTGACAGGTCCTCGGGAACCATCGGGTCGTCGAGGGCGCACTTGAAGAAGCCGGGGGAGACGCCGCAGAGGGCGAGTCCGGCGTCGGCCAGCTGTTTCCCGAAGTCCCGTATCTCGGCGTCGGGCACCCGCGGGAAGCGGCCGCTGGCGAGTGAACGCAGCTCGACGTGACTCACACCCCACGCCCGAGCCAGTTCGAGGGCCCTGGTGACATCAAGGCTGATTTCGTCGGCAAAAATCGAAATGTTCATGCAATGATATAAAGGTCAGCCGCGCCGAGCCGCAAGGATCCCTAGGACGATATCGAGATTTCGCCGTGCCTCCGCATATTCGGGTTCGAGGACCAGAGCGCGACAAACGGACCGGAGCAAGTAGATGCGCAACATCTCGCACTGATTCAACGCATATGTCTAGGCAGAGACTCCACGATCAAACCCTATGGTGTCGCCGTGTGGCTTCAACCACACCGCCCTGATCAACACCAGCCAGGTGGCCGCCAGGCCAGCATACAGCCACGGCCGTCGCCGCAGGGCCCCACCGAAAGTGTGCGAGACGAAAGTGCGGTCACATCCAGACCACTCACGGCGTAGTTGAGAGCAAGGGTGAAGGCGCCAACCGGTCGATGAACCATGAGGCGCTGCGTCCAGGTCGGCGGCCATAACTGGCGAATAGACTCGTTCTCGACGATGTAGGACTGATCGTCGTAGATGAAGGGACCGCCGAGGCTGTTGGCGTATACGGCGCAGCCGGCTGCGACGAGGATCCACGGAGAAAGACGATCGTGAAAGGGGAATGCGGTTTTGCGGTCATGTCATGCAGGAAAAAACAGAGCCCTCGAGTTGGGGCTCTGTCGCTTCAACTCAGTACCTACCACCGTTGCAGTTTCAAAATGGTGCTCCCACGGAGAGTCGAACTCCGGTTACAGGAATGAAAATCCTGTGTCCTGACCGCTAGACGATGGGAGCAAAGCTGTTTTTCAGGGGGAAGAGCCCGATTTGTCTCACGCGGAGTGAGAATATAGAAGCCGTCGGCGACAGTGGCAAGAAATCGTAACCGGGAACGTCGGATTGTCGCTTATCTCGATTCGAAGTCGCCGATTGAATGTAGGAACCGCGCACTTTCGCGTGCAGCTACCTCGGCGCCGCCAAGGCCGGCGGACGCCTGGTGGATGGTGACGTAGGCGTCATAGCCGATCCGCTGCAGCGCCGCCATGATAGCCGGGAAGTCGATGCCCCCCTCTTCCCATACGGGGATCTCGAAAAAGGACACTTCGCCCCGGCACCAGGTGGTCATGCTGCTGTCGCCCTCGGCACCGAGTCGCTGATTCTGGAAGTAGACGTTGAAGATGTGAGGCGCGAAGCGCTCTATCGTGTCCGCGCCGTACTCCTGGCCGCAGACCTCGAGATTGGCCGGCTCGTAGGTGAGCCCGAAGTTCGACCTGCCGACGCGCTCGATGATCTCGAGGCTCACGTCGACTTCCTCGAACAGGCTGCTATTGTGACACTGATGAGCGAGCTTCATGTTGCGCTCTCCAGCTTCGTCCGCCGCTCGCTGCGCGAACTCGATGTCCTCTTCCGTTTTCATGGCGATTCGCAGCAGGTCGACGCCGAGAGTCGCGGCCAGATCGAGATACGGGGTGATGTTCCTGAGCGCGTCCGGACCGTCGTCCGTGTTCTGGGGAATAGGGAAGTCGCCGGTTACCATGGAGACGGCCAGGCCACGCTCGCGCAAGAGTCTCACGGCGGCGGTCGTCTCATCGGCGGACGAGTGGACGCCGATCTGGGAGGCGCGCATGCACAGGGCGTGGTAGCCATGCTCCGCGGCGACGGTGGCGAGTTCGTCGAGGGACATGGAGGTTTCGCGCTTGTTCCAGAAGGACTCGGCGACGCGCACGGATAGGGAGAGTTTCATACGAACCTGCGCAATTTCTCCTGTAGCTTCGGGTTGTCGAGGACTTCGCGGTTTACGACGTAGGCCGGCGTGCCGCCAGACGCTACGGCAAGAGCACTGGCGATGGCGCTTTGTCCTATGTCGTATGAGCATTGATCGGTCAAGCACAGGCAGTGAGGTGAAACGATGGTGTTGTCCAACCTCAGCAGTGGATCGCCGGGATCGACCGGCTCCTCTTCGAAAACGTCGAGTCCAGCGCCCCTGATCCTGCCGGCACGCAGTGCCTCTGTCAGAGCTCGTTGATCGACGATGGGACCGCGCGCCACATTGATGAAAAAGCTTCCATCCTTCATCAAGGCCAATTTGGACGCATCGAGAAGATTGCGAGTCTCTGGAGTGAGAGCGCAGCTGACGCACACGAAGTCGGATGTGCGGAGCAGCTCGTCCAGATCCACCAACTCGACGCCTGCAGCAGACGCCATGTCTGCAGAGACGTATGGATCGTAGGCGCGGAACCGCATGTCAAAAGGAGTCGCCAGTTTGACGATCTCAGTCCCGATGTTGCCCAGGCCGACGAGCCCGAGTACTCGATCGACGAGTCCCACACCAGCTGTTTCGAACTTCTCGGACCAGCGCCCAGCACGCGTGAGCCGGTCGAAATGCAGCAGATTGTGACTGAGAGCCAGAATGAATGTCACGGCGGACGAAGCCACAGGTCGGCGCACGGCATCCGGTGTGATCGACAGCATTACACCACTCTCCGTACAGGCTTCCACGTCGATGCGGTCATAACCCACCCCGAATCTGGATATGACGGCGAGCCGGTCTACGCCGTTCAGCGTGGCACGAGTAACATTCGGCCCACCGAGCAGGAGTGCGTCCAGGGAGTCGATCTGGTCGGCTCGCAGTTCCTCGGTGTCTTCGTCCAGGTATTTCCAGGACACGCCTGACGCCTCGTCGAGAGTGTCCAAACCCTGAGCGGACCTCAGGTCGATGACGTCTCTCGAAATCCCAATGTTGAACATTCTCCGCTAGCCTCCGCTGCTGGTTCGACCTGCGTCAGGGCCCTTGCAAGTCGAAGAGAAATTCCTCACGCTCATGGGTTATCGGCGGTTATCGGCGCGCCAAGAAAGCCGTGAGGAGGTCGGTGGTCATGAACCTCGAATTGATAGTTCCTCTCAGTTTTACGATGAGCTTGGTGGCCTTTTTCCTGGCAGCCAAATGGTACGCCATTCCCTGGATCGCCGCAGTCTCAAAGAAACAGGCACTCACACCGCTGTTGCTGTTCCACAGCTTTCGACACATCGGCCTCGCCTTTCTGCTCCCCGGCGTGACTGCCGAAGCTCTGGATCCCGGCTTCGCCAACCCTGCAGCCTACGGTGACCTGATCGCGGCGGGCCTAGCAGCCCGTGGCTAAAGCCCCGTTTGGGAAGATTTGGGGTGGCCTGAGATTCGTGGTGCGAGTTGCCGCCAATGGCGACGAAAATCGAGCAGTGCCCGAGAGTTGAACCACGGGCGGCGACAAAGCGCGCCAAGGCGCGAAAACCTGAGTGATGAGAGACGAAATGAGGGAAAACGCCTTCCTCATACCCCTCGGAGTGCCCGCACCGAAGAGGGTGCGCATGAGGAGGCCGAAATTGCAGCCGCACACGTGAATGACGAGGCGTTTGAGGATGTTTTGTCGGCCCCGAAGAAACAGCCGTCGCATACCGCCGGTTTCGAACAGATGAGCATACGGGCGTTCGAGCAGCTCGCCGCGCTTACGCCGCAGCGCCTGCCCGCGGTTGCCGCGAATGCGTCGGCGATTGGCATACACCGCCTGTTGTGCTTCCGCTTTGTCCTTCCAATCTCGACGCCCGCGATCCGGTTCGGAAATGTAGCTGCGAATGGCACTGGCTTTGAGATCGACCAGCACCTCGTTGCTGTGATACCCCTTGTCGGTGACGACTTCCGACAACGGTTTGGGATGCAGATGCTTCCTGGCCTCGGGATCCTGCGACACGGCCTCCACGTTCAATTCGGTTCGCACCAGCATCCACGGCAGCGATTCGGTGTCGCCTTCATCGGCACTCGGCAGACTCACGGCGACGATCGCCTGGGTGTCCATGTCCACCGCCGTCTCCACCTTGTGCGCCAGATGGGTGCGACGATCCTTCGTCTTGGTAATGCGGGCATCCGGATCGTGCGGGTGTTCCCAGTCCTTATTGGACGCTTTCTTCGGGCGCTTCTTGTCGATTCTGGCCAGATCCTCTCGCGTTGGCGTCTCGATGCCCGAGGCCTTGGCCAACTTCGTGAGAAACTCCTCGTAACTTTCGCCCGTGTCCCGGCGCACGATGCTGCGCATGGCGGCGTTGGCATCCAGCGTCGTGGCGTCGACGCCCAGCGTCTTCCCCTTCAGCAGGTTCGATGTGGCCAGCACCTTCAACACCCACTCGAAGACCTCATGATGCGTCTGGAAGTCGATCAGCCGGCGCGTGCGAGACACCGTCGAATGATCGGGCGTAGCCTTGTCGAGCTCGTAGCCGAGGAATGCCCGCAACGACAGCGAATCGGCGACGCGCCAGGCGATCTCACGCTCCGAGTCGATGCCCTCGAAATAGCCGATCATGAGCAGGCGGAAATAGACCCCGGGCGGGATGCCGGGCCGACCGGCGCCCTCGGCGTAAAACGTCGTGCACCGCTCTTCCACAAACTCGTCGAATCCGTGCTTGTCCAGCACCTCATTCAATCTCTTGTAAAAAGGATGTCCCGGAGCCCTCAGGTGCTGCGTCGCCACCCACAGCTGAGCTTGGCTCGCGCGCTTCCGTTTTCCCAACGCCATGACAGCATCTCCCCTGCAAGGTTGATGCTCAAAGGTAAGGAGAGGCTCCTCATCCGCGCCGCAAGAAAATCACCGACTTTCACCACAGGCGTCTAGTGCTCTGTTAAAGAGTCGGCATTGAGTTTTGGACTTTGGTCAGCTTGGAGTTGTCCGTGTTCTTGTTTCGCCATCTCAGGTACTCCTGGATGCGCTGGCGGACTTCTCGATGATCGTTGGGATCGCTGTTTTTGATGACGAAATAATGGGCTGCCGTGAGGTGACATTCGAGCCGATTCATCCATGACGCGTTGGTGGCGGTGAAGACCGGCGAGACCTGGTTTCGTCTGCACCACTGCAGGATCGGCGGTGTCTTGTGCGTCGACAGATTGTCCATGACGACGTAGATCCGTTTCGCCTTGGGATAGCGCAGCCGAATGGCCTTGAGAAAATCGAGTACGACCGATGCGTGCTTCTTTGGTTTGTGATGCATCCACAGGATGTCCTCATGGACGTTATAGGCTCCGAAGAAATAGCTGACGCCGCCGTGGCGGCTGTAGGTTGCCCGATGCCGGACCGGGCGCTTCTGCGGGGCCCAGGAAGCGCCGGCATGCGGCTTGATCTGGACCGGTCCCAGTTCGGCGAAGCAGACTACGACCGTGCCTTTCGGCGCCCGCTTGTAGAGTCGGTTGATGCGTTTTTTTTAGAGGCAAACTCCGGGTCCTTGGATTCCTTCCAGGTGCGCGTCCGTTGATAGGTCACCTTATGCTGATCCAGGATTTTCCCGATGGTCACATGCGAGACCTCAGGAATCATCTGCCGTCCCACCAGGCAGTCGGTCAGCTTGCGCAACGACCACTGATTGAACGGCTGACCGAACGCACGGGGAGGCATCTTGGCGATTTCCACCACCACGGATTCGTCTTCCGGCGTCAATTTCGAAGGACGCCCCGGACGTGCCCGCGTGCGCAACGCCGTCAATCCCCCTTCGTTGTATTGGCGAATCAACTGGCGAACGTACTCCTCGTGCAGATGCAGCGTATCCGAAATCTCTTGGACCCGCATTCCCTGGACGCTGAACGAGATCAACTGCCCACGGCGCATCTGCACGGCGCTGCGAGGCCGCTTCAGCCATCGCACCAGTTCCTTCGACTCCGCCACGTTCGGTGAACGAGCATGAAGACACATAGCTTGACCCTCCTGAAGAATTCGCCATATATCTCCATGATACCACGACTTACGACAAAGTACAGCGTCAGCTCCACGCCCATCCCTTTGGGTTTCTTAACGGAGCACTAGCGGGCTGATGTTCATCGGATAGAGCACGCGCGTCATCAGGAAATACTCCGAGAAACCCTTCTTGGAAATCAGCCTCAAGTTCGTATCGGCGTCGCAGAAGCGCTCGAATTCGTCGTCGTCAATCCTTATCGACATGAGGTTGTTGAGACTGTTCTCCGAGATCTTCTTGAGGCCCACGGCCTCTCTCACATCATTCAGACAGTTGAATCCTTTTAAAGAGCCCTCGCACATCAGGTAGCGCCCGCCAGGCCTCAGTACTCTGCCTATTTCGCCAACCACCCGTCTCTGGGCATCCTTACTGGGCAGGTTGATTATGAAGCGCTCACTAATCACGTAATCGAAGCTGTCGTCTGCACTGCTCTGCAAGTACTCGACGGCATCGGCACAGCGGAATTCAGGGGTGCTGCGCATCGTCTCCCTGTGTCTGTGGAGCAACTTCTGAGAGCCTTCGATGAGGTTTTCAGAGAAGTCGATCCCCAAAAGTTCCCACCCGTCCAGCTCTTTGCCGATCGAGATGAGCGTGTAGCCATTGCCGCAACCCAAATCGAGAACATTCCCGCTGTCCTCGAGGCTCTCCCTAATCGCTGCGATCTCCAATTCGCGAACATGCATATCCTTCGAGGTCGCATAGTCGTCGTCTGCCCTGCGTCGGGAATACGTGACCTTCAGGAATTCCTGTCTCCCTGCGTCGTCCGCATTCCAGTAGGACTCGAACTCCTTCCGGCTGTGTCTGGTCGTCCGGCCCGCTGTGGATCGATCTTCACCTTCGATGAATTGGCTTCCGTAGTCGCGGTAGATTTCGTCCAGCGTCGAGATCTGAACACCCTTCTCGATCATGGCATCGAGCATGTCGCTGACGAATGTTTCGACGCCGGAGCCGTCGCATTTGATCTCCTCGATGCTACTGGAGTCTACCTCCTTCGTACGATCTCTCACATTGAGATAGTGGTCATTGTCGGGATTGTTCGTCGCGAAGAGGAAGGGGTGAACGTTGATGATCTTCAGCCCCGGCGACAGGAAAAAGTCCAGGTAGTTCTCGAAATTCCCAGGTTCCCTTCATCTCCTTGTAGTGGATGTCGTCTTCCCAGAAAATGGGCAGCTTGATCATACCCGTGGCATGTCTGAGAGGGACAATGTCGGGCTGGAAGAAGAGATTCAGATTGCTGTCGTACTGGATGCCTCTCTTCCTCATTTCTCTCACTATATTGTTGTGCTCATAGAAATGATGGGAGCGGTACGCCTTTGCAGTGGGATACAGATCGGAAACTGCATCGATTACAGATACGATGTCCGAACCGTGACTGGACCCTTCAAGGAAATTCGGATGAATACCGATATCGACCTTGTTCGCCGCCTGCTTTTCCCTCAACGGTGAGCTGTCGTTCGTAGCAAAAACGGTCGGCACGATTCCGCGGCTCTCCATCGCATCGATGAAGTATCTCATGCAGTAGTCACTGCACCAATCCATATCACCTGTAACACAGAACACAGGTTTTTCGATCACAGTCTCGTCTCCGGCCGCTCCCGCTCGGCAAATCGGTGCTGAATCACGTTCAATGGGGAAAAAAGAGGAAAGAAACCAGCAAAAAAGATACAGGGAGAGGAATAAAACTGTCAAAGAAACGGGACAATTTGAGAAGACGGACAGCAGACCGATCTACTCCATCATGCCAAACCCGGCATATCCGAGTGGGTCCCCTTCGACATTGCCGGCGGGGAAGTACTCTTTCCAGCGGCGTGTCACTTTCGCCGAGGTCTCTTCATCTGCGCCCAGCTCCTCCGGGAAGCCAGGCTTGAGGCGGCAGTCGAAAACGACCGGAGCGGTGAAGCATTCGTGATGGCGGTGGTGACGGGTGTGCGCGGCATAGATGTCGGCGGCGGGCTCGAAGCGGGTGAGGGTGCTCCAGAGAAAGGAGACGTTCCGCTGCGAAACGGCTACGTCGTCGACGAGAAAGATGAGGGGCCAGGAGGCGACGGCTGCATCGCGCGCCAGGGTCGTGGGGTAGGTCGGGTCCTCCGCGTAGGAAGGGCCGGACACGGTCAGACACCCGGCGCAATAAGGCGCTACCTCGCGGGCGCCGCCGGGGGTGGCCCCTTCGAAATCGCGCGGCAACTCTCGCAACGGATCGCCTACACCCACGAGAATTCCCTTGCTACCTTCGTTCACTGCCGGTCCGCTGTAATCGAGGGTGTCCATGGCGAGGTTGGCGATGACGAAGAGGTCGGTCTCGAAACGGACGCGGGCGAGGGTGTACTCGAGAACCTGCTTGAAGTCGCGCTGATCCACGGAGCCGTCGATGACGACGAGAAACTTGGTGAGGGCGAGTTGACCGCCGTCCTCTCCGAGAATGCGAAAAGCGAATTTGAGGGCCTCGCGCGGGTAGCGCTCTTCGACGACGATCGAGGTAAGGCAATGATAGCCGGTCTCGCCGTAGCTCCAGATCGATTTGATCGAGGGCATGACGAGACGCGACAGTGGAGCCATGAGCTCCTGGATGTAGTTGCCGAGGAAGAGATCTTCCTGGGGCGGCTTGCCGACAACGGTGGCGGGCAGGACGGCATTGCGGCGGTGAAAGACATGGCTCACCTCCAGAACGGGGTAATCGTGCTGCAGCGAGTAGTAGCCGTAGTGATCGCCGAAGGGTCCTTCCGGCTTTCGCTTGTCGGGGGGAACGGCGCCCTGGATCGCGAACTCGGCCTCGGCGATGAGAGGATGGCTATCTGAGGGACTTTTGACGCGGCGCAATCGCTCTCCTTGCAGAACAGAGGCAAGCAGCAGCTCGGGGACATCTTCCGGCAGGGGGCCGATGGCGGCGAGGATGAGGGAGGGCGG
This sequence comes from Candidatus Latescibacterota bacterium, assembly GCA_965205655.1. GTDB lineage: Bacteria > Latescibacterota > UBA2968 > UBA8231 > UBA8231 > CBDBIJ01. The sequence goes on from CBDBIJ010000135.1 coordinate 51,881, forward strand.
TCCGCCGACGAAGACGGTGAGGGGAAGAGATTCGCCGCGCTTCTCGGAGACGTGATAATGGAAACCGCCTCCCTTTTGAATCTGCCAGTGCACCCCGGTCGTGCGGCCGTCGAAGCGCTGCAACCTATAGATGCCGAGGTTGTGTCCGCCGCTGTCGGGGTGCTCGGTGTAGACGAGGCCGAGGGTGAAGAACGCGCCGCCGTCCTGCGGCCAGGACTTCGTGAGGGGAAGACGCTCGAGGTCGACGGGTTCCTGACGGCATTCGATGACAGGACCACGAAGCTTCGTCGAGAGCCCGACCTTCAAACCCTGCTTCGCGAGGTTCCGGTGGCCCCAGAGCTTGCCCAACGATAGTGAGGCGAGGTCGTGGGCGGCGGCGGTGATCTGTTTGAGGAACTGCTCCGGCCGTTTGCCGAAGGCGAGGTCGACACGGCGGGGGGTGCCGAAGAGGTTGGTGACGCAGGGGAAGTCGGCTCCCTCGACGCGGGTAAACAGCAGGGCGGGCCCGCCTGAGGCGATGACCCGTCGGTGGATCTCGGCGATCTCGAGGTCGGCACTGACGGGCACGTCGACCTCGACGAGCTCGTTCTCGGTTCGGAGAAGGGTTAGATACGATTGGAGAGAATTCATGACCGCCACTGACAGTCTGCGTGGACAGGGCTGATAAAGACAGCCAATCGTCAGTCTGGTCAAGGTGGAGAGGCCCGATACCCCTCCAGCTTGACACCCTTCCGGGCAACCGTTGCTTTACAGACTTCGATCTATTGCAATCGAGAAGGCGCGATTTCACAAGGGAAGCAGAATGGCTGACACGAATAATGATGTTTTTAGCGCGCGCACGACTGTAAGAGCCGCCGGCGTCGACGGCATCATCTACGGTATCAAAAAGCTCGAGGAAGACGGCATCGCCGCAGTCGACAAGCTGCCGTATTCAATCAAGGTGCTGCTCGAGGCGGCCCTGAGGCAGTGCGACGGTTTCGAGATCACGCGGGAGGACGTGGAGCGGATCGCCAAGTGGAGTCCGTCGACGGCGGGCAAAGAGGAGATCCCCTTCAAACCGGCGCGCGTGGTGATGCAGGATTTTACCGGCGTGCCGGCAGTTGTCGATCTGGCCGCGATGAGGGACGCGATGGCGGAGCTGGGCGGCGACCCGAAAAAGGTGAACCCGCAAATTCCCGTGGACCTCGTCATCGATCACTCGGTGCAGGTCGACTATTACGGGCTGAAGCGGGCGCTTGAGCTGAACGCCGAGCGGGAGTTTACCCGCAACCGCGAGCGCTACGAGTTTTTGCGCTGGGGCCAGGAGGCGTTCGACAACTTTCGGGTCGTGCCGCCAGCCACCGGCATCGTGCATCAGGTGAACCTTGAATACCTGGCTTCGGTGGTGCAGTCGCAGGCCGGTGACGGTGGCGAGGTGTTCCTCCCAGACAGCCTCGTGGGCACGGACAGTCACACGACGATGATCAACGGGCTGGGGGTGGTCGGCTGGGGCGTGGGTGGCATCGAGGCAGAGGCGGTGATGCTCGGTCAAGCGATCTATATGCTGCTGCCTCACGTCGTCGGGTTCCGCCTCGAAGGGGAGCTGCCGACCGGGACGACGGCGACGGATCTGGTGCTAACCGTCGTGCAGATGCTGCGCCAGCACGGGGTGGTGGGCAAGTTCGTCGAATTCTACGGTCCCGGCCTGAGCAAGCTGAGTCTGGCGGACCGGGCAACGATCGCGAATATGGCGCCCGAGTACGGTGCCACGGTGGGGCTTTTTCCGGTCGATGAGGAGACGCTGACCTACCTGCGCCAGACTGGCCGCAAACCAGCGGTCGTCGAGCGGGTGAAGGCCTACACGGAGGCGCAGGGGATGTTCTACTCGGCTGACTCACCGGATGCGGTGTTCAGCGAGACGCTGAGCCTCGACATGAGCACGGTGGAACCGAGTCTGGCCGGGCCGACGCGGCCGCAGGACCGGGTGCCGCTGCGGGAAATGAAGCCGGCCTTCGAGGAGGCGATGACACAGCGATTTGACCGCGACAGCACGAAGCGGAGCGTCGCCGTCGAGCTGGAAGGCGGCACGGCTGAAATGCCGGAGGGAGCTGTCGTCGTGGCGGCCATCACCTCCTGCACCAACACGAGCAACCCCTCGGTGATGCTGGGAGCGGGGATGCTGGCGCGCCAAGCGGTGGAGAAGGGCCTGACTGTACCACCGTGGGTGAAGACGAGTCTGGCCCCCGGTTCGAGGGTAGTGACGCGCTATCTGGACGCGGCCGGAGTGTCCGAATCGCTCGAAGAGCTTGGCTTCCACACCGTGGGCTACGGCTGCACGACGTGCATCGGAAACTCCGGGCCGCTCGACGAGCCGGTGGAGCAGGCGATCACCGACAACGACCTGGTGGTCTGCAGCGTGCTGAGTGGGAACCGAAACTTCGAGGGGCGGGTTCATCCGCTGACGCGGGCGAACTTCCTGGCGTCGCCGCCACTCGTCGTCGCCTTCGCCCTGGCCGGGCGCGTCGACGTCGACTTCGACAGCGAACCGATCGGCGAGGGGAAGGACGGACCGGTCTATCTAAGGGATATCTGGCCGAGCCAGGACGACATTCGCGCCGAGATCGCCCGCTCGGTACAACCGAAGATGTTCGAGGAAGAGTACGCCAACGTGTTCTCGGCGAATGAAACGTGGAACGAGATCGCCGTGCCCGAGGGAGAGCGCTACGCCTGGGTCGAGGACAGCACTTACATCCGCCGCCCGAGCTTTTTCGAGGGGCTGAGCCGCGAGGCGTCTCCGATAGCGCCGATCGAGACAGCGCTGGTGCTGGCCAAGCTCGGCGACAGCGTCACCACCGATCACATCTCACCGGCCGGATCGATGGCGCCGGACAGCCCGGCGGCGACCTACCTCACCGATCGCGGCGTCGAGCGCGGCGAGTGGAACAGCTATGGTTCGCGGCGGGGTAACCACGAGATCATGGTGCGCGGCACCTTCGCGAATATCCGCATTCGCAACGAGCTGGTGCCTGGCGTTGAAGGGGGGGTGACGCGTCACCTCCCCTCGAACGAGCAGATGACGATCTACGACGCAGCCGAGAAGTATATGAGGGACGACGTTGCTCTCATCGTCATCGGCGGCAAGGAGTACGGCAGCGGCTCGAGCCGCGATTGGGCTGCAAAGGGTCCGTTTCTGCAGGGAGTCGCTGCCGTCATCGTCGAGAGCTTCGAGCGAATCCACAGGTCGAACCTGATCGGAATGGGCATTCTGCCTCTTCAGTTCATGGAGGGTGAGGGACGGCAGGAGCTGGACCTAACCGGGGAGGAGGCGTACGACATCGTCGGTTTGGACGACAGCCTCGAGCCCGGCAAGATCCTCGAAGTTGTCGCTCGGGATGTCGAAGGCGGTGAAAAGTGGTTCGAAGTCCTCTGTCGCATCGACACGCCGGTGGAGATCGAGTACTACAAGAACGGCGGTATACTCCATACTGTGCTGAGGCGGATGGCGGCGGAGTAGGCGCAGCCCTGCTACTTCACCAACCTTGGCGATCGGAGATCGCCGCCCCGGTACACTTTCGGTGGTGGACGTGCGGATCGTCGTGGGATTCTGGCAGCCCTGCTACTTCACCAGTTTTGCGATCTCTTTGAACTGAGGCGAGCCGGCTTCGCGCAGCAGTTCGAAGAGCGCTGTTTCCACCGAGGTGATTTCGGCGCCCGCCTTTCGCATTTTCTCGAGCCCGATCAGCTTGTTCTCGGGAGTGCGCGACGACACCGCATCGGCCACCACTTCGACATGATAGCCGTCGTCGAGCAGATCGCGGGCCGTCTGGTAAACGCAGATGTGGCTCTCGATACCAGCGACGATGACTTGATCGCGACCGCTCGCCCGCAGCCCCTCACGAAACTCCTGTTGACCGCAAGCACTGAAGCAGAGCTTGCTGATCGGCTGTTGATCTGAGAGCAGCTCGGCCACCTCGGGAATGGTCGGCCCGAGTCCCTCAGGGTACTGCTCCATCCAGAGCACGGGCAGCTCGAGAGAGCGAGAGCCTTTGACGAGAATCTGCAGTTTGCGGTAGAGTTCCTCACGCTCGTGCATGAGCGTCGCCAGCTTTCCCTGGACGTCGATGAGAGCCAGGGCCGTTTTCTCCTTCTGCAGCAAGAGTTCGCCTTTCCGTTTATCTCGACGTTCGGCCTCTACTACTAGATTTATCCTAGATGTATCCGCTCGAGCCATCGGGCCGGGTCGGGGAGTCTCGCTGCCAATGAACGTAGTGCTCGGCTGCCAGAGCTTCCTCGTTCACCTCAACGCCCAGCCCCGGGCGGTCCCGCAGCTGCAGGTAGCCATCCACCGGCAGGTAGGGATCGTCGACCCACTCGTTCCAGGTCCCCGGAACGGGCAGAATGTACTCGAGGATCTTGAAGTTCGGCGTGGCAGCAGCGAAGTGGAGGTTCACCGCCGTGGCCAGCGGACCCATCGGGTTGTGGGGTGCCACGGTGATGTAGTGGGCCTCGGCGATGGCGGCGATCTTGCGCATCTCCAAAAGACCGCCGCAGACGCAGACGTCGGGTTGAATGATGTCGGCACCATGAGCGGCGATGAGATCGAGAAACTCGAAGCGGCCGTAGAGGCATTCACCGGTGGCGAGGGGCACCTTCATCTGGGCGCGCAGGCGGGCCCACTGCGGGATGTGCTCTGGTCGCAGAGGCTCCTCGTAGAAGTAGGGGTCGTAGGGTGCGAGCGCATCGGCGAGCTGCAGCGCCAGAATCGGCTCGAAAATCTTGGCGTGGGGGTCAAAGGCGATCTCCCAGTCTTCGGGCGCGCTCTTGCGGATTTCCTCGAAATAGGCCGCCGCCGCCGAACAGACGCGGCCCCAGCGCGCCGCATCCGCATCGAGCTGATAGGGGCTCGTCTTGAAAGCGGTGAAGCCGCCCTTTTCGTGCAGCGCGGCAGCTCGATCCGCCATTTCGCGGCCGCTGCGACCACCGGCACCGTGGTAGACGCGGACGCGGTCTCGAACCGATCCGCCCAACAACATATAAACGGGCAGGCCGGCCGCCTTGCCGCTGATGTCCCACAAGGCGTGATCGATTGCGGAGATCGCCGCCATTCCAACCCCGCCCGAGGGAAAACGGAACTGCTGGCGCAGCCTCAACATTATGTACTCGACGCGTCGCGGATCTTCCCCTTTGATCAGCTCGAAGATGTAGTCGCCGAGGGGTTCCACCGTGAGCGTGGGGCCCGTTCCGTAAGCCTCGCCCCAGCCGCTGATGCCCTCGTCGGTCTCCACCTTCATGAGAGCGCGAACCCGATTCGAAAAGCTGGCCAGGTAGGTTTTGATCGCCGTGATCTTCATCTGTCTCTACACCATCCTCTCGAGCGCCGCCGTGTCGCGGGCCGTCACGCGAAGAAGACGGGGTATGTCCCGCCCTCGGCTTCCCGCTTTACGAGGAGCATCAGCTCCATCGCGTGATAGTCGCCCCACATCGACGATTCGCCGCAGGGAATCTTGCGTCCCTTGGGCACGTGATCCCAGCCGTTCGGGCGATGGTAGATTGAGTGCAGCGTTATCCCCTGATGTTTCGCGTCTGCCGATAGATACGGTTCGAGCAGGAGGGCGTTGGCGATGGTGAAGGCCGCCGAGCGGTAGCGGTTGCCGTTCTTCCGGTCGCCCTTCGCTAGCAGATAGTTCCCGAGCCGCAGATACCCCTGGCCGCAGATAGCGGCGGCGGAGCTGTCGAGCGGCTCGACATCGTTGAACGGGTCCGACGGGCTCTTGGCGATATCGCCGAATGAGGCGACGCCGGGCGCGCCGGTATCCCAGAAGGGGATGCCGTCGGCGAAGCTGTTGCGCAGGTGAAACTCAGCTGTCGCTCGCGCCGCCTTTTCAGAAACGCCGACGATCTTTCGCTTCGAGCTGAACGGCTCGAAGCAGGCCGGCTTAGCGCCGCGGAGGTATTCGAGCTGCTCGGCGTATCCGCACAGGATCCAGGCCAGGCCGCGGGTCCAGGTCGAAAAGGGAGAAAAGCCCTGCTGTGAGCTGGGACAGCGGCAATTGCCGTCCTTAGTATTGAAGATCGATTCGTGAGCGACGCGACCGGGAACATCGAAGCCGTCTCGTCCTTCGCCGTAGTAGACGTTGAACCGGGCCGTCGTCAGGGCGTGTTCGGTGGCTCTTTGAAGCAAGTCGATGCGCCGGTCCCCCTCTCCCATAAGCACGTGACCGAGCTCGTGAGCGAGCACGAGGATGCGCAGTGACCGCATGGTGTCGGAAAACAGAGAATGAGGTCCGTTGAAGGAGTGGATGAACCCGGTCCCCGATGATGTCTCCGTCCAGCGCGCGGCCTGCACGGCGCCGGAAACCTTGATGGCGAGCTCGTAGAAGTCGAGCTCCCTTTG
>CBDBIJ010000136.1:0-15260 GCA_965205655.1 Candidatus Latescibacterota bacterium
GGCCCTGGGTGGCGTGGCGCTCACCGAGGAGGAGTCCGTGGGCTTCTCGGTCGGCACCGCCGTCGAACTCACCGACGAACTCGAGCTAACCCTCGACTACTTCGACATCTCCGTCAAGGACCGCATCTCCCTGACCGGGAACATCGAGATTACGGAGGAGATCTCCCGGCTGATCCAGGAGAAGGAGGCCCTGAAGGGGGTCAGCGTTCTCCAGGAGATCAGGTTCTTCTCCAACGACTTCGACACCGGCACCCGGGGCATCGACCTGGTGCTGTCCTGGAGGCGGGTCTGGGACAGCCAGTGCTTGTCAACCGTCGACTTCGCCTGGAACTGGACCACCACCAACCTCGATGACTTTTCGCAGGTGCGGCGAGTCACCGAGTTCCTCGGTACGTCCTTGGACGAGCCGATCGACGTCAGCCTGTTGACGCGCCGGCGCCACGTGGAACTGGAGCAGATGAACCCCGAGCACCGCCTGGTGCTCACCGGCCGCCATCAGCTGGGTTCCTGGAACGCCATGCTGCGGCCCAGCTATTTTGGCGATTGGAAGGCCTGCCGCTTCCAGGCCAATAGCTGTGGCGACCTCGATTCCTTCGACGGGAGCGTCATCGTCGACGCCGAAGCCGGCTACGCCATAAACGAGCGCTACCGGTTGGGGTTGGGGGTGCAGAATATGTTCGATTCAGCGCCCGATGCCGCCCCCGAGGAGACGGCGGGCCAGGGTAATCTACGTCCGGCGAGCACCCCCTGGGATTACAACGGCGCCTTCTGGTACACGCGCTTGTTTGTGGAATTATAGCTCTACCAGCGGCCCTTCGTTCCGGGAAGCCCTCCTCCGGAGACTTGAATGGAGTTGTTTGCCAGCAACCATGGCCGGCTGGCGTTCCTGCCGGAGATCGATGCCGCGCTGGATCTGGACTTCGAGACGCTCGAAGCCCAGGCCCGCGATGCGTCCGGCGAAGAGCCGGCCGAGCTACATCATCAACTACATCGGCTCGAAGGAGAAGCTGGTCGACTCGATCTGGAAGCACACGCCCGACGGGGGGTCGTCGGTGCTGGACGCCTTCTTCGGCTCGGCGGTCGTGGCCTACATGTACAAAAGACCAGGGGCCTCGCGACAGAGCGCGGTGCATGCCGAGACCCGACGACCACTAGTGGTTCAACTAGGTAGCAGTGCGGGGTAGAGACGCTTGAGCTTGATTCGTGCATCCGCCGTCGTGAAATGCCAATTGATGACGGGCGGGTTTTCGAGGCGCTCCGTGAGCCAGGCCTTCACGTGTTTTCCCAACTGCTGGATCGTCGCGATGCGACGATTGAGGCATTGCCGGAAGAGCACGTTCAGTCCGATCTCGGCCATGTTGAGCCAGCTGCCGTGTGTCGGGGTGTAGTGGATGTCGAGTTTGTCAGCGATGCGCTTGGCTTCCTCCGGTTCGAAGACCTCGTAGAGGGCCGCCTTTCTTATGAGTGCTCAAGTTGTCCATCACCAGCGTGATCTCCTCCGCCTCAGGGTAGTGGACGTCGACGAGATCTCTGACGGTGTGAGCCCAGTCTCTCATCGTGCGCCGTTCGCTCACTCGGATGTGGGAGCGACCCGTGAAGGGCTCCAGCATCATGAAGACGTTGGCGACCCCGTTGCGGACGTATTCATGGTGATACCGTGCCGGACACCCAGGCGCCACCGGCAGGGGCCGCTGCGTTTCGCCGATCAACTGCTTGCTTGTCTCGTCCAGACAAACCAACGGGTGCTTCGGGTCGTACGGCCATTGATAGACATCCAACACGTCCTCCATCGCGCAGACGAACTCGGCACCGGGTTTGCCCGGCAGGCACCACATCTCCCGCCGCCAAGGCTTCAGCTCGTTTTTTTTAACGTCTTGCGGACCGTTTCCGGGCTGACACTGTCAACCAGCTCCAAGGCCACGAGGCGTCCTGCCAGCAGCTTCAGGGTTCCAGTGCCTCCTTCCCCTCGAGATCAAACCGTGCAGGTGAGCTCGCTCCTCTGCTGTCAGCGTGACGATGTATTTCTTCGTGGGCAATGTCGATCTCCTCTCCTGACAAAGGGGCCTCAGGAGAAGGATACGAGCCCCGGCCTCAAAACGCTAGTTCCAATGTCCCGCAATCCTAACTGGATCAACCACTAGTGTCCCAACTAGTGTCCCAACGCCTTTTCGGCCACCTCTTGCGGTATCTCAACCCTCGTTTTCCAGTGAAGCTCGTATCGGGCTCCCTCGTCGTACTTGCTCGTAACGAAAGCGTGGGCCAGTTGGGCACCATACTCGCGGGCTTCGTTCTTGGTGGTAAATTCCCGCACCTCTTTGATCGGCACGATAAACACGTCTACGCGGTCCCCGTGGTCTTCGCTCACCTTGACTTTGTCAATCCTGTACTTGCCACCATGCATTCGGACGATCCGTATACGTACAATCAGCCTTGACATCTGCCTCCTTCACATCAAACCATTAGTCTTGCGTAAAGATTCCAAATATACGCTGCTCTCAGCCCATTCCAAGCAGTTTCACTCGTTCCTCTTTTCCCGGGGCGGTGAGGCGATGAAATCTTCCCCTGCTTCCCGTCGCATGTAGCTACTGAGATAGTCCCGCAGAGAGTCCCACATGGCGCCGAGTGACTGCGCCTCGTCTTTGATTTTGAGGTACTTTTCCCTGTGGCTGATCGGGTGCAGGCCGATGCGATAGCTGCCCGCCAGTCCGACGGGAAAGTCATCCAGGGTTTTGTCTTTGCCGGCAACGGTCAAGCTTCCGACCTCTATCCGGAAATTCTCGGACCCGGAGCCGGATCGGATCCTTTCCACACGGCCGTAGACCACGGAGTCGAAGTCCCCAACCTCCTTGTCCAGCATGAAGTTGACCGGAGATCCGATCTCGATGCCTACCATTTTCGCGCGGGGCAGCTCGAGTCCGATCCGCTTGCGCTGCTCGCCAACCCAGATTTCGGCGACGAGCTCACCGCGCCGGACATGTGAGGTCGAACGGGAGCCGGCCAAATAGATCAGCTCTCCATGGTTCCATCCCGGTTCGTTCGAAGCAGTGGTCAGTCCGGCGATGGCTTCCGCATCGAGATCTGCCCCCGCCGGGCTTCTACCCAGGACCTGTCCCGACTTTGTGCGGTCGCGAGAATGTGACGGCGCTGCCACGTACGCCAGGTGCGTCAACCATTCTCGCTGCGACTGGGTGCGGAACTTGAGAAAATCGGTCTGCGCCTTTTCGTAGCGGTACTCCTGCTCTAACACATCACCTTCCTCGCCGTCACCGAGCTCTGCGCTCAATTGGCGTTCCTCCAGACCTAGTTGCTCGTGGCTTGTTTTCAGACGTTCGTACTCACGTTCAATGTCGCGGAATTCTCGTTCCAGAATCAGTCCTCGCTCGAACAGTTTGCGATACCCCTCCAACGCCGATTCGCCGCTGGCAGCCTGTCGCTCGAACTGCTCCCTCTCGAATCCAATCTGCTGGCGCTCCAGGGTTCGTACCTGGAGCTCGGTACTCGTCTGCTGACGTTCCCGCAGATGCTGGGACAGCAGCAAGTCCACATACGCCTCCCGGGGGCGTACCTCCTCCTCCAGTTGTGCCAGCTCCACTACTTCCTTGGCAAAGTCGGCGATCAGCAGCCGCTCCCCCGGGTAGATCGTCTGCCCTTCCGATTTCAACCGCGCGCTGATGAAGAAATCGTCCTGGGCGTAAAGTCGCACCATATCGCTCGAGTGGGGCACGATACGGGCTCCATCGCCGGAGACAAACTTGTAGGTCGCGCCTTCGAGAAAACGGCTGATTTTCGGCACGACTGAAACGACCTGGTACACCACAATGGCGACAATGGCGGCCAGCAGCACGAGGCCATACGCCGATTTCAACAGGCGACTGAGGACGCGAGAAGCCAGCGGCGCAACCAACAGAGTGAGCGCCACAAAAGGATGGCCGGCCGCCAATGCGATGCCGAGGCAGACAAAGACCCAGACTACCCACCAGAAATTGCGACGCACTAACACGTAGCGTCTGCCCCGCTGGGCGAGAAAGGCGCGGTCGCGAATCTTGACAATCGCCTCTTCCGCCGACTTGGCTAAAACCCGGATCTCGTTCATGAGTCACCCATCCTCCGACAGGCGCATGAGCTCCAGATCGGCTGGCTGCAGCGCCAGGGCGTGACGGACATTTTCGCGGGCCAACGCTGTGAATTCGGGACAGGTCCTCATCAGCTCCCGCCGCTGCCCGGCCCCGATGAGGCGGCCGTCGTGGAGGAAAACGAAAAAGACCTTGTCGTCCGGCAGGGCAAAGTACGGTGCCAGCGTGTGTGCCACCAGCACCACGGTCCGCTCTTGCTCCGCCAGAGTGGCGATGGTATCCACGAGCTCATTCTCGGAAAATTTGTCCAGGCCGCTGAACGGTTCGTCGAAAAGCAAAATCGGGCACCGGGCCAGGAGCGAAAAACCGATGCTCACCCGCTGTTGCTGGCCGCCGGATAGATTCCCCGAAAGGCCGGCCATCCGATCCAACCCTTCGCGGCGCTCCATGAGCTCCACTCGCTGCGGCTCGAAGCCGAACAGCGTGCGTCCCAACCTTTGCAGGGGACTGGTGCGCACATCGGTCGTAGAAATCTTGACCTCCTGCTCCATCGCCTCGATCTCATCCAGAACATTTGCCATGCGCAGGGCCCTCTGCAGATCCTCCTCGCTTGAGTCGGGGGAAAGCAGTTCGGCGTTCTGCAGGATGGACATGGACAACAGCGAGATTCTCTGGGACATATAGGCCATCAACAGGGAGAGGTCCTTGCGATCGATGTCGCGCACGTCGGCCCCGCCGAGCTGCACCGTTCCCTCACGGGCTTCCAGGTTGCCCCTCAGCAACTTCAACACGGTCGATTTGCCGCAGCCGCTGGCCCCGCACAGTACCGTCATCTGCCCGTTTGGCACGCGAAAGGTTATGTCCTCAAGCGCCGGGCGGGCAGACTCGGGTGTATCCGGATAGCGAAAGGTGACGTTTTTAAACTCGATTTCGTGACTCGTTATGGGTACTCGGGTGGTGCGATCTGTGCGCTGTTCACCCTTTGCCGTAGCGAAGAATTCCTCGCTCCACTGCACGCTCACCATCAACGGAATGATTTCCTGCCAGGATCGAATCAGGTCCAGGATCGGCACGAGCACCCGCTGGGCGTAGGCGTTGATCACAAGGTAAAAGGTCAGGGAGATGGCCCCTTCGATCACCTGGAGACCGGCGATGAGGGCGATGCCGATCGTAAACGTGATGGACACTGCGTTGCTGCACGCTTCCCAGCCATTCCGATAATTTCGGGTCATGCGTTGCTGGGCAATCATCCCCTCTACCTTGGCCAGCGTCCGTCCACTCATGCGCTCTACTGCGTCGAACGATTTGATCAGGTCGGAATTCGCCAGAGACTCGTTGAACATGGACATGGCCTCATCCCGCAGTCGACTGTGCCTCCGATGGTTGCCGCGAAGGCGAGACCGAAAGAAGGACATCGCGAACACCTGCAGTGGAATTACTAGAAGCAGCAACGCGAATATCACCGACGACATGAAGTAGATCACCGCAAGAGTGGCGACGATATTGACGAGATTGGTGATGAGGCCGGGGAGGAAACTCTTGTAGAATTGACTGTAGGCCGGCAGATCGCTGCTGTAGGTCGTGTAAAGTCGGCCGAGTCCCAACGACTCCTTCGACTCTTCGTTCATCTCCTCCATGTCGCCCAGAAATCGCCGCCGCAGGTCGTATATCAGACTGAAAGAGCCTTCGGTGGACAGATACCGGTAGAGCATTGTGACGGCAACGCAGACGACCTCCAGAGCTGCCCAGACCAGGCATATGGTGATCAGCGCATGACTGCTCTCTTGCAAATCGACCACGAGCGGCAGGATGCTGCCGATGATGATCGCAGCGGGGATGGGGCGCAGAAATTCCAGACCAACGTGCACCAGCGCTACCAGAATGGAACTGCAGTACCAGTGCAGGCTGACGGCGCCTCGCTTCAGCATGAACCAGACCAGCTCGTGGTCCCGAAGCCTCTTCTTCTCCTCGGTGGCCAGACGGTATTCCAGCATTCTATCCGATGCGGCTACTCCCGTCATGACGGCATCCCCTCTCGCCGAGTCAATGGAGCATCGATTGTGGGTGGTGGGTGAGCGGTGAGACCGGGCTCGCTTTCTGCTTGGAGCAATACACCTACGCCAATGGCACTATTCTGGATCGTCGAATGCGTCGATCACGTGTGAGCAGCGGGACTGAGTGCACGACACTGGTGGCAGCGATCAGTTCGTCCGCGGGATCGCCCTTGAAGTCTAGACGGGTGGAGGCTCTTGCCGTGGTGAAATCCACTGGCCATACGTGCAAACCGGTGATGACCCTTTCGACTTCCGGATCGTCGAGATCGATCTCGATTCGCTTCAGTTGAGCCAGCTTGGCGAGTTCCCATAGCGCCATGGCCGCAACTCCCCATTGGTTCTCAGCCAGGAGATCCCGTTCCCGCTTGCGTAGCTTTCCACTCAAGGCGTGGATAAGCATATGAGTGTCAAGATTGAGCATCGGCGTCCCAGGAAATGCCGGTCGAATTGATGTCGCCGCTGACCCGAATCTTGTCCCGCAGGATGCCGATGAGCGACGACGGGGGCTGAGGGTAGGGAACGACCCGGGCCACGGGTTTTCCACGTTTGGTTATGACAAGGCCTTCGGGATCGAGCTGACCCAATAGACGAAGGCACTGTTCCTTGAACTTGGCGGCACCTATACGTTTCATCACTAAATAGCTCCCAAAGTAGACACTAAATATGACCAGTCATAAAATATGACCACTTTGACCGCTGCGCAAAAGGCGACCTAGCCGTCGCGACGTGGAAGGACCGTCCGCTTCCGGAAGTCCTTGACCATGCCCCAGGTTTCGGGTGTGATCACCGAATAACTACTGGGGTCCATACTCAGGCCGCGCGCATAGTAGTATGAAATCTGAACGACTATCCAGATCGTTTTGAGTTCGTCTTCGTCTCTGGGACCGTAAATCATGACGTAATCCGTGCTCGCTCCGGATATAGAGTCGGTTAATGGATGGATTATGCCCCAGCCTTTTCCCAAGGCGACTGCGGCGGGTTCCAACGGCAGCAACATGTGCATACTGCCGTCGGCAGGCACGTGCTGGTGTCCGAACTCGGGGCTTTCGAAGAGGAACGCGTCGTCCGGTCCCTGGGCGAAACTCTCGTCCAGCCTCCATCCTCGAGATCCAGAGAGAGAGAACGGCGTTGGTTCGACCCGCACGCCAGGCAAAACGGCGACTGACGCCAACAATTCCTCCTGCAGGTCCAACCCAGCATTCTGATCGAACTGCTGGTGAGGGATCCCAGACGGCGTTGTCGGAGGTGGTCCCTCTCTGACTGGAGCATCGCTGAGGACATTGAGAATTTCACCAGCAGGGATTATCTCCAGGTGAGAGTCGGGAGCGGCTGTCTGAGCCCAGCCGTCCACAGATACACTCGCTATCAGAGCTGATGCGGCAAGAAGGATCCCGAAAGTCATTGACCGTTTCCCGATTTCTGTTTGAGTTGCAAAAGCCGCGCTTCCGTGATATATAGTGAGCTTCTACGCAATGTCGCGGATTTGCCTTGCCTCTCCATACGTTGTGGTAGCGTGCTCATCCGGCTCGAATCATGGGAAGTGAAAATGGTCCCAACGATCAGTAGCATCTGCAAAGGATCCATCGGAATCTGTCATCTTCCCCGCACCTGGTGGAAGACGCTGACACGTGCCGTGAATCTGCTCGATCCGTCCTATCCTGATAACAGCGGCGGACTGGACGCATGGTGTCTTCGCGAGATTGGCCTGGACATCGACGAGACCTACGACTATCTGAGGTCCGAGCTCCCTGATTATGTGACGTTTGAACGCTGGATTCTGGACCGAAAAAACGGCCAACTACCGGACGCGCCGATCGAGAGGTTCAACGACTGTGTGCGCTACCGACGCCACATTCGCCCCGAAAAGATTTCCGAAACGTATGCGGATATCGGTTTTGACCCCGACGTACACACCTACACATCAGCTCTCCTGCTCAACACGCTGCAGGACTGGCATCTGTTCCATGCCAATGACCATAACTCGGATCAGTGTGACATACCTGCTGAGATATCTCCACTCGTCAGCAGTGTCGACGTCGGCCCGCTCGATGTGATGCATTTGCCGCGCACGTGGTATAAGGTTCTCCTCGATGCGAAGGGACTGTTGAACAGCGACTATCCTGCCTGCGGGGGCGGGCTGGATCAAGGTGCGCTCGACGCGCTTGGTCTCGATCGTGAAGGGACCCTTGCCCATATCCGCGACAATCGACCGACCTACATGGATTTCGAGGGTTGGGTGATCGCGCAGATCGGGGAGGTGGATCGCGACAGGGTCGATGCTTTTCAGACCTTCATGCTCAACCGGGAGCATGCCGAGCCCAAGCGAACGGGTATCCACGAGCTGACTGGTTGCGATCGATCGATTACGAATGGGGTGATTCTCAATCACCTCGAGGACTGGCGTTACGCCTACGACGTCTGCATTGTCCCGCACAAATAAGAGAGAAGCCGCCTACCCGAGCGTCCAGCGGATGGACATGATGCCGCCGGCGTCTTCAGCGTGAGGCAGATAGACGAACTTGCCATTCCGCAGAGCATACTTCTTGTTGAGATAATAGGCGGTCACAAGCTCCCCGGGTGAAGGCTCGGCGGTGACGGGATAGCCGAAATCATGTTGCACCGGGAGCTCGTAGAGGGTGATGAAATTCTCGTAGTCCCACGTTTTGCCCTCGTCGTAGGAGAGCATCGCCCTGACGGACAGCGGATCTCTGCGATAGCCGTAGGAACAAAGCACGGCGCCCGAGTCTAAAACCAGCAGGTGCGGCGGCCCCCCCCCACACGGGTATCCTCTCCGGTTCCGTCCACGTACGCCCCGAATCGTAGGAATGCGATTGGTAGTGAAACATATCGTTCCACTCGCACGCTTCGCTACGAAACATGACGACCAAATGGCCTGGACTCGTCTCCACGAGATGGTTTTCGATGATGAGCATTTCACGAGGCATCTCATCGGAGCGCGGTATTTCGCTGATCTTCTCCCACGTGTCCCCCTTGTCCGCCGACTCCCACACTGAGACTTTCACGTCATACTTGGCCGCGGTCGTTGTGTCAGCCTCACGCATGGGACCCGTCCCCACATAGATCAGGCGCCCATCGTTCAGAATGCCCGGACCCGCATGCTGACCGGTAGGGGTATCCGCTGGCGGGCCCCAGACATGCCCGCCGTCTTCCGAGCGGATCAACCACCCGATCGAAGGGAGCTCTTCTGTCAGTCCCATCCGTTCGATGCGAGCCTGCCACTGATACTTCCACCGCTCGGGGATAGGGCAGTCTCCGGGATAAACCCCATTCATTATAATATAGGGCACCCAATCCGTAGAGCTGAACGACGTGAGAATTATGGTGCCGTCTGGATGGCTCCTGAGGCTGGCATCACGATCATCGATCTCGCTGTTGAAAACCTCCTGCGGTAGGGACCAGGTTCGACCTCTATCGCTGGACCTCATCACGACGACCCGGCCCAGCGGTCCCACGTGATGCATCCGCTCAGATGCCGAAACCACTATCACACCGTCTTTTGTGGTGCATATTCCCGGCCACCCATACATCTGGTCGGGACGCGAAGCCGCGACTCCGTGCTCGATATTTCCTGCGGTGAGCGCCATGTATACTTTCTCCCCGGTTGGATGGCAATAAGAACGCGCAAAACCGTGCCTACCGCATCAGCCAGAGAGTTGGACATAAGATCATGGGATTGACGCATCACTGGGTGAAAGAGGCCGGCCCACGTCTGCAGGGCTCACGGCCCCTCGACGACGCCAAGGTCCAGGCGCCAGGCATCGTACGTTGCCCCGAAGGAGGCTTTCGGCTCTTCTACACGGCGGTAGGGACCGGCAAGCCGTTCGGCGCCTGCCAGGGCTACATCCTCAGCGCCGTGTCCGACGACGGCCTGCAGTTTCAGCCCGAGCTGGGAATCAGAGTTGGGCCCCGGCAGGACTTGCCCCATATGTCTCTACGTATCCTTGCTCCCTCCGTGGTCACCTGCCACGGCGGCTGGCGCATGTACTTCGAAGCGCGTGGCACCGCCGATCGACCGCTGTAGCGCCATCTCCGCTGACATGCTGGACTGGGAACTCGAAGCCGGCATCCGCATGTCCGGACCGGGCAGCGTGGGCGCGCCCCGTTTTCAGTCGTTGCCGGACGGGGGTGGGCGGATGCACTGCTGTAGTAGTGAGTTCGGAGCAGAAGGGCCGGCCGGCGGCGAGGAGCTGTCTCAAGGTGTGATCAGCTCGCTGACTGCTGACGGTCTCCACTTCGAGCTGGAACCGGAGTACCGGCTTCAGTCTGGGCAGAGCGACTACGATAGCAACGGTATCACCGCGGCCGAAGTCGTGGCCCCGGAGGAGCCCGGCGACCGGTGGACGATGCTGTTCTCCGCGTGGCAGGACGTGCCTCCCGGCACCGAGGTGCCGCTACACCCGAGTGCCGACGAAGATGCGGTTGAAAGCGGGCTCAGTGAAGATTTCGCGGCCGCCTCGATCGCCTCTGACCTGGCGGGGTACCGCTCGCGCATCTACGTGGCCTACTCCGACGACGGCATGGAGTGGGAACGCGGCGGGAGCGCCATCGAGGGAGCCGGCTACGACGGGGAGGGCCTGGATGCCGTCCACGCCGAAGACATGTCAGTCATCAAGCTCGGCACCGACCGGTACCGCATGTATTACGCCTGCTGCGATACCGACGGCAACTGGCGAATCGCCAGCGCCGTGTCGGCGACCGGGGAATAGGGAGCCCGCCATTCACCTTGCTCCATGACAAGAAGCAAGACAGGATCATTTCAGAAGTCGGAAAAAGGGGAGCTTTGCGGCTTTCTTGTCGAACGTGACGCCCCCTTCGCAACCGCTGGCCTGTGCTGAGTGCGCAATCAGCAGGTCTGACAGATCAGCTTTGCTGGTCTTGCCGTCCACCAGGACACGTTGAAGCACTCCATCCTTCTCGAATTCGAGAACCGGCATTCTTCTCATGTCCTCGATCGCGTCCAGCATTTCAGCTCGAGATTTTTTGTAGGCACTTTCCAGGACCCAGACGGTCTCCACTACTACGACGAAGGGTACGAACAGGGTTTCGCCGTCAGACTCCGCCCGCCTGAGGCGCCTGTACACGGCTCGAGCCTGCCGTTCGTCGTCTCGCACGAGGAACCGCACAACGACGTTCGTGTCAAGGGCGATCATCGGCTGCCACGGCGTACTCGCATCCTGGTCGAAACGGCATCTGCCATCTCATCCACGGTCTTTCGTGGCTGACCCTTCTTGTGAAGTATGCCGAAAACCTCATCGACGGATTTCGTGACCGGCCTCAACACCGCTTCGGTCTGTCCGCGCACGACGAACTCGACACGGTCCCCCGTGTGGAGTTGAAGAGAGTCTCTGACCGCCTTCGGTATCGTGATCTGGCCCTTGCTCGTGACGGTGGCCGTAGCCATGAGTTTTCTCCTTACTAAATAGCATATTCCTTACCTAATGGTAAGGATATATCGGAATCCGTCAAGAGGCTGCCGGCTCAGGGCTCGCCCGCGCTGTCGATGCGTTCCCCGGCGTGCTTATAGGCCAGCTGTGCGGCGGTCCTGAACACCTCGGACCGGCCTCCGGACGGGGCGGACTTCAAAAGCTCGGCCGCAAGGCTGGCCATCGGCACCGGCAACCCGAGCTCGCCCGCAAGTCTGACTCCCCAGGTGAGCTGGTTACCCCCATCGACCGGTGCGGGCGGCGCGTCGACGAAACTCGGCTGGTAGCGGTCTTCCTCCTTCTCGTGAAAGAGCTCCCCGGCCTGAGAAAGGATCCAGCTCCGCGCAGCACCCCCGCCTACTACGTCCAGCAGTCTGGCGACGTCCAGGCCGGCCTTCGAGGCCAGCGTCAGCGATTCGGCGATGACGAAATCCGTCATCTTGGTGATCATGTTGTTGATGACCTTGGACAGGTGACCGTTGCCGCTGGGACCCAGGTAGGCGATCTGCTCCCCCACGGCCTCGAAGACTGGTAGGCAGCGCTCATAGGCCTTTTCGTCTCCTCCGACCATGATCGCCAGTCGTCCTTCCTTCGCACCATGCGGCCCACCGCTGCACCCGGCGTCGAGGTACGAGACTCCGGCGTCGGCGGCTGCCGCAGCGTGGCGACGTGACACGACCGGATCACAATTGCCTCCGTCCACGACAACGGTCCCGGCAGAGGCTTCCTTCAACACGCCGTATTCGCCCAGCAGCACCTCCGCCACCTGCCCGGGATGGAGCATCATCCAGACCACCTCAGATTCGCGAGCGACTTCCGCGGGACAAGCGGCGGCGCCCGCACCTGCTTTGGCCAGCTCTGCGACCGGCGCCTGCGAGACGTCGTAGACGGCGACCGCGAATCTTTCTTTCAGGAGGTTCTGGGCCATGGGCTTGCCCATCTTGCCGAGGCCTATGAAGCCCAGTCTGCTCACCACAACGGTCCTCCTCTGCGTCGTCTCGGAGACGGTGGGTTTACGTATGAGTCCTACTCTTCCGGTTCGAAAACGGTCTTCAGGAACCTCAAGCCCTCTACGGCCAGGTCGTCGGACGAAGAAGCTTCGGTATGCCAGAGCCTCAGGTGTTTCGCTGAGCGCTCTACGTGGTGGCCACCTGGTGCTATTACGACTGGCCCCGGATAGTTGATCTGTTGGAGCGCGTCCTTGAACCCGTGCCAGTCGAAGTGGCCCGTGCCCGGCACCCCTCGGTCGCTCTCTATTACCTGGAGATAGACGAGCCGCTCTCCCGCCGCTTCGACCGCCCGCGCGACGGACTTTTCTTCGATGCCGGCGTGAAAGGTGTCCAGCATCATGCGGAAGGCGGAGCTATCCACGGCGTCGACCAGCCGCACGGCCTCTTCAGCGCGGGTGCAGAAGCTGCTCTCGTAGCGATTCAGCGGCTCGAACACGAATGTCACCCCGCGTTCCGCCGCATAGGGGACCACCTCCTTCAGCGCCGCGGCGCTGCGGTCGATGTCGGTCTGGAGCTCCGCAGGGGAGCGCAGCTTGAGGACGCCGGGACCTTCCACGACTTCTCCGGCGATCGTCTTAGCTCCTAGAGAAACTGCCACGTCGACGCAGTATCTGAGATGATCTATCCCGGCGGCCCGAACCGAGGGGTCGGCGTCGGTCAGACTCGTCTCCGCGGCTACCTGCGTCAGCACTACCGGCTCCACGCCGTGACGCTCGAGCTCTGAGGCGATGGCCCGCACGTCGAAGGGGTCGCGCTCCCAGACGGTTATCTCCAGGATGTCGAACCCAAGAGACCGCACATGGCCGATCGTCCACGTGTCGTCATTTCGGAAGGGTGCCGTATAGTTCAGCGAACTGATGCCGTACTTCATCTGGGCCTTTCGCTCTTATACAAGTTCCGCGGCAACGTCCAAGGATTTAGACCCATGGCGCATTGTCGTTAGTATCGGGCGAAGATCGGGCGCTGTCGAGAAGTGTTTCAAGGCGTGTTGGTGGTGGATGGCTGTGCTGGGAGGTGACATAGGTATGAGACCGCAGTTGTGTCGCTCTTAAGGCCACCTGCCAACCATCCGCTGGCAACGTACCCGGTACAACTGTTCAGCACATAGTGCCCTTGACAGCCGCGACCGAAGACTCTTTCTCTTCCTATCCTTATCATTCACACCCATAGAGGAAACCCGGTCGAGCGCTGTCGTGCGTGAAGTGATACGGCGATTTGCACTGGCTTGCGCCGCAGTGGCGTTTACTGCAGGGCTCGGCGAGTTCGGCCTCTTAGCCTACGCGAAGCTGCAGGGCCCGGCGGCAAGGGGAGTGGCAACTGGTGCGACCTCGCAACCGCTGACTGATTTCGATGTGATGCCACCCGCCGACACAACCGCCGGCGACGGCATCATGCGAAGGATGCCGGTCCTGGGATGGCTTCCAAAGGAGGGGACGCAGAGGCGGCGCATCGACGCGCAGGGCCGAGAGTACACTTTTCGAATCAACTCCACGGGCCAGCGTGGGGGTGAGGTAGGGCCGCGCGCCCAGCCGGAACGGCGTATCCTGTTCCTCGGCGATTCCTTCACCATGGCCGCCAGTGTCCGGGAAGCCGACACTTTCGTCGAGCGAACCGGCCGGTTGATCGCCGACGACGACGTACCCGTGCGGGTCGTAAACGGCGGAGTCGATGGTTACGGCACCTATCAGGAGCTGGCCTACTACCGCCACATAGGGCGTTTCCTCGAGCCCGACACCGTCGTCCTCTGCTTTTACACCGGCAACGATTTCCGCGACAGCATGGTAGCCACGCGGCAGGGCGACTTGGTGAGCCGGGCGCTTGTGGGAGGTTCTCACAGGTACGCTGGACGCCATGAGGATCCCTATCTGTACGACAGCTACGATGAGCTGTTGCCCGACCCGTTATCCGGCGACCCTGTCGTGCGGCCCGCGTCGGCGGGGTGAAGTCCCATTTTCAGTTGAAACGACGACGTACCCGTGCGGGTCGTAAACGGCGGAGTCGATGGTTACGGCACCTATCAGGAGCTGGCCTACTACCGCCACATAGGGCGTTTCCTCGAGCCCGACACCGTCGTCCTCTGCTTTTACACCGGCAACGATTTCGGCAGGTACGACACGACGTTCTTGCGCTTGTGATACTGGCAGCGCGACAGCATGGTAGCCACGCGGCAGGGCGACTTGGTGAGCCGGGCGCTTGTGGGAGGTTCTCACAGGTACGCTGGACGCCACGAGGATCCCTATCTGTACGACAGCTACGATGAGCTGTTGCCCGACCCGTTAGGGCCTGGTAGGCGTCCAGCGCGACCTCCGTGTCGCTGTCGACGTTGCGTACCCGGGGCACCTCCGGCGACCCTGTCGTGCGGCCCGCGTCGGCGGCGGCGGCGTGGGTAGCCCGCAATTCGATTCCTGCTGATGCGTCTGGTTAGCTGGCGCTCTCGGAAGCTCTGGGACCGGCTGACCGGCGGCATCGAAACGCTGATGCGTCTGGTTAGCCGCTATTTCTACTACGAAATCGGTTTTTTCCAGAAGCGCGACGACGGCTATTTCCAGACCGCGCGCGAGCTGACCCGTGATTGCATCGCGGCGCTGCGCCGGTCCACCACGGCTGCAGGCGCCGAGCTTCTCGTCGCGATCATCCCGTCGCGGAATCAGGTCGATGCCGAGGGTTGGAAGCAGACCC
>CBDBIJ010000137.1:0-63973 GCA_965205655.1 Candidatus Latescibacterota bacterium
ATTTGGCGACACAGAGATAGTCGAAATCCTATCGAGGAGGCGCATCGTGGAGAGCAATCTGAGCCTGCAAGACAAGGTAGCTATCGTCACCGGCGCTGCACAGGGGATCGGCAAGAAGATCGCCATCGATTTCATCACCCGGGGCGCGACGGTCGTCATCGGAGACATTCTGGACGATGTAGGTAACGACACGGCCGTGGAGCTAGGTCCGTCAGCTTCGTTCGTGCACTGCGATATCAGCGCGCTCGACGAGGTTCTGGCAATGGTGAACGGCACCGTCTCGAATGCAGGGCGCATTGACATACTAGTGTGTCCAGTTTCGGAATGGTGTTGACACTTCAGTCTCCCTGTTTGAGGATGCCGTCAGTGGCTCCCCAGAAGATGTCAGATGGTATCCGGCCTCGTGTTCGGTACCCCTGATGCGGCCGTTCGTCGTTATAGAAAGCCAGGTACCGTTTCAGACATCTGTCGAGCTGCGGACGAGCAGTGAAGTATCTCCTGCGAAAGGCCACACGCCAGTGCTCGTGAAGGATCGTGCCCTGCAGGCGTTCGACGAAGCCGTTGGTCCATGCGTGACGGGGTTTCGTACGTGTGTGACGGATACCCAGGCTCTGACAGGCTTCATCGAACTCTCCTTTGAACTCGCTTCCCCGGTCGGTCAGGACTCGCCGAAGCGACCATCCAGCGGCTTCGTAGAGCGGCAGGAGGATTTCCACCAGGAAACGGACGGCGTGCTCAGCGGTGTTGGCCGGAATGATGCGTGCAGCCGCGTACGAGCAGGCCGCATCGCAGGCCGTGATCTGCCAAACCTTCCCCACTCCTTTGAGTCGGCCGATGTAGAAGGTGTCCAGACAGACGAGCTCACCCGGCTTGTTGGCCTCCACATGCCGCCTCTGGCGACGGGCGCGCTGCAGTTCCCGTCGCGTGCGCTCCGTGAGCAGACCTGCTCGCTGGGCACTGTGTCGTTCCAGGACGACGAGTCGCTGCTGCCGAGTTCCCAGATCCATGCGTCGCAGCGCTCGATAGATCGTGCTGGGCGACAAGGATCGGTGCTGTCGAGCCAGTTGCAGCGAATAGAAGCGGGGTCCGCAGGTGGGATGAGACAGTGCCATCGCCAGAATCACCTGCTCGTCCTGGACCGACAGGCTGTGGGGACGTCCTCTGCGCGTCGTCCGACGTCGAGGGTGAAGCCCATCCCGACCGTAGCGCTCATATCGATTTTTCCAGCGGTAGAACAGGGAGCGGGAAATCCCCAGCTCCCGGCAGGCTGCCGAGACATTACCGAGCTCTCCAGCTCGCTGTAGCGCCAGGAGACGTGTCGCATGTACTTTGTCCTCGAGGGTCATCGGGACACCTTCCCTGAGAGATGTTGTTTGGCGATAACTCTCCCAGAAAGGTACCCCTGGTGGCCTTCACTTGTTATACCACCCCAAACTCTAAAACTGTCAACAGTATTACGACATCGCTCATACTAGTGAACAACGCCGCCTACAATCCCTCCAATCAGGATGAGCGGACGACCGTCGACGACTATTCCGACGACGTATTCGCCCGGGTGATGGACGTGGACATAGACGGCACATACTACTGTTCGAAGTACGCCGCAAGGCAGATGATGAAGCAGAAGTCCGGGTCCATCATCAACATTGCCTCGGTGGCGGGGATAGTGCCAATACGGAACCAGATCAGCCACGTGGTAGGCAAAGCCGCCATTATTCGCATGACTGAGGCCATGGCGCTCGAGCTCGGAGGCCACGGTATTCGAGTCAACGCGATTTCGCCCGGTTCCACAGTGACCGACGCGACGCGCGGGTTGTTCTACGAACAGGATGGCAGCTACAACGAGCAGGGGAAGGTGCTCATGTCATTCGTCCCGTCCGGCCGTCCCGGGCAGATCGACGACATCGCCAACGCCGCGCTCTACCTCGCCTCCGATATGTCCTCCTACGTGAACGGACACAACATCGTCGTCGACGGCGGCTGGACGTGTGGTTTCATGAGAGATTTCTGAGCGAAGTCTCGAGACTCACCGGGGATCCAGAGTTGAGCGGCGCACGTTGCTTCACGAGGGGTCGTTATGTAGAATATAGGTGTCGAAAAAAAGCAAACTGCGCGAAAGCGGGATAAAAGGAACGGGTTCTCGTCTGAGCGATACTATACCTTAAGCTGGTGTTGCGTGACGCCGATAACCTAGATAGCCGCACTTCCCCGGCGGGCGGATGCGGCGTTTTTTGTTTTAAGTCGGGAGATCAGCTGGCGGGTGATGGCTACTTCCCCTGTCCAGACCTCGAAAGGTGCTCGGATGGCTCAATACGAATCACGAAATGAAGAAGAGGGCGCGGCGGAAGAGGACGAACAAGAGATTCCGACCATGCAGAAGGTGGCTGTCCTGTTCGTGGCCCTCGGACAGGAGACGGCCGGCGAGGTGATGAAATTCCTCACCGACTACGAGATCGAAGAGATCACCCAAGCCGTCGCCGCGCTCAAGAACATCACCGTTGAGAGGCAGGACAAGGTTATGGAGGAGTTCGAGACGCACCTGCTGGCCGGGGAATGGGTCAGCCAGGGCGGTATGGACTTTGCCCGCGGTGCTCTGGAACGAGCCGTGGGACCGCGCAAGGCGCAGGAGATCCTGGACCGGGTCTCCAGCACCCAATCCTCCGGCTTCTACATGCTCAAGAATGTGGCTCCCGAGCAGATAGCCCCGTTCATCTCCCACGAGCACCCGCAGACCGTCGGTCTCATTCTCTCTCAGCTCGACCCAGCGCAAGCCTCTGGAATTCTGTCGAATCTGCCTGAGCGCATGCAGTCGGACGTGGCCTACCGCATCGCCACTATGGAGAACATCACCCCGGCCACTCTCAAGGAGATCGAGGAAGCCCTGGAGACCTCATTGAGGGATATTCTCGGCGGCAACCAGGATGTGGGTGGTCCCAAGGTCGTGGCGGACATCCTCAACCTGACGGGCTCGTCTGTGGAGAAGAACGTTCTGGATTTGATGGACGCGCAGGATCCGGAAGTGGCCGAGGCGGTGCGAAACCTCATGTTCGTCTTCGCTGACATCTCCAAGCTCACTGATCGGGAGCTGCAGATACTGCTCCGGGAGGTGGATCAGAAGGACCTCGTCATCGCATTGAAGGCAGCTGAGGAGGAGCTCAAGGACAAGATTCTCGGCAATATGTCCGAGCGCGTACGCACCTTCATTACCGAGGAGATGGAGTTTTTGGGTCCCATGCGCCTCAGCGAAGTAGAGGAGGTGCAGCTCCGCATCGTTCAGCAAGTGCGCCAGCTCGAGGAGCAGGGCCAGGTTACCATCGTCAAAGGCGACGCCGACGACAGCTTCGTATAGTTATTCTTCTACTCGAAAAGTGCTCCCCGCTCGTAGGAATCCGTCCTAATCGCGAAGGCCGGTCAGGATTCATCGGCAGCTCAGTCTTCAGCCTGAACCTGCTTGATCATAGCCCGCAACTCGGCAGCATTGCGGTGCATCGCATCTACATGGGAGCCGCCAGGGGGGCGAAAATGCGTGGCCAGCGCGAGCACCGCGTCAACGCGGTAGTCCCGCAAATTGCGAAGGACAGTCACGTAGTCAACGTCTCCATCGGATAGGGATCGGTACTCAAAGTCAAGATTCACACCATCGATGACGTGCAGGTTCTTGAGGTGGAGCGAATGCAGATAAGGTCGCACATTGTGAAAGCCAATCGTCTCGACGTGACACTCGCCGCAGTTGAGGTTGTCGGAAGGGGTCCACATCACTTTGACCCTCTGCGAGCCGAGGCGTTCAGCTACACGACGAAAATTGGTGGTCGTGTTGGTGTAGATCCAGGGCTCCTGTGAGAAAACGAGGTCAACCCCGTGTTGCTCCGCAGCCTCCACCGCCTGTGACAAAGTCTTGACCAGCTTCTCCATGTCGATGTCAGCGATCACGCCTCCTCCGGTAAGCCAGCGCATCGGCCACGTGGGTTTGCCCGCCGAGTACTCGCCGGGCCAGGCAAAAGAGTGCAGGTTCACGGCGCCTATCCCCAGCCGAGCGGCGATCTGCATCGTCCGGATCGTGTCACCGAGATGTTCCCGGTAGACGGGGTGGTCCTGGAAAGTCTCCAGCCCAAGCTCGGTCAAGTGCAGCTTCTTGAAAGGTACCTCCGGACTGATGACCGAAATCTTCAGCCCGTAGCGGTCGACCTGCGCGGCGACCTCGTCCCATTTCCCGTCTGTCATCTCAGCAACGCGCGGCACGCCGGGCAGCCGATTGAACCAGACGGATTCGACACCGATGTCCCTGGCGGTGGCTAGCATCTCGTCAAAGGAGTCCAGCCCCAGTTCCATCAGCCGCATACCGTTTTGAAGCGATACTCCGCCTTTGAGCTTTTGGTCATGGAAGGGGAATGTTCATCCATACATCATCTGCTCAAAAAACATCTACGAGGGCCACAAATCCAACGACGGCGCCCACCGTGAGAATCCAGTAGAGGATGACGATGACGGCTGATTTGAGCATGCGGAACCCGTACAGTCGTTGCACACCGACGATCGTAAGCATCAGGGACCAGAGTCCGAACAGTTCGACCTCCTCCAGTAGATGACGCAACGGGTCGCTTGCCGCAGCCAAGGCCGGAAATATCCCTGCCATGCTTGTCGGCATAAGGACCGACGACGTGCCGGACATCGAGATCTGGACGAGGCCAAAGCTGAGCGCACCGGCCATGACCAAGCTTCCTAGCACCATCTCTGGCAAGTAGGCGTAGCCCACGACGGAAAGCAGCGGATAGAGCTGGGTCCGCTCCCCAGATATCCGAGCGAGTATCCATATCACGCCGACCCGGATGAACCAGGCGATGAAACTGCCAACGAGCAGGGACACCAACATGAAAAGTGGGATGCCGATCATCATCACTATTTTCATCGGGCCGGGCATCCCGCCTCCGAGATCGCCTCCCATCTGGGCGAGCATCGTCCCAATCATGGCGACTGAGAGGATCAGCACAGAGACCAGGATCAGGAAGAAGGGCCCTACCCACTCTGGCTGCTCGGCTACTTGCTGGAAGGCCCGTCCTGGAGAAACAAGGATTCCTCCGAGTCGTCCGCGACGCCGACTCAATGGCATCAGACATGCCAAGGCTCCTATGCCGAGAGCTCCCAATGCCGTGGTGAAGGGCCGTGTGGGAATAGTGGGTCCGACCGCTATCGGGGCGAAGTCGATGTCCTCTATCTGCTCGCCGGCTTCGAGGGGTGCGTCAAGGGGCTCCACCCCTTCAGCATCGACGACGATGACTCGGTATGAGCCTGGCGTGACCCAGCGCTGGTCGCTTTCCTGCTGAGCGTAGGACACCCGGAGGACGAGGAGCAGTAGAGCGAGAGGGGGAACGGAGGCTCTCATCGTACATCGCCAATGGCCATCCAACAGGCCTCCGTTCTTGTCGGGTCATTCCCCTCCACAGTCTGATTCTTCGACCGATCTTCCAATCATCTCCCGGATGGTGATACGCAGTTCGTCGGGAGTCGGCCGGCCGACAAAATACCAGCCATTGAAAATCTGGTGAATCGTGAGGTCGGGCAGAAGTGCGAAGGTGAAGGGAACAGGGAGGGGGCCGTGAAGCTTGTCTGTCGTCTCCCCTATACCGAGCTCGTCCGTGAGCTCCAGCTTGGCGTCACTCAGGAAAGGGAATCGTGCCCCCAGACCCGCCTTGAAGGCTGCCTGAACTCGCGGCGGATCAACCGAAACGACCGCCACTCGGCAATAGGAAACTTCTGCACGTTGATGGAACTGGACCAGTTCCCGCAGTTGAACCTGACACTTCGGTCACCATGGCCCACGATAGAAAGCAAGGATCAGCGGCTCACTCCCCGCCAGCTCCGCAATCGATAATTCCCTCTCCCGGTCATCGATCAATCTCATCAGAGGGAACTTCTGTCCAACCGTGTATTTGAGCGACATTCCGGCCCCCTTCGATGCAGATGAGGTTGAAAACGGGCGACGCCTGATCTGCCCTCAAGTTAGAGACATCAGTGGTGATATGCCAGGTAGGGCGGGCAGCCGGGTCCGGACCATGCCCAACAACGGGCTGAGCTACACGACCAGATCCAGTTGCTGCACCGTGCCGGTGCCGCCCCCCTCCATGAGATAGATCCCGGAACTGCGCACCACCCCCTGGAGCTGGTTGGCCTCACCCTTCACCTGAAAGGGGGTGTCGTGGTAGCCGAGGTAGATGGCACCGACGCCGCTCTGGCCCAGGGCCAAGAGGCGGTCGTTTCCGGCCCCGTCCTTTTGCCAGATGCGCAGCCCCTCGTACACGCTGTCGGCTTCGTCGATGAACCGATTGCCGTCCTCGTCGTAGGCGGCCAGCTCGGCGAAGCCGTTGCCGGTGCGGGCCCCGAAGAGCTCGGAGCCATCGTCGATGGTGCCGCTGCCGTCGCGGTCCAGAGCGAGGAAGCCGCTGCTGGGGCCGACGAAGTGGATTCGCTCGGCCTGGCCGTCGGTGTCCAGGTCGAAGTGATAGGTGCGTTCGGTCAGGTCCGCGGCCGGGCCCTCGAAGTTGACCACCAGAGGGTCCTGCAGGGCGCCGCCTATCCTCACCTCCAGGCTCTCCTCGCTGGCGAACCGACGCTCCATAGTCAAGCTGACGTCGACGTCGATTTCCTCGC
This sequence comes from Candidatus Latescibacterota bacterium, assembly GCA_965205655.1. Classification (GTDB taxonomy): domain Bacteria; phylum Latescibacterota; class UBA2968; order UBA8231; family UBA8231; genus CBDBIJ01. The sequence goes on from CBDBIJ010000137.1 coordinate 6,646, forward strand.
CATCGGCAGTGCGCACCACCCCCTCGGGTCAAGTCCCATTTTCAGTTGAAACAGAGCACAGGCTCGGGTGATGTTCTCAGCCCGTCATCGCGAGCTGTTTGATGCCGAGCTCGGTTTGAAGAGCTTGACGGAGCGTTGACAGGTGGTGGTAGCCCTTGACTCTGCGCAGTCGGTCCTCGATGTCGAGCAGCGCCGTGGCTGCCCAGCGGTGACGCTGCGAGGAGTTCGTCCAGTGCCGCACGTTGCGCGTGAGCTGGCCCAGGAGGCTGTTGACGTTCTCGATGCAGTTGGTGGTGCGGAAGGAATCCTTCAGCATCGGCATCAGTCCCAGGCGATGGAGCGTCAGGGTTTCTCCAGTCCAGGCCTTCCTCGAGGCTCTTCAGAGCAGATTGGTTCATCAGTTTCAGACCGGGCTTGAGCGCTTTCAGGGTCGCCTTCGCCTCTTCGTAGGTGGGCTTATTGTAGGCCGCCTCAATCTTGCGACGGACTCGGGCCTGTTCACTTTTCGGCAGGTACGACACGACGTTCTTGCGCTTGTGATACTGGCAGCGCTGCACACAGGCATGGCCCTTCAGCACCGACATTACCGCCTTGTAGAGGCCCTTGGCGCCGTCGATCAACACCAGCAACCCGGCCTCGTATTGCAGGCCCCTGTCGACCAAGTCGGCCAGGAAGCGGCGACAGACGCGCTCGTTCTCGGTGGCGGCCTCCACGAAACCCAGCGGGATCTTGTGCCCGTCAAGGGTGACGCCCAGAGCGATGATGAGCTCTTCGTCCGCGAAGCTCTTGCCGTCGAGAAACAGCGCCACCAGGTCGTAGCCTTCCAGGGAGCGCTCCTGGAATTCGGCCAGCTTGCGAGCCGTGCCCTTCACGTAGCGACGGGAGACCGACGAGCGTGACAGGCCGAACGTCTCCGGTACGGTCTCGGCGCAGTCCTCGTAGTTGCGAGTGGCGATACCCTGTAAAGCCCTGGGTTTCTGGACACTGATTTGGCGGATGGTCAGGCCGCCTTGGACAACTCCTGCTGGAAGCTCCGGCGCACCTGGTTTGGCGTCTGATAGTTGTGTCGCTCGAGGAGCCACTTCTCGTTGTAGACTCTCTTGAATTCGAGCAGGGCAAGACGGAGCTCTTCGACCGTGGCAAAGTATCGGACCCACAGGAGATTCTCCTTGAGGGTGCGGATGAATCGCTCGGAGCAGCCATTGCCCTCCGGGGCACGCACGAAGCTGGGCGACGACTCGATGCCCAGGAAGTCGATCTGTTTCTGGAAGTGGTCGGACATGTACGCAGAGCCATGATCGTGGCGCAGCTGCAGCCCCCCGGCGATACCCTTGTCGCCGCCGCCGAAGTGTTCGCGGACTCCCTGGTGGATCGGCTCCAGGGCCTCGAAACGGTCGCCTGTGGCCGCTGCATGAATGCCGATGCACTCCGAGCTGCAGTGGTCGACAGCCACGAAGACCGTAGCTGTGCCTTCGCCGGTGGTCACGGTGGTGGTCAAGTCGGTTCCCCACATCTGGTCTGGTCGCTCGGTGGTGATCGTCCCGTCGTGTGCTTGCGGGCCCCTTGGCTGGCCGGCGCGTTGCGGCACCTGCAGGCCGTGCTCGCGCATCACACGGCGTACGCGTTCCTTCGAGGTGCGGATGTCCTGCGCCCGCAGCTGGGCCCACATCTTGCGGTAGCCTTCCCCGTGAAAGGGGGACGCCTTCAGCAACTCGCGAATCTTCTCAGCTAGCTCATCGTCGGTACACGGCCCTTGGGGACCTCGTTTCTTCCGCTCAAGACGCTCCTCCGGACGCAGAGCCGCCCGACGCCGATGCTCGTGGACGGTGGAGCGAGGAAACTGCCAGACCCGACACACACGCTGCAGCCTGTACGGCCGCTTCCTGGAGGGCGACTGGGTCTGGCTCATCGCTTCGACCTCCGGGATGCCAAAGGGAGTCCATCCTCCAGGCGATGGATCTTGGACTCCAGCAACTCGTTGTCCATCGTCAGATCCCCCACCTTCGCTTTCAGGCGGGCGATCTGTTCATCCCGCTCATCACGGGTACGGCTGTGCAGAGCTGACTCACCCCCACCCAGGAACTGCTCGCGCCACTCACTCAGCGTGGCTGCCATCACACCCAACATCCCGGGACAGGACCTCCAGGTCCTCCCCACGCAGCAGGCGCAACACCGCCTCCTGCTTTCGACGAGCGGAGAATCGGCCGACCCGAACACCCTTCTTCTGCTTAGTCATCTCAAACACTCCTTTCAGGTCCATGTGGACCCTCTAATGTGTCCAAGAAAACCCTGGGGCGCTGGAACCCTTCAACACCTTCTGCAGCAGTCCTTCGTCCATTTTCCGGGGCGTCTGCAGGGCTTGGTAGGCGTCCAGCGCGACCTCCGTGTCGCTGTCGACGTTGCGTACCCGGGGCACCTCTACGGGTACCTTCTGATCACCCAGATATACCGATCCCCGCTGAGAGCCCCAGCGACGGTACGGCTGATCTGACTCCTTGCGTTGATACCGGCGCCCGGCCAATTCCATGACCGCCCTCTGCAGCTCTTCGGCCACCGCCTCCAGTCCGAGAGGGACCAGCAGCTGGATCGCCTCGATTCTAGCATCCAGATCCTCTGCCACAGCTCCTGCCGCTGGATCCACGGTGCCGATTTCAACCGTGCGTTTGACGCGCTTCTTCCGTGCTGATAGCTTGCCCATTGCAGGCTCCTTTCTTGTTACCCACACGAGATTCTTTCCAGGATTTCTCGTAAGAAGGTAACGATGGGGAGCCTGTGCTGTTTCAACTAAAATCGGGACCATGCCACGGGGCGAACTTCCACCGCCTTGTCGCATGTTTGGTGGTAACGTGTGGACGGCCGGAGTCGTGCTCACCCACATTGAGGCCAGGCTCGCAGAGGCCGCGAAAGAAGCGGAAGCCCTGCAACGTAAGATACGCGAACTTAGTCATTGACTTGAAGATTGTCTGAAAGTAATTTGACTGCATGGCACAACGGAACCGTAAGCGCACACCGGCGGAAATTCGCGCAGATCGACTTCGTACGGGCAGGCCTCCAAAACCGGCACGTGACAAGCTGTCCGAGAAGGTTATGGTTTACCTGACAAAAGCTGAACGCGCCAAACTGCAGGCCCAGGCGCAAGAAGAGGGTATGACACTGGCAGCGTTGATTATGAGCCCGTGGCGCCAGAAGGGAGCGTGACAGATGGCTGGAGTCAAAAAGAAACCTACCAAGGGCGGGATGTATCAGGCCTGGTTTACCGACTACACGGGACAGCGGCGGTACTTCACGACCACAACCAGAACCGAAGCAAAGCGCGAAGCCAAGCGACTTGAGGCTGAGCATCGCCTGGTTCGACAGGGCATTCGTCCCGCGCCCTCGTCAGCCGACAAGCATGCGAGGCGACCTTTCGAGGAGGTGATGCAGGAATACCTCGCTTGGGGTGAGGCACAGGGGGGGCGCGGTGGTAGAGCGTGGGGGAAGACTCACGCGCGCATGCGCCGTACTCACCTGGCGTGGTGGCAGGACCGTCTGGGTCTGAAATTCCAGGCCGATCTGCATCGCATTCTTCCGCGAGTCGAAAAGGAGTTACAATCACTGCAGCAACGCGGGCGGGCGGGCAAGACCATGGCCAATTATGCGGAGGCGATAGGAGCTTTCTGTGATTGGTGCGTCCAGCGTGGGTATCTCGCCGAGGATCCCTTGAAAGCCATGGTCCAATTTGACGCCACCCCTCGAACTCACCGTCGTGCCATGACGGCGGACGAGATTGCTCGGCTTCTCGAGGCTTGTCCCCCTCATCGGCGGCTGCTCTACGAAACAGCATTCGCGACGGGACTGCGGGCAAACGAACTCCGCAGCCTGAGGGTAGAACACCTGGATGTAGAGCACGGCGGGTTGCATCTCGACGCGGCGTGGACAAAGAACCGGAAAGCCGGCGTCCAGCCCGTGCCCGAAGGTCTGGTGGCACGGTTGGCGGCCTCTGCCGATTCTGGCGAGGCCGCTCGTCTCTATCAACGATTCAGCCGCAAAAAAGCCACGGCTCAAGCGCCCGTGGATCCCCTTCTCTATGTGCCCTCTCACACTGCCCGGGCTTTGGACAAGGATCTCAAGGCGGCAGGGATTCCGAAGCAAAGTCCGGGTGGCAAAATCGACTTCCACGCTTGCCGTGTGGCCTATATCAACCTCGTGATTCAAAGTGGAGTCACCGTCAAGGAGGCTCAGGAACTGGCCCGACACGCTTCGCCAGAGCTTACGATGAACACCTACGGTCGGGTACAGAAAGAGCGACTGGCCAAGGCGGTGGAGCACGTAGGCCATGCGATATTGCAGCCAAAAAGAGTACCAGTGGAGTACCGGCGGGTCGTCGGGTCAGAACATGGAAACGCAACCCACGTAGATACAATGGGTTGCGCTGATGAAAATTGGTGGAGGCGGCGGGAGTCGAACCCGCGTCCGGAAACGGTCCGCTGCGATCCCTACGTGCGTAGTCAGTCAATTGATCTCGCCCCCTCCGGCTCCGACTGACAGGATCCGCAAAGGACCAGTTCATAAGATTCGCCACACGCCCTTGAACGGGAGCGTGCAGCTAGCCTGCTCAAGTCGACACCGAGTGCAGCAGCGCAGGCTCCGCCGCACCCGATGGGCCGCTTAGGTTGCCCTATGCAGCCAGCGCGTACGAGTTATCGTTGGCGTTTGAAATTGTTCCCGATGATTAACGAGGGTTCGGGACCTCGGCACGCGATCATCAGCCTCTCCATCCCCGTCGAAGCCATTGCGCCCCCACGAAAGCGGTTTCGACTGATCGTTCGAAACTTCAATATACTCGGACACTTAGAGAGTGTCAACGCAAGCCGGCTCAGCTAGAACGCCTGGCCGATGGAAAAGTAAATCTTCGCCTCGTTCAGCCTCGTGGTGCTCGTCTCCTCACTCCATCCCAGATCGAGCCTGAACGGAATACCCATATCGTATCGCAGTCCGACTCCGTAGCCGTCGGTCATACTGGACCACGTGGCTTTGTTTGCGTGTCTCCAGACACCGGCGCGGTCCCAGAAAAAAACCAATCCGACGGCACCGGCGCGCAACCGCAATTCGCTTCTCAGATTGAGCCCCGCCCGACCACCGCCTATGGCCTGAATGCTGTTGCGTTCGACTCCCCGAACACTTCCCTCGCCTCCGAGCTCTTGCCAGTATGACTGGGGAAGTGCGCGGTCCTGCCGCATCGAGGCAGTGAACACGACCCGCGACGCATTCGCCCACACGAAGTGATCGCCGAGCGGCAGATAGGCTCGGGCCTCGAATTCGCCGTCCAGAACGCGCGTCGATTGCCCACCTATCTGGAGCGCGTACAGGCCACCCAGTCGCACGAACGTGCCGCGCCTCGGGGCGATCGGGTTGTCCCTCGAATCGCGCTGAAAGGCGAGGTTCAAGTTCAGTGTCCTGGCCCGGTCGGTGAGAATGCGCCGCCATACCGGGTCGGTCGGAATCTCGCCGTCGGCGTAGTCGACGAATGCGTCAGCACCATCGGCGTCGTCGATCTGTGCGATTGCCTTCTCCCCGACGGCATCCTCCTCGGCGAACGGGTCGCCACCAAAGGGATCGCCTCCCTCTTCGCCCGCGCCCCCGTCCGGCACGTTTGGATCGTCAGCTGAAGCTTCATCGATCGGCGCGTTGAACCGAATCGCTCCCGTCGCCACGGGCCGGTTCCTCGATTCCGTCCAGGTAAGCCCCAATACTCCTTGGTAGGCTTCCCCACCTGCACCTTCCTCCCACCTTCTCGTCAGCGAGCCCGTTGAACTGCCACAGCCGCTCGATCGATCGATAGTCGTAGACCGAAGAAGCAATGAACTCAGTGGGTGCGAGCGCGATGAGATCTCCCAAGCCGAGTTCCTGTGCCGTCAGCAGATCATTCAGCACGCTGTGGTTCGCCGTCAGCAGCGCCAACTGCAGTGAATCGGAAGGGTCCGCAAAGACCTGTCGGTTCCCCCACTCGTCGGTGAGGCCGGCCGACACCGTCAGATCTGCTCCCGTCTTCAACATGTTCGGCTCCGTCCAGTAGACCGTCCCTCCCTGCAGCGGGCGACCGAGGTTTGCGTCGAGCCCGATGTGTGTGCCCCGGCCCAGCCAGTTGCTGTGCTGGACGTTTGCCGACAGACCCGGCTCAGTATTGTTGAAGAATACCTGACCCTCCAGGTGAATGAACTTCGCTCCTGCAATCGGATCACAACAGGTTGGAGGCTGTCGCCCTCCACTCCCGCCGCCGGCGTGCTCAGGGTCACCGAGCGGAACAGATTCGTGCGCGCCAGATTATTGCGAGTGCGCCTCAGTTGCTCCGGATCGTAGAGACCGCCCTTGCGAAAGGTGAGATTGTCTTTCACAAGACGGGAGCGCGTCTGCAACCTGGCCGCGTCTGAGGCACCGCTTACGATGCGAACATCGCCGAAGTACATTCGCATCCCGGAGTCAACTCTGTATGTCACCCGTGCCGTTCGAGTCTTCGGTTCCAGCTCCAGAACGTTTCGCACTTTGGCGTGGGGATATCCGGCTCTGTTCAGATAGCCCAACAACTCCCTTTCATCGGCCAGGATGCGGCTGTACCTGAACACCTCGCCGGCATCGAGTGTCAGTCTCTCAGTCAGGTCGGCGACATCGGCGCCTGTTTCTCCGGCTTCGACCTCCACCCCTCTCCACGTGCCAGGGCTCGCCGCTGTCGATCTTGATGCCGATGTAAAGCTTGCCGTCCTCGTCCAGCTCGAAGCTCTTGCCAGTGATGTCGACATCCATGAAGCCGCGGTCGCGGTACACGTTCATCAGCGTCGCCGTGTCATTGCGGAAGAAACGCCGTTGGAACCGTTCACCGGCTCTCGTCGTCATGGCGGCGCGGTGTTTTGCCGTGTTGAAGGGTTTGTGGCGCACGTAGCGGAACCAGATCTCCTTCACCGTGACTTCGTTGTTCGGGATATCCCTCACCGACACCGAACGCCGTCCTTCGGCCCACAGCGCTCCTGTGCAACCGCCTTCTGACAATTGCGTCGCCGCAACGGTCCATGCCAGTGCGATGATGGGGAGGCGGCGCATCAGAAACTTTTCTTCAGACTCACGCCGATGCCGTAGACTTCAAGCGCCGAATGGGCTGCACCGTTCACCGTCAGGTAGGAGGTCATTTTGTACTCCAGTTGCAACTCCCCGAACGAAGGCTCCCGCCTCAGCGCCTCGTAACGCGCCCAAACCGGCACCGGAAACGAGATGTGCTTGCCGAGTCGAAGAGTTGGTTCGCCGACGGTGCCCAACACCGTTCCCGATGGCATGATCTGGAATTCGTCGAGGCCAATCTTCTGAACCTGACGGCTCAGCAGGAGCTGTCCCGCCGCGACCCGCGGCGGCCTCGTAGAGATAGTCCCGGCTGTAGTTTCCCATCGAGGTCGAACCGAAAGCCAGCAGGGTGATCACTTCCGTATCGCCCATGCCGGGTGAGGCAAAAGCGTGGCACCACGTTGAGAGCTGGGCCCTGCAAGCTCATCGTGACCTCCCGGTCCTCGTCCTCGTCGATCGGCCTGACCGTCGCCACCGCCTCGATGTCGAGCTCCGGATTCAGCAACAGCGGATCGTAGGCCAGATCCAGGATGGAGTAGGTCGGCACGAGCTGGTCGAGAATGATGCGCCCTTTCGTGAATGAGAATTCTCGATTGAGGGCTATCACTTTTCCCTCTGGAATGCGAACCTCTCCCTGAAATCTCGGTTTGTAGAAACTGCCGTAGACCTGCGCCTGGCCTTCCAGATCGATGTCGATGAGCTCGTTCTTTACCTCCAGATCGCTCAGCTCGACCGACACATTCAACCGCGTGTTTTCGAGAAACGGACTCTGCAGCGCTGGTGGTGGGGGCGGCACCGGCGCCGCTGTCAGGTCGACGAGTGGCGGCTCTGCGAGAGCGCGCCCGAGCCGCACATTTCCCTCCAGCAGTGCCCCTGGGTCGGAGCGCTTGAAGGTGACGACGCCGCTGATTTCCTCGACCGCGAAGATGTCGTCGTAGGCATATGGCAGATCCTTGGCCTCGACGCGGAAGGCGTAGTCGATGGCGGCCGCCGAGTCGAGACCGACGAAGCCGCTCAGCTCGATGCTGCCCCTTTCCCCCGCTCTCGGCGCTCCGTGAAATCCCTGTAACTCTCCCCGTTTTCCGTCGAAGGCGATCTGTCCGGCTGGAAATACGTAGCCAGGTTTGACGTCGGGAATGGAGAACCGCAAGTCCTCCACCTCGATGCGACCTCGGAGCTCGAGATTGTCACCCAGACCCTCAACTGCCAGATCGGCGGTCATCAGTCCGTCGATGTCCTGTAGCTGTGGCAGCTGCTCGAGAAAGACGAACAGATTGAGACCGTTGCTGCGGATTTCTGCCTTGCCCGCCTGCCAGTCGACGGTGCCGTTCGTCAGGTCCCACGGCATCTGCACCTCCACGCTCACGACATCGGCGACATAGGTCATCCACTCGACCTGAATCCGCATTTCTGTTTCCGAGCCGTGGAACTCGCCAGTGACGTCGCCGTACTCCTCGAGCGAAATCTCCGCAGTAGCCTCGAGGCTCCTATCTCCCCCCCCGTCGACGAAGCGGGCTTCCGCCGTCACGAGCCCCTCGGGAAGGCTGCCTTCGTCGACACCCGCCTGCTCGAGGGCGAGCAGGTCCAGATCGACAAGGCTGAGCACGACCTCGAGATCATCGGCGCCATCGAGACCGCCTCTCAGTCCCACTTCCCCAGCCGGTCCGAACCCACCCTGTTCCTTGCGGTAGATCTCGACGGCCATGGAGAAGCCTTCGAGCTCCAGCGAACGCTGTGAGGATTCACCGAACAGGACGGCAGCCCCCGCCTCTGGCAGATGCATGCGCAGTCCTGCTTTCTCGATTTCGAAATGACTGAGTCGGATAAGACCGCGAAGCTGATCCCACTCGACTCCTTGCCTGAGGTGGCCGGCGGGAAACGTGACCAGCCCCCTCAGATCGAGTCGACCATCCACTGAGTCTTGCAGCGCCTCACTCAGCGTTGCTCCGAGCTCCAGCCTCTCGGCGGTGACCTGCAGCTCGGCCTCGCCCTCGATCGAGTCGGCGGTCGCGAGAAGGACGCTTGCCGGCGCTGCCAGTCGCACCCTCGCGCCAGCTGCGGTCTTGTCCGAACCGGCCGCGCTATCGGTTTGCGCCCCGGAACGATCGGCTACGAAGCTCTGGTCCAGCGACGCCTCCACGACGAGACTGTCGCCCAACTGAAGCCCTATCCTCACGTCCCCGAGCGCTCTGCCGTTGAGAGCCATCTGTTCGGCCGCGAGCTCAGCGGTGGCGGTTGGTCGAGAGGGACTCCCGCCCACCTCTAACCGGGCCCATCCGCTTCCGGACAGCTGCGGCTGAAGCGCGCCCGGCTCCAGCGAGTCGATCGACGCGGACAGATCGAGACTGTCCACACCGACGTGTCCGGAGGCCGTCAGAATTCCCAGCGGCGAGCGCAGGCTGAGCCGCTCGACGGTAAGATTCTCGTTGCCGTAGCGGACGATTTGAGGACCTCTTGCCGCCACCGAGTCACCGCCGACGCGCCCGTTCAGTTTGTGGATAGACAGCTGTGCGCGCAGTCCTTCCGGCTCGTGCAGGTCAGCGGACCAGGCCAGGTCGCCGGAGAGGACGATCTGATCGCCCGACGCCTCGTCGCCCGTCACTGAAGACGGCGAATCGTTCTCCTGGAGAGCGCGTTCGAAATTCGCCTCCGCGAATTCGATGTTGCCCGTGAGCTGCATCGTGGAGTCGATCGATGCCCTAGCCGATAGTCCCCTGCCCGTTGCCGTCACCCGGGCTACTCCCGCAGCGTGATGCAACTGCATTTCTACCATGCCCAGATCCCACCCCGCGTATGAAAGCTCGCTCAGCTGAAGGCGGCCTCGCGCCCTCGAGCCGGCAAAGTCGAGCCCGCCGCCACCGGCGATCCTCGCCGTCAGGGATCCGTCCAGCCCGGGCACCAGTCCGACTGAGCGCCACATCTGAAATCTCGAGCTGCAGTGTGTCGAGCTCGCCCTGCTGCAGATCGATGGCGGCGATCGCGCGCGCCAGGTCCTCCTCCAGCTCCAGCTCGGCATCGAGCCGACGCCGTTGCGTCAGCGTCGCTTCGAGCCGCAGCGGTCCGAACCGTCCGTCCAGAGCCGGCAGCTCGGGGCGTGCGCAGCTCGAGACTGATGGTATCGGGTGCTGCGTGGCCACTGAGCTCCACCGGTGCCGCATCGTATCCCAGAAGCCGAGCCGGATGCAGTGTACCCGTGATAGCGATGTCGTAGAGGGCGCTGCCGACGTCGACTGTTCCAGACCCCCGCAGCGAACCCAGCTCTGAGCGAAGCTGGGCCTCGAGCTTTCCATCCGCTGCCAGAGCGGCGTTCAAGTCGACTGCCACCGGTTTGCCCGCCAGCACCTCACTCTGCAGATGGGCGTCGAGTTTGGCTGCATAGCGCGCCGCTCCGGGTCGCGCCCTGACCGCGAAGGTTCCCTCGAGGCGACCGAGGCCGGTCACTCCAGTTACCTTGGCAAGGTCCAGTCCCTCCCTTACTTCCAGCTTGGCGCTGAGGCTGTCCGTGCCGGCATCGTAGAGAGATTGGATGAACGCCTCGCCGTCGGCGACCGTGAGTCGCGCCGAATCCACCGCTGCCACCGCGCCCCGCAGCGAGCAGTGGCTCTCCAGTGCGATCTCGCCCAATGATGCGTGCGATCCGACTGCCCGGACCGCCACAAATATATTTGTCGGCTGCGTATCGCCCGAGAGCTCTATCTTCACCGTGCCGGCGAGGCCGTCGCCGAAGACAGCTTGCACGCGGGCCTGCGCCACGGCGGGCAAGCCGGGAGCAAGTTTCAAGCTGCCGGATCCGATCGTCTCGACAGAAACGGAACCTGCTCGCGCGCCGACCGCGAGGGATTCCACGTCGATCTCTCGCGCCGCCAGGCGCACGCGTGCTTCGAGTTCGGCGTGAGCGAGCTCGACGCCCTTCTCCTGTACGGAGATGCTGCCGGCGGTGAGAGTGAGTCGTCTGTCTGGAGATCTGTCGCCATCACCTGCCGCAATAGGGAAGGGTCCGTAGCGCAGGTCAAGTGCTTCGACCAGGACGTGGATGCTGTCGGCGGGACGACTCAGCTCGACTCGCCCATCCGAGATGGACAGCTCGGGCAGCATCCGGATGGGAAGCGCGTCGATCTCGCCTTCCGGAATGCCGCGGATCGAATCGGATTCCGCCTCGGATTGGTTTGTCGAGTCAGGACTACCGTCGAGTACGAGGCGCAGTCGCGGTGCGGTTACCCCAACGCGGTTCGACCACAATGATAGCGACAGCGCCGGCACCGACAGCGACCAGCTCCTGTCGGCATCATGCGCCTCGATGCGCTCGAACGTCGCCGTCGACGACAGCCATCCGCTGGTCGATTCGATGTCGACTCGTAGATCGAACCGGGGCGCTGCATGAGTGAGTAGCCTCGCCACCAGCCAGGTTCCGACCGGCGAGGCCACCAGGAGAAGGGCGACGGCGATTGCCGCTACAGCGTAAGTGAGACGGCGTTTCACGACGGACGGTGGGCTCGATTGATCGGGGGCGCGTCCGGGAGAGGTGGGTGATTACTTCGCGGCTCGGCGCAGACCCTTGGACAACTCGAACAGAGAATCAGGGAGGGGACTGTATGAAAGTGAATTGACTTTGCGCGACAGCTTGAGCAACTGCTTCTGCTTGCCGCCCGCTTTTTTCGTGAAAACCTTCAACTCCGATTGCATCGGGAAACCTTTCAGCGCCGACAGCTCCTCCTCGAGCTTGTCGTAGTCGTCCACCGACTTGGCCAATTGATCCAGCCCGCCACCCATGGGAGAGGGGTATGACGTTTTCTTCCTGTGTCTTTCCAGAAAGTCCTCGATCTCGCCCGATCCCGGGAAGTCGGTGGCCATCCACGCCTGGTAGAGATAGCGGTTCTCCCGGCGGAGTTCTTTCGTTCCCGGCTTGAAATGGCGCGCTTTCAGCTCTGCTGCGACCCGTCGACACAGAATCCCCTCGATACGGGACGTATCGGGCATGATCTTGGTGCGGAAGGATACTTCCGGGCTCTGATCGTTCCGCTTCTGCCCGGCGACCCTTTTGCCCGCCGCTGGCGGCAGGCGTTGCTGCAGGTAGGTCTGCTGGGCGTGGTCTATTTCGAACACATTCGCCCTGTCGAGTTGCAGAATCGTGCTCTCCTCGAGTGGCGTTCCCTGTTTGCGCAGCTTCTTTCGGTCTTTCTTGTTCGCCTTGATCTCGCTGTGCACTCTCTGTCGCTGTCCCTTGATGTAGATCCGGTTCACTGTTTTTCGAGCCCCCACCTTCTTCGATCCCATCCCCGAGTTCACCACCTCTTCCTCGTAAAACACATCTGGCCGCCCCGATCCCGCGGCGACGACAGCGATCGTCAGCGACAGTAGAAGGATTCTCAAGATTTGTTTCTCCCTACGAAAAGGACTCAGTTGTGTACCGAGAAATCTGGACGCTTTCCGACCAGTAGTCGGCGCTCAAACCCGCCTTCAGTTTCAACTCCCGCAGGAAAGCCTCCGGTGCCGGAAGCGTTTCCCAGACCGATGGCAACAGCGTTCCCCGATGATGTTTTTCCTGCAACAGCAGCCCGTCCACTCCCGGCCGCACCTGGGCCAGAAAATCGTCCTGCGAAGTGAACGACATGGCCTCGACACAGCCTAGTACTGAAATCTGGATGTGGAGGTCGACGACGCTTTGTCCCGATCTTAGTTGAAACAGCACAGGCTCCAATCGTTACGTTTTGATACGAGAAGCCCGTTGGAAGAAGTCTCGCATCGGTAACAAAAGGAGCCTGCAATGAGCAAGCTAGTAGCACGGAAGAAGGGCGTCAAACGAACGGTGAGCATCGGCAAGGTAGCACCCGAGACTGCAGAGCAAGTAGAGGACCTGGATGGCCGGATCGAGGCGATCCAATGGCTGATTCCCTTGGGGCTGCAGGCGGTCGCGGAGGAGCTGCAAAGAGCGGTCGTTGAGTTGGCTGGGCCGCGGTATCAGCGCAAGGGGTCGGATCAGCCGTTACGCCGCTGGGGGTCTCAGCTCGGGTCGGTGTACCTGGCCGACCAGAAACTACCCGTCGATGTGCCGCGGGTGCGCAACGTGGCCAACCATACCGAGGTCCCGCTGGATGTTTACCAGGCACTGCAGACGCCTCGACAGATGGACGAAGGTCTGCTGTTGCGGATGCTGAAGGGCATCGCCACGCGCAACTACGAGGCCTGCGCTGAGGCCGTACCCGAGGCCTTTGGTCTGTCATCCTCATCGGTGTCCTGTCGTTACGTGAAAGGCACGGCTCGAAAGCTGGCTGAATTCCAGGAGCGATCCCTGGAAGGATATGATCTGGTGGCGCTATTCCTCGACGGCAAGAGCTTCGCGGACGAGGAGATCATCATCGCCCTGGGCGTCACCCTCGACGGACAGAAGATTCCTCTTGGCTTCGTGCAGGCGGCCACGGAAAACGAGCGCGTCTGCCGTCGCTTCCTGTCCGATCTGGTCGAACGCGGTATGCAGTACGAAGCCGGACTGTTGGTCGTCATCGACGGCGCCAAGGGGCTTTACAAGGCGGTGATGTCGGTGCTCGAAGGACATGCCTGCGTGCAGCGCTGCCAGTATCACAAGCGCCAGAACGTCGTGTCGTATCTGTCCAAGAGCGAGCAGTCCGGTATGGGTCGCAAGATGGAGGCGGCCTACGGCAAACCGAGATACGAGGCGGCCAAGGCGGCACTGGACGCGCTCAAACCGGGCTTGAAGTTGATGAATCAGTCCGCCCTACACAGCCTCGAGGAAGGCATGGAAGAGACCCTCACACTCCATCGGTTGGGACTGACGCCGATGCTCAAGGATTCCTTCCGCACCACCAACTGCATCGAGAACGTCAACAGTCTCCTGGAGCAGCTCACACACAACGTGCGACGCTGGACCAACTCATCACAGCGTCACCGTTGGGTAGCCACGGCACTGCTCGACATCGAACCACGTCTGCGCAGGGTCAAGGGCTATCGCCATCTGCCGATGCTCCGGCAAGCCATACAAGCCGAACTCGGCATCAAACAGCTCGCGATGATGGGCTGACACACTCACCCGAGCCTGTGATTTGTTTCAACTGAAACTGGGCCTTGACCGTCGACGAGCTCATCCCGCGCTAGTGGAAAGAAGCGCGGATCGAGGAATCCGGCCGAATAGGCGTTGTGGGCAATATCCTCAATGAGGGACCGGACCGGCGCCGACGACCCCATGCAGCCACGCAGGTCGCCGGCCTTCCTCAAGGTGACGAATGCCGCCCCCTGACTCCGCAGAGATTCATCGTAGTCTTCGAGATCTACCGGCAAGGGCCCGCCATGCTCGACACCATGCTCGATCGAGGTGCGGGCCGTGCGCAACAAGAGCTCCCGGATTTTCCCCTCCATCTGTCATCTCTCCGCCGGATGTGAGAGGTTTGCGACGCGTCAGTGTCGCGAATCTCAGTAAAAGGCGTAGGCTCCGTAGCCGACGACCTCGCCGCGATTGCCGGCCGTGTCTCCCGAATTGCGCACATCGATGACGTGCGCTCTCATTTCCCGCTTGCTCGCCGCCATCAGCAGACCCTGGATCGGAATGCGGCCGCACGCCTGCTCGCGTCCGATCACCTCGTGGTCGAGCGCCTCGATGGCGCTGGAGGTCTTGCCGCCGAGTTGCACCGCCGTGTCGTAGTCGTGAAAATGGCTCAGATCGGAGCTGATCACGATGACGGTTTCGGCGCCTCCCCAAAGGGTGTCGAGCACTTCGTTCATCTGGGCCGCCGTGGCGTCGCCGCCGACGAGCGGCACGATCGAAAACGCCTCGAGGACCTCCTGCAGGAAGGGCAGGTGCACTTCCACCGTGTGCTCGAAGTCGTGCGCCGCCTCCATGAGCTCCACGCACTCCAGACCGGCGATTGAGTCGGCGGCAGCCGCATCGACCGGCACCTCACCGAGGGGGGTGGCGAAGGCAGTCGATTGAGGCAGCGCCAGCCCCTCGACAGCGACACGGTGAGCCGGCCCGATGATGATGACGCGGCGAACCGTCTCTCGCCCGGAGCGCAGACGCGCGTAGACGGAGGCGGCGATTGGCGCCGAATAGACGTAGCCGGCGTGCGGTGCGATGATGGCTTTCGGGAAGGAGGCGTGTGTCGGTTCGCCGGCCGCAGTTTCAGCGGCTCGCAGGTACTCCTGTACGGCCGCTGACAATTCTTCGGGATCTGCTGGATAGAAGCGGCCCGCCACCGCGGGCTCGCGGACCGTCGTCAATCCTCCTACTCCTTCACTCGCGCTCGCGAGGTCGGTATATTCATTATGTGATCAAGCCTGGCAAATCCGCATCGGATACTATACTGGCTACGCCATCGGGCGGCAAGCGGGCGCAATGAACCCCCACGTCGTCCCAGGTCGATACTGGCACCGTCTCGACGATGGCCGCATTCAGTGTGACCTGTGCCCGCGGTTCTGCCGGCTCCGCGACGCTCAGCGCGGGCTCTGTTTCGTCCGCGCCCGCGAGGGCGACGAGATGGTGCTCACCACCTATGGACGCTCGAGCGGCTTCTGCGTCGACCCCATCGAAAAGAAACCGCTCAATCACTTTCTCCCGGGCACACCCATCCTCTCTTTCGGAACGGCGGGCTGCAACCTGGCGTGCAAGTTCTGTCAGAACTGGGACATCAGTAAATCGCGCGAGACCGACGCCCTCGCCGATGCCGCCAGCCCCGAGACCATCGCCCGCGCCGCCCAGCAACTTGGTTGCAGCAGCGTCGCTTTCACCTACAACGACCCCGTCATCTTTCTCGAGTACGCCGTGGACGTGGCTCAGGCCTGTCACGAAGTCGGCTTGAAAGCGGTCGCAGTGACCGCCGGCGCGATCTGTCCCGATCCGCGAGTCGAGTTCTACCAGCACATGGATGCTGCCAATGTGGACTTGAAGGCATTTACCGAGCGCTTCTACAAGCAGATCTGCGCGGCCGAGCTGCAGCCGGTGCTCGAAACACTTGAATACGTCAAGCACGAGACCGACGTCTGGTTTGAGATCACGAACCTGCTCATCCCCGACGAGAACGACTCGGACGCGGAGATCGACGCCATGACACAGTGGGTGGTGGAGAAACTGGGACCGGATGTTCCCATGCACTTTACCGCCTTTCACCCCGACTGGAAGATGCTGGACAAGAGCCGCACCCCGAGCTCGACCTTGAGCCGCGCTCGACGGATCGCCGTCGACAATGGTGTTCGCCACGCCTACACCGGAAACGTCCACGACGAGGATGGCGGCAGCAGCTATTGCCACCAGTGCGGCCACAAGCTCATCGGGCGCGACTGGTACGTCCTCACCGAGTGGAACCTGACGGCAGACGGCCAGTGCCCGGACTGCGGCGCGCCCGGCACCTGGGGATCCCGCCGACTGCCGGTGCGCCTCAAGGACTTCGAAGCCGCGTAGAGCTCCGCGATCACCAAATGAAAGGCCCTCCACCTTGCTCGGCGGAGGGCCTTATTGTGTTGCGGTTTTCAGTGGCTCAGTCCCTCATCCCCCCGCGCAGGATCAGCAGACGGACGAGATGCATGAGCGCCGTCGCCGTGGCAGCGACGTAGGTCAGAGCAGCGGCGTTCAAAACCTTGCGCGCCAGTACCCCCTCCTGCGGTGCCAGGTAGCGGCCGTCGACGAGCTGAGTCATCGCCCTCGAGCTGGCGTTGAACTCGACCGGCAGCGTGATGACCTGGAAGGTGACAACTGCGGCGTAAAACGCGATGCCGATGTCAATGAGACCGGGCATGCTGAAGATGAACCCGACGATAAGCAGCGGGAAGGCCGCCTTCGAACCGATATTCGCCACCGGCAGAAATGCGTGCCTGAAGTTCAGCGGGAAGTAGCCGTTCGCGTGCTGAACGGCGTGTCCCACTTCATGGGCAGCGACCGCCAGGCCGGCGAGATGATGGCCTCTGAAGATCTCGGACGAGAGT
The DNA here is from genome assembly GCA_965205655.1 of Candidatus Latescibacterota bacterium. Lineage (GTDB taxonomy): Bacteria > Latescibacterota > UBA2968 > UBA8231 > UBA8231 > CBDBIJ01. The sequence continues at coordinate 23,662 of CBDBIJ010000137.1, forward strand.
CTCACCACCTTGTCCCGCGGATCGTAGTGATCGTTCAAGACACCGTCCACTTCTTCGACAGCCACGTCGACGACGCCATTCTCTCTGAGCAGCCGCCTCGCGGTTTCTGCTCCCGACAAACCGGCCGACGAGGCCACCTTACTGTATTTGGAATAGGTGCGCCGCACCCTGCCCTGGGCGTAGAGAGCCAGGATGATGCAGGGAATCAGGAGCAGCATTGTTTGATCGAAGAAAAAAGGCACCTCAGTTACCTCCTTCACTATAGAGCATCAACTCTGGATTAATATACGGGCGGGGCCGAAAACGTCACCCCCCCTGCCCGAGAAACTCGATTGACAGCCGTGTTGACCGTGCGTAATCTGGCAGATCCACGCCGAACCCCGAAAGCCTTCGCCAATGCGCAGCGCCCTGCAGAGACACGGTCTATCAGATCTCGGTCAGATCTACGAAAACCTGACCGTCGCCCGGCTCTACGAAGAGATTGCCCGCCGCGATGAAGCTGCCATTTCCGCAGACGGATCGGTCGTCGCTCGCACGGGCGCCTACACCGGGCGCTCGCCCAACGACAAGTTCGTTGTCCGCGAGCCGTCATCGGAGTCGGATGTGTGGTGGGGCGATGTGAACGTACCGTTCGAGCCCGATCACTTCGATGCGCTCTTCGATCGGGTCGCTTCGCATCTCGAAAATCGCGACGTCTTCGTCCAGGATCTCTACGCCGGCGCCGACCGGGAGTTTCGCCTCCCGGTGCGAGTGGTCACCGAGCTGGCGTGGCACAGCCTGTTCGCCCGCAACATGTTCATCTGCGAACCCGATCCGGAGCAACGCGCCGCCTTCGAGCCGGAGTGGCACCTCGTTTATGCCCCCGGGTTCAGCGCTGTGCCCGAACGCGACCACACCCGCTCGGAGGCATTCGTCGTCCTCCATTTCGGCAGGAAGCGCATCCTCATCGGCGGCACCAGATACGCCGGCGAGCTCAAGAAGTCCGTCTTCACGCTGTTGAACTACCTGCTGCCGAAGCGGGGCGTCATGAGCATGCACTGCTCGGCCAACAAGAATGACCGTGGCGAAACCGCCCTCTTCTTCGGCCTCTCCGGCACCGGTAAAACCACCCTGTCCGCGAGTTCTGATTATCAGCTCATCGGCGATGATGAACACGGCTGGACGGAGCGGGGCATCTTCAACTTCGAGGGTGGCTGCTATGCCAAGGTGATTCGCCTGAGCCCCGAGGCCGAGCCCGAGATCTACGCCGCCTCTCGTCGCTTCGGCAGTATTCTCGAGAACGTCGTCATCGATCCGGAGAGCCGTCAGATCGACCTCGACGACGATGGGCTCACCGAGAACACGCGCTCTTCCTATCCCCTCGAGTTTATCCCGAACGCCAGCCCCGACGGTCTCGGAGGCCATCCGACCAACATCGTCATGCTCACCTGCGACGCCTTCGGCGTCCTTCCACCGGTGGCCAGGCTCACCCCGGAGCAGGCGATGTATCATTTCATATCGGGCTACACCGCCAAGGTAGCCGGCACCGAGCGCGGCGTGAGCGAACCGACAGCCACGTTCTCACCCTGCTTCGGGGCACCCTTCATGGTGCTCCACCCATCGGCCTACGCCCGTCTTCTCGGAGAGAAAATTCGCCAGCACGGCAGCCAATGCTGGCTCGTCAACACCGGCTGGAGCGGTGGCCCCTACGGCGAAGGGGAGCGCATCTCCATCGGCCACACCCGCGCTATCGTCTCGGCCATCGTCGAAAGACGCTTCGAGGGAGTGTCGTTCGACAGAGACTCTACGTTCGGTTTGGATGTTCCGCGCGAATGCCCGGGGGTTCCGGCTGGCGTGTTGCAGCCGAGGAGTACGTGGCGCGATCCGGCCGCCTACGACGACAAAGCGCGGGACCTCGTGCGTCGCTTCACCGAGCACTTTGCCGCCTACGAGGATGTGGCGCCCGAGTTGAAGGCGGCGGGGCCGGCGGTGTAAAGGGGTCGTCAGCTCCGTGCTTGCCGGGCAGATGGGGTGGCGCGCTCGTCGATCACCTGTACATCGATCGGACGGTCAGATGACTCTGCCACGCCGGGGGGCAGCTTGAGCGATGCCGGGACCGCCACTCCTGCTGACACGATCATCTGAAACGCCTCCTCAATACTGAGCGTCGTGTGTCGCAACTCGTCTCGGGGCACGATGAGCATGAACCCCGTCGTCGGGTTCGGTGCCGTGGGTACGAAGATACTGTGAGCGGGCGTGCCGCCTTTCTGCATAGGCACGTCGCCGGCGAGGAACCCGAGGGTCCATAGCTCCCTTCGCGGATATTCGAAGAGCACGACTTTTTGGAACCCCGAACCCGACTCTGCCGAGGTAAACGTCTCCATCAATTGCCGCACCGGCATGTAGATCGTGCGCACGACGGGAAGCCGCTCGATGGCCTTGCGCGCCTCGGTCAGCACTCGCCGGCCGACGACATTCGTCGTGATGATGCCTACCAGCCAGACGATCGACACCGTCACGAGGAATCCTGCCCACCAACGATACCAGTCTGGACTGCCGAGCATGGTGGCGAAGGGCTTGATGAGAGGCCTGGCCACGAGACCGGCGCCCCAGTTGAACAGATTCCACAGCACCCACGCCGTGATTCCGATCGGCGCGATGACGGAAATTCCCGCCATCATCGTCCTGCGAAACCGCCGCACTCTGCCCGGCTTTAGGGGGTCTTCGGGAGACGCGATCGAATCCTCTGTATGATGCTCTTCAGACATGGTCCTTCAGATGTCTCGACATCGGCGTTTTGCTCTCTTTCGTGGCAGCCGCAACCTACACAGCGGCCTGGACACCTGTCAAGACGACGGTCGCAACGTCGTTGACACCTCCATGCGCGGGGCTAGTCTGTAAACCTTCGTGGCTGACTCCCCTCCCATCGCACTCCTTCTCAGCGGCGGCATGGACTCCGCCACGTGCTTGTGGTGGGTCCGCTCACAGGGCTCGAGCGAGATCCATACAATCAGCATCGACTATCACCAGCGACATCGCCTCGAGCTCGAGTACGCCGCCAGGCTTGCCGCCCAAGCCGGGGTTGCGAGCCACAGGCAACTCGAGTTCGACCTCTCCCAGCTCGGCGGATCCCCACTTACCGATGACGCGCTCGCCATACCCGACTCCAGTGAAGACCGACAGGCCACTACAGTCGTTCCCTTCCGCAACCTCCTCTTCGTCACCGCTGCGGCGGCCTACGCCGCTACCCGGAATATCGGCGACATCTACATCGCCCCGGTGCGTGACGATTTTCGCGCCTACCGCGATTGTCGTCGTGAATTCTACGACAGCCTGGAACGGACCCTCAGGCTCGGAGGCGTCGGCGACGAGTCGATTCACATCCACACCCCTTTCGTCGACAAGTGGAAACGGGAAGTAATCGCCCTCGGGCTCGAGCTCGGCGTTCCGTACGAGAGCACGCACACCTGCTACACCGGCCGGCGACCCGGCTGCGTCAGGTGCGACGCGTGTGTCGAGCGCATCGAGGCCTTTCGGGCGAACGGCGCCATCGACCCGCTCGCCTACGAGATCCCCATCGACTGGAGCCGATCCGCCCGAGCCGGAAAGGCTGCCGAGTGATGATCACCCAACAGCAACTCCCCTCAGGAGAACGGATACCATGACTTCAGTGCGAGACACCTACAAGTTCGACGAGCTCACCTGGCCGGAGGTGAACGAAGCGGTCGCCATGGGCAAGATCCCGATTCTTCCCACCGGCTCCGTAGAGCAGCACGGTCACCATCTGCCGCTCAAGGTCGATCACCTCTGCGCCAACGCCGTCGCCACCGAGGCGGCGCGGCTGCGACCCGAGCACAGCCTCGTGCTGCCGCCGGTGACCTACGGCTACGTCCATCATGTCATGGACTTCCCGGGCTCCATAAACATCCACCACGAGCACTTCGTCCAGTACTGTCTCGACATCTGCAAGAGCCTGGCCTATCACGGTTTCAAGAAGATTGTGCTCGTCAACGGCCACGGTTCGAACCACAATCTCGTCGACATGGTGGCGCGGCGGACGATCGTGGAGACGGACGCCAGTTGCGTGTTCTGCAGCTGGTGGAAGCTGCTGCAGGTGAACCCCGACTTCAACAGTCAGTGGCGAGAGAGCGTATTCCCAGGCGGGGTGTCGCACGCCGGGGAGCCGGAGACCTCCATGATCATGCACCTGGCGCCCGAGAGTGTGCGCGAGGAATTGATCAAGACCGAAATTGCCAAGACGAACAAGCTCGGCTCCAAATTCGTGTGGTCCGATCTACTCGGCTCCAGCCCCATCGGCCTCATCGAGTGGACGAGCCAGTACAGCGACAGCGGCGTGATGGGAGAGGCGGAAAAAGCGACGGCGAAGAAGGGACGGATCGTCTTCGAGGAGGCCAGCCGCAACCTGTCGGAGTTTGTCGGCGAATACCACGCCATGAAGATCGAGCCACGCACCCGGCATCAGGCGAGCGAACCGACGTTTCCGCTGTCGTTTCCGACAGCTTAGGCTGGGGTGAGTTCGTCGGCCTCGAGACGGTAGCGCTTGCCGCAGGCCTGGCAGGTCAGTTGCTCGTTATCCCGAGGCATTACGACCCCGCACTCACACACCCACCCCTGGAGTCTTCCGGGAACTCCGTAGACGACGCCATAGGCTGGCACATCTCGGGTGACGACCGATCCGGCGCCGACAAGGGCGTAGGCCCCGATGGTCACACCGCAAACGATGGTGCAGTTGGCGCCGAGGCTGACGCCGGTTTGCACGAGCGTCTGCCGGAACTCATCCTTGCGCTCGATGAGGGCCCTCGGATTGATTACATTCGTGAACACCATGGAGGGGCCGCAGAACACGCCCTCTTCAAGCACCACCCCTTTGTACACGGAAACGTTGTTTTGCAGCTTGCATCCGTCGCCGATCTCCACGTCCCGATCGACGTAGACGTTCTGGCCCAGGATGCAGCGCTGGCCGATCCGCGAGCCGGCCATGATGTGGGAGAAGTGCCATATCCTGGTGCCAGCGCCGATCTGGCATGGCTCGTCAACGACAGCTGTTTCATGGACGAAGTAGTCGCTCATTGTCTGGCGGAAATATAGCTTCGCCCCGCTGGGACTTCCACCAACGCAGTGAATGAAAGGTAGATGGAAATGAAACTCGTCACGTTTGCGGTAAAGAACGAAGAGAGCATCGGAGCCGTCATCGCCGGCGACAAAATCGTCGTCGATCTCGCCGCGGCCGACAAGGCTCTGGCCCGCAGTGAAAGGCGCAAGGCGAACGACTTTTTCGACGACATGCTGGCGCTGCTGGAAGCGGGCGGCAAGGGCATGTCAGCTGCCCGCAATGCCGTGAATGCGGCCGAGAAGAAACTCACCAAGGCGGACGGCAAGGTGACCCACAACCTGAGTCGCGTCAGCCTGCTCGCCCCCAACCCACGCCCGCGCAAGCTCTTCTGTCTTGCCGGCAACTATCAGGACCACCTCGAGGAAGGCGGCGGCAAGATGGTGGCCCAGGACTACGAGACCCCCTACATATTCATGAAGCCGCCCAGCACCACCGTCATCGCGCCCGGGGCGAGCATCCTCATCAACCCCATCGCCCAGTCAGTCGACTGGGAGGGTGAGCTCTGTGTCGTCATGGGCCGCAAGGCCAAAGGTGTCAAAGCGGGCGAGGCGCTGCGTTACGCCGCCGGCTACACCTGCATGAACGACGTGTCCGAGCGCAAGCTCGAGGTCAAGAAGCGGAGCGATCCGCGTCCCAAGGACAACTGGTTCGACTGGCTCAACGGCAAGTGGCTCGACACCTTCGCCCCCCACGGACCCTGGATTGTCACTACGGACGATATCCCGAACCCGCAGACCCTCGACATCTCCACCTACATCAACGGCGAGCGCAAGCAGCACAACAACACGTCCCAGATGCTGACCCCGGTGGCCAACATCATCGAGTACGTCTCCGCCTTCATCACCCTCGAGCCGGCTGACATGATCAGCACCGGCACCATCTCCGGCGTCGGGGCGACGACGGGGACCTACATGAAAAAGGGTGATCTCGTGGAGGTGGCGATCTCGCAGATCGGCGTTCTGCGCAACAAAGTTGGCACAAGCCGGAAGTAGGCGGGCCTGCGAAAAGCCAGTCTCTTCTTCGTCACGGTCGCCCACTTCCTCGTAGACAGCTACGCGACGATGCTGGCGCCCGTGCTGCCACTCATCGTCGACCGACTCGGAATCGGACTCGCGTCCGCCGCCTTTTTCGGCACCGCCTTTTCGCTGGCCAACCTGACGCAGCCGCTGCTGGGACTATGGGCCGACCGCCAGGCACGCCGCTGGCTCGTTCCGGCGGGCCTGGCGTTGACGGCTTTGTCCATGCCGCTGTTGGGAATCGCCTCCGGCTACTGGTCTCTCGTCTTGATTGTCACGGCCTGTGGTCTCGGCGTCGCCGCATTCCATCCGCAGGTCGCCTCCCTCGTCGGTGACTTGAGCGGCGCTCGCCGTTCCTTCGGCATTTCCATCTTCATCTTCGGGGGGACGCTCGGACTGGGTACCACCCCGTTCTGGATTCCCGCCTTCGCCGAGGAGATCGGACTGGGGCTGCTGCCGCTGATGACCGCGCCGGGGCTCGTCCTCTGCGCGGTGCTGCTGCGCTTCGTGCCTCTGAACAACCCCCACCACTCGAGCCGCATTGGCATGACGTTCAGGGCAAGTTTCGACGGGAGAGGATGGGCCCTTGCCTACCTCGCTTTCGTCGTAACCCTGCGGTCGATCAGCACGTTCGGCATCGGCTACTTCCTCACCCTACTCTACAGGGACAGGGGCTTTGGACTCGTAGAGGGAGCCGTTCCCCTCGGCATCTACAATATCTCCGGCGTTGTGGGCGGCCTCATTCTCGGCTACTGTGCCGACCGGGTGAACCCCAAACCACTTGTCTGGGGATCCATTCTACTCTCCGGTCCGGCCCTGTTCGGTTTTCTTCACACGGACGGTGTGACCAGCTACGTCCTGCTCGCGCTCGGCGGCGCCCTCCTCATCGGGTCCAATCCGCTCACCGTCGCCATGGCTCAGGAGATCGCCCCGAAGAACGCCGCCCTCGCTTCCGCCCTTCCTCTCGGGTTCAGTTGGGGAATCGCCGGACTCATCCTCTTGCCCATCGGGTATGTCGCGGACCGCATAGGACTCCCCAACACCCTGACCTATCTCGCCATTCTGCCGCTGCTGACCGGCCTGCTCGCTCTGCGATTGCCTTCCCCCACGCCACGCCGTCCTGAGCCGCTGACATAAAAAAAACCCCCTGCCGTAGGCCGTTGCCGGACTACAGGCGGGGGGCTGCCCTAAGGAGGATTAGGAGGTTTTGCAAGCTCGGTACGGATCAGCGTGTTCCGCGCCGAGCCTATCTATAGTTTTCGGCACGCCGGAGCCGAGGTTGAGATAATTGTGCTCCGAGTTCATAACTTACTGATTTTTCATGTATTTACGCAACAGAGATTCATAGATCTTGACGAAGTCCTCGCGGCCGTTGCTGCGGTTGTAGAAGTAGCAGAACGGATTCGGATTCAGCTCGAGAATCGAGAGCCCATCCTGCCCGCCGATCAGATCGACGGCGTAGAAGCCCAGATCGATGACTCGAGCGATCCTGCACGTCAGCTCCGCCATGGCCTCGAGCAGGTCGGGATCCTCGACTCTGACCGCCCGCCCCGAGGACTCGTGCAGGGGATTCGGATCCTCGACGGTTCCCTCGACCCGGTCGCTCTGTTTTTCGTAGGCCAGCAACAGGTCGGCCTGACTGGCCACCGCTCTGAACTCCCGACCGGCCACGAAGGTCTGTGCGAGCACGGTGTTGTCGACGAATCCGCTGTTCTCGAACAGGGACTGGAGTCGGGACTTCACCGCACTTCCGCTGCGCTCGACGTAGACCCCCTGCGACACGGAGCTGCGGTACTTCTTGATGAGAATGGGATACTCCATGTGACGATCGACATCTTCGACGATCTCGTCGACCGTGCGATGGCGTTTGTAGCGGTTGAAGCGATCGTCGGCATAGGGATTGAAAACCTGCATCGTGAACGGCACCGGCAGTCCCTCGCGGGCGAACAGTTCGTACTGGTAGCCCTTGTCCTCGGCCAGCCGCGCCGCCACGTAATCGTTGAACGGATGCTTGTTGCGCAGGAAATAGACGTGACTGCGGCCGGACCTCACCTTGAGAACATTGTCGTTCTCGGACACCCGTTCGCATTCCACCTGGGCCCGATCGCACGCTTTCTCGACGCATGCCAGTGACTCGAGGGCGACATCCTCGCTGATCCCCTCCCGCTGGAAGGGCAACCCGAAATACTCTCGCGCCCTGGCCACCAGCGCCAGTGAGCCGGTGACGCATATATGGTCCGTTGACGTGGCGCACTCTGATGTGGCGGACTCTGATGTGGCGCACTCTAGTGTAGCGACGAAAGCCTGCTCACACGAGGCGAACGTCGTCGTCGCGATGCCGCGGGGAGCGACCTGCTCCAGATGATGCGGTTCCATCGCCTTCGGATGATCGGAGCTGGTGAGTGCAAGATTTCGTGCCAGCGGGCGCAGAGCCTCGAGGATACCGGCCGCGTCGTGCCCGCCGTTCACGCCGATGATGAATGTCCACCTGTTCGCGATCGCTCGCAGATCCTCGGCCAGGGCGTGCGCCGCCGCCGGATTGTGGGCGCCGTCCAGAATGACGCATGGCTCGCGGCTCGCGTGCTCGAAGCGTCCCGGCCACTGGCAGCTCTCGACGATATCCCGGGCTACATCGATCGCCAGCCGGTCCCCGAAAAGATGCTGCGCCGTCCTCAGCGCGAGCTGGGCGTTCTCGACAAACGTGCAGGCGACGTTTGTGCCGCGCGGCCGCGGCGACCATTGGCTTTGGGTTGGATCGGCGACGTGAAGCGGTATGCCCAGCGATTCACAGCGACTGCGCACATACGCCAGCACTTCGGCCGGCTGCCCGGACGTTGTGAAAAGCGGCCTGCCGCGGCGCCCGATGGCCAGCTTTTCCTCGGCGATGCCGATCAGGTCTTCGCCGAGCGCTTCGGTGTGATCGAGACCGATCGATGTCAGCACGGCCAGCTCCGAATCCCAGGCGTTCGTGGCGTCGTAGGTGCCACCGAGGCCAACCTCGAAGACGGCGCACTCCACCTCTGCCTCGGCGAACAGAAGCGCGGCCAGGGCGGTGAGGGCTTCGAATTTCGAGAATGGACCGTACCCCTCGTTTTCGAAGCCGCGGCTGCAGTCGAACAGGTGCGTGATCCCCTGCGCCCAGTGGTCCTTGCTGAGACTGTGCCCTCCCACCTGAATGCGCTCCCGCAGCGAGTGCAGGTGGGGCGATGTGTAGAGGCCGGTGCAGAATCCGGCTCCCAGCGCCAACCCCGCGAGCAGACTGCTCACCGTTCCCTTGCCGTTCGTGCCGCCGACTACAACCGACCGAAACCGGCGCTGCGGATCGCCGAGTCTTCGCAGCAGGGCCTGCATCCGGGGCAGGTAGTCGTCGAGTGGGCCCGCATGCGGTCGGCCGCTTTCCCAGTCGGGAAGCGTGTCGAGGAATTGCCTGGCTCGCATGTAGTCCATGGTTTGACGAACCCCTCAACCGCCGCGGGTGTGCATCTCCCGATGCGGGTCCAGCTTCAACTCTTCCACCTGGTAGAGCGCGCCGCGACCTGGGGCGGAGAGACGATCCTCGGCGCCGCGATCGACACGGCTCTCCCACAAGCGTCGAATAGTCGCCGTGAGCTCCCCGTTCGAGCTCCCGTTGCGAATCATTTCACGCAGGTTGATCCCCTCCTGGGCGTAGAGACACTGGTACCACCAGCCGTCCGCCGTGAGGCGGCTGCGGTCGCAGGCTCCGCAGAAGGGCTCTGTCGTGGAGGCGATCACCCCGAAGCGGGTGCCGTCCTCGAGGCGAAAGCTCTCTGCCGGCGCCGAACCTCTCCCTCCGACCGGCTCGACAGGGCCCAGGTTCGCCACGATACGTTCGAGAATTTCGCCCTTCGAAAGGACGCGCTCCGGCGACCACAGAGTCGCCCCTCCCACATCCATGTACTCGATGAAACGGATCTCCGCCCCCGTCCTCTTGCCGAAGGCGATCAGATCTGCGAGCTCGTCGTCGTTGAAATTCCTCATGACGACGGTGTTGATCTTGAGCTCGCGAAAACCCGCCTCGGCAGCTACCTCAATTCCCTCGATGACCCGATCGAGATGGGCGCGACGGGTCAGCATCTCGAAACGGGCCGACTTCAGCGAATCGAGACTCACCGTCACCCGATGAAGACCGGCCCGCCGCAGCGACTCCGCGTAGCGCGACAGCTGCGTCCCGTTCGTCGTCATGGCCAGATCTTCGATCCTCTCGATCGTCGCCAGCCGGCCCACGAGCTCGACGACGCCGGTGCGGAGCAGCGGCTCACCGCCGGTGAGGCGGACCTTCCTGACGCCGACCATGGTGAAGGCTTCGACGACCGTGCCGATCTCCCCCAGGGTCAGTATGTCCGTTTTCGGCAGCCACACGTACTCCTCTTCGGGCATGCAGTAGCCGCAGCGCAGATCGCAGCGATCGATGACGGAGATTCGCAGACTCTGCAGCGGCCTGTCGTAGACATCGGTGGCGACGGAACTGGCGCCGTCGCTAGGACTGCCCATTTTCAACCTCCTGAGGCGTTCCAGACCCACCACACAGAGATGAACATGAAGACGAATGTCAGCGCCCCGTGAATGCTGATGTCGGCGGCGAGATTGTGTGCCAGTCGAGCGATGACGACGAACACCAGATCGAAGAACAACTCGAGCCAGGTCACCGCCCGGTGAAGCTCGAACTCTTCGTCAGCTCTGAGCGCCGGCTTTTGCCACCAGGATCGTTTCATGGGGGCCTAAGATAACATCTCGAGGCGGTCAATGCGGCGGCGCGTGGCTGGCGTCGCTCCGGGTCCCGCCCGATCTTCTCCGCACGACTGCAAAGCCGCTTTTCTCAACCGTGGACGTAAGAGTAGGGTAAACGACACATGAGCCAGGCCGAGACGAATCAGATCGGCAAGCTGCTCGAAGGCCAGGACTACGTCGCCGGCGACGACATCGCCATGTCACTCCATCTGGCGCGCGCCCTCGACAAACCGCTTCTGGTGGAGGGGCCGGCGGGGGTTGGCAAGACGGAAATCGCCAAGGTCATGGCCCGTGCCCTCGATACGGAGCTCATCCGCCTCCAGTGCTACGAGGGGCTCGACATGTCCACCTCCCTCTACGAGTGGAACTATCAGCGTCAGCTCCTCCAGATCAGGATGGAGGAGTCGAAGCCATCGAAGCCGCTCTCATCGGCCAGTCTCTCGACGAGGCATCCGTTGCCACTGTTTGCGAAAAAGCAGCCGACGGTGTGGAGCTGCTCGGCGACGCCTTTGCGGGAGAGGACTATCGGCGCCATCTGGCGAAGGTATTCGCCAGGAGGGCAATCCTGGCTGCTGCCGAAGCGGCGTAGAGACGTGACATTGTCGCCATGCGTTGACAGGTCAGTTCACGCGATTGTATCAAAAGACCCGAAATTTCGATCCTTTCATCGTGCGACGTTGATAGAGAATCTTCCGAAAAAACAGTATGTTATGTTATATGTATGGCAGCCCGATCTGAATAGATAGGCGATGGCACATGCATTGCTCAACTAACTTGTGAACGTTGATCTCAGCGCCGTTGACGATCGACCTCAGGTCGATGACGCTCGACGTCACAGGGAGGTGGGCCATGAACAGCTTCCAGCTCGGCGACACCGTGAGATTTACCAGCAGCAGAGATCTGGTTGTTGGACGAGTGGAGGAGATTCGGGAGGGGTTCGACGGGAATAACCTGCTCGTCGTCAGGCAAGGACTTCCGATGTTCGGACCGCGCTTCGTCGTCCTTTCCAGCTACGCCGAAAAGCTGCAACCCGCCTAAAGACACGCCGCTTCGCCACGCTCTTACACCGCTGTTGCCTAGCCGCGTCCGACTGCGGCAGCTCCACATGTAGTAGCTCCGTCTTGTCCCCTCTAGTAGCTCCGTCTTGTCCCCTCCGAGATAATTTCGTACCGTCCTCCTGCGTGCAAGTAGGCCGAGCCATCGCGCTCGGACAACTCAATCCCCGGAAGTCGGGTTTCCGGCTTCGAGAAGGAGGAAGCAACATGGCACTCATTCCCCTCATCAGTTCCGACATCGCCGGTCCCCTCGGCGCCATCCATCTGCCGCGGCTGTGGTCGAAGTGTCTCCTGAGCGCCACCGGCCAGCTCGAAGACGGCTACGATGAGTGCGGCCAGGGTTTCGACCAGATGACCCTCGATGGCCTGAAGGTCGATCGAGACGCCGCCGTCGATTTCATAAAGTCCAACAAACCGACCTACGCCAAGTTCGAGCAGTGGGTGCTCGAGCAGAGAGGCCGCAGCATCCCCTCCAGTGAGATCGAGGCTTCCAACGCCGCCATCCGCGGTTACAACCACGCCGACGACACCCGCAAGGAAATCCTCTCGGCAGCCGGGGTCGACGACGACGGCTCGATCCTTGATGCGGTGAACCTGAACAATCTGGATGACTGGACCGAGCTCCACTCAGCTGTGACTGGTTGAGTGACCTCAGACGATGGCAAAGCGCGACTTCAAAATCGGAGTGGTCGGCGTCGGCCGCATGGGGGCCAACATCGCCCGTCATCTCAAAGATGTGGGCTTCCCCGTCACCGTCGTTTACGACTCGCAGCGGCAACTCGCTCGCAAGGTCGCCGGTGAGCTCGGCGCCCAGGCGGCCGACAAGCTCGCCGATGTGACGGCGGCGGCGGACTACATTATCACGGTGGTCACCGACGACAGGTCCATGCGGTCCATCTTCGCCCAGCGCGGAGACAGCCTCCTCGTGGGCGCCAGGAGAAAGACGTTCATCAACTGCGCCACCGTCACTCCGGACGTTCATGTGGAGACTGAAAAGCGCGCGGCGAAGGTAGGCGCTTCGACGCTCGAGGGCTGCATGGCCAGCAGCATCACCCAGGCGCGCGAGGGCACCCTCTACCTCATGATCGGCGGCAAGAAGCGGGTCTTCGACAAAGTGCTGCCGCTTCTGAAGGCGATGAGCGTCAACCTGCGCTATGTCGGCCCCACCGGAAAGGCCGCCCAGGTCAAGGCGCTCGTCAACATGGTGATGAACATCAACACCGCCGCCCTCGCCGAAGGGCTCGGCATCGGCAAAGCTCTCCGTCTCGACCTCAAGATGCTGATGGAGGTCTTCTCGCAGACGGGGGCCAACTCGCGAGTGCTGGAAACCGACGGCGAGGACATGGTCGCCCGCGATCACGAATGCTACTTCTCGGCGGCTCACGCCGCCAAGGACTCCGGCATTGCCATGAAGCTCGGACAGGATAAGGGTCTGAACCTGCCGCTGGCCAGAGCGACGAAAGCCCAGTTCAGCAAGATGATTCAGATCGGCAAGGGTGAGCTAGACAAATCCGGCGTCGCCGAACTCACGTTTCCGGGTCGGTCGGGCGCTCGCAAGGCACAAAAGAAAGCGAAGAGGAAGAGGTAGCGGCTCCGCTTCGCGCCCCAAATGTGTGACGCCATCCCCGTCGGCTCCGCCGGCGGGGATGTTTATTATCCGCCCTCGATCGGATAGCCCGCCTCGGTCCAGCCTCGATAGCCGCCGTCCATTGAGATGATGTTCGTGTAGCCCATCTTCTGCAGACTGTCAGCCGTCAGGGCGGAACGGTAGCCGCCGCCGCAGTAGAGGACGATTTCAGCGTCGTAGTCGGGGTAGTGCTCTTCGATGTCCCGTTCGATGATGCCGCGCCCGAGCTGAAAGGCGTCCGGCAGGTGTCCCTCCGCCCACTCACTCTCCTCCCTCACGTCAATAAGGGCAAACTCCTCTCCGCTCCGCAAACGCTCCATGACATCGTCAATCGTCGTCTCCTGAATGCGGCTCCGCGCATCTTCTGCGAGTTTGATGAACCGATCGGTGTGCTCTTTGTGCTGCATTCCTCCCTCCTCCTACTTACTTCCGTCGTTGTGATGGCCGGCGCTGTACGCCTCGAAGACGATCTTCAGGTCGCGGTTGGCCCGCTCGAAGTTGGAGTACGGTTGCCGGCCTCCTTCGAGACATGACAGAAAATCCGACGTCATCGTCTTGTACCCCATGAGGTCGCTGAACCCGGGAAATGTCAGGCGGCGTCGCCTGCCGTGCCACAGGTAGATCCCGTTGCTTTCGAACGCCAACTTCCCCTCCTCACCGATGACGCGCGAATGCTGAAAAGTTCCCTTCAGCATGGCCGGGACGTCCCAGCCGTAGTGCAACGTGGCGCTGAGGGTCTCGTCGTAGGACAGCCTTGCCCGCACCTGGCGCTCCGGCTCGTCCCCCGTTTGGGTCGGAAACTCCGCCGCTGCCGAACGCGGTGCCTGAACCGCCACCGGCGCCGAACTCTTCTTCTCCTTGTCCGTCTGCCGCAATGCCAGGGCGCTGTCTGCCAGATCCGCGACGAGAGCGACGAAGTGAATCCCTCCTTCCAACAGAGATCCGAACGACTCCCGCCACCCCGTCAGTCTCCCGTGTTTCGTGAGCTTGCGGGCTTCCACTGAGTGAATTCGCCCGAGCGCTCCGGCCTCGATCATCGCCTTCATCAGCATCAGTGACGGCTTGTAGTAGTAGTTCTCCGCGATCATCAGAATCGGAGACCCGTTGTCCCGCACCGCGGCGCCGATCTGATCGAGCTCGGTTTGGGAAACGCACAGCGGCTTCTCGACGAGCGTGGGTTTGCCGGCCTGCAGCGCCGCCACGACTTGATCCTTGTGCACTCCTGCGGGTGTCGCCAGCACGATGGCATCGACATCGTCTCGACTCAGCAACTCGTCGTAGCCGTCGCATACGCCGATCCCGCCGTGGCGTTCGTTAAATCGTTCCGCGCTCGTGCGAGTACGGCTGCAGAAAAGGAGCTCGGCGCGGCCGCTCAGATTCCTGGCGTGGAGCTGGCCGATCGAACCGCATCCCACCAGGCCGATTCGATTCATTTGGATTCCACCACGGCCTTCATTCCCAATTCCCTCACTGGCTCGCCAGCATGCGGTCTGCCACCCGCAGGGCGTTGGCGGTGATTGTCAGGCTCGGATTCACAGCCCCGGAGGTGGGCATGAAGCTGCCGTCCACCACCCGAAGATTGTCCAGGCCGAGGAAGCGGCAGTCGCTGTCGAGGACGCTGCCGCCGCCGTCGCCGAATGGCACCGAACCGACAGCATGCGAAAACGTGTCGACTTCGTATACCCGTGTCACCAGCGCCCCGGCGGCCTTGAGGATGCGGCGGGCTCTTGCGACCAAGTAGTCTCGACGCCGATAGTCTGCCTCGCTGTAGGCGTGATCGACCATCGTTATCGGCAGGCCGTACTCGTCGGACTCCTGCGCCGACATCCGGATCCTATTCTCGCGTTGCGCTTCGTCTTCGGCGATGCAGAGCAGATTCTGCATGTATTTGGTCAGCGAGCCAGCGACTCGTTTTACTCCTGCCGGAGCGAAGTGGCGGATGACGTCATGGGATGGCGTGTAGATGTCCTGGATGATCCCTGTCGCGCGTCCGCTCGTCGAGCGGTCGTCTTCGTAGAAATCGCTAAAACACAGCTGCTTGTGGAACACCTCGGTTGGGTTGGTCCGGCGTGCGAAGAGGCCCGTAACCACCGCGTTGCAGTGGCGCATGAGTCCGCGCCCGAGTAGCTGCGAGAAGCGCTCGAAACCGGAGCGCAGCAGTAGGGCAGCGCTCTGGATGGCGCCGGCGCTCAGGATGAACGTGTCCGCTTCCAGTCGCATCACCCGCTTCGAGGCGGCGTCAACACACTCGAGCCCTGTGATGCGTCCCGCCTCTTCCTCGAACTTGCTTCCCACGACGTTCGTCATCACTTCCACGCCCAGCTCCTGGGCCTCGCTCAGCAACGTCGTGGTGACATCGTTTTTCGCCTCGATCTTGCACGGAAAGCCGTCGCAGGTGATGCACTTGATGCAGACGGGGCGCGCCTGATTCCGGAAGTTGATCGCCAGAGGTATCTTGAAGGGCTGGTAGCCGAGTTTCCTCCCTGCTTCCAGGACGCGCCGTGCCGGTCCAGTCAGCTCCGCAGCCTCGAAGGGATACTCCTCCGACCGTGGCGGCTCGCCGGCGTGGGGCTCTCGTTGGCCATGAACCCCCAGCAGTCTCTCTGCCTGGCAATAATACGGCTCGAAATCCTCGTATCCCACCGGCCACTCGGCGAAGTCCGTCTGCCGCAGCCGCAGAGAAGCGCCACCGTAGAACACGGAGTTGCCTCCCAGAACCTCGTTCAAGTAGAGCTTGATGTGCCCCCTGGCGCCGTGGCGGCGGACGACCATCGGTGAGTGCGATCGGTAGCGTTGCTCGATCAGAATCCGACGCTGGTTCCAGTCGTCATCATCGCGCTTGGGCCGGCCGCCCCGCTCGATCAGGAGCACTCTGCGACCTGCTTTCGCCATGGCGTGAGCCGAAGCGGCGCCGCCAAAACCCGATCCCACGATGACGACGTCGTAGCCCATTCTACCCATCGGCTTTGGGAATGAGGACGTGCAGCTCGCGGTACTCGACGACATACAGGGCGAAAAGGGAGGCGATTATGACGAGAGCGAGGTAGTGGAATTTCTCGCGCCCCGCGGCGAGGTCCTTCTGCGGTTCGAGGTCGGACCTGAACTTGCCGGACATATTCCGCTGGATGTAGGTCTTGTAGTATTCGATGACGAATCGATCCAGACCACCGTTCATGAAGATGAGAAACCCGAGGGCTGCCCCCGCTTCTGCATCAGTGATGAAATAGAGCAGCGGACTCGCCAGCGCCAGAACTACCCCCGATCGTTGAAACTTGGCCGCCTTGAATCCCTCGAAGGGCGCGTCCTTGTAGGCTCCCCCAAGTGACACGAGCAGCCCTGTTCCGTATCCGACGACGGCAAACGACAGCAGGCCCTTCACGGGCATACTGACGAACAGCGTGGCGAGCACGGTGGCGACGAGTATCGATCCCATTGAGCGCCGCAGCCAATCGCTGGCTACGTGGCGGCCGAAGAATGTGATCCGTGAGGGCACAAAGTATTTGGACTGATCCTCGGTGCGAAAAAATCCCTTGTACAACTCCGCCAGAAAACGCTCGATCCCCATGACGACGAAGAACAGCTGAAAGAGCCCGAGGCCAGTGATCTGCTCGCCCAGTGCCGGCAGGCACAAGAGCGCTGCGAAGATGACGACGTTGAAGTAGATGCTGCGCGGAAATGTCCTGCCCTTGAAGCCCTCGTACGGTGAGTCCTTGAAGGCCCCCCAGAGAGATGTGTAAAGGCCGGAGATGATGGTGACGAGGAGCGGTATGGCGAATGATGTCATTTCTGTGGCGTGGGCCGCTTGCAGATGGCGAGATCGGAGCCGAATACTCTATCACACGATTGACGGGCTGGCAAGACGGTTCCACTCTGTGTTTTCGCGAAGTGCCGCTAGCCACTATCTTCTTGGCCCTCAAAATACCACCACCACACCCGGAGCACCCGTGCGGTTAGGCATCGTAGGAATGTGCCCTGGCGACATGCGGCAACTTGAGGCCCGCCACCTCGAAGAGATCGCGGCCCTTGGATTGACGGGTGCTTCCCTGGGCGGTTCCACCGAGATTCTGCCCGAAATCACCTCCGCGGACTGCACTGCAGTGCGGGCCGTGTTCGAGTCGACCGGTGTGGACCTCGTGCAGTTTTCCATCCGCTACCCCGAGTGCCTCTTCGACCCCGATGACTCGGTGCGGGAGCGAGTGGTCGAGACCATCCACCGGGGTATCGAGGTGGGCGGCGAGCTCGATGCCGACGTGACCCTCATACGGCCCGGCAGCCTCAGCCCGACCGGCAGTTACAGTCCCAGCCCGGACAATCATCGCCCGGAGTGCAAGCAGCGTCTGGTCGAGACATTGCGGATCATCGCTGACAAAGCCGAGGCGACAGGCATGACCGTGGTAGTGGAGACGCATCTGCTGACACTCATGGACTCACCTGAGGCCAATGTCGAATTCCTGTCCGCTGTCGGTTCGGACCACCTCAAGGTTGTCATGGACTACGTCAACCACTTGCAGACCGTGCGTCAGGTCTTCGAGAGCAAGGCGCGTATCGATCATATCTTCGATATCATGGGGCCGATCTCGGCGGTCGGACACTACAAGGATGTCGTCGTCAGCGACGGCCTCGTCGTGCACATCGACGAGGCGATTCCCGGCGAGGGCGAGCTCGATCTGTCGACGGTGTTGCGGCGCTGGGATGGCATGCACCCTGACGGATACATGCTCATCGAGCATCTGCGGGACGAGCAGTACCCCTTGGCCGCCGCGAACGCACACCGGCAGATCGCCGAGGCCGGCGTCGAGCTGCGCTGACGTCCGTCCTCCTTCGCCACACATTTCCGGGAGGTTTTCGTGATTGCCCCACCCTACGGTTCCGGCGCGCTCAACGCCCTCATCGTCGATGGCGAACGGCGAGAGACGCTCCTGGCCGAGGCCGAGACGCTGCCCGGTGTAGAGGTTTCATCTGGTGCAGCCGCGTCGGCGGTCATGCTCGCGTCCGGGTACTTCACACCTTTGACGGGGTACATGAACCTGGCAGACACCCTGAGCGTGGCCGCTGACATGACGACGTCTGATGGCCTCATGTGGCCGACACCGGTCGTCAACATCCTGCCTTCGGCAAGCCTGCCTTCCGGAGTAGAAGCGGGGAGCCGCCTCGCCCTGCGCGACCCGAACGTCGACGGCAATCCTGCTCTGGCCGTCCAGACAGTCGAATCGATCGAATCCCTCTCCGATACGGATCGCAGCCGCATTGTCGAGCAAGTCTTCGGCACCTCGGATGACAATCACCCCGGCGTGGGGGCCTTTGTCGCGATGGGGGACACTCTCTTGTCCGGGCCGATCGAGGCTCTCAACTACTCCTACTTCCGCACGGATTTTCCGGACACCTTTCGCACCGCCGGAGAGATCCGGGAGGAGTTCGAGCGGCGCGGCTGGTCGAAGATCGTCGCCTTCCAGACTCGCAATCCCATGCACCGCGCTCACGAGGAACTCTGCCATATGGCGCAGAAGGCTCTCGGCGCCGACGGCATCCTCATCCACATGCTGCTCGGAAAGCTGAAACCCGGCGACATTCCCGCCGACGTGCGCGATGGCGCCATCCGCAAGATGGTGGAGCTCTACTTCCCGGAGAACACGGTCATGATCGCCGGCTACGGATTCGACATGCTCTACGCCGGACCCAGGGAGGCGGTGCTGCACGCCATCTTTCGCCAGAACGCCGGCTGCACCCACCTCATCGTAGGACGGGATCACGCCGGTGTCGGCGACTACTACGGCGCCTTCGACGCCCAGACAATCTTCGACGAGATCCCCTCAGGGTCCCTCGAGATCGAGATTTTCCGCGGCGACCACACGGTGTGGTGCCGCAAGTGCGGTGAGGTGGTCATGATGCGTGACTGCCCCCACGATGCGGAGGATTACCTCATGCTCTCCGGCACGAAGGTTCGCGATATGCTCGCTGCCGGCGAGTCCCTGCCCCCCGAGTTCGCCCGTCCCGAGGTGGCCCAGATCCTGATGGACTACTATCAGCGAGAGGGCGACGGCTGAGGGCGAAGCGAGCCCGCTCGGACATTCGTGGCCGAACCGACCGTGGAGTTGCTGAGCACGTGCGAGCTGCACGTCCATGTCGGGGGTTGCTTCTTCGTCGAGGATCTCACCGATCTGGCGCGGGACCTTTATGAGAACGTCGACTGGTCTCCGTTCGAAGAGAACTTCGAGCGCGCCTTCGGACGGCGTCCCGATGCCGTCGACCTGTTCAGGCGGGCGCTCTCTCGTGATGAGGAGGGGCTCACCGATCTGCGGCGTCATTACATCCTCGGCCGCGCCGACGGCGGCGACTTCCACAAATTCATCGCCAAGTTCTCTCTGCTCGCCTGTCTCTATCGACACTTCATCAAAATGGGGCGGGATGCGGAACTCGTCCGCCGAGTTGCCGAGCGACATCGGGCGGAAGGCTTGGACTACGTCGAGTACCGCGCGCTCTACCCCCGCGGCACGGAGGACGCCGAGGATTTTCTCGCCTTCCACCACCAGAACGCCAGCGTCCTGAGACAGTCGTCCGTCGCAGGTTTCACGGCTCGCTACATCATCTCTCTGCCGCGGCGCCAGCCTCTGCAGTGCTTCGAGCTCGTGGAGCGATTGCTCCGAGATAGTCCGGAGCTCGTCGAGACTGTTGTGGGCATCGACCTCTGCGACGTCGAAGAAGGCTTCCCACCGAAAGCCGTCCGACCTCTTTTCGAGCATCTGGAGCGGTTCAATTCGACCAATCCGGAGCTGGCGCTCGAGGTCGTCTACCACGTGGGAGAAAGCTTTTTCGATAAATCGCTCGAGTCAGCCGTGCGCTGGTGTCACGAAGCGGCCGAGCTCGGTGTGCGCCGCCTCGGTCACGTCATCGCTCTGGGCCTCGATCCGGAGATCGCCGTGGCGCGCCGACCGCGGGCTCACGAAACGGAGCTCGTCTCAGAGCGGCTCGACCAGATCGCCTACGATCTGAGCCACGCCGATGGATTGAGCGGCGCTGGAGTAAACATCGAAACTGATGCCCTTGAGGAGGAGAGATGCGGGTTGCAGAAACGCCCTGACGGCGCTGACGTCGAGCGCGCCTACTCCCCGGAGCGGCTCGAGGAGGTCCGGCAGCGCCAGGAGTTCGTGCTGACGAAGCTCGACGAGCTGGGAGCCGTCGTCGAATGCTGCCCCACCTCGAACGCGCTGATCGGCGCGGTCGGTGACCCCGGGGATCACCCCGTCCATCGGCTTCTCGATTCGCAGGTCGGGCTCGTCATCGGGGCGGACGACCCGGGAATCTTCGACTCACCCCTCGCGGCTGAGATCGACTGGGTGGAGAATCACTCGACGATGAATCGCGAAACCCTGTGCCGACGGCTCGGAGACCCTCACCGGTTTCGACTCGGAGCGCTACGACCCTAAGCGAATCTCTCCATTCGCGATCTTCTGTAGCGTTTCGGCATACAGGACATGCTCCTGCTCGAGCACGCGAGCCGCCAGGCTGTCCGGCGTGTCGTCGGGCAGCACGGGCACCGTCACCTGAGCGAGAGCTGGGCCGTGGTCGTAAACATCGTCCACGAGGTGCACGGTGACACCGCTTTCCTTTTCGCCGGCTGCCAGAACCGCCTCGTGTACGGCCCGACCGTAGAACCCCTGACCCCCGAATTTCGGCAGCAATGCGGGATGAATGTTGAGAATGCGTCCCCTGAAGCTCGCCAGCGTCCTGGGACCGAGCAGCTTCATGTAGCCGGCCAGACAGACGACGGTCACGTCGTGTGATACGAACGCCGACTCGATGGCTTCGTCGAGCGCGGCCGGTTCGGGATGCGTGTGGCTGCTGAGATGGTGCGTGGGAATCTTTTCTGCCAGGGCTCGCCGGAGTGCTCCCGACGTCGAGTTGTTGCCGATTACCACGCGCGGCTCAGCATTCAGCTCACCCGAGCCACACGCATCGATGATGGCCTGCATGTTCGTCCCGGAACCCGAGGCGAGAAATCCGAGCCTGAGCCGTTCCATTGCCCTTGTCCGCGGGCCTACAGGATCTCCAACACGTTTTCCGGCGGGCGGCCCACTCTCGCGTACGCCTGCGCACCGTTTCCCGACACGACGATGGGGCGCTCGATGAGGATCGGGGTCTCAACCATGGCTTTGATCAGTGCAGACCGATCGCACAGCTTCGCTTCCAGCCCGAGCTGTTCGAATTCATCCTCTTTGCTTCTGATGAGCTCAGCCGGCTCCATTCCCAACAGTTGCAGGATCTCGTCGAATCGCTCTTCATCGGGAGGCGTCCTCAGATACTCCACGATCTCGGGCTCAATCCCCTTCTCCCTGATCAGCTCGAGGGTTTGCCTGCTCTTGCTGCACCCGGGATTGTGGTAGATGGTCACCTCCTCCGGCATGAGTCCGTCTCCTTGCTCTCGTGTAAGCATTACGGTAAGACATCAGATCGATCTTCGCACGAGCCCGCGTCAGCGTGGCCGACCGGTGATTGCGGACCTATCTTATCGGACCTCGTCAACCATCAATCTCACCGCGAGACCGACAACCCATGTCCTTCAAGTTCGTCTTTTCCCCACCGCCCAACTCGCTGTTCCCGGAATGGAAGGCCGCTATCGAAGCGGCGGTTGCCGGCGTCGAGGTCGTCATCGCCGAGTCCCGCGAGCAGGCGCTCGTTGAGCTCGCCGATACTCCGGCCGCTTTTGGCTTCCTCGACCAGGAGCTGCTCGCTGCGGCGCCGAAGCTCGAATGGCTTTGCGCTCCGCAGGCGGGACCCGATCCCAGCTTCTACTTCCGCGAGCTCGTCGAGAGCGACGTCACGGTGACCAACCTCCGCGGCATCTTCAATGACCACATCTCCGCCCACATCATGTCTTTCGTCCTCGCCTTCGCCCGCGGCCTGCACATCTACCTGCCCAACCAGTTTCGCGGCCTCTGGGCGGGGGGGAGCGAACGGAGAGAGGCGACCTATCTGCCGCACAGCACTGCCGTCATCATCGGCGTCGGCGGCATCGGCGGCGAGACCGCCAGACACTGCAGCTACTTTGGCATGAGCGTAATCGGCATCGACCCCCGGGTCGAGGAGCCCCCGGAGGGGGTGGCTGAGCTCTACCCCCCCGCGGAGCTGGACGACCATATTGGACGCGCCGATTTCGTCATCATGACAGCTCCTCAGACGCCTCAAATGCAGCGGATGATGAATCTGGAGCGTATGCGGAGGATGAAGCGGACTGCCATACTCATCAACATCGGTCGCGGCGCCAATCTCGTGCTCGACGACCTCGCAACAGCGCTCTACGAGGGCATCATCGGCGGCGGGCGCCTTGGACGTCTTCGAGATCGAGCCGTTGCCGCCCGATCATCGCCTCTGGAAAGCGCCCAATTTTCTCATGACGCCGCACACAGCCGCGGCCGGCGGCTTCATCAAGGAGCGTCGTCGCGACCTCATCGTTGAGAACTGTCGCCGCTTCTCGCGCGGAGAGGAACTGCTGAATGTCGTGGATAAGGAGAACTGGTTTTAGGAGACTCTCGGCGCGCCTGAATCACACCTTGCCGTTGCCACTCGGAAGGCTGCCCACTATGAGCAGCCAACCGTGGGCTTTGACCGGCTTTTTCACCTCCCACTCCTTCACCTCCCCTCCCAGCTTCTTCTCGGCTTTCGCGCACACATCGTCGAAGGGTGGCCGACCCGGATCGGCCACGATAACCTGCTGCACCCCGGCGTTGACCGCCTTCTTTATCAGTTTGTACAACGGATCGACCATGTTGTCCCAAAAGCAGATGTCCGCCCCCAGCAGGATGTTCTGCTCCGCGAGGTGCTTCTTCTTCAGATTCTCGAAGCGCGATTTCCGCGTGTTGACGACGACGCCGTTGAGCTCGGCGTGCACGTGGAGATAGGGGAAGACCTTCGAGTCGGCATCCACCCCCACAACGCTGGCGCCGTGATTCTTGGCGCAGTAGATGGAGGCGAGGCCCCAGCCGCAGCCCACCTCCATGACGCGCGACTGCTCCGGCAGCCCCTGGTGTTCCAGGTAATCCATGATGAGCCAGCTGGAGGTCCAGAATTTGTGGCCGTGGATATCCGGTTCGTGATCCTGCTTCAGTCCTCGGATTCGCTCGTGGGAAGCCTTGAGAATCGTCACCCCGAAGGCCTCGCGTTTGTCTGTCTTCGCTTGTTTCCTTTTCTTGCCCATGTCAGATCCGGAATCCGCTCGTTTGTGTGTGCAGAATTTGAAAGGTACGCGATGGCCGTGTCTCGGCAAGAAACTACCCGTTGATTCGCTACGTCAAAGCCAGTGGAGCGCGAAGGACGGCTACCGCGACTTCCTCGTCATCGCCTTCCCGCTAATTCTCAGTACGGCGACTGGTCCGTCCTCCAGCGCCCCAGGGTTTTCTTGGACACATTAGAGGGTCCACATGGACCTGAAAGGAGTGTTCGAGATGACTAAGCAGAAGAAGGGTGTTCGGGTCGGGCCGATTCTCCGCTCGTCGAAAGCAGGAGGCGGTGTTGCGCCTGCTGCGTGGGGAGGACCTGGAGGTCCTGTCCCGGGAGTTGGGTGTGATGGCAGCCACGCTGAGTGAGTGGCGCGAGCAGTTCCTGGGTGGGGGTGAGTCAGCTCTGCACAGCCGTACCCGTGATGAGCGGGATGAACAGATCGCCCGCCTGAAAGCGAAGGTGGGGGATCTGACGATGGACAACGAGTTGCTGGAGTCCAAGATCCATCGCCTGGAGGATGGACTCCCTTTGGCATCCCGGAGGTCGAAGCGATGAGCCAGACCCAGTCGCCCTCCAGGAAGCGGCCGTACAGGCTGCAGCGTGTGTGTCGGGTCTGGCAGTTTCCTCGCTCCACCGTCCACGAGCATCGGCGTCGGGCGGCTCTGCGTCCGGAGAGCGTCTTGAGCGGAAGAAACGAGGTCCCCAAGGGCCGTGTACCGACGATGAGCTAGCTGAGAAGATTCGCGAGTTGCTGAAGGCGTCCCCCTTTCACGGGGAAGGCTACCGCAAGATGTGGGCCCAGCTGCGGGCGCAGGACATCCGCACCTCGAAGGAACGCGTACGCCGTGTGGTGCGCGAGCACGGCCTGCAGGTGCCGCAACGCGCCGCGCCAAGAGGGCCCGCAAGCACACGACGGGACGATCACCCACCGAGCGACCAGACCAGATGTGGGGAACCGACTTGACCACCACCGTGACCACCGGCGAAGGCACAGCTACGGTCTTCGTGGCTGTCGACCACTGCAGCTCGGAGTGCATCGGCATTCATGCAGCGGCCACAGGCGACCGTTTCGAGGCCCTGGAGCCGATCCACCAGGGAGTCCGCGAACACTTCGGCGGCGGCGACAAGGGTATCGCCGGGGGGCTGCAGCTGCGCCACGATCATGGCTCTGCGTACATGTCCGACCACTTCCAGAAACAGATCGACTTCCTGGGCATCGAGTCGTCGCCCAGCTTCGTGCGTGCCCCGGAGGGCAATGGCTGCTCCGAGCGATTCATCCGCACCCTCAAGGAGAATCTCCTGTGGGTCCGATACTTTGCCACGGTCGAAGAGCTCCGTCTTGCCCTGCTCGAATTCAAGAGAGTCTACAACGAGAAGTGGCTCCTCGAGCGACACAACTATCAGACACCAAACCAGGTGCGCCGGAGCTTCCAGCAGGAGTTGTCCAAGGCGGCCTGACCATCCGCCAAATCAGTGTCCAGAAACCCAGGGCTTTACAGTCCAGCACTTCGTCGACAGAGTGTTCCTCACGTGGTACTCCACCGAGGCACTGGCGGCTGCCCTTCCCGCCGGCATGACGAGTTTCGTCATCACTGCCCTGTTTCTCGGCACTGCGGGATACGTCAATACCTTCGTTGCCCCAGTACACCGGCGCCGGAAGACCGCATCGAGTGGGGCCCTCGCTGTGGCAGGGAGGGTACCTGTCGGTCATGAGCGGCGTTGCGGGATTGGGATGCGCTGCCGTGTCCGACCCGCTCTTCGATTTCGTCGGCCCACGATCCGGCCATCCGGGCGGACGAAGTCGCCTATTTCCGGATCCTGTGCTACGGCCTGTTCCCGATCGTCCTGTCCAGTGCGCTGTCCTGCTTCTACAGCGGTCGCGGAAAGACCTGGACAGTGCTCGCGGTCAGCACCGCCACCATGCTGGCGAATGTTCTCCTCGACTACAGCCTCATCTTCGGAAACTGGGGATTCCCGAGGTGGGGCATCGAAGGAGCCGCGTGGGCCACGAACAGAGCCAACCTGTTCGGCGCCATCCTCTATGGACTCCTGCTCATTCAACGCCGCTACCGGACAGAGTTCGCCACCCTCAGTGGCTGGCGCCTCGATCAGAGCTGTTCTCCCGACTGTTGCGGTACGGCGTCCCCAACGGCATCAACTTCATGCTCGATCTTCTGGCCCTGTCCCTGTTCGTCCTCGTCATGGGGCGGGTGGGCACCCTCGAGCTGACCGCCACAAACCTCGCTTTCAACATCAACAGCCTCGCCTTCATGCCCCTCATCGGTTGCGGCATCGCAGTGTCGACGATGGTGGGGCAGCGTCTGGGTCAAGATCGACCGGACGCGGCCGAGACCGCTACCTGGTCGGGCGTCCAGCTCGCCCTGGTCTACATGGGAACGATGTCATTGGCCTATCTCTTTCTGCCCCGACTCTTCCTATCGCCTTACGGTGTGGGCGCGCAGGGCCCTGAGTTCGAGGCCGCTCGCGATCTCGCCGCTTTGCTGCTGCGCTTCGTAGCTGCCTACTGCGTCTTCGACGCTTTGTTCATCGTTTTCACGGCCACTCTGAAAAGAGCTGGAGACACCCGCTATGTCATGTACCTATCCGTTTTTCTCGGCTTTGTGATCATGGCAATCCCTTCCTACGTGGCCCATCACTATTTCGACGCCGGCGTCTATGTCATGTGGGCGTTCATGTGCGCTTACATCATGATCGGCGGCATCGCCTTCTATTTTCGCTTCCGGGGCGGCAAGTGGAAGAGCATGCGGGTGATAGAGGAGCACCCCGCACCCAAGGTGGAGGAACCCAGGATGATGGGCGAGGCGACTGGAGGTATCTGAACTATGCCCGATTTCGTGTGGGGAATAGATCTAGGGGGCACGAAAACCGAGGGCATCGTCCTGCCCGCCACCGACTCGGCGGAGCCCGTATGCCGCATTCGGGTTCCCACCGAAGCAGAGAAAGGCTACGGCCATATCCGTGCTCAAATCCGTGGACTCGTGGAGTCGATGAGGGCGGAAGTGGGAGACGAACCCGACGCCATCGGCATCGGCACCCCGGGGGTGCTCGACCCCCAGACCCTGCGCCTCAAGAACAGCAACACCACCTGCCTCATCGGTGAACCCCTGATGGCCGACCTGCGCAGCGACCTCGGCGCAGAAATCGTGCTCGCCAACGACGCCAACTGCTTTGCGCTGGCAGAAGCCAGGCTCGGTGCGGCGCGCGGGGCCCAGAGCTGCTTTGGCATCATCCTGGGCACGGGGGTCGGCGGCGGTGTCGTCATCGGCGACAAAGCCCTGTTCGGATGTCAGGGAATCGCCGGAGAATGGGGCCACAACGTCCTGGATGCCACCGGACCCGACTGCTACTGCGGCAGGAAAGGCTGTGTCGAGACCTTCCTGGCCGGCCCCCATCTCCAGAGGTTCTACAAAGAGCTCAGCGGCTCCAGCCTGTCACTGCCGGAAATCTCCGCGCTGGCGCAATCCGGATCGGACGCCAACGCCGAAGCCACAATCTATCGCCTTGTCACCTATTTCGGCCGGGCCGTCGCCTCTGTCGTCAACATCCTCGATCCCCACGTCGTCGTCCTCGGGGGCGGCGTCAGCAACGTCGACATACTCTACAGCAGGGGGCTGGAGGAGTTGAAGCGCTGGGTCTTCAACGATCAGGTCCACACAAAGCTCGTTAAGAACGAGCTCGGTGACAGCGCCGGCGTCTTCGGCGCCGCCATGCTCGTCGCCTGACTTACATGCCCCTCGACATCCGGGAAACTCAGCGGGCCGCCGTCATCTGCGCAGTCATGGCAACTGGAGCGGAGGTCCTCGCCGATGCTGTGGAGCAGCTGCACCGAATGTTCGGAGGCGTGAAAGAGCGAAGTCCGTCCTACGATTTCGACTATTCATCTTATTACGAGGAGGAAATGGGAACCGGCTTGGTCAAGCAGCTCATCCGGTTCGAAGGCCTTGCTCCCCTCGACAAGCTCCCGGAAATCAAGCGGCGCACCATACAGCTGGAAACCGATCTCGCCACGGCGAAAGGCGGCGAGCCATGCCGCACGGCGAACATCGATCCGGGAATGGTTAGCGCCCAGAGCCTCATCCTCGCCTCAACCAAATACAGCGGCCATCGCATCTGCATCGCGCCGGGGCTGTACGCCGAAGCAACGCTGCTGTTCCAGCGCGGCGAATGCAGCCCCTTCGAATGGACCTACCCGGACTACCGGAGCAAGCTCGTGCAGGAGTTTCTGTTGAAAGTGCGGGAAGAAGTGCTGGAGGGTAGGTAGCGACACGGAGATTGGTGTCGCAGGCGCTCGGATCTCAGATCTTCAGATACGCGACGAAAACACCGGCCGTAGCCACCAGGACCCCGGCAACGGCAACCATCGTTGTTGTCAGGTGACGGAATCGTGTGTCCATTTTCTCCGCCAGCGCGTCGAGCTTGGTGTCCATCTTGAAATTCAGGCCGTCAATCCTCGTGTCCAGCGCGTCGAGCTTCGTGTCCATCTTGGAATTCAGGGCGTCAATCCTCGTGTCCAGCGCGTCGAACCTGGCATCGAACTTGGAATCCAGTTTTCGCAGGTCAGTCTCGACGAGGTCGATACGGCGGTCCACCTGCGAGAGCACGTCGCGGGTGGTCAGTTCGGGAGAGGTTTGGTCGGCTGGCATTGAAGACGAATCTCCGCCGGAGTTGGAGTTAATATACGCAGATCCGTATGCAATTTCCGACGTATGCAATTTCGAGGCCCGTCCACTCACCCAAGCAAGAATCTACCGCATTGTGATCGCCTGTTTCGCTGTGGTGACACTTGTGTGAAGAAGTGGCTCCAGGCCGTCAATGTGCAGCTTTTCTTGCCAGACTGACTCTCGTCCACTTCTCAACCGGGTCGAAATCTGGACGCGAGGGACCGCCGCGACCCCCGGCAAAGCCACCACCTCGACCACTGCCGAATCCACCGGGACCGCCGAAACCGCCGCCTCCCCCCCGTCGACCGCCGAATTCTCCGCGGCTCTGCATGGCGTAACGGTCGAACTCGATCTCTCGAGTTCGGAAACCGATGGCGATGTCTCTACCGTCTTTGGCCGGCAATCGCGGCAGCGGGTCCGGGCCCCGGAGGGGGAACCGGGCCTCATAAACCAGTCGCCCGTCAGCGTAGGCAACCATGACGCGCACGTCGTTTTCTGATGACATGTTCAACGAACGGATCTTCTCTTCACCTTTGCCGAGCAGGATCGGTTGTTGCGAGCTGAGCAGGCGCTCGAAGGCCTCCTGGAGTTGATCGGGCCGTGAGAAGTCGTCACCCCGATCACCCTGGGACCGACCGCCGCCGAATCCACGACGCTGCCCCCGCCCCATGCCCCCGAATTCTCCGCGACCCTGACCCCGTCTCACGCCGGCCCTTCCGACGGGATAGCGGACACCCAGGATTCTGTCCCTGCCGCCGTTGGGATCGATCCACACTTCGAACCCTCGCATGATGGCCTGCCGCTGGAGGGAGCGGTCGACGGTGCTCAGCGTCAAATAGAGGAAATCGGCATCATTGGCGACGCCGATGTCGACGGGCCAGTCCTCGACGTACAGCTTCAGATCCTGCCAGTCTGCGTCGTCGCCGTCCACGACGATGTCGCGGTCGGGCCAGCGGCTGTCGATTCTGAGGCCTCCGCAAGAGAGCAAACTGATCGAGAGAGCAGTGATGATGTAGGTTGCGATGCGCGTCATCGATAGCTCCTTACAGCGTCTCTCCTTAATCCCGCGAAGAAGTGCTGGTGACAGGCGTCCGAAAATTCGACACGCAGGGTGGGGGGTTCGTTTAGCCTGACGTCGGCGCCGAGCCGGCCGTCAATCCCTCACGGCGTAGCGCATCAGCCGGCCGTCCCACGCGGGCACGCAGAAGCCGTCTGCCAGCACGCAGGGAGCAGCCGTTATCGGCGCGCCGACGAACAGCTGCGCGGCGCACTCACCCGAGGCGGCGTCCAGGACATAGAGCACGCCGTCGTTGCCGCCGATCAGCGCGTAGCTTTCCCAGCAGGCAGGTGCGGCCATCAAGGTCGCGGCTGATCTCTGGTACGGGTACGCATCCATCAGATCGGGCCCGGTCTCGTAGCGCCACACCTGCTCGCCCGTGTCGGCATCGATGCACTGGGCTCCGTCCGACTCGGTACTCAGCAGAATGCGGTCAGCGCAGACTGTCAGTCCCAAAACCACACCCTTTTCCGGCTCTATATGCCAGATCTCCTCGCCGGTATCCGCACGCAAGCACAAAAGCTGCCTCTCCTTGCCTGGCAGAATCACACGATCTCCGTCCACCAGCGCGGGGCTGGCTGCCGTGTAGTTGACGCTCTGCTCTTGGCGGCGCCAGACGATCTCCCCGGTGTCCCGTCGCAGCGCGATTGCCCCGCTCGTCTGAACGACGTTGATCAGCAGTTCGTCCGTGATTACCGGGACGGCGTAGCAGGTGTGTGAATCCGTCCTCTCCAGCTGCGTGTACCAGACCTGCTCGCCGGTTTCGACACGCCACGCTCCGTAGCCTCCGCGGGCGCCGCCGTAGACGTGGCCCCGGTCGATCACCGGGGAGCCGAAGAGCCAGCGCTGCGGATACTGCGGCAGATCACAGCGCCAGCGAATCTGGCCGCTGTCGGCATCGAGCAGGAGCAGTTGTCCGGCGACGCCGAACACAGCGCAGTGACCATCCTCATCAACAGCGACCCGGTTCTTTACGGCGGCTTCGGTGGAGGTCTCCCACTGGCTCTGGCCGGTGGCGACGTCGAGGCATACGACGCCGGGACCACCGGTCAGATCCTCATCGCGCTGGCTCACGTAGATGCGGTCCCCGGCGACGACCGGGGATGCTCGGTGAAGGTTCCCTGCCAGCCCCGCGCTCCACACGAGATCGAGTCTGCGACTCCCGAGGCGCAAGGCGTCGGGCTCACACGGCTTCAGACGCCGCGACTGAGAGGCCCGCAAGCGGCTCGCGATCGTTTTGTTGGCGACATGCAGGACGCGGTAGCTGCTCGGCGATGTGTCGACGCCGCCAAAGCAGAATGGCGATGTGGCGAGTACGGCGGTCCCCTTGTAGCTGTATCCTTTGTTCGCATGCAGGTGCCCACAGAGGATCACGGCCACACCGAGTAGGTTCATGTCGGCGACGAACTCGTCCGATGGCGGCTGGTGGACGACGAGGACACTGACGCGGCCGGCAGGCTGTGCCTCCAGATCGGCCCGCAGCCAATCGGGACGGCGCTTGCGGTCGGCCTCGGAGAAGTAGGTATTGAAGTCGGCGTAGAGGCAGACGTGGATGGGTCCCCAG
This sequence comes from Candidatus Latescibacterota bacterium, assembly GCA_965205655.1. Classification (GTDB taxonomy): domain Bacteria; phylum Latescibacterota; class UBA2968; order UBA8231; family UBA8231; genus CBDBIJ01. Next base: position 54,740 of record CBDBIJ010000137.1, read on the forward strand.
TCGAAGCTGAAGTAGGCGGGGCCGATGACCTGGTTGAAGTTTGTGGTGTTCGTGATGTCCTTCCCGTCGGCATCGACGCGATTGGCTTCGCCGTCGTGGTTGCCGAACAGCGGGAAGATCGGCGTCTGGATGCCCTGGATCGCGAGCTGGTAGCTCTCGAACTCAGCTATCGTGCCGCGGTTGGTCAGATCGCCGCCGTGAACGATGAACGCCGGCTCGGTCTGCTCGACCACGTCGTAGATGGCCTCCCGGTAGACTCCCGGCGGCGTCCTGTGCTCGCAAACGTGGGTGTCGGTGACGTGAACGAACCGGAAGGAGGAAACGCTGCGCTCCGGTGCCGGCGCGAGCTGGAAGTCGACGTCGCCATCGACGGTGGGGACCGGATTGTACCACGGGCCATCGGCGCGGTAGCCGGCCGGTTGCGATAGCCAGACGAAACGATGCACGCCAGCCTCGGCAGTGAGATGGTAAGACCCGTCCTGACCCGTCTTCCCGACCTGCTCGCCATTGGACACCAGCACTTCGGACAGACCGCGGCCAGTTTCCCTGCACGTCACCATGCCCTGAAGACGCACGCTCATCCCCTCACTTCACCTTTCCCTTTTTCCCCTTTCCGATCTCCTCTCACCCCCTGGTTGTTTCAGATTGAGGTAGTCAATTGAATCGTCTGTGAATCCTACACTATGATTCAGACCACAATCGTCCGGAAAGGCGTCTTCACAACCGGCGTTGAACATCAAGCGCGAACCATACCGGAGCCAGTGGATAATGTGAACCATCGCAATCATGTGTCGTGGATGATCCGAATGATTGGGCACCCCACGATGCCAGAGTCGCACATCCCGGATAAGCGCGCTTCCCTTTTTGGCGCACGCCCTTATGGGCGGCGAGGCCTGCCGCTGCGCCCGTTCCATGTCTCTGCCAAACTGTTTTTTCGGGGAGGTGTGCAGATGCGTGCCCGGCCACAACTCCACCGCTCCATTCTCCTCCGTCGTGTCGAGTGGAGAGATATTCACCACTACGCTTGCGGTCGGGTGAGCTGGCTCGTTACCAGGCCATAGAACGGAGCCGTCGCGGTGCAACGGCTGGGTCTGACTGCCGGGACAATTGGTATTCCCCGTGTAGAGGCCGTTGGAGATGCCCCCGCCGAGGAGTGCCGTGTTGACCTGAATGACGAACGGATTGGCTACGATTTCGGGAAAAACAAAGGGAGCAAACGGCGGTGGCGCCTGTTGGAGATGTCCTTTGAGATGCCCTGCGCCGCCCCACTTCTTCAAGTCGATCATGACCTGCGAATCTTCATTCATTTTCTCCCTGAGAATATCGAGGGGCTCATGCGGCACCACGTTCTCGATGACCACGAAACCATCGCGTCTGATTGCCTCCACCGCCTGATTGACGTGTCTGCCACTCATACGCCGTGAAGTCTGCTCTCGCCTGGTAATCGTGATAGCCATCGATACGTCCTGGTCAATCGGCCGTGAACATGCCGAAGGCGAAGGCCTCGGTCAGGCTCTCGAAGATGATCTCACCTTCCTCGTTGGTCTCCAGGAGCTTGGCCATGTACTCGAACCATTTCTCCATGATCGGTACTTGGGTGCTCTTGTTCCAGGCCTCCTCGGTGGGGGCGACGCCGTGTAGGATGAGGTTTTCGCCGAAGCGGTAGATGGCCATGCTCACATCGTTGTCGCTCATTCCTGTGGCGACTTCGGGCCAGAGGTCGTCGTGGGCCTTTTTGTACTCGGCGTAGGCTCCGGGGCGGAGCGTCGTGGCCAGACCGATCGAATACATGGGGCAGTCTCCTCGATGGGGTTGGTTGCGCCTCGTCGCACACGAGGGCTCTCAAGCAGGCCTTCGCTGCCTTGGCCGCTCTGCTGCTGCTTCCTCATGTGATTGTCCTTGACCGGAAAGCTGATAGCACACTTTATCCGTTGCAGACATCGGACGCAAGTACCCTGAACGGGGATCGACAGGCTCATCAGCCATCCCGGAATCATGCCGCTGGCGGATCGCGTTTCCGGCCCTTGACCGATGACGTCGGCCATTGCGAGATTCCTGCTCTGCTTTCTATGATAAGAGCCGGCGAAGAGTTTCGAAGCGCGCATCATCAGCGTCACCCACGGGCATGGATAGGATGGAATAGCTAGCATGAAGCGCATTGTCTGCATCGGCGATTCAATTCACGGTGGATATGTTTCGACAGTGATCGGTGAACTCGCGGGTTGGGGCGAGGTTGTGGGCATCGGTGGCGCGCAGGGGGGCACACTCGAAACGTTCTCGAGCACCTGCGCGAATGGGCAATCGATCCCGATCCCGATATCGTGCACATCAACGCCGGTTTGCACGACATGGCTCGTGATGGCGGGCCGGGTCCGGAGCACAGGGTGTCCCTGGAGGAGTACGGCGCCAACCTGAAGCAGATCTTCTCGATTCTTCGCAGCGAGACGAAAGCCCGGGTGCTTTTCGCGTTGACGACTCCGGTAGATCTTGCCCGTCAGCGTGCTGTCGATTACGAGTGCGAAAGGACTGAAGATGATGTAAGTGCCTACAACGCGGCCGCTCGTGCCGTTGCGGCGAAGAGCGACATCCCCTTCGTCGACCTCTACCAGGTGATCGCGGACCAAGGTGTCGCGGAGATGTTGGGGGAGGACGGCGTTCATTTCACGGAAGACGGCTCGCAGATCCTCGGCAAGGCGGTGGCCGACTTCATAAAGACCGAAGGAGAGAGAGCGTGAGAATTGGAGCCTTTCTACACGGCGCTGGCGACGATTTTCTTCATTTCTTGCAGCAGTACGGCGTTTCTGATGTAATCTGTGGTTTTTACACCATGCCCGACTACACCCGCAAGTTTCCGCCGGACGCCGGGGACAGGCCTGGGTGCCACTGGGACTATCTGGAGCTAGTGCAGCTGCGCGAGCGCGTCGAGGCTTTTGGTCTGACGCTGGCGAGCATGGAGAACCCCCACCCTAGCTGGTGTTTCGATCACATAATGCTGGGTCTGCCGGGACGGGACCAGCAACTCGAGAATCTATCCGTCACGATTCGCAACATGGGGCGCGCCGGCATCCCGTATTACGGATACAACTGGATGGTCAACCCTGCCCGGCTGTGGCGCTTTTCCACACGCACCTCAACCAACTATCCGGCCAGAGGCGGTGCTCACAGCGACCTTCTCGACATGGCGGAGGTAGACAAGGCACCGCTGTTTCGCGACCGGGAGTACGGCGCCGAGGAGATGTGGGAGAACTACGAATATTTCGTGCGCGCCATCGTGCCGGTCCTGGAGGAATCCGGCGTGCGCATGGGACTTCATCCCGACGACCCACCGACACCGAGGGTCGGAGGCATAGCGCGGATCTTCCACAGCCCTCAAGGGTACCAGCGCGCCATGGACCTGGCCGCTAGCCCGGCAAGCGCGGTGAACTTCTGTCTGGGCAACTGGACCGCCATGGGGACTGATATCCCGGCGTCGATCCGGCAGTTCGGCGAGCGCGACCAGATCCTCTACGGACACGCCCAGGGCGTCCAGGGAACGGTGCCCCGGTTCAACGAATGTTTTCTCGACGAGGCCGACTGCGATTTCTTCGAAGTCGTACGCACCTTCGACGAGATCGGCGTAGACACCTTCCTCGCGGTGGCCCACCTGCCCCGCACTGTGACCGACGCCGGTCCCCAGTTTCAGGGTCACGCCTTTGCCATCGGATTCATGGCTGGTATCATCAAGGCGGCAAGAAACGGCAAAGGCAGCTAGGCCGCCGCGGCCAACACGAACGACGCCACCCATCGGAGATTAGTCATGATCGTGGAAAACGGGGGTCCCCCACCGACCTGGACGAAGCGGTCCTCTTTCCCTTCGACAGTCGCACCATTCCCCTGCGGTATCTGCTGCAGCCAGGTCTGGTCCCGGCGACCAATCCGTACAAACCGCATCCTGTGGTGCTCGAGCCGGGCGGCCCCGAAGCGCCCGATCATCTGCATGTAAAATTCTATGGCACCGTCATCCGCATCGGCGACGAGCTGCGCATGTGGTATATCGGCACCGGCGAGGAGAACGGAGAGGAGCGGGGACCGCACATCTGCTATGCCGTCAGCCAGGATGGAATTCACTGGGAGAAGCCCGAGCTTGGCCTGGTGGAATTCAATGGCAATACCCGAAACAACCTGGTGGAGTTCGACAGTCCCCATCGCGAAGCGATCGGCGCCCTGCTCGTTCTATACGAGCCGGAAGACCCCGATCCCGGCCGCCGCTTCAAACTGATCAACGAGGTCCACCCATTCCTCAACATCGCCGGCTACAGCCCTGACGGGTTGAGCTGGGTTGAGTCTCCCAACAACCCGATCCTCAAACACAACGCCATCGAGCCGGGCGGCCTGATGAAATTCAATGGCTGCTACTACATGACCGGCCAGGGCGGAAACGTCGGATCCAAGCGGGCGCTCGTGACCTACATGTCCTACGACTTCGACCACTGGACCGATGCGGTGGCCGTCGGCTTGCGGCGCGATGTACCTCCCTACAAACAGCTGCCGGGCTGCCATGCGGGTGAGCAGGTTCATTTGGGAGCGAGCCTGTGGAACAGAGGCAACGTGGTGATCGGTTTTTACGGAGCCTGGCATGGGGAAAGCAACGACCGCTCCTTCGTCTCCATGGATCTGGGGCTCGTGGTCAGCAACGACGGCCTGCAGTTCGTGGAACCGATACCCGACTTCCACATCGTTGATGCCTATGAGGTCGACCGTCGAACGCCGGCGCGCCCCCTACCCTGCCTCGAGCAGGGGCAGGGTTTCGAAAATATCGGTGACGAGACCTTGATCTGGTATGCGCCGTGGCACGGCGGATTCATCTGCGTGGCTCGCTGGCCGCGGGACCGGCTCGGATATTTCGAGGTGGTCGCCGATCCCAAACCGCGGCTGCTGATGGCGGAAGATACCCACACCCTATTCTGGCGCGAACACGTCGGAGAGATGGTGCCGCTGAAGACGGAACCGCACTTCATCACCTGCCCCGTTCGCTTGGGCGGCAAGGCGGCGCGCGTGTTTTTGAACGCCGACGGGTTGTCAGACGAAGCGCAGCTCCGAGTGGAACTCGTCGATCTGAAGTTTGTGCAGATCGACGGCTATTCGGGAGCTGATTGCGTGCCCGTGACGGAATCCGGGTTGCGTCGTGAAGTGGTGTGGAGAAACGCAGACCGGCTGCACGATCTGGACGGACCAGTCCGCCTCAAGGTCAGCTGGGAAGGACGCCGGTTAGAGGACGCCCATTTCTACGCCGCTTACCTGGAGACGGCCTGATCTCGTGTCGCGATCGAGCTGAAGGGCATTGCCTGCAAAGCTGAATGAGCTGTACGGTCACTCACTCGACATGAAAGTTCGAGCCGCATAATGACAGCGCCCCATGCGTGGACGCCCGCCGAGGGCAGTGTAGCAGACATATTGAAGAAGCATCCGCGGCCTCTCGATGCGCTGGCAGCGGGTGAAACCCCCGGTATTGTCCTGCGCCAGGCGTTCGATCCCGATCACTGTGCGGGCCTCGTGAACCGTCTCTACGAACGCGGCCTGGCACACGACCAACGTCAGGACGGGGACGGAGGGGGACCCGTGTATGTCGGTCCTCATTTAGCGGGGCACAGTGCTGACCCCGAAAAATTCTTCGCCGATGCGGCCGACACCCACGAACTTTTCAAGACATTATTCGATGGATACGATGATCCGGTGAAGACGTTCTACGAGAGATTGTCAGGTCTGGCGCCGGACAAGAAGGTGATGACCGCCCGCGAGCCGGATGGACGGCTCTACGGACCGGCCGTCTTCCGCACCTACCATGCCGGCACGGGACACGGACCCCACTTCGACTCCGTCGTCAAGCGGCAGAGGTTGTTCAATTTTGAGGTGTCGAGGTTCCAGCATCAGTTTGCCGGAGTGATGTGCTTCCAGAACTCCGTGGAGGGAGGCGAGAGTGGGGAACCCTTCCTCTACAACTGCCCCTGGACACCCGTCGTGCAGGAGTATATCACCGCCGGCACGTTCAGGCAGTACGCTGCCGGGCGAGGCATCCCCCGGATTCAGATCCAGCTCGAGCCTGGCGACCTTTACTTTTTCTTTTCCGAAAACATTCATGAAGTACCTCCGGTGGCAGGCGCAAGGGCGCGTATTGTGCTGGCGGCTTTCGTCGGCATGTCCCCGGACGATGAGGAGATTTACGTCTGGTCGTGATAATGCGGCCGTCAAACCTGCCACTGAGGAAACAAGAATGAAAATCACGAAAGTCGAGACATTCCAGATTCTGACCGCGCGCTATTACCAGGAACACCCCGTTAAGACGGGCGAACCACCGAGCGGCCACGTCATCGTCAAGCTCCATGTGGATGGCGGGCTTGTGGGCCTGGGGGAGGCTTCAGACAGCATGGCGGATGACCTGGGTGCGATAACCAAGCGCTACAGCGAACTGCTGGTCGGACGCGATGCCACCCGGATCACTGAGATCAATGAACTCCTGCGGACGCAGGACTTCGGCAGCACGGTTTTCAACTCGCACCTGACGGCTGCCATCGACCTCGCGCTGTACGACCTCAACGGCAAAGCGCAGGGCGTGCCGGCCTACAATTTGATGGGCGGCAAAGTGCGGGACAGCGTGTACTTCTGTTATCCGATTATCGGGGAACACCTACAGGACGGCTTCGAGCGCAATGCCAGCTACCTGCAGCGGCTGGTGGATTTGGGGCATCATCTCTTCCGCTACTACATCTCGGGTGACGCCGATCTGGATAACCGGTTCATAACCGAGATGAAAGCCCGTTTTGGTGAGGCAATTCGGCTCAAAGCCTTCGATCTTATCGGTGATTTCCCGGATTGGGAGAGCGCCCTGCGCTACGCCGACGTGCTCCGTCACCACGATCCATACAATTTCGAGCAACCATCGAATGACTTGCGGGTGTCCGCCGAGTTCGTCAAGCGGATGGATGTGCCGGTGAGTATGCATATCAGAAGCCTGGAAAACGGTTACGAGGCGATCGAGCGAGGAGCGTGTACCGTCCTCAACCTGGCGTGGGTCTGGTTTGGGCCCACCTACGTCCGCCGCATGTTCGCGCTGGCGGAAGCCGCAGGTTTCAAGACCTTGCTTTCAACCGATCAGGATTCGACCGTAGGCACAGCAGGGGCGGTTCATCTCGGGGTTTCGGTTCCCAACCTGGATCTTCCTTCCGATCCTGCTGGCCCCCTGCTCTATACCGTTTCGCCTGCGAAAGAGCGCATCCGGGCCGAGGAGAGTCACCTGTTTCCACCGGAAGGCCCCGGGCTGGGAGTCGAGTTGGATGAGGACAAGATGAGAGAGCTGACAGTGGCCTCTGCGTAAATATCTCGCAGGCGAACGCCTCGGTGCTCGGTCATATTTCTCCTCACGTCCAGTTGCGGGGATCGGGCACCGCTGACCAGTTCGATCCCTGGGCGATCGATTGCTGGCTCATCAGGCCCGGCAGGGTCATGTCCATGGCGGCGTCGATACCTATCGGTGGCTCGGCCTGCTCCCGGATGGCGGCGATGAAATCCTGCACTACCCAGTAGTCGCCGCCGCCGTGACCGGCCTGCAGCGCCGCTTCGGGCGGGCTCTTCCAGAACGCCGGCAGGAACTCCTCCTCCAGCGCCGACAGTGGCTCCCACTTCGGCGCCGGGCCGCGCGCACGCAGCCACACCTTCGGTTCCGCTCCGTACCCGTCTCCGGACTCGTAGGCACCGTCCGTCCCCTGCAGGGCGTAGTGCACCATGTGATGAGGCCGGTCGGACAGCATGTCGACTCGGATCTGCACCAGCCCCCCGGACGCCATGCGGCACATCATCGTCACCGAATCCTCCATCTCGTACTCGTCGCCCCGCGGGTCGCGGTAGTGATGGCCGCTGCCGACGGCGCACACCGAGACGACACGGTCGGAACGACCGCCAGTGTTGAACCACTGATACACCGGACCCAGGCTGTGGGTCGGGTAGGTGCTGCCGTTGACGCCCGTCTGCCAGCGGCGACGCCACTGCGTCTTCTCGTTGAGCGCCTTCAGCTCGTGGATGTAGGCGCCCTCGCCGTAGTAGGCCTCGCCGAACAGGCCTCGCCGAACAGGCCTCGCCGGGCCAGCTCGAGGACGAGCACGTTCGGCTTCGTGTAGGTGAAGTTCTCGGCCATCATGTACTTCGCGCCGCTGCGCCGGGCGGCGCGCACGAGATCGCGGCACTCCGCCACCGAGACCCCGGCCGTGACCTCGCTGAGGACGTGGATGTCGCGCTCGAGCGCCAGGATCGCGTGCGGCGCGTGCAACGGCATCGGCGTCCCGAGGATGACTGCGTCGACGCTGCCGGAATCGAGCAGGGCTTCGGCGTCGGTGAAGGTGTGCGCGACCCCCAGCTCGGCGGCGTGCGCCCGCAGCTGCTCGGTGCGCACGTCGCACAGCGCCGTCAGCTCGGTCGCGGGGTTGGCCTGCAGGGCACGCACGGAGCTGTTGCCCCTGCCGGCGGCGCCGACGATACCGAAACGGATCGTCTCTCCCGCCATCACGGGTTAGTCCGCGTCCACATACCATTTAGCTGTCATAAAGCTCGGCCAGACGGCCCTCGACCTCTGGCAGGCTGGGAATGCTATCCATTCCCATTTTGCGGACTGACAGTGAAGCGCAGGCGTTGGCAAATTGCGCCGCTTTGATAGAATCGCCCGTTTGGTGGTAGCGGACGAAAAAGGCAGCAGCGAAGATATCACCGCGCGCCGGTCGGATCGACCTCGGTCTCAGGCTTAACCGGAATATGCGTGACCTGGCCCTGGTGATAGACATTGCAGCCCTTCGGCCCCACGGTCTCAACCCCCAGCCTGGCCGAGGTCAGCAGATGATTGACCGCGTCCTGGTCTCCAAATACATCGGCCAGGCTCAGGTACCATGACATCGATCTTCGACAACCATGCCTCCAACTCGGGATGGGGTCGGTAGATGACCCTCCATTCATCATCTTGAGCTCGAAGCCACCCCTGCATGGTGACACAGACCAGGCTATCCTTCAAATCGCCACACATCGCTGGAGACATTTCTTGTGCGAGGGGGGGCGAGATGGACAATGGGCGTTTTACGCCAGGCCAGGGGTACATCTTCTATCGAAATGGAACGAGCGCTCGCAGTCCATTCCTGGGTCCGTTTGCCATCCTTGTAGATATTTTGAAACGTGGTGCTGCAGCTATGAGGCACATTCGAAATTCGTAACCGTTCA
>CBDBIJ010000138.1:0-6513 GCA_965205655.1 Candidatus Latescibacterota bacterium
AGTCGTGTTGGTCAAGCGCTCCGGCTCGATGTCGACTCCCTGGCCGGGCTCGCTGATGCGCGAGGCGATGACGGTCGCCGCGTACTTGTCTGAGGCGAAGTCGAACTGCATGCCGTTGAATGTCGGCTTCGAGAACGTCATCGGCGTCAGCCCAGCGCGGATCCGGTTGCCGATCGTTATGGCGTAGCTGTTCTGGCCTCTGCTGTCGCTGCCAATTGCCAGGGAGCTGAACCAGGAGTTGAATTGCTGGCCCTTGAAGATGGCGCTGCCAGATCCCTGCGGCTGGTCCTGGCGCCAGTCGTAGACGAGCCACCCGTGACTCACGTAGTCTCCGAAGAAGTCGTAGAAATAGTCCCCTTCGATGTTCGTGTTGACATATCGATGATAGGGAGTGCTGCTGTAGTTTGTGTGTTCCCACTGTCTCCACTGAAACTCGTCGTAGAGCTCTTGCGGCACGTACCAGCGCTGCACCGTCGGATCGAGCGCGCTGAAGAGCACTCCCGGCCCGGTCGGCTCGAAGCCCACGCTGTCGCCGCGTCGGCGTCCCGTCCGCGAGTCGTCGGCCGCAGCCACGGTCGCACTCAGTAACAGGGTGGCGAAAACGAGCGCTACGGCCGCGGCAGCTCTGCACGTGCTCATGAAGAGCGAATTCATCAGTATGCTACAGCCACGATGCCAACTTGCGCGAACTCGGCGCTCCTGGCGTCGATGGATACGCGGAACAGGTAGTTGCCGGGTGTGACGTAGCGCTGGGAATCGTCTCGGCCGTCCCAGGCGAGGCCGTATCGGCCGCTCGTGCGCGGATCGTCGAAAGCCCGCACCAGACGCCCCCCGAGATCGTAGATTCTCACTTTCACATCGGTCTCCTTGCCGATGTTCGTGACGTCATAGCTGATGATCGACTCGTCGTTGACGCCGTCGCCATTCGGTGAGAAAACAGCGGGCGCCGCCTTCACGTTCACCAGCAGGTCTTTCGAGATCGGTACAGAGACCGCCAGGTTGCCCTGCCTGAGACTGCCGATCGAGCCCACGTCCGGGTCTTCGACCTCGCTACTATTCAGGTCCGCCGCGTTCCCGGCCAGGACCTGCTGACCGATGCGGTTTTCGCCACTGAGGGCGCGGCTGTCAAAACGCGTGCCGAAGCGCAGCACGCCGTTCGTGAATTTCACTTTGAGCAACGTCCCGTCCTCGTCGATCTCGGGGAACGAAAGCGTCAGCGCGGTGCTGGTGATCTGTTCGATCGTCACGCCGTTGACCGTTTGCGGCAGCCGGTCGAGGCTCGTCGAGGAGAAATCGGCTTCGAGGGAGCTGCCGTCGGGTCGCTCTATCTGCACGAGCCCCACAGCGCTCGCCCGTACCGGCGTGGTGATTTCGAAGCGGTCGAATCCCTCGCCCGATCCCACTTTGATGAGAACGGCGTACGTGAACTCAGTCTCCTCGCCGAGGGTGACGGCCCGCGGCGCGATCTCGCCCACGAGTGAGTCGGCAAAGGTCGGGGCGGCGACATCGAAAGCGAGACCCCCGATGCCTGTCGCCGCATCGAAGACGTCGCCTTCGAATTCGATCATGAACTGGAAGTACTGGCGGCCGTCAGGTGAGGTGATGGATATGCCCGCCTCCTGATTTGCCAACTCGATGGCGTCGACGACACCATCGGCAGTGTAGGGTGGCGACCAGGGGCTCCAGCTCGTGAGATCGTCGTCGATACCGGTGCGCTCACCCTCTTCGAGGTCGAAGTAGCGGTCCACGTCGAGAGCGGCTGCGTGCCTATCCTCGGCTGCCAGCTCGTCGAAGATGAGGAGCGCTTCCTGGGCCGGCACATCGGCGTTGTCGAGGATCCGCTCGACAAGATCCTGGGGAGTCCTCACGGTGAGGCCCTGATACGTCACCGCCTCCGAGAGACGGGGGGCATCCTCGAGATCTTCAGCCTTCTTCCAGGCGGCGTCGATGAGGATCTCCTCCTCGCTGCTCCCCCAGGGAGCGAACTTCGTCCTCGTCCGCCCCGTTTTCTGGACCCCGAGTCTGGTGAACTCGAGCGGCTGCCGGTCGCGGCCGGCGCGTGTCCGCACGCGCACGCGGGAGCGTCTCTCGTCGCCGACATTGTCCTGAACCCAGCGGATATTCCCGAGCAGCGCAGGGGTGCCGAAATCGAAGATGTTCGACACGTAGGTCGCCTGAGGCACGAAGCCGAGGGAGAAGACCTGGAGCTCGGCGATCTCGAAGTCGATGTTGCTCAGGGATCTGAAGCGGACGTAGCGGATGAATCGAGGCGGGAACTGGATGTCGACGACGGCGTTCTCGTTCTGCTCCTGAATGTCGATCCTCGTCCACTGCAGGCTGCCGTTGCGATTTGTCTCGCGGGAACCGTCGTTCGTGAGCAGCTCATACCCTTTGATGAAATCGTCCTGAAACGGAAAGCCCGGAGCCGGGTAGGCCGGGTCGGCGTTGCGCGGAAAGAATTTGATGCGGTCGACGCTGAAGATGGCGCCGAGGTCGAACTGAATGAGCAAGCCCCGTCCGCCGGCCGACTCGCCCGGGCGCGCGGCACGCATGGCGAAAGCCGTGGCTGGGTCGTCATCGAACATGAGCGGGAAATCCGCTGCAAAGGCCTGGAACGAGATCGTTGGCGTGAAGACGCTGCCGCCGCGCCCTGAGTCCGTCAAACCGATGAGGATGCTTCTGGTGCTGTCGATCTGCTGGGGGAATGCCCAGTTTGGATAGGCCTCCACGTCGAGATCGATCACGCCTCCCGGGGTGTTCGTTTCCTCGGCGCTCGACTCCGACGTCTTCACGAGCGATGGAACGGTGCCGCCGCCATTTGCCCAGGGGCTGCCCTCGTCCCCGCCGATGATGACGGGCAAACGATCAGCCGCCAGCGAAGGCGCAGCCAAAAACAGTACGAGGCACAGACTCAGGCAATGCGGTGTGCGAATCATGAAATGCATGACATGCCTCCATCGCGTCAGTCGCAGACGCTAACAATGTATCATCTGCGGCCACGTCAAACAATCATTATTCACATAGCTGCCGCCTCGTCTGCGAACTGTCTCAAGGTCTTCTCAGTCAGCATCTGGACAATGTCCCTCTTGATGGCGGTCCACTCGCTGTGAACCTGGCATGGCGAATCTTCGTCACAAAGCTCGAACCCGAGAAAACACTCCGTGTTGAAAACCCTGCCGTCGACCGCCTCCACGATGTCCAACAGTCTGATCTCGTCGGCTGAGCGGTTGAGGCGGAAGCCTCCTCCCCGTCCCTTGGACGATGCCATATGACCGTGGCGGACGAGCGCCTGGAGGATCTTGGCGAGGTAGTCCGCGGGCACGTCGAGCTCGCGTGCAATGTCTTTGCACAATCGGGGATCACCCGAAGCTCGCTCGGCGAGGTGCAGAACCGCTCTGATGGCGTATTTGCAGGCCTGTGATAGCATATTCTGTGGCAACGAAGGCAGAAACCGGTGCGCCCAGGCGCCACAATATACGGTAACATTAGATAAAAAGGTCTGATTTTCTCATACTCACGCCTATCGACAAAAGCCGGTGCCATCAGCCCTTACTTCCGGCGCGGTAGAGCTCCAGTAGCCGGGCGAAACGAGCAGCGCTCTCGTCGAGCCCTCCCGGCCGATTCCGAGCCAGCCACACCTGCCGATAGTCGTCGATGAGCGGTTCCAATTCGTCGGCGAGGGAGCGCAGGTCGTCGCTGCCGTACGTTGGAATTTCGTCATCCCCGGGACGGCTGGGCCAATAGTAGCACTTGTCCGCCGCGCGCTCGGCGGCCGTCCTGTTTTCGGGCAGGATATGCGAAAGCCCCCAGCCTTCCGGTAAGTCCGGAAGGACTGCTCCCTTCGCCTGCAAGCGCGCTTTGCCGAGGTGACAGGCGTGACGCATCAGGCCGGCGGCGACGCGGAACTCCGCCGCCGCGACCCCGGCGTCGGCGCATTCCATCTGGGCGTCGGCGAGAGCTGCGACGGTCTCCGCGATGAACTGTTCGGCGCGGTCGAACTCCTCCGCGGAGATTCCGAGCATCTGCTCGTGGCCTCCCGCTTTCTGTTGCAGAATCGTCTGGTAAGCGGACCATCCCGCCAGGGTCGGTAGCCGCTCGCAGGCCCCGCCGAGCTCGACGGAGAGTCTGCCCATCACCTTCGCTCGGTCGCCGTACACATGAACATCGAGGGCGGCGGCAAGATCGACGTCTCTGTTCCCTTCGAGCTGCCACATCACTCCGGCCGCGTACGCGTGGCCTGCCATCGACACGGCGAGGGGCTGCCAGTAGCCGCCGTCACCCCAGGTGCAGACGAGGCAACCGCTACCGTCAAACTCGAGAGCGGCCTCAACGGCGGCTGCCATGTTCCGTTTCCCGTGTTCGATCCTGCCACCGATACTACCGGTACAGCAGGTACTCGGCACAGTGTAGAAGGGAATACCGCACTCAGCGTATTTGGCGCAGTGTTTCGCAAAGGGGAAATCCTCGTCATACCCCCAGATCAAACCGATGCTATCGCGCGGCGCCTGCTGAAGCAGGTCTTCGAAGTCGACCATCATGTCAGCGAAATACATCATCGTGCGACCGTGGCCGGCGACGATGCGATGCACCTCGTGCAGATAGTCGAGGTAAACCTGGCCAGGCCCACCACGTTCCTCGCACAGGGAGGCGCTGCGACCTCCCGGGCCCAGGCGCACCTCATCGAGACCGACCATCACCTGACGGCTGCTGAAGTGGGGGAGCAGTTCGTCCAGGAGCTCTTCAACGAGCTCCAGCGAGCGCGGGTCGGACGGGCTCAAGTAGTATTGAATGGGCGTTCCGGGCATTGCTTCAGCCAGGTGCTCGTACTGCGGCCTGTGGAGCCAGCGCTCCATGTGTCCGAAAGTGTTCTGGTTCGGCACGAGTTCAATGTGGCGCTCGCGACAGTACAGATCGAGCTCGAGAATCTGCTCACCCGTCATCGGCGAGTAGCCTTCCCAAACGGCGCTGTGGTTGCGGTAGGCGAAGGTGTGCTCGGTGTAGAGTTGGAACTGGTTGATCTTCAGGTGGGCGAGTCGGTCGACGAGGCGCTTGAGGTTGGCCATTGTCGGGATGCGCCTGCGGCTGATGTCGAGCTGCACGCCTCTGTGCCGCAGGTCCGGCCAGTCGCGTGCGACAAGGCATGGCAAGCGGCCCCGGCCCTCGTGGTGGCGGGCGATCTGCAGGAGCGTTTGAGAGCCGTAAAAGGCGCCGGCCTCGTCGCCGGCGACGAGCTGAATCTGGTCCGGGAGGATGGAGAGTTCGTACCCCTCGGGCTCGCCGACGCGCGCCGCGTCGACCTCGATGACGACTTCGTCGGATACGCCGCCGACCAGACCGAGAGCCTCGCGCACGACTCGGCCGGCGCCCCGCAAATCGTCTCTCGGATCCGACTCGATCCAGCGGGAAACGGCCGCGGTGCGCGCTACTTCGCACTCTCCTCCCACGAAGGTCAGCTGGCGAGGCTGCGGGAGCAGGACAAATTCCTGAACGGGCATCGACATTTTCTCGAACGTACGTAAAAACAGGGGCGGTCCTGAAGGACCAACCCCTGTCTTGCTCTAGCGAGTGATCGCTGTCTAGCTAAGCTGACGTTACTTCGCCATCGAGGCCTTGATAGCGCCCCAGCTGTCCTCCTCGACCGCTGTGGCGAGTGCCTCTTCGTCGAGGGGCATCACCAGGAAGTCGGTGAAGAAGTCGGCGTTGCCGAACGTCTCGTTGAAGGTTGCCAGCGACCAGCGAGAGATACACTCCGCGCCTTCAACTGCGGAATCGCACATGGGGTCGGTGTCGTAGACCTCAACGGCGATCCCAGCGATCTCACCCTCTTGGATGTCGTGAATGTTGTCGAAGCTGTAGTCGGGGTCATCCCATTTGAAATCGTCGAATCCCGACAGGTAGAACTCGGCCCTCACGAAATACTCCTGTTCCGAAAGGGGTTCGCCGGTAAAGGCGTAGGCGGCGTCCATGAAGCGTGGGTCTTCGTACCAGTCGGCAGCCGTCTGCCAGTTCCATGACCACTGAAAACCGGGGGTCCCACCGCCTTCCGAGAAGAACAGGTGGTACGGCTGGGCGCCGCGCGACTTGGCGCGCTTTGCCTCTTCTTCCGTCATACCCTCTTCTTCCCAGAACAGACCGCCCGAATGGTCAGCGTCAATTTTCGGCTCGATGTCCGCCCAGGCCGTCCAAGCGTTGTCGAACCGCTCATAGGCGAAGTAGAAACGGTTGTCGGCGGCGTTCGCGGATACGGCGTAACGGAAGTCCAGGCTCGCCGGATCTATGGCGGTCGTCACGCGGCCGGCCGAACCGTCGCTCTGGAAAATCTTGGTGCCGTAATCGGCGTTGCTGAACCAATACTCCTCGGGCAGTACCTCCCACTCGGAAAGGTTGTGGTCCAGAATTGGCAAGCCAGCTGGCCATTGCCAAAGGAAATACAGAACGCCCTCGGGCTGGTGCGCTTCGGTCTTCTGCGTAGAAGCGAAGATCAGACCGGCGATTGCTGCTACTGCTGCAATT
>CBDBIJ010000139.1:0-11600 GCA_965205655.1 Candidatus Latescibacterota bacterium
GCCAAAGGGATCGGTCAGGGCATCTGTGAGGCCTTCGCTACTGAAGGAGCGAATGTGCTCTGCCTCGACGTGGACGAAGAGGCGGGAGACGAGCTCGCGGCGAGCTCTGGACAGATAAGGTTTCGCAAAACGGATGTCACCTCGAATTCTGAGTGCGAGGCCGCAGTAGGTACCGCCGTTTCCGAGTTCGGCGGCGTCGATGTCCTGTGCAACAACGTCGGCATTCAACCGATGGAGTACTACGTCCCGGCTCATGAGCTCTCGGTGGAAGGCTGGGATCAGATCATCAATGTCAACCTCAAGAGCTATTTCCTCATGACCAGGCTCTGCATCCCCGAGCTGAAGAAACGCGGGGGCGGCGCCATCATCAATACCGCGAGCGTCCAGGGATTGCAATCGATGAAGGGCGTCTCCGCCTATGCCGCCAGCAAGGGAGGCGTCATCACGCTGACCAAGCAGCTGGCTCTCGAATATGCCCGCGACAACATTCGCGTCCTCGCTGTTAACCCGGGGACTATCGACACACCCATGGTGCAGACCTCGATCAAGGACCTGAGCAGCGACGAGCGGGCGGCCGCCATCAAGGGGATGGCTGAGGGACATCCCCTTGGACGCATGGGAAAACCGTCCGACATCGCCAACCTCGTCTTGTTCCTGGCGAGCGAAAAGGCATCCTTCATGACCGGTGACAACGTGTGCTGTGATGGCGGCCTCATGTGCAAGGGTGCCTGGGCGGAGGCCGACGAAGCCATCGACCTTTAAGCGACCTGTGCCAGCAGACCAAAATTCGAATCTGAAGAGCTACGCCGACCTGACTGTGAAGGTCGGACTGAATCTCCAGAAGGATCAGCGCCTCGTGATCCGGGCCCCGATCGAGGCCGCTGCGCTTGTCCGCGAGATTACCAGCGCGGCCTACGATCTCGGGTGCCGTTACGTCGACGTGCTGTATGGGGACGAACAACTCGAGCTCATCCGCTTCGAGCACGCTCCCCGGGATTCCTTCGAGGAATTCCCCACCTGGCGAGTCGAGGGTTTGACCGGCTGTGCAGAGCGCGGCGACGCCTTTCTCAGAATCGCCGGAGACGATCCAGATCTTTTGAAGGATCAGGATCCGGACCTGGTCTCGCTCACCAGAAAGGTGGCTTCGGAGCAGTCGAAGCCGCTGCAGCAGTACATGACCAGGATGGCGACCAACTGGTGTGTAATTTCCGCCGCAGTCGCGCCGTGGGCGGCGCGCGTGTTCCCCGATGTGCCGGCAGCCGAGCAGGTCGACCGCCTGTGGGATGCCATCTTTCGCATGTGCCGCCTCGATAAAGCCGATCCCACCGCTGCCTGGAGAGATCACATTCAGCTGCTTGAGCAACGCCGCGAGTACTTGAACCGAAAGGCGTATGCCGCCCTCGAGTACTCGGCGCCGGGCACCGAGCTGACTCTGGGACTGCCAGCCGGACACATCTGGCGGGGCGGCATCGACAAGAGTGACGCCGGGACGACGTTCGTGCCCAATATTCCGACCGAGGAAGTCTTCACCATGCCGCACTGTCGCCAGACCGAAGGTGTGGTGGCTTCAACAAAGCCCCTGAATCTCGGCGGGTCGCTGATCGAGAATTTCAGCCTCACCTTTCGAGAGGGCCGGATCGTCGATGTCTCAGCTGAATCAGGTGAGGAGATCCTGCGCAAACTGGTCGAGACCGACGAGGGTTCGGCTCGACTCGGAGAGGTCGCCCTCGTGCCGAACAGCTCACCGATCTCGAGGTTCGACCGCCTATTCTACAACACCCTTTTCGACGAGAACGCCTCCAATCACGTCGCCCTCGGCCAGGCCTACAACGTCTGCCTACAAGATGGCGCCGGCATGTCACCTGAGGCCTTCGCCGAAGCCGGCGGCAACACGAGCGTCACGCACGTGGACTTCATGATCGGCTCCGGCGAGATGGATATCCACGGCGTCCTGTCCGATGGCTCCAAAGAGCAGGTGATACGCTGCGGTGAGTGGGCCTTCGATGCCTGACTTATCCGCGAATCAACCTGTATCGCGATTCAGAGGAGAGCGGCGTGTTCCCTGAGCTACTTGCCCGGCGGGCTGCCGAGGGAAATCCCATCCGCGTCGGCATCATCGGTGCGGGAAAGTTCGGAGCCGGCCTCGTTGCCCAGCTCTCCGTCGCCCCCGGGATGGTGGCCAGCGTGGTAGCGGACCTCGACTTGAATCGCGCCAGGCACGCCTACACCGCCAGCTGCGTACCACCTGAAGAGGTATGCAGCACCGACAAGTCGGTAGATCTGGATGAGGCTATCCGCAACCGGAAACCCGCCGTAACAGAGAACGCCCTCCTCGTCGCCTCCTCAGAGCTGGTAGACGTCGTCGTGGAGGCCACTGGCATCCCGGAAGTCGGCGCCCGCACGGCCTTCCACGCCCTGACGCACGGGAAACACCTGGTCATGGTGAACGTGGAGACGGATGTGACCATCGGCTCCTATCTGAAGCATGTCGCCGATGAGGCAGGCGTCGTCTACACCCTCGTCGACGGCGATCAACCCGGCTGTACCATGAACATCGTCAACTGGGCCAGGACCGTCGGCCTCGAGATTGTCGCCGCCGGCCGGGGTACCGTCTTCTTCGGCGATGACAGAGCCGGCACGCCGGATTCGGTGCCCGAACGTTTCGGTTTCAGCGATGAAATGATGGCGCGCCGTCACATCAATCTCACGATGTTCAACTCCTTCCGCGACGGCACCAAGGCTCAGGTCGAGATGACGGCCCTGGCGAACATGACCGGGCTGATTCCGGATGTGCGCGGAATGCACGAACCCTCCGCCGACATCGCCGACATCGCCCGCCTCTGCAGCCGGCGCGAGGAAGGTGGCCTGCTGAGCCGGCACGGTGTCGTCGAGCTCGCCAACAGCGTCGCCGAGGATGGCGCCACGATGTTGGAATCGCCGTTGAGGATGGGCGTCTTCGTCGTTGTCCGCACCGATCATCCTTTCATCCAGGAAGATCTGGCCGGATATCATCTTCACGGCGGCGGCGATGGCAGGAACTTCCTGCTGTATCGTCCGTATCACCTCGTTGCCGTTGAAGCGCCCATCTCGATAGCGAAGGCCGTCCTCTACGGCGAGCCAACCGGGGCACCCCTGGAGAGCCCTGTAGCCGAGGTCATCACCGTCGCCAAGCGCGACTTGAAACAGGACGAGATCCTGGACGGCGGAGGTGGCTACACCGTCAACGGCCTATGCGAAAAATCCGCCGTAGCCCGATCCGAAAACCTGCTTCCCCTGGGTCTGGCCACCGGCGCCAGGCTGAAGCGGGATGTGCTCGAGGGATCGGCGATTACGTATGACATGGTGGATCTGAAGGAGGACTCCTTCGTCCTCGAGCTGCGCCGTCGGCAGGATGCCGTGGCCGTATCGTGATCGCAACATCGACACGTCGCCATTCGGGCTGAGCCCATGACGGTGCGCATCGCCATCGACACCGGCGGCACATTCACCGACCTCGTCCTCGTGGACGCCGACTCCGGTGGCCTCTTCTTTCACAAAGTAGCGAGCACGCCTGACGATCCCGGTCGTTCACTCGTTCTGGGAATCGCCGAGATCATCGAGCTGTCTGGCACCTCCGGACGTCGCATTGAAATTCTCATCCACGGCACCACGGTCGCCACCAACACGGTGCTGCAGCGCAACGGCGCCAGGACCGCCCTTGTCACTACGGCCGGCTTCCGCGATGTGTTGCAGATTCAGCGCCAGGACCGGCCTCACATGTACGACCTGCGCAGTCGTCGAGCCGAACCCCTCGTGCCGCGCTCGCTGCGTTTCGAGGTGGAGGAGCGAATACACTACGATGGCACTGTTGAGACTCCTGTCGCGCCGGACACTCTCGACGCGATCGTCGCCGCAATCGAGGAGCGCGACGTCGAGGCTGTCGCCGTAGGGTTCCTGCACAGCTACTGCGATCCGACTCACGAGATCGAAGTCGGCCGCATCCTCGGTTCGCGACTGCCCCGGGCCATCTCCATCTGCCTGTCGCACGAGCTCGTGCAGGAACAGGGCGAGTACGAGCGCTTCAGCACCTGCGCCATGAACGCCTTCGTACAGCCCGTCATGGGCCGCTACGTGAAGCGCGTCGAAGGCGGCCTCAGTGATGCCGGTTTCGTCGCCCCTCTTTTCATCATGAAATCCAACGGCGGCGCCATGTCGGCCGCCGACGCCGCCCGTCAATCGGTGCAGACCATTCTCTCGGGCCCGGCCGGCGGGGTCGTCGCTGGTCGCGCCATCGCCACAACGCACTCTCGAGATAACATCATTACCTGCGACATGGGCGGCACCAGCTTCGACGTCGCGGTCATTCACCAGGGTCGCATCGCCTTTGCCCGCGATGCCGAGATGGCGGGGCTCGCACTGAAAGTTCCGATGCTCGACATACACACGGTCGGGGCCGGCGGTGGCAGCATCGGCTGGATTGACAGCGGCGGTGCCCTGCGGGTCGGTCCGGAGTCGGCAGGCGCTGACCCGGGACCCGCCTGCTACGGTCAGGGCGGCTCGAATCCTACTGTCACCGACGCCAACCTAGCCCTCGGACGCCTCTCACCAACCACTCTTCTGGGCGGCGGCATGCAGCTCGACCTCGAAGCCGCCCACCGCGCCATCCACGACCACATAGCCGTGCCGCTGAAGATGTCGGACGTGGAGGCGGCGGAAGGCGTCATCCGCGTGGTCAACGCCACCATGACGGCAGCCATCCGCAAGCTCACGGTGGAGCGCGGTCTCGATCCCCGCACCTTCACCCTCTGTTCCTTCGGTGGCGCCGGCCCGCTTCACGGGGCTGAGCTCGCCGGCGAGATGGGTGTCGACGAGGTCCTGATACCCCTCGCACCCGGCGTCACGTCAGCAGTGGGACTGCTGATGTCCAATCTACGCGAAGATCGGGTGCGTACGGAGGTCTCCCTGCTCGCAGAAACTGCGCCATCGCGCATCCTCGAGATCGTCGGGGAACTTCAGCGTACTGCAAAGGAGCGGCTCGCCTTCGCCTCGCAGGACCGCGAGCTCCTGACTCACATCCGGATGGGTATGCGCTATCTCGGGCAGGGATATGACGTGCCCGTAGAGATCACCATCGATCCACTCGAACTCGACGTCGTAGCGGACAATTTCCACAGCGCTCACGAGCGCATGTACGGGTTCGCGCGACGCGATCAACCGGTCGAGCTGGTCAGCATCTGGGTGTCGGTGGAGGTGGACCTGGGCGCGGTGACGTTACCGGAAATCCACCCCGTCGACACACCTCCCGCGGCCTGCAGCAATCGCAAAGTCATCTTCGGGGGCCGGTCATGGGACACACCCGTGTTCCGACGGGACGCCCTTGGAGCCGACGCTCGTCTCGAAGGCCCGGCCGTCGTCGAACAGCTCGATTCTACGACCCTCCTCTGGCCCGGCCAGCTCGCCGCCGTCGACCGCTTCGGGCTGCTCCTGATGGAGCCCATACCAGCGGAAGCCTGACGATGAGTGTCGATCCTGTCACCCTGGAGATCATGCGCAACCGCTGGAAAGGCATCGCCGAGGAGATGTGTGCGGCCCTCGTGCGCACGAGCTATTCGACCAACATCAAGGACCGCCGCGATTGCTCCGCCGCCATCGCCCTGACCTCCGGCGAAATCCTCGCTCAGGCCGAGGTCGGCACGCCGCTTCACCTTGGTATCATGCCCGGCGTTATCGACTCAGTGCTGCGCGAGTTTGCCGTAGACGACATGCGCCCCGGCGACATGTATATCACCAACCTCCCCTACCCCGAGGGCCCCGGCCACCTGCCGGACGTGTCCATGGTGTCGGCCGTCTTCCGCGACGGCAGACCGGTCGCTCTGAGTGCATCGACGGCCCACCACGTCGATATGGGCGGCTACGCACCCGGCAGCATGCCCTTCGGCGTCACCGAGATCTATCAGGAGGGACTGCAGATTCCCCCCGTGCGCATGTTCGCCGGCGGCGAAATCGACGAGACGCTCTACAAGCTGATAGACCAGAATGTGCGCACCCGCCACGAGGTGATTGGCGATCTCATGGCCCAGTACGCCTGTGCCTGCACCGCTCAACTGCGCATCGACGAATTGATGCAGCGCACGGATGCCGACGACAGCATCTCCGGCATGAATGAGCTCCTCGAATACGCCGAGCGTCGCATGCGCGCCGCTATAGGAACTTTACCGAACGGCACCTACCGCTTCGAGGACTATCTCGACGACGACGGCGTCACAGATGAGCCTGTCAGAATCGCCGTCGCCCTCACGGTAGAAGAAGATCGTCTGCGCGCCGACTTCACCGGGACGAGCGAGCAAGTACTGGGACCGCTCAACGCCCGCATTTCGGCCGCGAGGGCCGCCGTCTACTACGTGTCCAAGGCCGTCCTCGACCCGGACCTGCCCACCAACGCCGGCGCCTACCGTCCCATCGAGGTGTTCGCCCCGGAGGGCAGCCTGCTGCAGGCCACCTACCCCGCCGCCATCGGCAACGCCAACATCATCACTGACCAGCGCGTCGTAGACGTCTTGCTCGGTGCCCTGCACGAAGTTGCCCCGGAACGGGTCTGCGCCGCCTGTAGCGGTGAGATGAACCTGCTCAACATCGGCGGCATCGACCCGCACAGCGGCGACTACTACAACTACGTCGAGACCTATGCCGGCGGGCAGGGTGCCATGTTCGACCTCGATGGGGCAGACGGCGTGCACACCCACCTCACCAATACCCGAAATGCCCCCGTGGAAGTGATCGAGCGCACCTACCCGCTGCAGGTCGTGCGCTACGGCCTGGTGCCCGACACCTTCGGCGCCGGCGAATTCCGCGGCGGCTGCGGCATGCTGCGCGAGCTGAAATGTCTCGGCGACCGCACCATCATAACGATCGGCTCCGATCGCCGTAGGTTCACGCCGTGGGGCCTCGAGGGAGGGGGCAACGCCGAGGGCGCTCATTGCTGGGTCATCTCAGCGAACGGCGATCGGCGGGAGCTGCCGACGAAGGTCCGCGTCGAGCTCCGACACGGCGACCGCCTGTTGACGCAGACTCCCGGAGGCGGAGGCTGGGGCGATCCCCAGAAACGGGATCCCGCCATGGTCGCAGTTGATGTGGACAATGGATTGCAAACCGACGGATGAACTACATCGACGCACACGTACATGTCTGGACGGACGACTATGACTCCTTTCCTTTCGCGGACGGCCGTGACCACGAAGAGGCGAAACCGAAGACCTTCTTTCCGGAGGAGATTCTCGCTCACGCAAACCCGTGCGGCGTCGACCGCGTCGTGCTCGTGCAGATGAGCTTTTACGAGACCGACAACTCCTATATGCTGCGCGTCATGGATGAGCATGCCGGTGTCTTCGCCGGCATCGGCATCGTTGACCCCAGTAGTGCGGAACCCGACGGGGACATGCGGCGCCTTGCTGAGCGGGGTGTGCGCGGCTTTCGCATCTACGAGGACTCCCCGATCGAAACGTGGCTGCAGGGCGACGGCTACGAGCGCATGTTTCGCGCCGATGCCGAACACGGGCTGGCTATCTGTCCGCTAATCAACCCGGAATCCCTGCCCGCACTGGACCGCCACTGCTCGATGTTTCCCGAAACGCCGGTTATCGTCGACCATTTGTGCCGAATCGGGGCCAATCGCGGGATTCTCTCTGACGATGTTGCCGCCCTGTGTGCTCTGGCTCGCTATCCGCAGGTGATGGTAAAAGTCTCCGCCTTCTACGCCCTGGGAGAGAAGCAGCCGCCCCATACGGATCTGGAAAAGCTGATTCGGCAGGTGTGCGACGCCTTCGGACCGCAGCGGTTGATGTGGGCGAGCGATTGCCCCTATCAGGTGCAGGGCGAGCATACCTACGAGGCCAGCGTCGCCCTCGTTCGCGACCGGCTCGATTTCTTGTCGACCTCGGACCGGGAGCAGATCCTGCGCGGGACCGCCGAGTCGTTCTTTTTCAGCTGACGAGAGAAAAAAAAGGGCGGCCTCCTGATGGAGCCGCCGGTGAGAATTCTCGTGTCTGTTGCTCCTCTACCCTACGCTGCGGCTGCCTCCGTGAGGTCGAACGATTTTCGCACCAGCGCCTGGTTGACTCCGATTTGAATCGGGGATTCGGTTTCGAGAACAGTGAGCTCCGCCGAAAGTCTGCGGACGGCCTCCACCTTCTCCTGCTTGATCTTGGCAACCAGATCCAGGTTACCCTGGACCGTCTGGGTTCTCAGCTCCAGGTCGTGTAGCTTTCGCCGCATTGCCTCGCGGACCATCTCCAGCTGGAACACGTCGTTCTTCTTGACCGCCAGGACCTTGCCCGTCACCAGGGCCGTCGCCGTGGTCGCAAGTACCAGCATCACTGCGAGGAGAATCAATCCCGACATCTCTGAGCTCCGCCTGACTGTTCGGGTGACGCGGAGGGCCCCCGGACTGTTGTGGACCCGCCCTACATCCATAGAGATCGGCAGATCCGCAGATTTCGACAGCACTTTCTTCGACTTTTCGCCCGCCAATTGCTTGACCACCAGCCCAAAAAGCCGTCCTTATTCTTGCCGATTCCACTGGAGACAAGCAGAAGACCCGTGCTGTTCAATCACAAATACCTGACGATCAAGCGGTTCGGCGAAAGTCTGGAGTCCGACTACAGGGACGCCTACGGCGAGGTGCAGCCCGACTACAGCGGGTTTGTCAACTGGGTTGGGCGCCTCGCGCTCGAGAACATCGGCAACTCGGACATGCTCTACCACGATGTCGAGCACACCATGCTCGTGACCGCCGTAGGTCAGCAGATCCTCATCGGCAAACATCTCACCGAAGGCGGCGTATCACCGCGGGATTGGGCCCACTTCATCACCGCGCTTCTGTGCCACGACATCGGCTACGTACGCGGCGTCTGCCGGGGTGACGACTCGGGGATCTGCGCCACGGGCGTGGACGGCAAGACCATCAAACTTCCATCGGGTGCCACTGATGCATGCCTGACTCCCCACCATGTAGATCGCGGCAAGCACTTTGTCAGAGAGCGCTTCGGGGGCCAGCTGTTGCTGGACATCGACCCGGAACTGCTGGCATCCTATATAGAAATGACCCGGTTTCCACCCTCGGACGACCCGACATACAAGGAAACGGCGAGTTACGGAGCGCTGCTGCGGGCGGCGGATTTCATCGGACAGCTCGGCGACCCCGACTACCTGCGCAAAATTCCGGCCTTGTTCTACGAGTTCGAGCAGGTCGGAACCAACGCCGAAATCGGCTACAAGTCCCCGGAGGATATGCGCAGCGGCTTTGCGAGATTTTTCTGGGACGAGGTGAGCCCCTACATCCAGGATGCCACCAGATATCTGCAGGTGACGCGTGACGGCAGGCAGTGGCTGGCCAACCTCCATTCGCATGTTTTTCGGGTCGAGCACAGCGACAATTGAGCACCTGCACTAACTCAATCTCCTGCTGTTCGCAGTGATCTCATGAATCTAGATCGAATTGATGTCTACTACGTGGTCATGCCGCTCATCTACCCGTGGCGAACCGCCTACGGCGAAGATGCCGACATACATTCAGTTCTGGTGAAGGCAACGAGCGGCGAGCACGAAGCCTGGTCGGAGAGCACTCCCTTTTTCGCTCCCACCTACATGCCCGAGAGCGCGGGATCCGTGTTCTATCACGTCACCGAAGTCTTCGGGCCCCACATCGTCGGACGGGAGTACGAGAGCGCCGAGGAGTTGAACGCGCGCCTCGACGTCTTCAAGGGAAACAGCTTCGCCAAAGCCGCGATCGAGATCTGCTGGTGGACGCTGCAGAGTCGCATCACCGGTACGCCGCTGCACAAGCTCCTGGGCGGTCAGACCCGCGATGTCGTCGCCGGCGCCGACTTCGGCATCCAGGATTCCTTCGACATGTTACTCGGAAATATTCAGAAGGCCGTCGATGCCGGCTTCCCGCGCATCAAGCTAAAAGTGGCGAAGGGCTGGGACCTGGATATGCTCAAAGTCGTCACGAAGACCTTCCCCGATATGACTTTTCACATAGACTGCAACTCTGGCTACAGCCTGGATGACCTGCCGTTCTTCAAATCCATAGACGGCATGGGGCTGGCGTTTCTCGAGCAACCGCTCTACTACACCGACATCCTCGACCACGCCGAGCTCGCAAAGCAGATCGATACCCCCATCTGCCTCGACGAAACCATCGTCAACGTGCGCGCCGCCGAGCAAGCTATCCGGGTCGGCGCCTGCAGGTACATCAACATCAAACCCGGGAGAATCGGCGGCCTGTCGAACGCCCTTGCCGTCCACGACATGGCCAGAGACGCTGGGATACCGGTGTGGGTCGGAGGCATGCTGGAGAGTGCTGTGGGAGCGGCGATCTGCGTGGAACTGGCGACGCTGGAAAACTTCACCTACCCGGGAGACCTGTTCCCCTCGTCGCGGTTCTACACCCGCGACCTGGCCGACCCGCCGCTGGAGTTCAGCTCCGGGAATGTGTTCCGGCCTTTTGAGGACGCGCTCCCGGCGCCCGAACCCGGGCTGCTCGAAAAGCAGACCCTGCGCCATCGGTCAGTCGTCCCGGCCAAAGCCGGTGTACCTTGATGCAACAACTCCAACGCTCAGATACACCCTCCGCGGATCAGCTGCCCGGCTTCTGTCACTCGCTCTCCATTATGCGTTGGTAGATCTCCGAAGCTCTAAGCACCTGCTCGCATTCGACCCATTCCACGGCCCCGTGAGCCTGATCGATGCTTCCCGGACCCAGCACGACCGCGGGGACGCCGCGATCTGAGAAGGGGCCGGCGTCAGTGCCGTAGGGCACGCCCGCGATAACAGCGTCGCCGAGGACTCCACGACAGGCCGCGGCGGCAATCTTCACGATAGAGGCATCCTCTTCTGTGCCCATGGCGGCACAGGCAAAAGAAGGCGCTGCCATCGCGACATCGAGTTCGTCATCCTCGGCCCTCGCCCTGGCCAGTATCTCCTCGAAGGCCCCGATAACTTCCTCTATTGTTTCACTCGGCAGAATACGATTGTCCACCGCTACCTGACAGCTGTCGGGAACGAAATTCACCTGAGCGCCTCCCTGGATGGTGCCGATGTTCATGGTCGGGGCGCCCAAGAGTGGATCGCTCTTGCCCGCGTGAGCCGCCCCCATCTCCTCCTCGATGCGGACGATGAGCCGCGCCATCTTGGAGATGGCATTGACGCCGAGATCGGGCTTGGAGCTGTGGGCTGCCTTGCCTTTGACGACGATGTCAAAGCGGACGATCCCTTTGTGCGCCCGTATCACTTCGAGATCGGTCGGCTCGGCGAT
The DNA here is from genome assembly GCA_965205655.1 of Candidatus Latescibacterota bacterium. Taxonomy (GTDB): domain Bacteria; phylum Latescibacterota; class UBA2968; order UBA8231; family UBA8231; genus CBDBIJ01. The sequence goes on from CBDBIJ010000139.1 coordinate 11,294, forward strand.
TACGGCGGCGGCGACTTCGACGTGCTGTGCCATGTGCCGCGAGCCGCGCATCAGGTATTCCTCATCCATGGCGCCCGCGTATAGTACGGTCTGCGGCGGCCTGACCCCGGCGTCCTTCAGGCGCTTCATGGCGTGCATCATCGCCACGCCCCCGGCTTTCGTGTCGCAGGACCCGCGCCCGTAGAGCATTCCGTCCCGAATGTGCGGCTCGAAAGGAGGGATCGTCATCACCTCGACTGAAGCCGTATCCATGTGGCATTCGAACAGAATCGCGCGGCTTGGATCCTCTCCTTCGAGAGTGGCGATA
>CBDBIJ010000140.1:0-23747 GCA_965205655.1 Candidatus Latescibacterota bacterium
GTCGGGAAGTCGACGAGTTCCTCAAGCTCGACCTTGAATCGGTGGGCGAGCTTCTGGACGTCTGCGGGTTCGGAACCGAGAAGTGGGACCAGATCAAGGACGTCGGATTCCCGGCCTTCAGAAAGCTGGTGGACGACTACCTTGAAGCGGATGAGGACGGGGCCGGTGGAGGGAACGGCCACTTCTCGCTCGCCGACATCGAGAGCGCGGTCAGCGAGGATTTGCAGCACCTCCTCTCCGATCACCCGGACCTCATCGACGACTTCGCCCGGCGCGTCGATCCCGAGACCGGCCTTTTTCTGCCCAGGGAGAAGGATGTTAGGTCCAGCGATCTGTTCAGGGAGCTGGAAGAGGAGCTCAAGAAGCTCCGCAAGGGAGGCCTCAAGGCCCTCGGGCAGATCAAGGACTACGAGCTGCAAATAGAGGCGCTCCGGTCACAGCTGGCCGGCGGCAACGGACAGGGCGAGGCCGTGGCGGAGCCGGAAGCCGCAGAGGAAACGGGCGATCTGGACGCGGTCGACGCAGACGAAGGAGGCGAAACGGATATCGCGGACATGGACCCCGCCACGGCGGCGCTGTTCGACCGCGGAGCCGCAATTGAAGAGCTGGAGGATCGCGTCGACGAGCTCGAGAAGCAGCTCAGGTCCCGCGACCACACCATCGAAGGTCTGCAGGAGCAGCTCGAGCAGTCGGGCGGCTCCAACGTCACCGAGCTCCGCAAGCGGGCTTCCGCTCTCGAGAAGCAGCTCGAGGAGGAGGTGGGGGCGCTCAAGAGGGACTTGAAGGCCCGAGATCACGCCATTGAGCAACTGCAGGAGACACTCGACGCCGCCGAGACATCGGGCGCCCAGCTCGAGGGAGCTCCTGTAGGCGCAACCAAGAGCGGCGGCGACTTGCAACAGGAGCTCGACGGGCTCAAGAAAGACCTGAAGGCCAGAGAGCACAAGATTGAGCAACTCCAGGAGCAACTCGAACAGAGTGAGTCGCCAGACTCTGAGCTCGAAGACGTGCGAAAACGCGCCGCCGTTGCCGAGAGTGAGTTGCAGGAGGAGCTCGACCAGCTCAGAAAGGACCTCAAGGCCCGGGAGCGCACTCTCGAGGGCCTGCAGGAGGAGTTGGAGCAGGCTCAGGCGGCTGTCCAGTCTGCTCAGCGCCCCGACTCACCGGATTCCGAAAGCGAGGATGACTCTGGAGGGTCCGCCGCGTCGGGACTGGACCTTGCAGCCAGCGTGGAACTGAAGAAGGAGAACGATCAGCTGCGCAGCGATCTGAGCGCCAGCGACCACACCGTCAAGACCCTACGGCACCAGCTTGAGCAATTCGAGGAGGAGCTGGGCAAGGCGAGGGATCAGCTCGTGGCGGAGGTTCAGAAGCTGGCTGCGTTGGCATCCGGAGAGGCGGACATCAAGCCGGCGGAGGAGTTGCAGAATATGGACGCCGACGAGCTGCTCGGTTACGCCAAGGACGTGGCCGAGGACCTGGACGTACGCCGACAGACGCTGGAGGAGGGACTCCAGGGAATCGACACCGTCAAGGAGAGTTTCGAGGAGAACAGCAGGGTCTACGAAGAGCAGCAGCTGGAGCTACAGAAGCAGCTCCATGAGCTTCGAACCTCGCTCGATGACCGGGACAGGGAGCTGCAGGTGGCCGAGAAGGCCGGTGGAGGACAGGTGTCGGCCGAGGACGCCAGGGAGACCATCGGCAAGCAGCGACAGCAGCTCGAGTTGCTCAGTACGCGCGTCAAGCAGCTCATGTCTACGAACAACGAGCTGCAGGATACCAATAAGAAGACGTATTCAGATCTGGAGCAGGCTGTCCGCAGGCTGATGCCCTTGCGAAAGCAGATCGAAGATCTCGAGCACCTGCGCGATGCAATCTCCGCCTATATTCGGGAGAAACACGACCGCAGCTTTTCCACCAGAAAACTGAGCGAGGTGCTCAAGTAGTGAGCCGGGCGCCAGCTTGGCAAACGTGGTCGGTAAGTACTACCTAAGCTACACCTCATTCAAAACCTGCCTAAGGCGCGACATCCTCGACTCGAGCGTACGGCAGGCCGCTTCGGCCTCACCGATTCGTCCCTTCTTGCCCATCTCTTCCAGCGCGAAGGCTGCCTCCCGAGTTGATTCGGCGGCGAAATTGCTGACCGCGCCCTTGAGTGTATGGGCCGTGCGTCGCAGCCCGTCTGCATCGCCGCGGGATATCGCCGTCCTGATCCCCGCCATCTGCCCGGGCGCGTCTTCCAGAAAGATCTGGATCAGCTCTTTGAGCAGATCCGCGTCGCCGCCGATACGCTCGAGCGCCACGGCGTAGTCGAACAGATCCCCCTCCGACACCGCAGCCGGCTTGTCGCCTGGCGCTTCTCCTCGACTCTCACCGCCTCGGAGCCCGGCCCCGAAGCGATCGATGAGCCCAACCAACTCCTGCGCTTTGATCGGTTTGGAGAGGTAGTCGTCCATTCCAGCTTTCAGACAGCGTTCGCGATCCTCCTTCATGGCGTGGGCCGTCATGGCGATAATGGGAATGCGGCCTCCGTCTGTTTGCCTCGCCTCTTCCAGGCGCCGGATTTCCGCAGTCGTTTCCAGGCCATCCAACTCCGGCATCTGGATATCCATGAGAACGAGGTCGAAGCTCGACTGCGTCAGGCAGGATAGCGCCTGCTTGCCGTTGCCCGCCACCGTGACGCGATGACCCTCCTGTTCGAGAACGGCCACTGCCAATTTCTGGTTTACCAGATTGTCTTCTGCCAACAGGATGACGAGCTTGCGCTTGCGCTCACGAAGGGAATGCCGAGTTACCAGTTTGCCCCCCCACGCCCCGGACAACACCAGCTTCAATGCCTCGGCGAGCTCCTGGCTCTCGACGTCACTCAAATAGGCGGCGATGCCGGCTTCGCGACACCGGGCTCCATCTCCCCGCTGGCCGGCTCGAGCCAGCATGAGAATGGCGGGGCGCCCGGCACCCTCGTCGCTCTGTCCGATCCCAGCGGCCAGCTCGAAACCCTTTGAGACCACCATATCCAAAATGACCGCGTCGAAAGGGGTGTCGCCTTGGCGCGCCTCGACGAGTCGACCGAGGGCCTCAGATGCGCGCACCAGCTGAGGTTCGAGTCTCCGGCTGCGAAGATCCTCGACCGTGGCCATGGCTGCCTCGGTGTGCGGCCCCTTCGCATCCTCGTCTTTCACCACCAGGACCCTTACACCTTCGAGCTCGCGGTCCACAGTCGATTCGATCTGCGACTGCGCAGCCGGCGACAGCCTGGCAGTGAAGTGGAAGCAGCTGCCGCGCCCCTCCTCGCTTTCGACCCAGATCCGGCCCGACATCATCTCCACCAATTGGGCGCAGATTGACAACCCCAGGCCGGTTCCACCGTACTGTCGCGTCGTGGAGCCGTCGGCCTGCGTGAACGACTCAAAGATCCGATCCTGACTTTTCGGGCGCGATCCCGATCCCCGTATCGACGACCTTTGTGTGCAGGATGACGACTCCGGCATCGGCGTCGACCCCAGTGCGGGCCTCACCCTCCTCATCGACATCGACGTGGATGCCGACGCTGCCGCTGTCGGTGAACTTGACGGCGTTGCTCACCAGATTCGTGACGATCTGACGCAGACGGGTCGGATCCCCGCACATGACCTGCGGTACCTCGGACGCCACCTCTACCGTCAACGCCAGACCCTTCTCCCGAGCCCGCAACGCCAGGGGCACGACGGCGTTGTCCAGACTCTTCCTCAAGTCGAAATCGATCTCTTCCAGCTCCAGGCGCCCCGCCTCGATCTTGGACGAATCCAGAATGTCGTTGATGATCTCCAGGAGCGAGTTCGCCGAGGACTTGACCGCCTCCAGGTATTCGCGCTGCTCGTCGGTAAGGCTGGAGTTGAGCGCGAGTTCGGTCATGCCGATGATGCCGTTCATCGGCGTGCGAATTTCATGGCTCATATTCGCCAGGAACTCGCTCTTCGTACGACTCATCATTTCGGCCGTCTCCTTGGCCAGCCTGAGTGCCGCTTCCCCTTCCTTGCGGGCAGTGACGTCCCGCATGACCAGCACGAATCGGATATGCTCTTCCGACGGAAGTGTGCCCACCGTGATGCTCAAAGGGATGGCGTTGCCGGAACTGTTCGCACCCTCCGTCTCGTACCGGTTCGCCAGGGGATCGATCTGCCCGCCGGGAATGTCGTCCAGGGCATACGGACTGATCGGAAGCGTCTCGTAGGAAGGCAGCAGGCGGCCGATGTGGGTGCCCACTAGTTCCTCGGCGCTGCAACCGAACATCGTCTCGGCAGCGGGATTGGCCACCTCGATCAGGCCTAGATCGTCGATAGTGACGATGCCGTCTGCCGCCGTCTGCAGGATTCCGTGCATGTGGGCCTCGCTGCTGAAGGCCGTGGCGATAAGATCGTTGACGGTGGCGGCCAGGCGGCCGACTTCGTCCTGGATGCCGACTGGGGCGCTGGCAGACAGATCGCCTTCGATGCGACGACTCATCGACTCCCGGATCGCCTCGAGCGGCTCCGAGGCTCGGCGGCGTATGAGGATCCATGCGGCAAACAGGACCCCGACCAGGCCCGTTGTGTAAATGAGGATCGGGAACCAGCGCGATGCGTCGATGGCGAACAGCCACCACGCCGCAATTCCCGTAACCAGGAAAAGGCCCCCAACGGCAGTGAGCGGCAGCAGAATTCTCGCAGTCAGTCCTTTTCGTCTCGTCTCGTCCATCGTTTTCTCAGGCATTAGACAGAGAAATAGCCGGCCCCGGAAGGCCGGCTATGACGTCAACCCAAGCAGTTCCGCGGCTCAGACAACCGCCGGTAGAAGCCCTCCCAGCTCGTCCATTTCCCTGCGCAGCGCCCTGCCCCGCTGGCTCGCCTGCTCGCCCAACTCTTGCAGCTCACTCTTCAAGTGAGAGCCGGTAGTCGTCATGAAATCGCTGAGCTCCTGCATGTCGAGTTTTGCGTGTTTGCCCCGGGCGGCGACCTCCTCGCCCAGTTCCTGGATTTCGCGGGCGAGCATCCGCGCCTTGGCGGCCACCAGCTCGTTGAGATTCTGCCTCTCGGCGCCGAGTTGGCGGCCGCGCCGGGCAACCATATCCTGCAGGTGCTTCAGTTCGGCGTGGAGATGGCGCCTCTTTTCGGCTACCTGGGCCCCGAGCTCGCGGGCCTCGCTCCTGAGGAGCCCCACCTTGTCCACTACCTGATCGCTCAGAGTCTGCATCTCGGCGCGCAGGGTTCCCGCCTTTTCCCCTACCTGCTCGCTCATGGCCTGGATCTCGACTCGAAGCACCCGCGCCCGCGCCGCGAACTGATCGCTCAATTCCTGAATCTCACTCCGCAGAACGGTGATCGGCTTGATGTCGCCGCCGAGCCGTTTCGATTCCCGCAACATCGAGCGGTTGATCCTTCCCTCTTCGAGGATCTTGAACGGCACGGGAGTCAGGCTGTGGACGAGCCTCATCCAGACCATCGCCTTGAGTATGTAGTAGGTGATATCGAATTCGTACCAGTAGAAACCGTTTCGCGTGGATGCCTGATAGCGGTGATGATTGTTGTGCCAACCCTCGCCGAGCGCCAGCAGACCGAGAAACCAGTGATTTCGACTTTCGTCCCCGGTCGAAAAGTACTGCCGGCCGATAATATGAGTCACGGAGTTGATACAATAGGTGACGTGCATCACCAGCACGGTGGGCATGAAAAATCCCCACACCACGAAATGCCATCCCCCCACGAGAAACAATCCGAATCCAAGCAGAATGGGCGCCAGATACCAGTGGCGTTCCAGCCAGAGCAGCTCTTTGTATCTGGCCAGGTCCTTTATGACATCGTAGTCGGTCTCGGCACTCTCTGTGTAGAGAAACCAGAGGAAATGCGTGTGCCAGAAACCCTCTTCCGAAGAGTGCGGATCGCTGGGAGTGTCGCTGTGCTTGTGATGCTTGCGGTGGTGGGCCGCCCACCACAGCGCCCCTTTCTGACTCGCCGTCGCCCCCAGCAAGGCGGCGACAAACTGCATGACGCGGCCCAACTTGAACGTGCGATGGGAAAAATAGCGATGGTAGAATGCGGTGATGGCGAACATCCGCACGAGATAGGACGCCGCACACAGTGCCAATCCGGTCCACGAAAGGTAGGTCGTGAACGCGGTCAGAATTGACAACTGGATGAGACAGAACGGGAGCGCACCCATCGGGATCGTGCCTCTGTCTGACTTCCACAGAGCGATTCTGGTATCTCCTGCAGTGGTTTGCGTCATCTGTTATGCTCAGTGTTGTGTATGGGCCTGAAAATCGGAGTGCCGTGGACGAGCCCAAAATAGTGCCATCGACGGCCTAAGATAAGGATCGCGCCGCTGCGGAGCAAGTAGAATAGGTGGCGATCGGACGATGGAACTATTTGCCCTACTTTGCCCTACAATAAATTAGCGCATCCTTTGCCCAAGGCTGAATTCGCTCACCATGTGCGAGGCTATTTAGTATATTGATGGAAGGGCGGGAGTCCGTGACGGGAGAGCGAAGAGCGCGGCACTGACCGACCACCAATATGCCCGGCTGTGACAGAGCTTCGATTCCCGGCCTGTGCGGGGACTGCCTGCACGCCAGGGAGGTGCGCTCCGGGCGGGGATCGGTCTTTCGCCTCTGCGGTCGCGCCGCCACCGATCCCGCCTACGGCAAATACCCCTACCTGCCGGTCCTCGACTGCCCGGGATTCGGGTCGCGAGACGGTCTGCGAGAGCGGAATCATGGCTAAAGCGAAAACCCGGTCGGCTCCCAGAATTACCAAACCAAAGCCCCGGCGCGGTGCTCCGGGCAAGTCTCAGCCTATCCTCCCTCTCAAGACTGGAGCCGGCCTGCTCCTACTCTGTGTCTTTAGCCTGAATTATTCATAAAAATGCGGTGACCTCTTGTACAACTGGTTGTTTTGCCCTGAGTTAGGGTTGGACACAAACAACAACCATTTGAGAGGACACCGCGATGGAAAGGTCGCAGATCACGTTATCCTTTGCAAGCATCTCGGGCAGGAAGATCGAAGCCGATTTTGACGGCGGCACGACGACCAGCGATGGGGGCGCCCTGCTCCTGCGGCAGGCGGAATCCAAGATAGGGATCGTAGACCGAATCGTAAGGGCGTTGTGTGATCGCCGACATCAAAGCTATATCGACCATACCTATACCGACCTCATCAAGCAGCGCGTCTTCCAGATCGCCTGCGGGTACGAGGACGCCAATGACAGCAACGACCTGCGTTCAGATCCGGCTCTGAAGGCAGCATGCGATCGACTCCCCCTGACGGGAGCCGATCTGGCCAGTCAACCGACCATGTCTCGTTTCGAGAACAGTATCAGCCGCACGGACCTCTACCGAATCGGGCTCGCGTTACTGGAAACATTCATCGAGTCCTACGACAAGCCGCCGAAGAAGATCATCCTGGACATTGATGACACGGATGATGCCACGCACGGTTCACAGCAACTGTCGTTGTTTCACGCTTACTATGACGAGTACTGCTACCTGCCCGTCCATCTCTACGAAGCAGAGACAGGCAAGTTGATCACCACCATTCTGCGACCCGGTCGTAGAATCCGTGGCCGCGAGGCCGCGGCGATTCTCAGACGCGTTCTGGATCATATCCTCATGGCCTGGCCGCAGGTGCAGATCACCTTGCGTGGTGACGCGCACTTTAGCACCCCGGAGGTGCACGACCTGTGCGACGAATACGGCCTAGCGTTCATTCTCGGACAAGCGGTCAACCAGAAGCTCAAAGCGCTCGGCGCACCGCTGATGGAGCAGGCAGCCGCCCTGGCGGAGCAGACCGAAAAGCCGGTGCGGCTCTTTACACGCTTCGATTATCAGGCCGATAGCTGGAGCCGTCCGCGCCAGATCATCTACAAGGCCGAGATTACGCAAGGAAAGGCCAACCCGCGTTTTGTGGTCACGAACATTCGGAACCGAACGCCCAGGTTTCTGTATGAGAAGGTCTACTGTGCTCGCGGACGATCGGAAGGGTTCATCAAGAATCACAAGACCTTCCTGAACTCCGACCGGACCTCCTGCCATCGATTCCCGGCAAACCAATTCCGCCTCTTCCTGCACAGCGCCACCTATGTGCTTGTGCACGCGATCAAACATATCGGCATGCGAGGCACCCAATGGACGACGTCCAACTTCGACACGATCCAACTCCGCGTCCTCAAAATCGGCGCCAGAGTACGGGAGCAAACCACCACGGTGCGCTTTCACTTTCCGACGTCATATCCGCTCAAGGACTTGATGAGGTTGATCGTCTACAACCTCGACACCGCGTAATGCGCACGATGACGACGCACCAAAAAATCGATCATCAGCACGACCAAGGGATCAGTCTGTCCGGAGGAAATGCAACACCGCCTGACACATCGACCTACGACCAAGAAACACGGACCCGAAAATCACACTTGAGCGAGAAACGCCTCAGTGCTTCATCATTTACCGAATCCCGATCAAACCTGAGCGAATTTATGAATTATTCAGGCTAGTATGGTTCGGGTACGCCGGTTTCAATGATCGCACCTACGATGCCTTCAGCGAGGCTGGAGACGGGGCCTTCGGGCGGCGCAACTTCGACTATGCCGAGCGTATGTATCGGGAGGCGCTGCAGGAAGCGGAGCGCATCGACCCCGCGGGCTCGAAGGTCGTGGAAACACTCCTCGACCTCGGCCGCACCTACAAGGCGTTGGGCCGGAACGAGCTCGCCGGGGACATGCTTGAGCGCGCGCGCGCCATTCGCGGCAGGCGCGGTTAGCCTTTGCGCACGCGCCGAGCCAACTCCGCCTGGATCTGCCGACACTCTTTCTGAGCCTCCGCGAGCCCCTTTATCGACATGTTCACCTGATCGAGATAGTCGAGCACCACGGCCTCCGCCGCCGCGTAGTCGGCACAGACGCCGGCCACTTCGCTGGCGATCTCGTTCGGGATCGTCGTTACTCCGTTGCAATCTCCGTAGAGGAGGTCGCCGGGGACGATGACTATACCTCCGACGTGAACGGGTATCCCGATATGAACGTTGTAGCCGTAGCCGTGTGAGGAGATGGCGCCGTTCGTGAAGGCGTGGAAACCGAGCTCTCTTACCTGGTCCAGGTCCCGTCCTGGACCGCTGGTGATGATTCCGGCGGCGCCGAATTTCTTGTAGGCCTTGCACATCATGTCGCCGAAGTTCGCCGCCACTTTCGGCTCATCCAGATCCTGATACACCACGACCGCCGGCCCGGGCAGTGATTCGAAGCTCTTCAGCTGTTCCTCCATGCTGATCTTTGAATCCCCCTCCCCCGGAGCGCTCGCACAGCGTCGCGTGGCGGTGGTGGCATATCCCACCATGGGCGGCATCTCCGGAAAGCAGGCTCGTATGTGCTCGTTCATGTACCCCCGGTCGCGAGGGCGCACATCGAACAACTCGATAGCATTGCAGACCGTGGGCGAATCGTACTTCTTCAGCTCCTCGATATCCCGCGCGGACAACCCCTCGCTCGCCATTTCCTAGTCTCTCCCGTTCGCTCGTATGCGGCAGCACATGGGCTGCCCAAGATACCCGCTTGCCAGAAAGTCGTCAAAAAACCTTCCTTGCCCTTCCGGAGGAAACTACATATATCTAGACTAGTTATGCGGCCCGATTTCTTGGACGTTGTCCGCGACCCCCGACTGATCGCCGCGGGCAGTCTCCTCCTCGGGTGTTATCTCTTGCGCGACACCCTTCGCACGTTGCTCTACATCCTCGACTCCTCACGCCGCTCGAAGCGCCTCCCGGCTGACCGCACGTAGTGCTGTGTCGGAGCGAGTCCTTCGCTCCCAAGCACGCCGAAAATTTTGAAGACTGACCATCGCGTCATCGTCGGTGACTGCCGCAGTATGCGGGAGCTGGACGATGGATCCGTTCATCTCGTCGTCACATCGCCGCCATACTGGCAGCTCAAGGACTACGGTTCTCCGCAGCAGCTGGGGTTCTGCGACTCGTACGAGGACTATATCAACAACCTCAACCTCGTATGGCACGAGTGTCATCGAGTGCTCCACGATGGTTGCAGGCTGTGCATCAATATCGGTGACCAGTTCGCCCGCGCCGCCTATTACGGCCGCTACAAGGTCATCCCCATCCGCACCGAGATCATTCGATATCTGCGAGGCGGTCGGGTTCGACTACATGGGCGCCATCATCTGGCAGAAGGTGACGACGACGAATACGTCGGGCGGCGCCACCGTCATGGGTTCCTATCCCTACCCCAGAAACGGCATCGTCAGGCTGGACTACGAGTTCATTCTCCTGTTCAGAAAGAGCGGCAAACCACCCCTCGCTGCCGCGGCTCGAAAGGAGAGATCGAAGCTCACCACTGAGGAGTGGCAGACCTATTTCAGCGGTCACTGGAACTTCCCGGGCGAAAGGCAGGAAGATCATCTCGCCGCCTACCCGCTCGAGTTGCCCCATCGCCTCATCAAGATGTTCTCGCTGGTGGGCGACCGGGTCCTCGACCCCTTCCTCGGCAGCGGCACGACCTGCCTCGCCGCCGGTCTACTCGAGCGACATTCTGTGGGGTATGAGATACACCCCGACTTCGTGTCCGTCATCCGCAAAAAGATCGGCGCTATCGAGATTGCTTGCGAAAAACGATCGCCGAATGCGGTTTGCGACCTCGACGGCCTATTGGCGCAGCTTCCGTATCGATTCCGCGACCATGTTCGCTGCGAGCTCAAGGTCGATCCGCGCCGCAAGCGCTTCGGTTCGAGGGTCGAGGGCAGCGAGCCGCGGCACCTGGACGATCTGCATTCTGTCGTCCGGATCGCCTCACCCGATTCGGTGGTGCTGGACACGGGGCAGACAGTGCGCCTTCTCGGCGTTCGATCGCTGAAGCGCACGAAAAGGAAAGCCGAGGCCCACCTGAAGGACATCATCGGGCGCCAGAAGGTGTACTTGAGATTCGACGAGTCGACGACTGAGGGCAATGGCCTCGTTCGCGCCTACCTGTATCTGCGAAATCGCACCCCTGTAAACCGCCACTTGATCCGCAGCGGTCTCGTGGGTGTCGACACGTCTCTGGACTACCGTTTCAAGAATGCGTTTCTGGAAGAGTGGAAAAAGGCGCGGGGTAAGCTGCGATAGCAGAAGAGCTGCGCCGGCAGAAGAGCTGCTCTTGAGCAGCTCCGTCTACGTGCACTGATCGACTACAGCTCTGATCTCGTCGACAACGTCCACCGACATTTCATCCCGCAGCGTCTCGATTCGATTCTCCGACAGCCCTACCGAGGCCAGCACGGCGTCGTCGTATTCCCCCTCCTCGCCGGGCAGGTACCCGAGGCCGAGGTCCTTGGCGAGGTTGTCTGCCACGTGCACCAGACTCACCAGATCGGACGGTTCGTCGCCCGGCTCGTGGTGCTTGCCCACGGCCGCTACGACATCTTCGCCCATGTCGTTGTTCAGCAGCATGAGCTGACCAAGTCGCGGGTGACTGGCCACGTCGCCCATCTCTATCTCGGCCTGCCGAAAGGTGCCGCCCTTGTCGGAGCGGTGACTCTGAACGCGGACGAACCAGTCCCAGAAAAAGAACCCCAGCACAAGCTTGCCGACGTCGTGCAGCAGGGTCCCGATCCAGTACTCGTTGAATTCGATCTCCCGTTTGAGCTTCAGGACCCGGTCCGTCTGAAGCTTGTCTGCGATGATTGCCGAGCCCACGGAGTGTTCCCAGAAACGCTTCATGTCGAACTCGCTCTCTTCGGGCCTCACCAGGCTGTTGATCATCTTCACTTGCTGTGCGATGGCGCCCGCGAGTTCAACCAGTCAACGCAACACCTTCGTCAACGCAACACCTTCATCGAAGCGTTCTGCGGGTGAAACGAACCCCAACGTCTTCCGCGGGCGCTGGTTCAGTTGAAGAGCGACTCTGTTCAGGTCGGCTTGGGAGAATGGCGACAGATCGGTCTTCCTCGGGAAGTACTGTCGAAGAAGGCGATTCGTGTTCTCATTTGTGCCTCGTTGCCAGGGACTCTGAGGATCACAGAAATACACCCCGACGTCAGTTGCGATCGAGAACTCCTTGTGCCGAGCTAGCTCCATTCCTCGATCCCAGGTAAGGGACAACCGCACCGCGGAGGGGAGTCGTTTCACCTGGCTGATCAGCGCTCTGACAACGGTCTCGGTGTCTTTGCCGTTGAGCTTCACGAGCATCGTGAACCGAGACTGCCGCTCCACCAACGTGGCGATGTGCGTGTTGTTCGACCCCGAGATCAAGTCTCCCTCCCAGTGGCCGGGAACGGCGCGGTCCTCGATCTCGGCAGGCCGCTCGCTGATGGATACGGCGTCGACGATCCGGCCTCTCGGCTGATCGCGTGTGCTTGCCTTCTTGGATCGCCGCATCATCCTTCGCGTCCGCAGATGCGCAATGAGGTCCTTGTTGAGTGCCCCGCGTGCCTGGATGAAGAGAGTTCGATAGATCGTTTCGTGGGATATCTGCATATTTCCTAAAAGCGCATACTCCCGCTTCAGCCATCCCGATATCTGCTCAGGTGACCACTTCAGGCGTAGCTTGTCCGCCACGACTCGCCGCAAACGAAGATTGGATGCGAGTCGGCAGCATTTCGGCCGGCTGGCGCGCGTCCAGGCTGCTTGGTCGGCAACGTTTGCTCGGTACCTTTGCCGCCCGCCATTGCGGGCAATCTCTCGGCTAACCGTCGAGGGTGCACGCTCAACAGCGGCCGCAATTATTCGTATCGATTTTCCCGCAGCGATACCTCGAGAGATCTCTTCACGCTCTTCCCAGCCAAGAGCCCATCGAGAGCGTCGACGCGGCATTGGTACGATGCCCCCATTGGCGGTGATGACACCATGAATCGACGCCGGATGCTTCCCGAGCGCCCGACCAATATCGCTATGCGACTGGCCGCTCTTCCATCGACGCCATACCTCCAACTTCTGTGACGCGGACAATCCTGGTCGTCCCATTTGAGCCATGTGCAACATCTCCTATGATTAGATTAGTGGGGAGAATGTTGCATTGACCGATTGAATATACCCCCACCTTCTTCACTCCGAGGCGGGTTATGATCTCCTTGAGCGTCCATTTGCTGACGCGGCCGCCCGTACCTGTGAAAACCGGCGATTTCATGACCTGGAGCAGCTTCATGACGATTGCCGGATCCGTGCACAGCACTCTGTCCAACTCGCCCGGAGTCGTCTTCGGATCGTTCACGAGCCGCATGATGCGCATGACGATTTCGGGCAGCGTCGGCAGGGTGTTGATATTGCGGAGGCGTCTCTCGACCTGTTGTCGCAGCGCCGGGTAGGGAATGCTGTCGAGGTCTGCGAACAGATTGCCGATGCCTTTCTGCTCGAGGACGCCTCCGACGAGATGCTGCAGCGATGCTTCGGTCTGGCTGAAGACCCTCTCCCAGGCGCAGCAAAACACCCCCTCGGCGCCGGCGCACGACATTCTCTGAAGGCCGAGTTTCTTCGTCGGCATGATGAGAAAGAGAGGCACCGTATGCTGCAGACTGAGGGCCTGAGCGCTAATCTGGCTCGTTATCTCTTCGCTCTTGATGACGCAGACGCAGCGAATCCGCTTGCCGTTCTGCGCGAGGAGGGACGTTGCTTTCTCGATGTCCGGCGCCACCATGATGGAGAGGCCGTACTGGTAGTTCAGCAGCAGGTTCAGGAACTTGGCCACAGCCTGCTGGGCCTTGCCCGTCTCGAGTACGATCAGGCCGAATCCTGATTGGTCTCCATCTTTTCGATCTATCCCCCGGGCCAGTGTCGCAAATCAGGCAACCAGCCTTTCCGCGTCATCTTCTGGTTCGTAGCCGAGGTCCTCACGGGCGTTCGAAATATCCCAGTAGCCTCTCGTATTTCCGGAAATTCCGTAGTATATCCCGAATCGCACATCCGCCTCGATACTGCGCCACACGAGCTGCACGCAGTCCCGGTGACTCAACCACGTGGACAGAATGCGATCGCTGTCGCGATCGGTGACCGATTTCTCCGGCTGAAAGGAACCGATCCTCAGACAGATGACCTCAAGCCCGAACTCGTCCGCGTAGTATCGACCGAGGTCTTCTCCAAAAGCTTTGCTGACGCCGTAGTAGCTGTCCGGTCTTTCGGGCATCTCCGGCTTCGTGTAGATCCCTTCCTGTTCGTAGAACCCGGTCACGTGGTTGGTGCTGGCAAACACGATTCGTTTCACCCCTTTGCGGCGTGCCGCCTCGTAGAGACAATACGTCCCCTCGATGTTGGCTTTCAACACGTCCTCCCAGGCCGCACCCACGCTCGGGTTGCCAGCCATGTGGACGATGGCGTCCACGCCATCCACGACTTCCTCGATCTTGTCCAGAGCGTTGATCGGCGCCACGAACACCTCTTCGCCATCCTCCGCCGGCAGCACGGTACGATGGTACATCACGCGCAGGTCATAGCTCTCTTTCAGGCCGCTCCGCAGGACGCTGCCGATCTTGCCCGCGGCACCGGTAATCAGGACTTTCTTGCGCTTCATTTGCAGCACCTGGCAGCGTTTTATCGCTCTTCTCGCGACAGCGAAATGGCATACCAGGCCAGCGCAGCTGCTACCAGCCCACCCAGGGTGAACCCCGCAAGCCACACCAGTACCCTCAAGTGCCGCACCCGGCGACGCCGCGCCAGGGAGGCCGCCTGAGAGACGGCGTCATTGACCTTGCTCGTGCTGTCTACCTGGATCTTCCTCAATGTCTGTGCGAACAGCATCTCATCCCCCTACGCGTGCGCCAGCTACCTCGCCGCCCACACCATACCGCGCCGTTGAATCTCCAACGCCTCCGGCGCTTCGAAATCGGCTGCCACGTGACCGAGCGAAGAATAGAACACTCTGCCCGCACCCCACATGCGCTTCCACGCCACCGGCATCACCGTTCCGTTCACCCACGGAGTGCTCTGGGTGGCGAAAGTGGTGGTTGCCAGCACGTCGTTGCTCGGATCGGTGTGCATGTAGTACTGTTCGGAGTGCATCTTGAAATCGTCCAGGCCGAGGGTAATCGGATCGTCGCGATTGACGATGTTGACCTCGTAGTCTTTGATGCCATCCGGGTGGCCGACGAACTGGCCGCCAACCATCAGCTGATAGTCGCAGCTCTGGCGAAACGAATCTGCCATGCCACCGTGAAAACCGGCGACGCCGACGCCGCTCTTCACCGCCTCCAGTAGGCCCTGCTCCTCCTCGTTTTCGATTCTACCCATAGTCCAGATTGGCACGATCAAGCTCAACTTCGACATCCCTTCCCGATCGGTGTAGATGCTGAGGCTGTTCGATACGGCTACATCGAACCCCTCCTTCTCGAGAATCGGGACGAAGATCTCGGCGCACTGCTCTGGCTCGTGCCCTTCCCAACCACCTGCGACGACGAGAGCCTTGCTCATGCGATATGACCATCCACGTATCAGTAGGAATACGGATGAGTTGTCGGCGACCTCAGCGGCCGTACGTTCGGGCCCTCGCAGCGGAAAGTCAAGAGACTGGAGAGTCGTGGCCGCTGACGATCCTGGCGATGACGAGCCCCACCAGAAACCATCCCACTGTGAGGTCTCGGCGAGCGACACGTGCGGCTACTGGCACTCCGCTCCAGAACATATTCTTCCGACTCGACTTGATCAATCGAGGTTTGCGGCCTCTCTCCGTATCCCTTTCCTTCTACTGCAGCTCTCGAAGCGATTTCCCGGGAGATGGATTGGCCGTGTTTGTCCTCCTCACCAGCATCATCGGATTCACCAGCATCCCGCCCGAGGGCGATGTCACGGCCCCAGTCGTTTCCGGGTCTTTCCCGCGCGCGCTCCTCGACTCGGTTCAGCGTCGCTATGTCGATGGCGCGGGACGCGTGGATTACGCCCGACTGCGAGACAATCCGGACAATCTGGATCGCTACTACCGACTCCTGGCGACCTACAGTCCCGACAGTCATTCCGACCTCTTCCCCACTGAAGTCAGCCGACTGGCCTACTGGATCAACGCCTACAACGCCGCGGTCATGAAGACGGTACTCGAGTACTATCCCATCGCCACTGTCAGCGATGTAGAACCTCCGAAACTGCTCTTCTTCATGTCCGACCGCAGCGGCTTCTTCTACTTTCAGAAGCTCGAATTCGGCGGGGAAGAGATCAATCTGTACGACCTCGAGCACGATATCGTGCGAAAGCGCTTCGCCGATCCGCGCATCCACTTCGCCCTGAACTGCGCCTCACTCGGATGCCCCCGATTACCGCAGCGGGCGTTCAGCGCCGAGAATCTGGAAGCCGAGCTCGAGTCCGAGACGCGCAGGTTTGTGAATGAAGAAAGGAACGTCCGCATCGACCACGAACAACAGGTCATCCACCTCTCCTCGGTTTTTTCGTGGTACGATTCCGACTTTCTGGACTGGTACGGACAGAGATATCCGAAGCCGGAGCCTGCATTGCTCGACTACATCAGCCTCTACTTGCCCTCGGAGAAAGCCGCCGGGCTGACCGCCTCAGCGTCCTACGAGATTCGCGTCATTCCATACGACTGGGGGCTGAACGATCAGGCGGATGACTGACCGTTGCACCACGCGCTCATAGGAGACGACCAATGCCTCGCGTCGTACACTTCGAGATATGTGCAGACGAGCCTGAACGAGCCGCGCAATTCTATCAGAGCGTGTTTGGCTGGGATATCCGTGAATGGGATGGGCCGTCCGAATACTGGCTGCTGATCACGGGGGACGACGGTGAACCTGGAATAAACGGCGGCCTCGTACATCGTGGCGACGCTGCGAGCGGGTCGCTTAACTTCATCGACGTTTCGTCCCTCGATGCGACGCTCATGCATATCGCCGATAGCGGCGGCGAGATGGTGCATCCCAGGACTACCATTCCCGGCGTCGGTTACATCGCCTATTGCCGCGACACCGAAGGAAACGACTTCGGGATCATAGAGTTAGACGACGCCGCGGCGTGATCGATCGACTGTTTCGGACCCTGGATCCGCCCGCCGTCTCGTACTGGTCCACGCGCTTTTTACTCTTGCGATGCCTCGGCATCGTCTACTCCATCGCCTTTCTCAGCCTCGCATCGCAGCTGAATCCCCTTCTGGGCAGCGGCGGTTTGTTGCCCGTTCACCTGTTTCTGGACAGCGTCGAATCCGCATACGGCACCGGCCCGGCAGCGCTATGGAATGTGCCCACTATCTTTTGGGTCGGAGACAGCGATGCCTTCATGTCCGTCGCCGCCTGGCTCGGTCTTTGTCTTTCACTCCTGCTTCTATCCGGATACGCGAGCGCCTTACACCTCCTCGCGCTGTGGATTCTCTACTCCTCTTTCGTCAACGTGTGTCAGATTTTCTATTCCTACGGCTGGGAGATCATGCTCCTGGAAACGGGATTCCTCGCCGTGTTTCTGTGCCCCCTCGTACGGGGCGGCTGGCGCTCGAGCTTGACGGCGCCTCCGGAAAAATCCGTCATCTGGCTGCTGAGGTGGCTTCTGTTTCGCGTCATGTTCGGCGCCGGCCTCATCAAGCTTCGTGGCGACGCCTGCTGGTGGGATCTGACGTGCCTGCTTTACCACTACGAAACCCAGCCGATCCCGAACCCCATCAGCTGGTACCTTCATCAATGTCCGGTATGGTTGCACAAGCTCGGAGCGCTGTTCAACCATTTCGTAGAGCTGATCGCACCGTGGCTCATCCTGAGATCACGGCGTCTGCGGTACGCCGGCGGCCTTTTCATCGTCGGCTTCCAGATCTTGCTCATCGTCAGTGGCAACCTCTCCTGGCTCAACTATCTCACCCTGGTGTTGTGCATCCCGTGTTTCGACGATCGCGCCTTGCTCCGGCTGCTGCCGGAGCGTCTGCGCTCGAGATTGGCCATCGACACCGATGCCGTCGCCTCTGTCTCGACACCCAGGCCGTTGCCACGCCGACTTGCCAGCTACACACTGGTGGGAGTCGTCCTCTACCTGAGCATCGATCCTGTCGTCAACATGGTTTCCTCGCGGCAAATCATGAACACATCCTTCGATCGCCTCCATCTCGTCAACACCTACGGGGCTTTCGGTAGCGTCGGAAAAATTCGTCGTGAGGTCGTGATCAGGGGCACCATGGCTCGGACAGCTGATACCGCGGCGGAGTGGCGGGAGTACGAATTCAAGTGCAAACCTGGAAATCCGCACCGCCGACCATGCGTTGTCTCACCGTATCACCATCGACTCGACTGGCAGATCTGGTTCGCCGCCATGTCCGACTACCAGCGTCAACCCTGGCTCATCCACCTTGTCTACAAGCTCCTCCTGGCGGATGAAGGTGCTCTTGGTCTGCTCGGGGGGAATCCCTTTCCAGGCGATCGTCCGACCCACATTCGCGCCGACCTCTACGAATACGAATTCACCGATTTCGACGACATCACCGGCGCCTGGTGGAAACGGCGCCGGGTCGGTACGTATCTGCCCCCGGTCTCCGCCGACAATGCCGCTCTATTGAGAATCGTCGAGAGGTTTGGCTGGCCTGCAGCCCCAGCTTACGCCAGTCCGAGGTCTTCGTAGATGGCGGTATTGATCTCGAAGTTTCGAGGGCGGTGGGCGCGCTCGCCCGGCATGCCGTTGAGCGCCCAGGCCACGGCGAGCCCGTGCTCAGAATCCGCGAAACCCATCGAGCTCTGATAGCCGCCGTGTCCGAAGGTGCGAGGCGAGGCGTGCGCACCGAAGCTGTAGGCATAGTCCCGCTGGCCGTACTCCTTGGAGTCCACCATGAAACCGAGGCCCCAGTCCAGGACATACGCGAAGGTCGAATCGGTCATCCCGCCCGCCGACGGGTCGTGAATTCATGCACCGTTTCCGCTGACAGGATCTTCACGCCCCGTCGCCGTCCCTCCTGCAACAGCATCTCATAGAAATACCCCAGTTCCCTGATTGGGTCTCTGGCAAATGCGTCATAGTGACGGCCATCCACACGGTGAACGATCTCGGCCAGGATGACCCAGCTGTTGGAAACATTGTATCCCGCCCTGCTGCCCGGGCTCCAGTCTTCCTGCGGGGCGCTTTCGCAGATCGCGGCGACCAGCTCCTCCCATGTGGTGGCCTGGGGCTGGGAGCTCTGTAATCCCGACGTGTGCGTCAGCAGATGGCCGAGCGTTGTATCACCCTTGTGATGCTGCGAGAACTCGGGGATGTAGTCGGTCACCCTGTCCTCCAGGCCGACTCGGCCTCCCTCCTTCAACAGGCCGATCGCCACGGCCAGCAGAGGTTTGCCAGACGACATCCACCCCATCAGCGACGCCGTCGTCATCGGCACACCCTCGCGCGCCTCCCCGGTCGCGAAGTCGGCGATCGTGGATCCCTCTCTGGAGACGTAGACTTGGGCGCCCGGATGGAGCCCTGCGCCGATGCCCTCCTCTATGAGTGGGGATGTTCGCGGCAGGCTGCTGGCGCTCATTCGATGGTCTGGCTGAGCTGGCGGGCTCTGGGCTTCCAGTCGGTCTTCGCCTCTCCAGTCAGCAGGGCTCGGTGTTCCTCCGACAGGGTCTCGACGAACTCGGCGTTCGGTTCGTAGCCGCGCCAGGTCTGGAACATCGTCGGTATGAAGCCCGCCACTACAAAAACGCGCTCTGTCTCCGATTCGATGAGGCCGTGGGAGTGCATGAGCGATTCGAAAAAGAGCAGGGTCGAGCCGGCAGGTGCCTCGACCTGGTGAATGAGACTCGGCATGGCCATGGCGGCATCGATGATTGCCGGCGACTCCACCTCGGCCGGTATCTTGTGCGTACCGGCTATGACGGTCGTGCCGCCGTCGTCGGGACCGAGGTCGGTGAGATTGGTCAGCGCCTTGACGAATGAGAAGTGATACAAGCCCTCCCGGGTATCGCCGTACCCGGCCCACAGACCTCGGTGAAAGCTGTATTCGTTTGGCTCGTCGAGATGCTGTCTGTGGATGTGGGCGTCCGACTGCTCCAGTCGCACCCGGCCACCCACGACCTCTTCAGCTAGGCCTACGATGCGGGGGTTCGTGACGTAGTCGAAAAAACAGGGCGCGAGATGGGGGAGGTTGTCGAGGCGAAAGTATTCCTCGCTTCTGCTTGAAAGGTGGCAATCGGGGCCCGGCAACTCGCCCGTCTCCCGGTATTTCCTTTCGAAGCCGAAGATCGTGTCGAGTAACGTCTCCACTTCTTCGCTCGACACCAGCGACTCGATGACGACGTAACCCTCGACCTCGAGATGAAAACGCTGAACCGGCGTCAGGGCGGGAAAAGGACGACTGCCGTCGGCCGTCATGTCACGTCTACCACGAGCGCGCGGAACATAGTGAGCAGCTTGACGCTCGTGATTCTCAAAGCGACCTCCCCTGCCATGAAAAAGCCGACGCCCTCCTCGGTCCGGCTCGCTGGCGTGCTGTCGGTAGAGCTGGCCGGCAATCTACCCCGGTCGCCGGGGAGCGTCAATCGTGGGCTTGACAGAGACCTGGCCCACATTAAATTTAGTCGTGGTTAAAAATCAGTTTCATCGGGGTTGTAATTTCGGCAGCCCCGAAGGTCTTGAGGAGTTTCAATGGTCGATCCCCTCCTCGCTCTGGTCGTCGGCGGACTCCTGCTCGTGGGCGCGGGGCTTCTGCTGTGGCCGGGTCGCGGTTTTTTCTGGCGCTGGCGCGAGCTGCGACTCGTGAGTGCGCGCGTTCAGCTCGAGGACGCCCTCAAACACCTCTACAACTGTGAGTACGCCCGGCAGCTGGGCACCGTCGACAGTCTGTCGGGTGCGCTGCAGGTTTCCGGCAACCGCGCCGCCGAAGTGCTCGTCCAACTCGAGACCATGGGGCTTTCGCAGCGAGCCGCCGGCTCGCTGCGGCTCACTTCCGATGGGCGGGACTACGCGCTGCGTATCGTTCGCGTCCATCGGCTCTGGGAGCACTACCTCGCCGAGGAGACGGGTCTGGGTCACGTCAGCTGGCACGACGAGGCCGAGCGACAGGAGCATCAGCTCACGTCGGATGAGGTCAACGAGCTCGATGAGCAGATGGGGCATCCGGTATACGACCCCCACGGGGATCCTATCCCGAGCGCAGCTGGTGACATCGGCCCAAAGCAAGGCTTCCCGCTCACGAATCTCTTGGTGGCGCAGCTGGCAACGATCGCTCACATCGAGGACGAACCGGAGGAGGTCTACGCCCGGCTGGTACGGGAAGGCCTCCACGTGGGCATGCGCATCGAGGTGCTGGAGGCGTCAGACGAGCTCATCCGCTTTCTCCTGGACGGAGATCAGCGCGATCTTCCACCCACTATAGCGGCCAACGTTTACGTCGTCTCCGTACCTGCCGAGCAGGGGATGGAAGGACCATTCGAAACGCTGTCGAGCTTGGCAGTAAACGAAAGCGGCCGGGTCATCCGAATCTCGCCCGCCTGTCGCGGTTTGGAGCGACGGCGACTGATGGATCTGGGCGTCATCCCAGGCACGGTCATCGGAGCGGAGATGAAAAGCCCCGTCGGCGACCCCACCGCCTACCGCATCCGCGGCGCCATGATTGCCCTTCGCAGAGAGCAGGCGGACCAGATCCACATCGCCAGAGTCATGGAGCTCGATTCAGGAGCTCCGATCGCCTCATGAGCTCTCCAACTGCCTGCAACACCTGTCCCGCCCACCACGCCGGCAATCTCACCCGTCTCGGCGTCAACATGGCCAACTGGGACTACGTCGTCGCTCTGGCTGGTAATCCAAATACGGGAAAAAGCACCGTTTTCAACGCCCTCACCGGTCTGCGTCAGCATACCGGCAACTGGCCCGGCAAGACGGTGGTTCGCGCCGAAGGTGGGTTCGCCTACCAGAACAACCGCTACAAGCTCGTCGATCTGCCCGGTACCTACTCTCTTCTCTCTACCAGCGCCGACGAGGAAGTGGCTCGCGATTTCATCCTCTTCGGCAGGCCCGACGTCACCGTCATCGTCGTCGACAGCACCAGACTGGAGCGCAACCTCAACCTAGCGCTGCAGGTGCTGGAGATCACCGACCGCGCCGTCGTCTGCCTCAATCTGCTGGACGAGGCCAAGCGCCACGGCATCGCCGTGGACGACCGCCGCCTCGCGCGCGATCTCGGTGTTCCGGTGGTGCCTGCTGCGGCGCGGCAAAACGAGGGCATTCCAGAGCTCATTCACGCCATCGGCGAGGTCGCCACCGGCCAGGTCGTGTGCAAGCCGCATCAAATTCACAGCGAGCCAGGGCCGCTGAAGCGCTCGCTCGACAAGCTCGCTACTCAAGTCGAGTCCGCCTTTCCCGGCCTCCCGAATGCGCGCTGGGTCGCCCTTCGCCTGCTCGAGGGGGACCGGCGCATCGCCAGCGCCGTGCGCTCCGGAGAGCTTGGTGACCTGAGCCAGTCCGCCGCAAACGAAATCGCTGACGAGTCCCTCGTCGGCGCGGAGGTGAGCTGATGGTGGAACAGACGCAGCCGGAAGCGCTTCTCGAAGCCGCCGACACCGTGCGATGGGAGGCCGGCACGAACTTTCACGACTCCCTCATGGAAACCATCTACTCCGATGCGGCTCGCATAGCGGACCGGTCCGTCACCCTCGCGGATTCCGGGCCGCGCTTCGACATGGATCGCACCATTGACCGGCTCGTCACCAGCCGCTGGCTCGGCTTCCCGGTCATGTTCCTCATTCTCACCGCCGTCTTCTGGCTCACGATCGAGGGTGCGAACACCCCGTCGCGGATGCTGGCCGTACTCCTCGTGGACAACGGGCACCCCATCCTCAAGAGTCTGGCGGCGACTATCGGTCTGCCCTGGTGGCTGGACGGGCTGCTCATCGACGGCATGTATCTGGCCATGGCGTGGGTCATCGCCGTCATGCTTCCGCCGATGGCCATCTTCTTCCCCATCTTCACGCTGCTGGAGGATTTCGGCTACCTGCCTCGCGTGGCCTTCAACCTGGACAACCTGTTCAAGAAGGCCGGTGCCCACGGCAAGCAGGCCCTAACTCTGGCCATGGGCTTCGGATGCAACGCCGCCGCCATCGTCGCCACGCGCGTTATCGACAGTCCGAGGGAGCGCCTCATCGCCATCATTACGAACAATTTCTCTCTGTGCAACGGACGCTGGCCGACGCAGATTCTCATCGCCACGATCTTTATCGGAGGCCTGGCTCCCACCTATCTGGCTGGGCTCGTGTCGGCAGCCGCCGTCGTGTCCGTGGCAGTGCTCGGCATTCTGCTGACCTTTGTCGTCTCCTGGGCACTGTCGAACACGATTCTGAAGGGCGAGGCCTCGGCCTTCAGCCTGGAGTTGCCGCCGTACCGGCCACCTCGCGTTCTCCAGACGATTTACACTTCCATGATCGACCGCACGCTCATCGTCCTGTGGCGCGCCGTCGTCTTCGCCATACCTGCCGGCGCCCTCATCTGGCTCGTCTCCAACATTCACGTCGGCGAGCTCAGCATCGCCGAGCATTTCATGGACAGCACGAATCCCTTCGGCATGCTCGTCGGGCTCAACGGCGTCATCCTGCTGGCCTACATCATCGCCATCCCGGCCAACGAAATCGTCATTCCGACCATTCTCATGTTGACGGTGTTGAGTGCCAGAATCGCCGGCACGGGAGAAGGGGCGGGAGTGATGTTCGAGCTCGATTCCGAAGCGGCAACGGCGGAGGTCTTGAAGGCCGGCGGCTGGACCCTGCTGACGGCTGTGAACCTCATGCTCTTCAGCCTAGTTCACAATCCCTGCTCCACCACTCTGTACCACCATCTACAGGGAGACGAAGAGCGCCAAGTGGACGACAGTGTCGGCGCTGCTGCCGG
>CBDBIJ010000141.1:0-10035 GCA_965205655.1 Candidatus Latescibacterota bacterium
TAGAACTCGTCGTACTCCGGAGCTCTCTCCTGGTAGTAGGTCGCCAGCTCCTTCTTGGAAGGCGCATTCATGTAGTGCCCTATAAGACGGGTGGGTAGCGCGGGGCAAGCATGTTGAGATCGGGCAAGGGGTGGGCAGCGGCAAGGGCCCTCGACCGATGCCAAAATCATTGAAAATATGCAGGATCTGAAGGGTGAGGTCCTCAATCGTCAGCGCCACACGTCGACGGAGGCGCTTTTTCCGTAGGAGCTGCCGACGATGCGCCAGTATCCATTCGTCTCCCCCCCGACCACGATGACGTGGATCTTCTGTTTGGGGAACATGTGGATGGGCTCGTCGTCCGCTGCCTTGAGCATGGTGGCGTAGGGCTCGACACCTTTCAGCGCCCCAGGGTAGACGTAGTTCTGCACGAGCTGATAATCCCAGTACTCTCCCGCGGGCATGAGGGCGTTGTCGTAGATGAAGTCGATGAGTTTCTCTTTGGTGTCAAAGCCGCCCCGGTCGATGAACTGGCGGGCGGTGATCGGGTCGAGTAGAAGCGTCGGCGAATTAGTCGGGTTTATGCCCCGCAGGAGATTTCTGACGTGCTCGCGCCAGTAACGCTCGCGGAGGCCCAGGTGGAAGGAGGTGGAGCGGCCTCCGGAGAAGGCGCTGACGACGCTTTCGTCCGGTTCGAACCCATGTTGCACGTGAAAGGGCTCCCACGGGCTGCGCTCCTCATTCTCAGCGAAAGTGACGCTGTTGTAGGCGTAGTTGTTGCCCTGTGATCCGAGGTAGGTGATCTCCGGCACTGAACCTCCCTGCAGATTCTGCGACAGCAGTCCGTAGGCGCGGCCGATGGTGGCATTGGCGTGGTTGTACGGGCCCAGGGCACCGATGCCCCAGTTCATGTCGATCTCGCGACGGATCGGACCATTGACGACAGCCATGGATGCCCCCGAACTCGTGGTGCTGGCGCGGGCTGTAACCTCGGTGGAGGCGAGGGCGAGAATGACGGGGAAGTACTCCGGTCTGGCGCCGGCCATGACGGCGTTGACGGCCACCTTTTCGACCGTGTATTCCCACGCCTCGCGAGTGAGGGTAGGCCGCATGCGCCCCACGACCTCGTCAGATCGCCGGCTCGTGCCGGCCAGCATTGCTTCCACGCGCTCCTCGGTGGGCAGCACGATGGGCAGCTTGTCGGTCCAGTTGCTTTCGAGAAAAAGCTGCTGGAGGCTCTCCTCGGTGTCCGGATCGACCAACCTGGGAGTGGAGCGCTCGAAGTCGACCTGCTTCTGCTCCTCGCCGGTGAGCGGCTTCGTCAGGGCATCGACGACCTCCTGCATGAAGGGCCGTCCAGTGATTGCATCGGCGCCGTCGACGTAGGCGCGCAGCTCATCGGGCGACTTGCCCATGACGGGTTGCGGTACGAAGGCGAAGCGCAGATTGGGCACCCCTTTCTGGCTCGACGAGGCGCGCACGAGGGGCTCGAAGATGTCGGTCTGAATCGATGCTGTCGGTATGTCGTACTCTGTCTCGAGGATGATGCACTGGTCGGCGACCGCCGGCGCGCAGGTGCTTCAGTGGCCCACGGCGACGACCGCCGTGCCTCCCTTCTGGCGGATCTCTTCGTAAAGCTCATTGTCGCGTTCGTAGTAGACCCCGACTTTGCCGCGGACTTCGGTGTGCACCTGCGGCATGTTGTCGGCGAACCAGTTTCGCATCTGTTCGATGAGCTTGTCACCGTCGTCGAAGCGGCAGTCCACGAGATAGGTGGGCCCCTCCTCGAGGCTCGCGGGCCGCGGCGCCATCCCCTGCTGAGTGATGGTGGGCGGGTACCCCATCGGGTTCATCACAACTACCTGATTACTCACTGCGGTTTCCTCCTGATGGCGCGATGTGAAGCGACTTCGCCGCGCGTCGCAACTTGCGGGTCAGCGTTCGTTGAGCCAGAGCCGGACGTAGTGGCGCTGGCGATGAGGCTCGGGATAATCTTCGAAGGCGGTGCGGTTGTGGAGAATGAAGCGGTTGTTGGTGAGAAGTATCTGCCGAGGCTCCAGATCGAACTCGATGTGAAACTCAGGCGCCTGGAGAAGCTCGTCCACGGCGTCGAGGGCCTCGAGCTGCTCCGGATCGAGCTGTCGACCGGCAAGCTGGTGCCCCTCTTCGATGTAATATCGCAGGTACCTCACGAATAGTTGGGAGCCATTCCAATGAAAGACAGGGTTTGCGAGCGTCGCAGGCTCTCCAGCTGCAAACTGTCCGCGGCGGTCAAAGCAGAACGGCCGGTACAGGGTCTCCAGCAGTTCGGGATGTTTTTCCAGCAGCTCGTTGTGAAGCGCTTGGGCGCTGATCAGCTGGCTCTGCCCTCCCGATTTGGCGGTCCGCAGGCATAGCAGGCCGACGATGTCGGGAGGCCGAACATTGAAGGCCGCGTCGGTGTGAAAGGAGCTTTCCGCATTGGTGATGGAGAAGCGGACCCCCTCATGCACCTTTTGCCCGGTATCGCGTACGTCATAGAGCAGCGTACCTTCGATGTCCTGTTCGGCGGGGACGCCGAGGAGCTGACCCAAAATCCAGTAGGCGGCAACGTGCTGCTTCTCCGAAAACTCCGGGTCGATTTCATCGACAACAACAAAGCCGCCGCGAGTTCAACCAGTCAACGCAACACCTTCGTCAACGCAACACCTTCATTGAAGCGTTCTGCGGGTGAAACGAACCCCAACGTCTTCCGCGGGCGCTGGTTCAGTTGAAGAGCGACTCTGTTCAGGTCGGCTTGGGAGAATAGCGACAGATCGGTCTTCCTCGGGAAGTACTGTCGAAGAAGGCGATTCGTGTTCTCATTTGTGCCTCGTTGCCAGGGACTCTGAGGATCACAGAAATACACCTCGACGTCAGTTGCGATCGAGAACTCCTTGTGCCGAGCTAGCTCCATTCCTCGATCCCAGGTAAGGGACAACCGCACCGCGGAGGGGAGTCGTTTCACCTGGCTGATCAGCGCTCTGACAACGGTCTCGGTGTCTTTGCCGTTGAGCTTCACGAGCATCGTGAACCGAGACTGCCGCTCCACCAACGTGGCGATGTGCGTGTTGTTCGACCCCGAGATCAAGTCTCCCTCCCAGTGGCCGGGAACGGCGCGGTCCTCGATCTCGGCAGGCCGCTCGCTGATGGATACGGCGTCGACGATCCGGCCTCTCGGCTGATCGCGTGTGCTTGCCTTCTTGGATCGCCGCATCATCCTTCGCGTCCGCAGATGCGCAATGAGGTCCTTGTTGAGTGCCCCGCGTGCCTGGATGAAGAGAGTTCGATAGATCGTTTCGTGGGATATCTGCATATTTCCTAAAAGCGCATACTCCCGCTTCAGCCATCCCGATATCTGCTCAGGTGACCACTTCAGGCGTAGCTTGTCCGCCACGACTCGCCGCAAACGAAGATTGGATGCGAGTCGGCAGCATTTCGGCCGGCTGGCGCGCGTCCAGGCTGCTTGGTCGGCGACGTTTGCTCGGTACCTTTGCCGCCCGCCATTGCGGGCAATCTCTCGGCTAACCGTCGAGGGTGCACGCTCAACAGCGGCCGCAATTATTCGTATCGATTTTCCCGCAGCGATACCTCGAGAGATCTCTTCACGCTCTTCCCAGCCAAGAGCCCATCGAGAGCGTCGACGCGGCATTGGTACGATGCCCCCATTGGCGGTGATGACACCATGAATCGACGCCGGATGCTTCCCGAGCGCCCGACCAATATCGCTATGCGACTGGCCGCTCTTCCATCGACGCCATACCTCCAACTTCTGTGACGCGGACAATCCTGGTCGTCCCATTTGAGCCATGTGCAACATCTCCTATGATTAGATTAGTGGGGAGAATGTTGCATTGACCGATTGAATATACCGCGACCTCCATCCAGGGCCGTGAGCACGGGCTGCACAGCCTGTTCGCAGCTCGCCAACAGGCCGTCGTCGATGCGGGTGTCAGTGACAGGGGTGGAGTCGCGGGTCAGTTCAAGGCTGAGTCTACCCAGCTGACGGACGCATTCCTCAGGCAGCGAATAGTGCCAGGCCCGCTGGGCGTCGATCGAGTCTGCCGTCCAGGCTCTCTCGTCGGTCACGACTTGCGGCAGTATCGGTATCTCGGTCATATCGGTGCAGATCTCAGGAGGGAGGACGCGAAAGAGAATATGAGCAGACGGGCACAATCACAAGCGGAATACTCGGAATCGATCAGCTCTGGAGCAGTTGGCCTGCCGACATCTCCACAGGCCTCAATATAAGTTACTGGGAAGGCGCTTCGATCACGACGAACATTTGACGCTCAAGGTCGATGTGGTACCTTCTCCCCGCCCGATCCACCCGGCTCGTCATCGATGACGTGAGCCGAGAAAGCGGCTTTGAGCGGTAAGGATCCCGACGGCCACTTGGGCAACCCGCCACGGCCCGAGACGGACTGACACCCATCCAAGAGCAATCGAACAGGGCGGCGGAGTTCATCGCCAACCCCCGTGCAGCCGTCTGGAAGTTGGCGCTGCCCGTGATGGCGGGGATGGCGATCTATACCCTGTACAACGTGACTGATTGGATCTTCGTCGGTCGCCTGGGAGGGGATGCCGTCGCCGCCCTCTCGTTCAGTGTTCCCATCGTCTTTTTCGCACTGGGGATAACATTCGGGCTGGGAACCGGCGCCACCAGCGTCATCGCTCGACTTCTCGGCGCCGGCAACAAGAAAGAAGCAGACAACGCCGCCGAGCACGCCATCCTGATCGGGCTCGCCGTGGCCGTGCCGATCGTCGCCCTCGCCCTGTTGTTCAAGTACGAGCTCCTCACTCTGCTCGGGACGAGCGGGAAGGTGAGGGAGCTGGCAGTCGTCTACTTCGAGATCATCGTGCCGAGTTTCATTTTCGGTATCCTGAACGTCACCTTCCGCTCCATCCTTACCGGCGAGGGAAATACGCTGACACCCATCTCGATTCAGGCGAGCGGAACACTGCTGAATATCATCCTGGATCCAGTACTCATCTTCTGGGCAGAGTGGGGGATCGCCGGCGCCGCCTGGGCGACCCTGATCAGCCAGCTCATCGTCTTCCTGATATTCGTCTACTACATCTTCATCCGACGGGGATCGTACCTCCAACTGCGGTTTGGAGACTTCTCCTTCTCTTCCCGGCTCGTCTCCAGCATTCTCGCTGTCGGCATCCCCGCCTCGGGCGCCATGCTGATCATGTCCACGGGGAGCATGTTCTGCAACCGTATCGTGTCGGTTTTCGGCAGCGAAGCCGTGGCGGGTCTGGGAGTGGGAGGGCGGCTGGACGCGATCTATTTCCTGCCGACCTTCGCGATCGCCTCGAGCCAGGTCACCCTCGCCGGCATGTTTCTCGGCGCCGGCCGCGTCGACTTGATCCGGTCTACACTGACCTACTCGATCGTGCGGGCCGAAGTGCTCGCCGTGTTTTTCGGGGTCACCTTCTATCTGTTCTCGCCGTACATCTGTCCCATCTTCACGGACGATCAAGCTATCGTCGACATCGCCGTGTCGTATCTCCGGGTCATCGTCTTCGCCTTTCCCTTCGTGACCATCGGCGTCGTCAGCACGCGGACCTTTCAAGGACTCGGCAGCGGCCTCCCGAGCCTGTTTCTGACCTCGCTCCGGGTCATTCTGATCTCGGTGCCGTTGGCGTTGGCATTCACTCGTGTTCTGGGATACGGGCTGACCTCGGTGTGGCTCGCCTTCGTCATCGGCGCTGCCACTTCATCGGTGGTCGCCATAATCTGGATTACTCAGCGGCTGCGACGAGAGGAGGCCAGGATGCAGGGTGGCGCTGGCTCGGGAAGAGCTGTCTTTAGCCACGAGGGCTGACATCTTCGCTTCAGTATCCGAGTCCCTTATCGAAGGCGATGACGACTTTCATTGTCCCATGCGAGAGCTCTGTGAGCCGATGCGTGAACGGAGGCTGCTGCTTGACAGCAACAAAAGATCGGAGGTGACATAAAACGGCTACAAGCAGCGCCTCAAAAAGAAATGGGGCGCAACCCATGGGGGCTGCGCCCGAAAATCTGGCAAAAAGCTGCGACGCCGAAGCTACTATTCCTTTTCCGACGTAATAGTTTTGATTGTGGTGCAGTCCTCATCGAATACCGTGATGGTAATGTTCTGTGAAGGGGGCGCATCCTTCGTGGCCTCCTTCAGCCTCATCTGGTTCTTGTTGGCCTTGGAGAACGCGACCTGGGGGGCGTCACGCTCGTCCATACCCAGGCGCTTTTTCGAACCACAGATCCATCGTCCAGGTCGAGTTTCTCAACCAGCACATAGGACCTCTCTCCGGTGATCCTGAACCTCTTCTTGATCACGCCATTCTTCTTCTGGACATAGGTCCCGTTCGCGGCACCCTTGTCAGCTTCAGCCGCACAGAGGTGGTCGGCGAACGCGGTTCCCGCGCTGGCGAGCACGAATGTGAAAAGGGCGAGCCAGACTATTCGATTCCTCATACGAAAATCTCCTCTGATTGGTTTCATCGCGACTGAGATTTGGTCAGTGACCACTCGACACCCTGGAAATCGTCCAGCTCGATCTCGTAGTCGGAGATGAGTGTCCCGTTGAGGTCGAACTCGGAACAGAAACACTCCTCGTCGTACGCAAACGTGATAGCACCTCCCTCCAGTTCCCACACGCCGTCCTCGTCGTCGTAGTCGGAGAAAGTGCCGTCGGTATTGAGCTCCCAGACCTCCTCGTCCTGATCGATCCAGATGCCGGCGATAGCTGGCGACGCGCCGCCGACTTCTGTCGCGTTCGTCGGACCGTCATCGGCGCCCCCGCATCCGAAACTGAAAGCTGCGAGGGACCGCCAGTGGACCGATCCGACCGATCCCGATCCAATATTTGGACATATGCCCCTCCTCTCGTGATGGATAAATGGCCCCTCGTTCGCGATAATTTATACAAAGAACCTGCAAAATAGGCAAGTGGACGGGCAAATGGAGTTGGCGTCGCGGTAGGGGGGCTTACGAACGTGAGTAGATCGGGTACTAATAGTCCGAATTTTGCGAGCCGCTCTCTTGTCTGTCGAAGCGAATTTTTCCGCTCGATGCGCGCATGAAGTACTCCTCCACCTTCACCTTGGACCGCGGAAAGTTCCGGCGGATCTCGTCGACGACGGCGCGGATCTGTTGCGGGTCTTCATCCAGGTCGAGCAGGAGCCGAGCGTAGAGGAACAGCAGGGCCTGCTTGTTGCGGTCGATTTCCAGCGACTTCTCGAAGTAGGCCCGCGCCTCCTGCAGCTTACCCTGTTCAGCAAGAGCCTTGCCCATGAGCAAGTTGGGCTCCGCTTCCTCCGGGTAGAGCTCGAACAGCACTGTTGCCAGATCGCGCAGAGATTCTCCCTGCAGCTCCGGCTTCCCCTTGGGATCAGGCCCGGCCGCCAGATGCGCGTAAGTGCTCGCCTGATGTCGCTCGAGCAGGGCGAGAGCCACACCTACCACGGCTACGTAGATGAGGAAACGGAGCGATTTGAAATATCGCATGCTCGGCGCGCCGGTGCTCTGTTGAACAGAGCCCTACAGGCCCTCCTGGACCTCTTTCTTGCGAACCTTCCAAATAAAGGCGTCGTAGTAGTAGTGGAGCAGGGCGAAAGACGACACGAGGGAGTAGCTGAACAGATCGAAATTCGTGTTGAATCCGACAACGCCGAATCCGAAATCACGTGTGTAGCCCTCTACGAGCGCGTGATACACCAGGGCGTAGGCGGCGCATAGCAGGACGAACGCCTTCAAGTTGCCGGGCTTGCCAAGATAGGCGAGGAAGGCGGATTCACCGCCCATGCGCGCGAGCTTGTTCTTCAGATAGAAATAGACCATGACGATGTACTGCATGCCGTGCATGATTCGATGAGCGACGGCAAAAACGAGTAGGAACGTCGTGTTGAAGCTCGTGTAGTACCACAGAAAGTAGCTGGAGAGCAAGAACAGATACTTGAGCGGGTTCAGAGTATAGCCCTGGCGGACACACCAGATCGCGTGGCCGGCGTATACGACGAGATAGGCGATCGCAATCGTCCACGAAATCCAGTGAACGAGGTGGACGGTTTCGGCGGCGATGGGGATGCGCCACTCGTGGAGCATACGGACCCAGATGACCGACCACAAAGGAGAGACCACCAGCATGTTGACGAAAAAGATCCAGTTGAAGAGCAGGTCGAACTTGCCCGTGATCGCCGTCCCCGCCTTTGCCTTGAAATCGTAGATGCGGGAGAATCCGTACTGCTGCATGAGGCTGTGCTGGTGATCCCACAGGGTGACGATGAGCACGAGACTCAGCGGCGCGTAGCGCATGGCGACGTAGGCCAACAGAACGAGGACGACCGGCCCGACGATGAAGCGATCGCGCCAGCGATTGAACTCGACGGACGAACCGTATACGCGCAGCCAGGTGGCGAAATGATGCGGGACCGTGACCCAGACGGCGATGGCTGCGAGGGCCGCTCCGGGCAGGTACTCGTCTGACAAAAGGCCCGCGAACACGGCCACAAATGGCAGCGTCAGGAACCAGATCCAGTCAGTCCTGCGATCGATTATATAGGCGTGCGTGAACGGGGCGGCGATGCTACTCATTTCGATTCCAGCTCTCAGGGCGCCCGAAGAGCGCGAGGGACATGATCACAGCAGATGGACCCAGTTGTTGGGGTACCGGAGTCGTTCGTCCTCGATGAATTCGCGGTCGAGTGCGGCGACGACATCTGCCGGCAGCGGCCCCGCTTCCACCGCAGCTGTGTTCGCCTCCAGCTCGGCGTGACTCGTAGTGCCGAAGAGGGTGACGTCGGCATCGGACTCGAAGGCGGCAAAACGGAGGGCAACCTCCGGCAAGTCGATGCCGACTTCCTCCGCCACTGCCGCCACGCTGCGGCCAACCTGGCGCAGATCGGCGAGCCGGTCAGGGAGTTTCTCGACCGCGGGCGACAGGACCCCTTGAAAGAACACGTTGCGCACCATCAAACCCATTCCGGTGTCATGACACCGTGGGATCACAGACCCGCCCTGGGTGCGATCGAGAATATTGAAGGCCAGCTGAATGGAGCGGAACGGCTCGCCGGTGTCGAGGACGTCGACAGACTGCTGCGGCCCGTAGGTCGTGGCAGCCCAATGCCTGACCATCCCGTTCTTGGCGAGCTCCTCCATCGTCTGCAGCAGGTCACCGGGAACTGTCGGTGGGGTTTGCGGCACGTACACCTGAACCAGGTCGAGGCACTCGGTCTTCAGGTTCCGCAAGCTGGTCGTAACCAGAGACGACAGGTGGTCTCGAAGAGCCAGTCCCTCGAGTGTCGGACTGTCCGGTCCCGAGAACATGTGCACCTTCGTCGCAACCACCGGTCGCGGTGATAGATCCGCCACAGCTTTGCCGACGATTTCCTCTGCGGGCCCGTACCCGGGTGCGGTGTCGATGAGGCTGATGCCGAGGTCGACGGCGCGCCGGATGAGCTCGACACACTCGTCTGAACTCGGAGGATCGGGCCGACCAGGTCCGTAGTTCTGTCCCAACTGAACGGTTCCAAACCCGAGTTGGGACACCTGCAGGTCAGTGGTACCCAGGTTTCGGTATCTCATTTGCCCATAATCAGCTGTTGGGTCATCAAAGCTATCGCATCTGCGATGCAACTTCGACAGCCTCACCCATCAGGTCCAGAGCTTTTCCGAGTCGGTCGAGCTCCTCGAATCCGTAGGAGATCCTCAGCTGTCTGCCGCCGACGTCGACGAGATCACCACGCGCGTGGACGCAGAGCACTCCCGGGATGTAGGCGACCCGCGGTCTGCGACTGTCTTTGGGGCCATCGATCCGCTCATCCCCCGTGGTCCGGGACAGACATCGGAAGAAGGTTGAACAGGGCCCGGTCTCGATTCCGTCCAAACTGAGGTAGTAGTAGAATCCCGCCTGGCCCCCGCGCCGCTCAGCGACAGCGCTTCCCAGCTTTTCATCGATCCACTGTCCCACCATGAGCGCCTTGTCGCGATAGCCTCGATTCACCTCCTCCACCTGGGTCGTGGCGCAATGGTCGAGTAGGTAGGAGGCGATCTCC
>CBDBIJ010000142.1:0-7181 GCA_965205655.1 Candidatus Latescibacterota bacterium
GGTGGATCGGAACTGTGCCCCCGTCGCCGGTATTGGCTCTTTTCCGCCGCCTTCTGGTAATACCAGTGAGCCTCTTCCCTTCTTCCCTGACTTTTGAACAGATCGCCGATCATCAGAAACGGCAGCACGTTTTCATGGTAGGTCCAGTTGACTGCGCGAAGCTCAGAAAAGGCTGCCTGGTATTCTTTCTCGCTAGTATATTGCTCGGCCAGCTCGTAATGGACCTCATCCCAAGGGACCTTGTCCAGTAAATACTTCCTCGCGAACCGGGCAGTTGTCTCCGAGTGGCGCGGCTCGTACTCATCCAGTTCCAGTTTTGCTGTTTCAAACGGCCATTGGTGGGTGAGGATGAAGCTCCTCAGAGCGCCGATCTCGATGTCCAACGGGGTGACACCTCCACTCTCCTCCCGGAAGGTTCGGACTGTCTCTTCGATCTCCTCTGGCGAAAGCAGACCCGGCTCGAACCCGCTCGAACCCGAATGATCGCTTGGGGCTGTCGAGTTGGAGGGAGCGAACCGCTTCAAGAAAGGTCCGAGCCATGAGCCTGTAGCCATCGAAATTCGGGTGTAGGTGCTCGACAAAAAGCGCGCTTCCGGGGATACCGGTTGAGTCCGCGCTTTGGAAAACCAACTCCAGATCAACCATCGGCACGGCGAGCTCTCGCGCGGTTTGCTCGATGATCGAATTGAACACCGACGGAGCGCGGAATCGCAGCTCATCCAGATCGCGCGCTTTTTGAAATGCGATGCCCGCCCGGTTCGTATCCGTCAATGCCAGGTAGGTCTCCCCGAGATAAAAATGAGTTTCCGCGTAGTTGGAATCTCGCTTGGCCAGGGACGACAGCACTTCTGCTGCCCCACGGAACTCGCGCCGGGCCAGAAGTTGCTTGCCTTCCTCCAGCTGTCCCCTGTATCGCTCTTGGCTTTCTCTTTCGCGTAACACGGAGAAGTTCGATACGAAGGGGGCATGATTCCTGAGATTCGAAACCAGATTGCCGACGACGATCGGCACCTCTTTCTGGCTAGCCATATCGATGATATCGCCCAGATTGCCTTCAAAGCTACGACAGGCTTGCAGGAACTTGTCGGAATTGAGGGGGATGGCGTGCCCGCCGGACATCGCCTCCATCATGGAACGGAAGTCTCCCTCTTCCCCGCCGGCCAGCATGCTTCCAGACTGGCGGACGAAGTTTCCCAGCAACTGCACTGCTCGAAGCTTCTTGAGCCTGAGATAGGAATTCGTCACTACCCGGCTTTGGGCAAAGGCGTTGGTAGAGCCGACGCCATAGGCGCCGTAGAACTCGTTGTGGCCCATGTAGAGGATGATCAAATCCGGATCGAGCTGGAGGATCTCCGGCATCACAGTCCAACACGGTGAAACTGTTGATCGCGGGAATCCCGAGATTGACCACATCGACGTAGCGGTCGGGCAGTGCATTTCTGAGCCGGAATTCCAGCTGAAACGGAAACGTCGCGTTGTGCTCGTACGGAAAGCCGGCAGTGGTCGATCCGCCAAGGCAAAAAAATTGCGCAGCTCCTTCGGCTGCTTCTGCGCGTGGAAATACTCGTTGGCCGCGTCTGGAATCTTGTCTGGTGGAAGGGAAAAGTAGCGTCGCGCAATCTCCCTGTTGGTGACGTATTTCTGCTTTCCGTGAATCCTCTCCGTCTTCACGAGAGGATAGGCGTTCCCGTAACCAATGAGGACGAGAAGCAGTTCAAGTAGAGCGAAACAGATGACCGGAGAGCTCAACGTGACGGCAAAGAATAGTATGTGCCGCGTTCTGTGTGACGGTGTATTCATGCCGATCGAGTACTGGTGCTCCCGCGACCCTCGAACCGATCGTTAGTCGATCCAGTACGAGTAGAGCTGCGCCTGCCGGAGCGTGAAGCGCAATCGTGCGGTCTTCCCTTTGTGCGCAGAGAGATCTCCGTGCTGCCACTGGACCTCGGCGCGCCGCTCGTCGCTCTCGACGGGTACTGATGCGGCCACCACGTCGTCGCTCCCGCTCAACACCTCGACTCGCAGCCCTCCTTTCGCCGCGTTCGCATTGAGCCAGAGCTTGTCTCCGGGAACGCGAAAGGGCTCCGTGGTAACTCGGCCTTCCTCGGAATCGGCGTCGAGGGAGACCCACCCGTCTCGCCGCAGCACTGCCAGGCAGACGGCGGCGCCGTCGCGATCCGGATCCGGGTAGACGGAGTATTCCTTGCGTCCCGAGTAATAGAGCCAGAGCTCGTCGCCGCGTACGAGCGGATAGGAGGGCGGCAGATTCTTGTTGAGGTCGTAGGCGCCGGCTCCCCCCGGTGACCACGGGATGAAGGACTGCCGATTCGCCACTCGCTCCCAGTTGTGGAGGTCGCGACTCGACCACAGCTGGATATGCGTGAAGCGCAGACAGTGGCTCGTCCAGCGGGCGCCCCGCGCGTGGTAGATCGCCGGCAGGGCGAGAAAAATTCCCTCGTAGCGGAAAACGCCGGTGTTGTAGATGTCCACGTTCTGCCAGTGCCAGTCGGGCGTGTTGGGAAAGGGCTTGAGGTAGTCGGCGTTCGAGGTTTTCAAGTACTCCTCGATATGGAGGCGGCCCAGCTCCTGATCGAGATCATCCGTCTGGATGGCGAGGACGGGGTCCGACCAGCTCTCGAAGTCGGCACTCGTGGTGATGGCGTGCGAGCGACCGTAGGTACCGCCGCGCTTCAGGGAGACGATGTACTGTTTGCCCAGCGGGTCGTAACTCATGTTCTGCGCGTCCGAACTGGGCAGCGAGCAGTCCAGCTCGCTCCAGTTCACGCCATCGCCGGAAACCATGAAATCAAGGAACCTTTTGAATTTCTTTCCGGGCCACGGCTTGCCTTCGGGATCGACCATCTCGGAGCTGTCTTTCATTTCCAATCCCGTTTCCTCGTTGACGACGTGCATGGCGAGGCCTTTGTAGCGCCGCTGCGGATCGGGATCGGATGGCTCGTACAGGACGTGGGACCAGGGCGTCCGCTGCTCTTTGAGTGTTGGCGTGTCATCTCGGGTCCAGTGCAGTCCATCCGGGCTCTCATACCACTTGCCGGTGGCGAGGACCCGAAAGCGGCCCAGCTCGTCGTTCCAATGCGGCGTGCTGCGGGTCTGCATCGCCTTTTCCCCCAGCGGCGGTCGGATGACGGCCCCCTTCTTGGAGGGCTGATGCAATGTGCGCGTCAGGCTCTCGATGGTGTCGACGCCGTGATCGTCGATGAATAGCTGCCGCTGCCCTGCCGGCACCGTGAATTCCGCGCTCTCCGTCATGAATTCTCCTCGCGTCACTTCGATTGGCGTTGCCTGGCGCCGTGCGGTCGGGGCACTCGTCTATTCGAACCAGTAGCTGTAGAGTTCGGCCTGGCGCAGGCTAAAGCGCAGCCGGACCTGGCGGCCGGCCAGCTGCGACAGGTCTGAGTGGCCACTGAAGGTGAGCTCTGTGCGAACGCTGTCTGTGCCTACCGGATCGCTCATACGGGGTCGTCGGTGACTGAGTGTCCTCCCCGCTGACACCCTCACCTCTTCGGCCACACAGAAATCTTCGAACGCCTGGCCCGCGTCGTCGACGATGGCTCCCCGTAGCTCTCCCCGCTCTGCCGCCGCATTGACACAGAGCTTCAGGGTGCCCTCCGGCACCGTCAGTGTTCGGGTTATGAGAACACCGGCATCTTCCCCGGCGTCCATCGACACGAAGCCGTCGCGTCGCAGCACCGCCAGGCAGACGGCGCCGCGGTGATCTTCCTGTTTGTCAGGTTTGGGACTCCACCCCGAGTACCTCAGTCCGTTGTAGTAGAGCCAGAGCTCGTTGTCGCGGACGATCGCATTCGACGGAGGTTGGCTCTTGGCGAGATCGAACGCCCCGCCCTCCACGTTCGACGGACGCATGAACGGCCGGCGTTCGCCGACCCGCTTCCATTCCCGCAGGTCGCGGCTGCACACCAGTGGGAAGAAGGTGAAGGCGTACTGCGGGCCATCTTTGTCCTTCCCCGGACCGAACCGATGGAAGAACGCGGGCATGCCGAGGTAGAGGGATTCGTAGCGAAAGACGCCCATGTTGTAGATGTCGACGTTGTGCCAGTTCCAGTAGTCGTGCTTCCCAGATTGCGAGTAGAGCGTCGGAGTCTTCATGTACCAGTCGATGTGCTCGGCTGCGAGCTCCTGGTCGAGCTCGTCGGTCTGGAACATCAATTCACTCTGGGTCCAGTAGTCGTAGTCGCGGCTCGTGGAAAGACCCACGGAACGACCGTACACGCCGCGCACTTTGGGCGTGGCTATGTACAGCTGAGCTACCGGGTCGTAGGAGAGATTCCACTCGTCGGCGGAGCGGAATGGTGTTTCGTCGTTCAGCTCCCAGTGCAGGAGGTCCGGCGACGTGATCGGGACCATGTGTTTGCTGCTATGGGGGTGCGATGTGAGAGATTTGAAGCGACGGTCGGGGCTATCGATATCAGGGGGATCACTCAGCAGGGCGTAGAGGGCGGCGGTACGATCGCCGACCTCCGCCTTGAAGGTGCGATCCCCGTCAAGTCCAATCGGCTTCAGGCTCCAGTCATAACCGTCCCGGCTCTCCCACAGCATGTTGACGCTGGTCGGCCCATCCGTATCGGTGACGACGTAGCGGAAGAGCTCATCTTGCTGATCCCAGAACGGCGTGCTGCGCACCTGCATGGTTCCACGCCCT
Source organism: Candidatus Latescibacterota bacterium (assembly GCA_965205655.1). Lineage (GTDB taxonomy): Bacteria > Latescibacterota > UBA2968 > UBA8231 > UBA8231 > CBDBIJ01. The sequence goes on from CBDBIJ010000142.1 coordinate 4,682, forward strand.
TCGAGTGCGGCCATATCGGGACGGATGACGGCGCCCCTCTTCTCGGGCTCGTGCAAGGTGGCTCGCAGCCCGTGGACTTCGGATATGTCGCTGTCGTCGACGAAGAGTTGGCGCTCACCTATGGCTGGCTGCATGTCAGTCTATCCTGAAAAAGGTTCCGGCGATGTGTCGGACGATCGACACTTCCTGGATCGGCTCCTCCTGGTCCTTGGAGCAGAACCAGTAGGCCACGAAAATGCGCCCGTCCTCGAGCTCGGTTAGAACCTGGTAGCCCAGATCGTAACTATAGCCGTCGCCGCGCACGACGAATTCTTCACTCCAGGTCTCGCCCAGATCGTCGCTCACCACACCCATGATGCCGCGGTTGCCGAGCGTGGGCGTGCGCCGCGCGAACAGGATGACGATTCGTCCGTCCCGCGTCACCAGGGCGGAGGGGCAGCGGCGGCGATTGAACCGATCCAGATCATTGAGCGGCTGTTCGGCCGGCGGATCACTCATGTTGCCATAGTGGGTGCCCGGGATGACGACGAAGCGCGGCTGCGACCAGGTCATACCGTCATCCTCGGAGAACGCCACGCACGGCATTTCCGGAGGGTGCTTGTGCATCGAGCACATGAGGCGGCCATCCGGCAGCCGGTGCACGCCGGAGTAGTTGAATCCGTAGTTCTCTGCTCCACCGCCGACTGTGGCGATACCGCCGCTAACGCGCGCGATCTCGCTGCAGTACTCGAATGAGACGCCGTTGTTGTAGCTGACGTAGTAGCACTGGGCGTTGCGCCGGTAGACGCCGCCGGTGATCCCAAGGACGCCGTTGTCAAAACGGACATGGCCGAGGTTGACGCTCAGGTAGCCGCCGTTCGGCGCCCAGCCGGGATTGTCGATTTTCGTCGCGTGGCTCTCCCAGGTGCGACCGCGGTCCCTGCTGCGCAGTGCGAAGGAGGGGTTGTGATGGCGGCGGCCGAGGTGAAATTCGTGGCTCGGTCTGCCAATGGTGCCGATCGGCCACTTCAGATAATCGGCGTGGCAGAAGTGGATGATGGAGTCGGTGTCTCCCAGGTCGATCTGCTCGCGTTCGGCGTGCGTGCGCGGCCGCAGCCACTCGAGCATCTCGTCCGTCGACCAGTCATTCTGCCAGATCCACTGGCGCTGATCGTCGGGCCAGGTCTCGCCGTTGTCGAAGGAGCGGCTCATCATGCATCCCGAGTCGCTCCCCCAGCGCTCGTGCTGTCTCCACATGCTGCGAGGGCCGCCGCAGTGGCGGGTCCAGGTCACGTTGGCGCCAGGTTCCATGGCGTCGTATGTCATCGGTATACCGAGGTAGGCGACGACGATCTCGCCGTCGCCGAAGTTCCAGATCCCGCCTCGATTCGTGGCGTAGAAGTACATCCCCTCGTCCCGGTGCACGATGGTGTGTCGGTGATCGCGAAGCTCCACCTTGCGGACGCCGACTCTTCGCTTCGATGCGATTTTCGGCATGATCGTCTCCCGTCAGTACCCTGCGTTGGTTGCCACCTCAGCGCGCACTGAGAAAAAAACCTATACTTCTGCGCCTCGTTCATCCGCCGCACTGTGATAGGCAAGGGAAGAGTATGAAACAACTTTTCGTCGATGATCACAACCTGGAAGCGATTGAAAATCTGGCGCGCAAGCTGCACCAGCCCTGGAAGTTCCCCCGCAACGTCATGATCCGTCCCGAGTACCGGTGGGAGAACTGTAACATCCAGATCAGGGCATCGCCGATCTGGGATGCCGATGAGGGGATCTTCAAGATGATCTACCAGGGCGGTGCCGAGGGACCGGATCCGGAAGTCAAGGTTACAGTGACCGGCCACATGGCCGGCGGCGAAAGCTTCGCCTGCTACGCTACTTCGACTGACGGCGTCAACTGGGAGAAGCCATTCCTCGAGCTCTACCACTACGAGGCGCTGACCCACAGGCGCACGCCGATCGGCAAGGCGAACAACATCATCCCCGGCGCCCGGGGGATGTTGCAGGGCCCGATTCACGATCCGCACGACTCCGATCCGCAGCGACGCTACAAAGGACTGCGCTACGGCGACGGCAAGCTGCGCGTGATGGCATCGGCCGATCTCATAAACTGGGAACAGCTGGACGTCGAGACTATGGCTTCCGGCGACGAATCTCACCTGACCTACGACGAGGACAAGCGGCGCTTCATCGCCACTGTCAAGCACAGTGGGCCCTACGGCCGCTCGTGGTATCTGAGCACCAGCGACGATTTCGTCTCGTGGACCGAGCAGAAACTGATCTTTCACGCCGACCAGGTCGACCAGGAGAACGGGGAGGTGCGGCTGCAGAAGTTCTTCGACGACCCGGATTACAAGACTCCGATACGCAGCCGGCCCGAGGAGCGGCGCACCGATGTGTACAACTTCCCGGTGTTCCCCTATGAAGGGCTCTACCTGGCAATGCCGGTCATGCACCATCAGGCCGGCGCCCATCCGCCCGGGTACGAGAATGTCGACAGCCGCAAGTCGGT
>CBDBIJ010000143.1:0-53545 GCA_965205655.1 Candidatus Latescibacterota bacterium
CATCCCGGGAGAAGACCACGCGCAGGTCGTCGATGGCGTCAGCTTCCTGCGTCGCGTCAACGCCGGCGAGCGTCCGACCCTGCCGCGGTCGGTCGTCGTCGTGGGTGGCGGCGATGTGGCCATGGACGCCTGCCGCGTCGCCAGGCGGTTGCCCGGCTGCGAGGAGGTCAAGGTGCTCTATCGTCGCGGCCCTGACGAAATTCCGGCGCGGCGCATCGAGCTCGAGGGGGCCATCGAGGAGGGCGTCGAGTTCGTCTACCACACCAGCCGGTGAGCGTGCACAGCCGCGATGAGGGGGTTGTCCTGCGTTGTGTCGAAACGACGCTTGGCGAGCCTGGCGAAGACGGGCGGCGGCGGCCCGTCCACGTCGACGGCAGCGAGCACGACTACGAGAGCGGTATGGTCATTGCCTCCGTCGGCCAGAAAGGCGTGTGCGAGGAACTCGACTCCATCGGCATGATGCTGCCCGACCGCGTCCGCGCCGACTTCGGCACCATGCGCACTTCCGACCCCAAAGTCTTCGCAGCCGGAGACGGGGCGTTTGGGGGCTCCACCATCGTCATCGCCATGCATCACGGCCAGAAGGCAGCCTATTACATCAAAGCCTTCCTCGAGGGCCATCAAGACCCCATTCCCTATCGCACACCCTACCGCACGCGTCACGTTCCGGTGGCTCAGGATATGATGTGGGAGCGGTTCGCCCTGCAGCACCCGGAGTTTCACGGGCTCGGCAAAGAGCCGGTCAAATTTCCTGAGATCGAGACGACCTACGACGGCGAGACGGCCAAGAAAGAGGCGGCGCGATGCTACCGGTGCGACGCGGAGACCGGCACCCCCGACTACTCCGTGCGCCACCGGGAAGACCTGTTCTCCATGGCGCGGATGAAGCCGGAGGATCTCCCCGAGCAGCAGTCCATGCTCCGGCGCCGCCTGACTCCGCGAGAGAACCCGTTCCCGGACAAACGACCGCCGCAGCTCGAAGACATCGTCTTCCTGCCAGCGAACCTGTCGCGGCTCGTCATCGATCCCTATCGCGAGGCCTGCCGCGTCAGCTTCGACATCGGTGGAAGGCTCGAGCTCGAGCACCCCTTCATGGTCACCGGTTTCGACGATTCTCCGGGGGAGATTCGCGAGGCTGTCGCCCGCGGACTTGCCGACACCGGCAGCCCCTACGTGGGCTCTCGACCGCTTTCTCGGCGAACAGAAGTCCCGTGGCTACAGCTGCTGCGGGCGGATGGACCAGCAGCTGATCCCGACGCGGCTGCCCTGTTGCACTCGTTTGACGAAGATCGTGAACCTCGAGAGATGGCGCCGCTCGTGGATGGCCAGCTGCTCGGACTCGCCGTCTCTTCCGAGGACTTGCTCAGTTGGGCGATTTCACACGCTCTCGACCGGCAGCTCGACCTGCTTCTCCTCGACGGGACCACGGCCCCATCTGACGCTGCTGCATGGCCGGAGTTGGCCGGCGCACCGAATTTGCGATTGCTGCGGGACGCTGTGGCTGTCTTGCGGAAGCTTGGCCGCGAGGAGGAGATCGACCTCGTCTACTTCGGCGGTATCCGCTCGGGCACCGACGCCGCCAAGCTCGTCGGTCTGGGTGCCGTGGCCATGGTGATGGGGGTATCGATCGGTCTCGCTGCGGGCGGGCAGATACACCGGGACACACTCATCTTCAATTCGGACCGGAGCGCTGACGAGCGCGCCGAGGCGGTCGCCAACCTGATCAGGGCCAACACCGGTGAAGCCTCGATGATGGCCCGGTGCACCGGCAAGACCGATCTCCACAACATCGAGCCAGAAGACCTGCGTGCCCTGACCTTGGCCACCTCCGACAGTGCCGGAACTCCCGTCGCCGGAACCCGCCCCGCCTGAACGAAAGATATAGCTAGGCCAGATTCACTCCCGGCCATTGGTCACTGCTGGAGGTCACATCGACGGTAATCCCGTCGGGATCCTCGACCTTGAAGGCGCCGCTTTGGAGATTGTGGACGTCGAGGGGCACCTTGCCGGATAGGCCATCGGAGTAAATCTCGTACCCCATCTCTAGAAGCCGCTGCGCCGCCTCCTCTAGACTTGACACCCGCACGCCGATGTGCAGGTAGTCAAGCAAGCCGCGGATGTTCGCCGGACGCTCCGGACCGTCGTGCTGGAAGACCCGGAAGTTGTGGTGACCGTCGCTGAGGTCATAGCAGTTCTCGAACTGCGAGGCCACCGTCAGTCCGAGCCCGTCCCGCCAGAAGCGGATCGTCTTGTCCAGATCGCTGGCGCGGACTCCGACGTGGACGAGTGTTGCGGACATGGTCGAATCCTCCTGTGATGTTGCGAATCGGCTGGTCGGGTGTCTTCGCGTCTGCCACAATGAAGTTCGTGGTTTGACCTCGGGTCAAGCCTGAAACCCGACTTCTAAAGAAATTCCAGCGCCTCTTCCAATTCGATCTCGCGAAAAGACTGACGCAGACAGTCGGGACCGAGACCTTCAAACCACTGGTCGCGAATCTGCTGGACTTCGGGATCATCTGTCACTGAATCGAACACCTTCGCCACCCACTCCCGAAGCGCCGGGCAGCTGCTGACTACCTCGAGATCAGCCTCGTCAACCCGGCCATTGGGGTCGTAGACGAACGTTCGTCTCACGTTTCTTCTCAGACTCTCCAGCTGGACCTTCTCGAAGGAGGGTTCTGGCGCGGGCTCCCTTTCCGGCACGAGCAACACGTTCACACCGCGATCGGTAATCGCTGAAGCTGTGTCGTTCGCGCTCTCCGGGACGAAAACGCTCTTGTGATCGGGCCAGATGTCCATCATCCCGTAGCGGGCAAGTGGACGCCGCCGCTGAAAAGTGAAGAAATCCGGATAGGCGAAGAACTCATCACCGGTTTCGCGGTAGCGATCGTAGAAGGCCGTCACATAGGCTGTGATGAGGGTTATCGCCCCGACACCCTCCCAGCGATTGGGCGCCACCACTCCGAGGCGATCCGTGGTCGCGAAATCGGCGAAGAATTCCTCGTGACTCTGCTCCTCGCCGCGGTACCGCAGTTCGAAATCCGTCCTGCTGAGAATCCTCGAGCTGTGCACGATGGCCTTATTCTTCGACCCGGTAGATGCCTGGACGCGCCATCATCGCGCCTCCGCCCCCTGCCAGTCTTTGCGCAGCGCGTACACCCGATCGTCGAAGACGAAGTCGCGACGACCGCCGTGCGCCCCCCCCGCCACGATGAGCCGGCCGTTCAGCTCTGCCGCCGCCCCCCACGAATTGGCGGAGGGAAGGTCAGGAGCCCTCTTCCAGGACCTATCGCGGGGTGAGTATCGATAGCCTTCAGTCGTGTCGTGGCTGCCCAGGACCCAGACCTGGCCGTCGTGAGCGGCGACCTGGGAGGCCTGCGGCAGCAGCGGCGGCTGTTGCAGCTCCTCCCACTGATCGCCCTTCACATCGAGACTGTAAGCCCCCTCGGTGCCGACGACATAGATCACCCCCTCGAGAACGCAGCCGGCGTACTGTCGCATTTTACGGAGCAGCGACGGCTCGGAACGCCAGGTGGTCTCTCCCGGGCCGATGCTCTCCACCGCGTCAAGGGCATTCCCGACCCCGGACCCACCGATAGCGTACACTCGTCCCCCTGCTGTAACAACAACCGGCTCCTGTCGGGCTTTTCCAAGCGCTGGCCCCTGACGCCACGAACCCTTCTCCGGGTCGTAGATATCGACGTCGTCGAGCGGGAGTCGCTCGCCTTTAGAGTTGACCTTGTCTTCCTCATACACCGCCCCTCCCACATTCCAGATCTCGCCGTCCAGCGCCGCGATGCCGTTGTAGCACCGGTGGAAGGGCAGGTGCCCCTCGACACTCCACACATCCGTCTCCGGATCATACGACCACAACTCGTCAAAGGTGTGGGGCACCGCCGGGTAGCCCCATCCCCACGTGGCTCCCCCGGAAGTCCACAGCTTGCCGTCGTGAACGGCGGCGAAGATGTCGTGATTCCCGCCGGGGAGACGGCCCAGCGCCTGCCACTTCTTTTGCCAGGCGCCGCGACGCGCTTCTATGCGGAACAGTTGTCGGACCACCCCGACCCAGGTGTTGCCATCGCCGTCGGTCGTCAGCACTCGAATCGGAGCCTCCGCCGACGCACCCTCACTCAGGACCTCAATGTGGAGATTGGCGTCGTGGCCCAGGTCGATCTCGATCACCTCCCCCGAGATCAGACCCGCCATCGCCATTCCAGCTGGCGACAGACCCAACGCGGTTGGACTCGCCAGACTCAGTCCCGGCGTACCCGGAATAGCCCTCCAACCCTCCTCGGGAGCGCGGGGGTCCATCTGTCGCAGACCGCCCTTTCCCCCGATCCATACCATACCGAAATCGTCAGCGGTCACGAGACTCCACTGATCGGCGGCCGTGCCTTGTGGAAACGGCACCACCTGCCACGCCTCCGGCGCATTGGCGCGCAGCACGACGAGCTCTGCCTGTGCGCCGACGCCTGCCACTGCCCAGTGATTGTCGTACAGATCCCGCGCTACCGGAATCGGCGCCACGTTCGCTCCCGAGTATTCCGGAGTTTCCGCGAAGCTGCCCTCGACGCCGCGGAATTTCCTGCTCCCCTCGACCCAAATGCGTCCATCCGGGGTGCGAAAGACTCGTCCTGCGCCCGCGGCCGAACCACCGAATTCAGCTGTCACCTCCTCCGGTTTCCACGACCCGCTCACGGAAGCGCTCAGGATTTTCTGGTCAGCGGTGTAGTAGATGCGTTTGTCTGGCCCGATGGCCGCGCCGCCGACGGGGCCTCTATTCAGGGTGCGAAGCTCCCCGTCTCTGAGCACCACGAGCCCGCCTTTGTCGCCGGCCAGGACGACGTAGACGGCGCCGTCATCGGCTGCGACGAGAGCGGTCGGTTCACCCGGTAGATCCTTCACGAGTTGCATTGGCACCCTGCCTTGAATCTGTGCCGCACTTGCCGATGAACCGGATCCCTGCCTTGTGGGGGGTGTGGTGCTACTCGGTGCTGTCTACTCGCAGTGGCTGTCGATCGACGCCCGCACTGGGCTCGATTCCCGATCTATCACTTTAGCACTGCGACGAATTCCTTGGCCCTTTCGACGCAGGCGATGGCGTCCTTGCCGTAGCCGTCGCAGCCCATCTCGGTGGCGAGCTCCTGGTTCACCGCGGCGCCGCCGGCCATCGTTTTTACGTCTCCCAGTCCGACCTGTTTGAACTCCAGAATCGTCTTGCCGATGTTGACCATCGTCGTGGTCAGAAGGGCGGACATGCCGACGATCTTGGCGTCGTGCTTCCGTACAGCCTCGATGAACTCCTCGGTTGCCGTATCCACGCCGAGGTCGTGGACCTCGAAGCCGGCCCCGTTGAGCATCATGATGCACAGATTCTTGCCGATGTCGTGGAGGTCTCCCTTGACCGTGCCCATGATGACGGTGGCGATCTTCTCGATGCCCGCATCCGACAGAATCGGATCGATGTGAGCCATGCCCGCCTTCATGGCGCGGGCAGAGACGAGCACCTCGGGAACGAAGACGATGTTGTCTCGGAACTTCACGCCGACGACCGACATGCCGGCAATCAGGCCATCGTCGAGGATGGTGTGCACGTCGAATCCCTTCTCGATAGCTTCCTTCGTCAACGCGTCGCACGAGTCCTGATCACCCATTATGACATCGTAGGCGATATCCTCCATCAGTGGATCTGCTTTCTCGAAAATCGCGCGCAGATCCGCGTTCTCGGTCGGATCGGTAACCCAGTTCAGCTCTTCTTCTATTCCTTCGTTCTCGATCGGCATCGATTCGGTCCCGCGTCACTAACTCAGTGATATCGGGTAGTTGCCGTATTTGTATGTCGCCTCGAGCATGGCCGCGTAGTTGTCGATCGGCACGTACTCCGGAATCGAATTCCCCGACGACACGCAGTAGCCACCACCCGGTCCCAGGTCGCGGATCCGCTCCCGCACTTCGGCATCCACCTCTTCCGGCGTCCCCTTCGTCAGGGTATACTGAAGATCGATGTTGCCCAAAAGGGCGATGCGGTCGCCGTATTTCGCCTTCACCTCGTTGATGTCGTGGGCTTGCTTCTCTACCGGGTGCCATCCGTCGATGCCCGTAGCCAGCAACTCTTCGATCACCATGTCGATCTTGCCGTCGGTGTGATACACCATGGGCTTGTCCGCCGCCTTGGCCATGTCGGCCATCTGCTTGTAGCAGGGAAAGACGTATTTGCGGTAATGGGCAGGGGAGACGAGGGGCCCGTTCTTGCCCGACAGATCATCGGCGTGAAAGCTCATGCCGACCGACGGATGCGCCATGGCGGCTTCCATGGCGCGCAGCTGCAACGGCACGACCTTGTCGTACATCATCTCGATGAGCTCGGGATCGTCGATGCAGGCGAGCATGAACGTCTCCAGCCCCATCATGAACCAGACACCCGTGAAGACCTTGCCGATGATGACGCTGATCTTCATGCCGTCCGGCAGCAGCGGCGCGACCTGGTCGAGCACGGAAAAGTCCAGGTTGTCCGGATCGGGCCAGTCGAACTCAGCGAACTCCTCCTTGGTGGTGATGACGCCCTTGTGCATCTCGGCCCAGTAACGCTCGGTATAGGCCTCGAGTTCGGCTCTGTAGGTCTTGGTCTTCGTGTGAGTGACCTCTACCTGTTCAGTCCTCTCGGTCTCGCGCCGCTTATGGTGGACGCTGATGACTGTCAGGGCCACCGGGTAGGCGTCGTAGCCGGCTTCCTTGTAGAACTCCATCTCATCCGCGTGGCCGCTAAGCGTGCGGCCCATGAACAGCTCCTTGATCTCGGGCTCGATGCTCATCTCGAAGATCGGGACGCAGTCCGGCTCTTTCAGTGCCAGCGCCGTCCTCAGCCGCTGAAAGTCGTTTCTTCTGTCGCCCTTCGCCGCCATGGCTCTCTTGATCGATTCTGGTACTGCCATTTGATGCCGCCTCCATCAATTCGAAAAGAGGATCATGGGAGTCAGGACTCGCATGCATCCGTGATATTTCCAGCCGCTAAAGATAGACAAAACCGCTTGTCGCGACGAGGCTTCCCATGAGGTTTGTATCCCTCGCCGCAGTTCGCCCGCGTCACTTGTAGGAGCTTTCATGAGCTCGACCATCAGAATCGGTGTAGAATTCATGTTGGCTTGAGTGACTGATGCGAGCAACGGAAAAGCGCCAATAAAGAAAGGCCCCGCGTGTTGTTTACAGGTCCACCAATAGAAAAAGCCCGACGTTGTTGTCGGGCTTTTTCTTCAATAAGGCAGAGCCGATGGCTCTGCCTTATTGCGTAAACTGAGTCACATTGGCGATTCCGCCCGGCTGGGTGAGGGCGTAGACGATGAGGTTGACCCCGAACTGCAGGCCGCGTTCGCGGGCTTCCGCTTGCTGGTCGCCCCAGTACCAGCTGATGTTCAGATCGCTGAACACGACGGCCACGCGGCCGCGCAACTCCAGCATCTCGAGATCGAACACGTTGCCGCCCGGCGCCCCACCCATTGGGGGGCCGTCTGCGAAATCGAAGAAGCTGTAGAACAGCGGATGGGACTTGACGACCTTTTGCCATCGGGATCCTTCGGTGCCGAGAACGTCCGGCTCTTTCATGAGAGCCTTGAACTGTCGATCGAAGAGAGTCCCTTCGACGCCGGCATCCTGCCCCTCGAGAGTGCCCGATGCCGCGGTTTTCCGGATCTCCTCGGCGTACAGAAAGCCGCCGTTCCTAAGATAATCGCCCAGATTCCCCTTCTCCGTCCTCGTCAGCTGCAGAAATGGCGCTGTTTCCAGTCATATAGATGAAGGGCGCCTTCATGACCCGGGTGTCGCTGAGACGCACCGTCGTCCCCTCGATCTTGGCTTTGATCCGGGTGTGGTCGCGCATGTAGCGCATCAGCTCTTCCACCGCGGTCGGGAACCTGTCCGCGCTCTTGTCGGCCAGATCGTAGTCGACGACGGTCATATTGAAGAAGCCGCGGAATGTTCTTCTTGTTCTCGGGGTCCTGGATTCAGGATCGCCTGGAAGCGACCGTAGTCCAGATCTGCCACGTTCAGCAGCTCCTGCCGCAGGCTCGTAGCCTCTTGCACGGGAGCGGCCGTCTCCGTGAGCTGGATCATCTCCACCTCGTCGAAGGCGAGGTCCTCGGCCTTGGCGCCGCTGAAGGTTCCCAGCACCTGCGACCCGGGAAGGACGGCTCCGAGCAGATCGCTGCCGACTGTGCTCACGTCGGCGATGGCGGAGATGTCCTCAGGTATTTCCGGCGGCCCCATTGAGGCCAGCATCTCCATCTGCACCTCGGAAATTTCCGGCTGTTTGGCCAGATCGAAGTTCTTCTGCAAAATGGGCCGGTGGCGCCTGGAACCGTATGAGCACCTCCTCTTCGTCCTCGGCACCCAGGCCGAGATAGTAGGCAACGCCGCCACCGATTCCGTGGGCGATCACGGCAACCGTCAGCGCCGTCCACATGCCCATTCGGTGTCCCGTTGTCGCCTTCCCACAGCGCCGTCAGTAGCACGGCGGCGGCGGCGATCAGCAGGAGCCAGGCGAACCACATGGACACGATCAGTCCCAGGTGAATCAGGACGGCTATCCCAAATATCGTATACAGGTTTCTCTTTTGTTTATCCACGGACGTACAGTCCCCTGCGTTCCTGGGTTGAGGTGTGCTGGACTACCTAACCCCGTCCCCTCTGCGGTTCGGTTGCGATGACCTGATCCACGATTCCCACCTGCCGGGCAATGTCCATGATATTCACGATCTGCCCGTGGGTGGCCCGCTCATCGCCCTGGATGATGATCAGAGTCGTGTCGTCCAGGATCTTTCGCTTGTACTCGAGCTCCTGCTTCAGGTTGGCGAACGTGACCGTCTTGTGGTTCAGCTTCATGTTGCCATCCTGATCGACCACGATGAACAGGTTCTCCTTCTCCGGCGCCTCTGACTCCTCCGCTTCCGGCAGCTTGATATCGAGCCCCGGGGTGATGGCGAACACGGCCGTCACCATGAAGAAGATGAGGAGCTGAAACACCACGTCGATCATGGGTGTCAGATCGGGAATTTCCCGTATTTCCTTCTTTCGCGTGCCATGTGCTTAAATCTCCCTGGCCTAGGCCGCCTGCGAGCCGTGCCAGCGCCTCAGGAGCGCGTCGACAAAACCGTGTCCGTACGGCTCGAACTCTGTCGCTTTTCCTTCGGCACGGGAGGTGAAATAGGTGAAGATGGCCAGCGCCGGAACCGCGATGACGAGACCAGTGACGGTCGTGATCAGCGCCTCGGAGATACCAGCCGCTACGATCGTCGGTTCGCCCAGGCCTTTCTCGGCGATCCCTTCGAAGGCCCGGATCATGCCGTTCACGGTGCCGAGCAGGGCCCAACAGCACGACGGAGTTGGCGACGAACTGAACCACCGGCAGGTAGCGCTCCAGATATCCGATCGCCGCCCGATCGACGGTGCCGTTCATCTCAACGCGCATCTCTTCCATCGTTCGTTGCTCTTTGGCCAGGTGCTCGAATCTCTCGATTCCTTCGGCGTAGACCTCGCCTTCCAGTTTGCCGATCTCACCGCAGTAGTCTTTCAGCTGCTCGAAAGACGTGCCGGAGTCGATGCGCCCGGTGACGTCGTTCGTCACGTCGGAGAGCTCGTCCTCGCCTCGCATGCTGGCGTAGGTCCCACACCCTCTCGAGAAAGAAGCAAAGAGCCATGATCGACCACAGAAGCAGGGGCCACATGAATGGTCCGCCGTCGCGGAAGAAATCCCACATCTTTCTACATCCTCCCGGTTTTGTCAGATGGATCTATCTGAAAGCGCCGCTGTGCGGGCCACTCAATATTACGCGGGCCTCGACCAGCATCTCCAGCTGCGATTTGCAGAAGTCCACCTGAGGTGAAAACCTCGAAACATCGCTGTAGTTGTCTATCACTTTCTGAAACTCTTCCGCCGCCTGACGATACTTCTCCTGCGCCATGTAGGCGGCTCCGATATTCACCGCTGCGTTCACGGTCTGATCGCTGTCGGGATACTTCTCTATCACACCTCGGAAAATCTCGATGGCGCCCTCGTAGTCTTCCCTGTCGAATAGCTTTTCGCCCTCGGTGTAGATGTTGTAGGCGTCGATTTCGGACAGGTGCCCAAGGAGGACGGTGGCTTTACGCCGGAGCGGCCGGTCCTCCTTGATGAGCATGTCCTCCGGATACTGGGCGAGGAACTTCTCGTAGCTCTCCGTCGCTTTGTCGTACGCCTTTTCGCCGTAGTAGTAGTCACCCAGGGTATACTGGCTGCGGCCGCCGTAGCGCCCGTCTGGATAGTCGGTGACGATCTGCTCGAAAATCGAAACGGCCGTGTCCTTCTTGCCGAGGTTGATCATTGCCCACGCCCGGTTGTAGAGTGCATCATCTGCGTAGTCAGAGCGCGGGTAGCGCTCGAGCACGGCCTCGTACCGGCTCAGTGCCTCTTCGAAAACCGCAACCTTGCGGGTCCAGGGTGAGGCCTTGAGCCGTGTTGAAGATCGCCTCGCCGGACCGGAAGAGCGCTTCGGGGGCGTGTTTCGAATTCGGGTAGATGTCGACCAGAGTTGAGAATGTGTCTGAGGCGTCGCGCCATTTCCCCAACCGGTAGAGCGCCCATGCGTCATAGTAGTGGGCGAACACTGCCTTGTCGTCTTCGGGATATTTCTCGTGGTACGTCCGAAACGCCTTCTGCATCATCGGGATGTACTCGACTCTTCCCCCGGCCGACATTCTGTTATAGGCGACGCCGATCTGGAACTGGGCGTTTTTCGCCCAGCCGATCTGCGGATAGTTGTCGATGATTCCTTGATATGTTTCGATCGCCTCCCCGTTGCGCCCGGCACGGAAGTAGCTGTTCCCCTGGACGAACAGAGCATTCGAGATGCTCTCCGCGTCGAATCGCAAGGTCGATGAGCCGCTGAGGAGGCGTCGATGCTGCGATCGTACTGTTCGAGCCTGAAGTAGGCGCTGGCGAGACGGATGAGCACACGGGCACGGTCCTCCTCGGCATCCAGCTTGGCGAGCATTTCCTCGTAGGTGCGAATCGCGTCTTCCGGGTCCTGTTTTTCAGCCATGGAGATGAGTTGCAGCTGGGCATTCCGGGCCAGCGTCTCGTCTCCGGAATCGATGAACCTTGTGCAGCAGCTCGGTGGCGTGTGCGTCCTCACCGACAGCGGCGTAGGACAGCGCCATCGAGAACTCCACCTTCAGCTGCATCGCCTCTGGTAGATCCGAGTCCAGCAGCCACCGGTAGTCTTCCAGCGCCCGCGTGTAGACAGCGCCGAAGTGATAGGCGAGGCCCCTACCGTAGCGGGCCTCGCGAATAGCCCCGCTCTCGGGATACTCGTCGATTACCTTCGTGTAGCGTTGGATGGCGTCCCGGTAGTTCTTCAGATTGAGGTCCAGCTGGGCCATCTGGTAATGGGCCGTGGCCTCGAGGTCTCGATCGCCCTGGACCCCGTCGAGCAGCTCGCTCAGCAGTTGCCTGCCTCGCTCGGATTGCCCCTCGGTGATGTGGATGTTGGCCGCCTCGATGAGGGAGGCCACGTAGATCTCCCGCGCGTCGCGACCCACCTGCGAGAAGGCGGCCACGGCGTCGTCCATGCGCCCCTGTTGTTTGTAGAGGCTGCCGAGGCCGTAGTAGGCGTCGGCTGTGTGGCGCGTCTCGCCGTAGGTGGCGGCGACCCTTTGATATGCCTTCACCGCTTCGTCCACTCGCTGCTGCTCGGAGTTGACTCTGCCCATTCTGAGCAGACACAGAGGCGCCTGGTCGGAACGTGGAAAATCATCGGCGACGCGGTTGTAAATCTCCAGCGCACCGTCGTGATCTCCGAGTTTTTCGGACGACCAGCCGGCGCTGTAGAGGGCTGCTGCCCTGAGGCTCGTCTCGCTATCCGGATAGCGCTCAATCACTCCCAGGTACTCGGTGCGGGCCTCGGCGTACTGGCCGCCGAAGTATCGGGCCTCGCCCTTCTGGTACTGGGCATTGGGCGGATAGGACGTGTCGCCGTAGAGCTCGATCACCTGATCGTACGCCTTCCAGGCATCCTCGAAGCGGTCCCCACCCCATGTAGTTGTCGCCGAGCCGCATCTGGACCTTCGCCTTGTAGAAGCGCTCTTCCGCCGTCTCCTGCGCGGCGATCAGCTCCTGGTACGCCTCCTCGAACTGCCCTTCCTCGCGATAGATCTCCGCCACGCGCAGCGATGACGTCTCGAAAAGCCCGAGGTAGTTCTCGAAGTCTACGTTCTTGCCCTCGCGGAAGGAGCCGCGCAGCAGCTCGTACATGAGGTCGTGCAGGTCGCGCACCTCACGATAGCTGTCGATGGCCAGCTGGGAAGCTTCCCATCTTGTCATAAGCCCTGGCCTTCAGATAAACGGCATCGGCGATCGCCGGGCTCTCAGGGTATCTGTCTAGGACGGCTTGCGCCTCGTCGATCGTGCGAGAATAGTCGCCTTTTTCGAAATGGCAACTGGCGATTCGAAACTGAGAGTCCGGGGCGTAGCGATCCTCGGGATAAGCATCCAGCATCGCCAGCAGTGTCGTTACCGACTGGTCATACTGCTTCAGGTGGTATTCGCTCCAACCGGCGTAGAAGTAGGCCTCGCCGGCGTAGTCCGACTCGGGAAACAGCTCGACGTAACGCTTGTACTCCCTGGCGGCATCGCCGTACTCGCGCTGAAGGTATCGCGTTTCGGCTACCTGAAATTGGACCAGCGACCGGAAGACTTCGGGCACGTTTTCGGCGGCTACCACCTTGCTGAAGTTTTCGATCGCCTTTTCGTGATCTTCGCTACGTTTGTAGGCGTTGCCGAGCTGATAGTAGGCGGCCTCCACGACGGGCAGCTCGAACCGGCCCGCGAAGGCGTCCTCGAAGGCGACGGTGACGCTGTCGTTGCGCACGGCCCAGCTCCTGAAGCCGACGATCTTCTTGTACTCGACGATCGCACCCTCGTACTCCCCGAGGGCGTATAGCGACTGCCCGGCGTCGAATTCGTCTTCAGGCTTTGCGGGACGGGGAGGAACATGCTCGTCCCCACTCCAAGCCCCAGGATGATAAATCCCGCCCAGACCGTCATAAACAGATCTCCTTCGCTGCTACGTCGATTGGGATCTCAATGTGTCTGCGATGTCCTCGTCGATGTCCTCTACTTAGAACGTGCGGATCAACGAGAACCGGTGGGTGCCATTCGTCTCGGTCAGATCGAGGGGGATGTGATACCCGTAGTCGAGCAGCGTCTTCTCTCCCCAAACTGTAGCCCAACCCGGCGTTCAGATCGCCGCTGGCGTCGTCTTCGAAGATCTTGCTGCCGCTGGCGCGCAGCAGCAGCCCCTCGACCAGCACCGTCTCGCCTCCGACCACCAGCCGCTTGTCCGTCTCACCGGACAGATCGCGCATCGCCCACTGCACCGACAGCATCGAGGCGTCGGCCACGCTGAACGACACTCCCACGTTCAGATCCGTGGGCAGATCGCCGTCGTTCGATTCAAGCGCTGCATTCGGCGAGCAGGAGGCCCCGCAGGCCACGTTCGGCACCAGCGCGTTCTTGTACTGCACCCCCAGCTTCGCATCGCGGAACGGCGTATTCCACAAAATCCCCACGTCGGCGCCGATCGAGCCCTGGCTCTGGTTGGCCACCGGATCCGGCCTCCCGTTGTCGTCGGGAATGTCGCCCACGCTCCAGAACACATACTTCCCCGTCACCCCCAGGTGCAAATTCTTGTTCAGGCGATACGACAGGCCGAAAAAAGCCCCGTTCTCGCTCATCAGATCCGAGCCGATGCGCTCGTAGCCCAGACCAAGACCCAATCGCGACCCCAGCGGACGGGCGTAGCTGGCCACGTGCTGACCCAGATTGTCGCCGTCGATGCCCGAAAACAGAATCGACACATTCGTGTATGACAGCTGCCCGCGCTCGATCTGACCCAGCCCCGCCGGATTGGCAAACACGGCATCGCCGTTGTCCGCCACCGCCACGAAGGCGTTGCCCAGAGACGCCGAGCGCGCACCAGCGCCGATGCTCTGGATGTTCACCACCGCATCGGCGGCTGTTGCAGAGCCGACGATCAGCGCGATTGCTGCCGCCGCATTCAGTGCTCGTATCATGTGCTGCTCCTTTCATAGTGTCGCTCTCGATGTCTGTCCGAGGCGACGAGTGCCCTGCTGTGACAGGACGCTATAGACCGGCCGATTCCCATGCGATCTGTCCGTCGCGGTATTGCTTCCCGATCCGCCTGGCGAACTGGTAGCTGATGTCCACGGTTTCCAGGGGCTCGTTGCGGAAGTCAAATCGCAGAATGCAGTCCTGGATCGTCACATCGATTTCGCGCACATCCGGATGGAGCGCCTTGAAGACGATGTATCTTCCCTCTTCCTCTTGACCGCTGAAAATGTCCTCGTTCCTGAACATGGTTCGGCGCAGCAAGTCCATGCGGGATTGATAGCGGGTATACTCATTTCCGCGATAGCCGATGGCGTAGGCGCGATAGTAGGTATCCAGCTGCTGCAGGTTCAGGCTCCAGTACTCGCGTCCGTTCTTCGCCCTGAGGACGATCTTGGCCGGGTCGATCCGCACCTTCGGAAAAGCGTAATTCTTGACGCTCAGCTGGAAGACTGTGAAACGATCCCGCTCTTCCTGTCCTTCCCAAAACTTCGTGTCGCCGTAGGTGTAGGGATTCGTCGACTTCGGCCCCGCCCTCGAATCGCTGACGAACTGGCGGTTGAGCTCCTCTTTCGTCATTGGTCTCAGCTTTACCTCCAGGCGGTCCTGGACGAACGTAACGCTGTTGTCGTCGGCCACGATCATGGAGACGCCGCCGCTCTGACCGTCCGTCGGCCGGAGCAGTGTCGCATGATGGTAGTAACCGCAGCCCAGAGCCAACATGGCTGATGCGGCGACGAAGGGTAGAGCTCGTGACCAGCCCGGAACAACGAATCCTGCTCCGAATCGGATTGCCATGATATTCGTTCGCTCCTGTGTTTTCCTAGGCCCAGCTACCCGGCTCGCAAGAAATCGGACATAAGATATGGTATTTATGTCCATATTGGAAGATTTTTAATCAGCTCCAAAGGAGGCCTTGATCCGGCCCCAGGACCCCTCCTGCACGGCCGATGGCCTCTCCCCATCAGGCGATGCGAGCACGAGGTCGGTGAAGCGGTCGGACAGTTTGAAGGCGTTGTGCCCCCCCGACAGAGACCACCTGGCATCGTATAACTCCGAGCGGCTGTCGAAGTCGTTGAACTCCACGTTGAAGCCCAGGACCTCTCCTGCAGTCAAGTCGTGGGGCTGGCTCAGGAAATCGGCACTCATATCCACGCGATCGAATGGGGCAAGCATGAGCTCATAGCTCATCACGGCCTCTGCGCCGGTCGATCCCTCGAGTGCGAAGGCCGCTTGCGTGAAAGGCCCGTCCGCCAGTGAATACCACCCCGCCGCCGAAAAATTGATGAAGAAGTCCTCGTCCGGAGGGGGGGCGGCGATCACGAAGTGACTCGCCTCGGCCCCGTTGAGTCGGAGTTGATCCTCGGCGCTGGCATCAACGAAATCGGCAAACTGTCCGCCAGAGTGGTCGGAATCCAGGAAAACCTCCATGTCGTCGTCCTGGAAGATGCGCTGGGCGGCGGTTCCCGGTTCCCGGTCGATCTGGTGAATGTCGTCTCTCACTCGTGCCGCTACGAACAGCCTGTTGATCTCCTCGTTCCATCCCACCCACAGGGCGACGGAAAAGTCGTCGTCATCCACCTGGACATCACCGACCAGGTCTCGGAATGCCTCGGTCTCAATGGCGTAGCCAGGACCCACGAGCTGCCAGTCGGACAGGTCGCCGTCGATGGTGGGAACCGACTCGCTCGAAAACGGGAAGGCCCGGAAGACGGTCCCGGTGGGCTCGTGGCCCCAGCCGCCGCCCGGATGAGATAGAACCCCGAGCGTCGCAGCGAGGAAGAGCCTTGATTTCGCCACCCGATACCACCTCGATCGGAGGGTGTCTGGCGCTATAAACGACGTCGTCTTCAATCCGATCTCATCTCCATAATGAGTTGCACCACAACAAGTTATGCCCCACTGCTTCGGGCGTCAACGACGCGGGCTCGGCGGCGGCGTGGTCTCCATTCGATGCGGTCGTCGTATTTGCTCCGCAGCTCGGCGATATAGGCGTCGACCGCTCGCCGGCTCTTTGCCGCTTTGAGTTTGTGTAGCAGGATCGGTTTGGCCCTCTCGAGACCACGGCTTCGGAAACTGTCAGGCTCCGCCTCGAAGCTCGCTGCGCACATCAGCCTCTGAGATGGTCACCCGTTGCAAGACGTGGCGCCGCAGCAGCTGGCCAACGAGAAGCTTGCGGTAGCGTCTCCTGGTGTCGGCTATGAACTCGGGGGTGTCGCGCCAACCCTCTTGCGGTGGCCTGTAGAACGAACAGCGTGTCGGCCATCACCCAGCGACGCAAGGCGGAAACGGCCGAACCGGTATCCTTCAAGGCGCTCGCGGAGAGGCCGCGGCCGCCAAGAATTCTGCGAGCGTGGCTCAGCGGGACGATTCGGCCTTCGCCGTAGGTGACGATCGGCGAATCTGCCTCGGCTATCGCGTCGCTCTCATCTGAGTGGCCGGGTCGCATCAGCGCCGCTATGGCGGCGCTATCGTACTCGACCTCGAATCGCACCTCAAGGCTGCGAAGATACCCTTCGTATGCGGTGCGGAATTTCCGGCGGCGCAGTGCTGATTCGAGACGGGGCCGGACCTCTTCGAAGGGAACCTCCTCGATTTCGAGGACGCGAACGATCTCGATCCCCTCCGCAGTCCGCACCGGCTCCGAGTATTCGCCAAGCGACAGACTCAGAGCCGCGTCGAACAGCTGGGGACTGCCATCTCCGGGTCCGTAGGGTTGCATCATATCTCCACCGCGAATGCCGTCCATGGCCAGCGATCGCTCTATCGCGAGCTCGGCGAAATCTGCTCCGTCCCGCAGCTCGGCAAGCACCGCTTCTGCCTCTGGTCGTGAGGCGGTCACGATGTGAGCCGGCCACAGCCTGCGATCCCACCCCTCGTCGCGGTATGCGGTGGCGATTTCTTCCTCCGAAATATCGCGCCCGACATCGAGCTCGCGTTCGAGGACGCGGTTGGTCACGCGCTCGATCAGGTAACGATGGAGCCTTTTCCTGATTTCCGGCTCGTTGGCGTAGCCGAGTTCCTCTGCCTCCAGAATCAATATTTGGCGGTCGACGAGGGTCTGCTGGAGTTCCCGTTCGGCTGCCGCGCCGCCCTCGGGAAGGAGGTAATCAGGGAGGGTATTCTCGAACAGACTGAGATCAGACGAGGTTATGGCGACGTCGTCAATTGTTGCCAGCACGTCTGTTGCCAGCACGTCGTCACCATCGGGGCCGGCGCACGTGGCGACGAGGCCGGCCAACAGCGAAGAGATCGTCAGAAATGCGGGAGAGAGTTTGACAGAAGAATCTATCGGAAGCTTGCCTTGATGCGGGCCCAGGTGTCCGTTTGCACGACTGTCTTCGGAGCCATGCTGCAGTCACCGGTGTTACACGGGACCAGTTCGGCGTCGACAAACCTGTCGGCCTCGAAATAGGTTCCCTCAACTCCCGACAACGTGTGAAATCCGTGGTAGGGGTTCCCGACACAGCTCCAGCAGCCGCGATCGAAGTCCGGGACCGAGATCTGTAACCCCACGATGCTGCCGGCGGTCAGGTCACTGGCGACGCTGCTCTCCGGTCCTCGCCAATCGAGCTGGTCCCACGGTGTCACGTACATCTCGATAATAGAGCTGTTCGGCGACTCGCCGCCGTCGTTGAATCCGCCGCCGTCGGCGTACGGCGGGAAGACGACCCAGTCGTTTCCCGCTCCGGCATATCCCAGGGTTTGATTGTCGGGGGACTCGGCGATCGCGAAATATTGCTGCGCCTGAGAATTGGTCAGGTGCTTCCTCTGATCCTCCTCGACACCCCTGAACCGGTTGTAGCGGCCCCCTGAATGATCGCCGTCGATCATGAACTCGATGCCGTCGTGCTCGAACAGCCGACTCGGATCGCCTCCATCATAGCTGTTGACGTAAGCGTCATCTACCCTCTCGATCGCCACATAGATGAGATTGCCCGCATCGTGCCATGCCAGGAACACCCGATAGGCGAGATCGGAGGGATCGATGCCCGCGCCATCTCCTATGTCCAGCGGAGCGAAATCGTTGTGGTCAAATGAGATGCCGGGCAGTACGTCATTCCAGTCGTCCATGCTGCCGTCGTATATGTCGGGCAGATCGACCGTGGGGAGCTCGAAAATCGGAAACTCCCGGTCGCCCACGTGGGCACTGGCTTGTGAAATCGGACTCGCTATGATTGCCAGGATGAGAATCGCGATCGCGGATGATCCTGTTGCCACGAAATGGTCCTGGCGGTCAACTCACGGCGAAGCGCCGTCGGGGATTGCTGTTCGTCCCGCTGGATGTGGCCATGTCTCCTCATCCGCTGTCCTGTCCGCTGCGGGCTTGAACATGAGGAGTCTCACGTCGTGCATTCCGATGGCGAATTGGCCTGTCACCGTCTTCCCAGTAAAGGCCGATCCAACGCGACGCTCAAACATGCGGTCTGTCTCACCGGAATACCGCGCCGTGCTCGCGTCCACGCTGCCCTGAATGGTCTTACCCGACCACAAGGTGACCGCTATAGGCCGCCGCTCGAGGCCGCTGCTCGCTTCTGCGAAGGCGATCTTGGCGATTTTCGACAAACCGACGCTTCTCCGCTTACGACCCTGATTCAACACCAGAGCTGTCGTCTCGCGGAAGTTCAAGTCGTCGACCTCGAAAAGCCTCCCCTGTTCGTCTACGACCGTCGCGGAAAGAGAGAACTCCGCGCTTGGCAGACTCGACTCGGGATGTCGAAAAATGATCTCCCGGACGTCGTGAAGCTGCAACAGGAACGGCCCGAGATTGGTAGATCCACTCACCTGGCTGCTGAGTCGGGCCCCTCCAATCGTGTCGTGGTGAGGCGTCCCGCGGCTACCGATGACGATGGTGCCGTTCTCCACCCTGCCATTGCGTAACTCGACCCGAATCGGACGTTCCTCGTCGCCTCTCTCGCCGTCCAATCTGAAACCAGCGATCTCTCGAAAAGAGATGATGCGCCGCTCGTCTCCACGGTAGTACTCCATATTGGTCTTTCCAAGAATCTCGATCTTGCCGAGGAGATGGCGATTGCCGCTGTAGTCGACCACGGTCGCGCCCAATTGAGATTGTTGGGATTGTCGAGATCGTTGAGCGTGGGACGGACCGGTTGCCGACAGGAGTAGGGTCACCAGTATGATCGGAGACCCTCCTCGCAGCAGCGTCGGTACTGTAGAGATCATGGGGATTGGGGCTCATCCTCCTGCCCTGGTTCCTCCGTCGTTTCCTGCCCGATCCGGACGAACGAGGGCGGCCGGCCGTAGACCACCTCTACAGGGCGGATCTCGTCGAAGCCGGTGGGTGAGTTCTCCATACGAATCTTGTACTGTCCCTCGGGCACTATGAAGTGGCGTACCTGCCTCGAGGTCATTCCCCGGCCGAGGACGTTGCGCATAGTGTAGTCCATGATGACAAACGGCATGTTCGCTCCGAACTGCGTACCGGCTACCATGACCTGAAAGCGGCCGACTCGAACGGAGACGTATTTCTCTATATTTGCGGTCAGTTGGACATTCTCGAACACTACGTCGTCGTTCACATCTGTGTTTACGACAACTGTGTAGACTCCCGGTTCCAAGTCGACGATCAGGTTGGTCTGCTTCAACCCCGACTCGTAGGCGCTTGGCGACATGGCCGACAGGCGTGGAAAAGCGGAGTGGACCTCCTCACCCGTCTCCTGATCCGTCACGAAGAAGTTTAACTCTCGGATACCGCCGGCCTCGAGGATCAGACGACCACTGCCCTGGGGTATGGGACCGGGACCGTACTCGTAGCTACTTCCGGTCGAGGCGCACGAGACTATAAATAAGACACTCCCTGCCAGCGCCGCGGAGACTGCTGTGTTTGCCAGTTTCTTCATCTGATACCTCCGCACGGTACGCTCCCGAGCTATAATCAGAAGGTGTGGAAATAGACAGACGGCGATCCTACCCTTCCTTTGTAATTAGCCATCACAAACGCCGGGGCTATCCCGGCAGGAAGAGGAGAATCGCCATGGCACAACCTAAGCCGAGCACGACGGAAATGTCCATGCCCACGTTCGAAACGCTGGAAGAGTGGACACGCTCGCAGATTCAGTCGCTGATGCAGTCGGTTCTGGATGAAGAAGTCACCCATGCGCTGGGACGGTCACGGTACGAACGACAGGCACCGTTGGACGCAGCCGGCGGCTACCGCAATGGGTACGGGAAGCGGCGGCGACTGTCCTTGACCTCGGGCACGATCGAGGTGAAACGCCCTCGGGTGCGGGGTCTGGAAGAGCGATTTGAGAGTGCGGTACTGCCGCTGTTCGCCCGGCGCACCCAAGAAACAGGTCAGCTGCTGCCAGAGCTTTACCTGCACGGTTTGTCTCAGGGCGACTTCGAGCTGGCGCTGCGCGGCCTGCTGGGCAAGGGAGCGCCTTTGTCGGCGTCCTCGATCGCTCGTTTGCGTGAGAAGTGGATCGTCGAATACAACGCCTGGCGCAGCCGACGACTGGATGACCGCGAGCTCGTCTACGCCTGGGCGGACGGGATCTACGTCAAAGCCGGTCTTGAGAAGCAAAAAGCCGCTCTCCTGGTGGTCATCGGCGCGATGAGCGATGGGCGCAAAGAAGTCCTGACGATTGTCCCGGGCTATCGCGAATCGACAGAGTCGTGGGCGGGCGTACTGCGCGATCTGCGTGACCGCGGACTGAGCGTGGCGAAGTTGTTGGTGGCGGATGGGCACCTGGGTATCTGGGCGGCCCTGGCAGAGGTCTGGCCGGAGACGGCTGAACAGCGATGCTGGAATCACCGCATCCTGAACGTGCTGGATAAGCTGCCAAAACGCGTGCAGGTCGAAGGGCGGCACCTGCTGACACAGATCCCGTACGCGCCGACCCGTCAGGAAGCGACGAAACGTCGCGATCAATTCGCCAAACGGTTTCGCCGCGAGTGTCCAGACGCCGTCGATATCCTCGAGCGCGATTGGGACCGTATGGTGACATTCTACGACTTTCCCGAGGCCCACTGGCAACACCTGCGCACCACCAACGTCGTCGAAAGTCCCTTCGCTTCGGTACGGTTGCGAACCAATGCGGCCAAACGATACAGGAAGGTGGCCAATGCCACCGCCCTCATTTGGCGGGTACTGATGGTGGCCGAGAAACGATTCCGGCGACTCAATGCACCGCATCTCATGGCTGACGTCTACGCCGGGGAGTGCTACGAAAACGGATCACCCATCGCGCAAAGGAAGAAGATCGCCGCCTGAGTCGTTTACACACCATTTGACCCTAGCTCTACGCTCCCTTCTGTTGGGCTTAGTCTGGCTCTGTGTCGCTATGATCATCGTTCGTTCGGTCAGTGTCAATCAATAGGCTCGCCAGCTCGGCGACGCCTCGTCCCTGTCCGGCGTGTTCGTAATGTTGACAGGCATGGTGGGACGCTCTTCGGCGTCGTCCCAGTCGAAACCGACGGCGGCGACTATGAAGATGTCGTAGGAGCCCTCAGGACGATACTTGCCCGTCCTCTTGTTGAAGGAGACGTCGAGCACTCCGTCCTCGCGCAGGTTCATTTTTCCCTGGTAAACGATCGATCGGCCGTCGTCGGAGAACTCCGGGTCTTGCTCGAGGGTTTGTTCGGCTATGGTGATGCGCACCAGCTGGCCGCTCTCGACACCTGCGATCATCAGTTCCTGTCCGCCGGCGCGCTCAGAGTTGAACGCCAGCCGCAAACCGTCCGGCGACCATGCGGGAAACCCGTCGATGCGCTTCTGGTCCGTGATGCGGCGCAGGTTGGTGCCGTCGGCGTCGATGATGTAGATCTCGTCATTGCCCTCGAACTGGCTGGAGGTAAAGGCGATGCGCCCCCCATCCGGTGACCACGACGGCTCCCGACCCTGAACGAGTCTTCGCTTGGCGCCGCCGTCGGCGTTCATGATCCACACCGCCACCTCCCCTTCCCTTTGACTTACGAAGGCGATCTGATCGCCTGTCGGCGACCACGCGGCTCGCTCGTCACGCTCCTCGTGTTCCGTCAGGCGCACGGCGCCCGATCCGTCGTCGTTTATCGCGTAGACGTCGAGGTTCGTGTACACCTCGCCCCGCGTGAATAGAATCTTCTCGCCGCCAGGCGACCAGGATGGATGTTGCTCGCTTTCCTTGGTGTCTGTCAGCTGGGTGAGCTCGCTGCCGTTCGTCTTGATGGTGAACAGATCCCAATCGCGGACTTTTGTGGGGCTGGAGGCAAAGACGATGGTGCCTTCTGTGGCGGGCGCCAGATTCGATCCTGGAGGGAGTTCAAAGCTGAGCCGGTACGAGCGCACGCCGGAGAAGGGCTCCGAATCGACCGCCAGGGTCTTGGTCTCCAGATAACTGGTCCCCAGCACGCTCACCGTGTATGAGCCTTTGCTGACTTCCTCGAACCTGAATACGCCGGCATCCACGAGTCGGTTGAGCTTGTGCTCGAGCTGCCCGGCGACCAGGCGAAGCTT
Organism: Candidatus Latescibacterota bacterium; assembly: GCA_965205655.1. Taxonomy (GTDB): domain Bacteria; phylum Latescibacterota; class UBA2968; order UBA8231; family UBA8231; genus CBDBIJ01. Next base: position 22,611 of record CBDBIJ010000143.1, read on the forward strand.
GTTGCCATCGCCGCCGACGATTTCAACGGCCACCTCATTGACGCCGCACGAGGTCGTCCACATGAGCAGAGCTGCCATTGGGAAAGTCCGCTTCATCCTTTCTTCACTTCCGTCCCGCGCTGACTACCCTCGAATCGAAAACTGAGATCGCCGATTCGCGTTTGGAGCTCTGCCATCAATTCGCCCACGTCGGCGAATTCGTCCGAGTAAATCGGCGCTCCCACCCGAAAGAACACGGCGGATCGCGGCGCCATGATATTCTCGTACTCGAGCCCGACGGGAATCATCGGAACGCGCAGACCCCCTTCCCTCTCTACGGAAATCATGTGCTCGATGACCTGCTTCTGGAGCACGCCCATGTTGTCGGCACAGCGCGTGCCCTCGGGGTGGGAAACCACCAGTTCACCAGTGGTGTACAGCCACGCCAGATAATCGAGCGTATGCTGATTTCTGTCACGGGCCCACTCGATCCTTTGGCGACGAACGTCGCGATCCTCGATGCGGCGAATATCGCGGGGCCTGACGATCTTGACCCCACCGAGCACCTCCAGAATCCCGTACAGGCCGACCTTCATCACATAACTGGCGTGCCGACTCGTCAATCTGTGAAGGAGCACTCCCTCGACGACGATGTCTCGATAGGCGCGGTGCTTGGGCAGGATGAGCGCCGTCCCGGAACGCGGCAAATTTTCGCCACCCTCGACGACGAATCGGTGATAGAGAAACAGAGGACCCTTGGACAGGTTCCGGACGGCGGTAGTTACTTTCTCCCAGCGCCGTAGGCGGAACTCGGTTCCCGGCTTCGTCTCAGACGATGTGGGGATCGTAGTAGGATCCATGACCCGCAAACAGAGGGGGGCTTTGCGTATTCACAAAGCCCCCTTTCAACGACTCGAGCCCTTTCTTCGGCGGCCCTGCTCGGTTACTTGAACAGTTCCTTCACCTTGCCCCAGGTGTTGAAATCCACCTCCGTCATCACCGGCCCGGGGTGGCTCGCCGCCAGGGCACTCGTCACTTCGGGCAAGACCTCACCGGTTCCCTCGACCACCAGTGCACCGGCGCGGCTTTCGAGGAGGAGGAAGTCTTCAGCCTCCGGGTGCGGTTTCTCGAGCCAGGTGACGACCCTTCCGGACATTGGAGAGAGCGGAGACGACTCCCATGCGTCTGCCGGTTCGCGCTCGCGAACAGCTGAAGCGGGGACCATGAAAAACGTCGGCCCGAAGCGACGACCCATATCGGAGAAAACGTCCGGGACCTCCGAGGGCAGGTACACGCCCACGACATCGACCGTGGCATCGAATGGGTCCATGGCGAGTTGAATGTGCTGCAGCCTCACGAGGTGGTCGTCGATATCGGGATCGAAAACGTATACGACCTGATACGGTGCGAGCAGATCGACATCCAGATCCCGCGCGCGCGCGACGTCTCCGTCAGTCTGGATGGTCGGAATCCAGAGCACAGCAGCAGCCGTGACAGCGATCACTCGCATGTGTTTCGGACCAAATCGCATCGTAGCGTCCTCGAACTTTACTCTGCCCGGACGGAGTAACCTGTTTCGATCTCGCCCTCTCCCTGGACGATCTGCGCTTGGGAAAGGTGATCGGTCAAAACCTGCGCTACCTGTACCACTCCCACCCGGCGGGGAAGAGCGAAACCGAGGGCTACTCCAGTCCCTGGATCCGTCAACTCGCGACCGTTGTCCCAGACGCCGAACTTGTCGCCGTTCCGAATCCCATCCGCCAAGCCCACATTAATATAAGCTCGTAGGCCGTCGATATCTATTATTTTGGGCTCGGAGACGGATAGCGAGGGCGGTGGGGGTATCAGCTCAGTCAGACTGTGGGCCAGGTCCTGGAGGCATTGACCCACCGCCTGGCCCACGAGGGTCTCGTGAAACGCCTCCGTGCCCCATTCGTACTCCTCCAGAAAAATGTACTCGCGGTCGAGGGGGACGTGGGCGGCGGGGTTGACGATTCCCGTGCGCTTGCTGTCGGTGAGAGTATCTGCCCGATACTCCCCCCTCGCTCGGCCGTCGATAACGTTGTACAGCAGCACCGTCACGGTCGCCACCCCCTGGTAGCTGCGATACCCGCCGAGGGGCACCGTCGCCCGCATTCGATTCATCGTCAGGTTTTCGATCTCGCCGACGATGACGACGTCGGCGCCGAGCTGCCGCCCCACAGCGATGATCCGACCCTTCGTGATTCTCCCTTCGAGCTCGTCTTCGTCGAGCAGTGTCAGGGCCCTCTCCGTGGGGATGACCCGGAAGAACTCGTGGCCCGCCAGTGAATCCGCCAGACCGAGCGGCAGCTCGGTGTAGATATCCCACGGGCCACCGTACTTGGACAGATCCAGGAAGGGAAGTAGCAGGATCGCCTTCTTGAGCGCCGCATCGCCGTCGAGGACGGTTTCGCCATCCTCGTTCACCAATCCCCCGCTTGCGGGGGATTCGCGTGCGGCACGCGCCGCTGCCGTGCCTGCATCCACTTCGACCTGCGCCGCGCTCGCGTCCGCCGCAGCGGACCTCTCTGTTGGACTCGAGCCTTGGGCAGCGGAGCTCGAGTACCACTTGGCGACAGAGGTACAACCTGCCAGGCACAGCCAGGCAGTTGATATCAGCAGGAGCCAGATCAAGGCGCCGTACCCCGGACGCGACACAGTAGATATGGTCCACGTGGAATGACCGCGACCGAGGCCGCGGGGCCGTATCGCTGCAGCGCTTTCTCTACACCCGCTGCTAGCGACGGGATGATGTCGACCAGCGACAGCGTCTGGGCGAACTCTCTCATCCCCTCAGAGTACATCCCGACCTCTACCTTGTTGACGACCTTGCACAGCTCCTGCACTTGCCATTGATCGATGACGAAGAAATCGGGGTCTTCGAGTCGGTGCTCGAACTCGGCGGCGGATTGCGCAGATGTCACGAGGTCGCCGAATTCCATGCTCCCGATGCCCTCATCGCAGCGGGCGGCCATCAGAATTGTCCCGCCGTCACGGACGATTGGCAGGGCAGCCGTCATCCCTTTCACCGACTGGTAGAATGTGAGGTCGAGTGGAAAACCGGCGCCGGAGGTAATGACGATGTCGACCGGTTCGTCGACGTAGGCGCAGGCCCTCTCCTCGAGATAACTCACGCCTTCGCCGTGAGCCTTTTCAAGATCGCCGCAAAAAACACCCGTTATCCGTCTGCTGTCGTTCATCGTCACGTTGACGGTGAAATCGACCCCTGAGCGCTGCGCCGCCTCCAGGGCCTGCCGATGAACCGGATTGCCCTCGATGAAGCCCTCGGCTGCGCGCGGATGGAAGAGTATATGGGGACTGTGGAAGGCCCTGATCGTGTCGACCCCCATGATGCCGGGGCAGATCGCCTTCCTCCCTCCCGAGTAGCCGGCCATGAGGTGGGGCTCGATCAGGGAGGTGGCGATCTTCAGATCGGCTGAAGCGAACGCCTTGTCGATCCAGATCGGCATGCCGAGGGAGGTCTCGCCCAAATAGCACAACGTAGCCCTATCCCGCGCCACGTGGTTGACGATGCAATAGTCGGCGGCGATCTGCGGGCCGACCCAGTTCCACCAGCTCGTCCCCCGTATTTGGCCTGTGCAAGCCGGTGCCGATGAGAATGGTGATTCGATCCCGGCTGATTCCCGCGCCCTCCAATATGCGCAGAACAGGGGGCAGGATGATCGGGTTGGGCACCGGCCTGGTGATGTCGGATATGACGATGCACGCATCTCGTTTTCCGGATGCCAGGCGAGCCAGGGATGGCGTTCCGATGGGATGACTGAGCGCCCCTTCGATCCGCTCCGACACCCGTTCGAGACCGGGAGACTGTCCCATCTCGAGAACCTGGCTGTGGTCGGGGACCTCGACCTCCAGTCCTTCTCTGCCGTAATCCAGCGACACCTTCAAGGCTCGCTCACCCCAGGCCTTTCCGTCTGTAGCTTTTCACTGAGATAGGAGGCGAATGCGTCACCGTGATCGGGGTCCGCCAGGGCGAAGTCGGCGAAGGCTCGATAGTAGGTCAGTGGACTGCCGATATCGTAGCGTCGCTCCCCTGGCTCGAGCGGGACGCACTGAACCCGATCACCGGCTGCAACCAGGAGCCTGATGGCGTCTGTGAGCCAGAGTTCGCCTCCCACCCCCGCTTGTATCTGCTCGATGGTCGCGAATATCCGGGGGGTGAAAACGTAGCGAGCGGCCACAGCCAGACAACTGGGCGCCTCTTCCACGGAGGGTTTCTCGACGATGTCCTCGACGTCGAACACGGCTGACCCCCGTTCGCCCCCGTCGCCCGACGACACGTCAGTTGGCTTGACGATGCCGTATTTGAAAGTTTCTTCTCGGGGGACCTCCCACACCCCGATCGTCGCCGCCGCCGACCGGCGTTCGTGTGCCTCGATCATTCTGCCGACCACACCCGGCCGCCCGGGCGAGCTCAAAATGGTGTCCCCGAAGGCGACGACGAAGGATTCGCCCTTGACGAATTCGCTGGACATGCGGACGGCATCCGCCGTACCGGCCGGCCGTCGCTGGCGGGTGTAGAAAAACTCGACCCCCCTCGATTCGTAGTCGACCTGACCCATTTGCGCCGCGCTCGTGGAGAGCCGGGCCTCCAGCTCGGGATCGTCGTCGAAATGATCCTCGATAGAGCGCTTTTTCCTTCCCGTGATAAACAGAAACGTTTCAATGCCCTCCTCGATCAGCTCTTCGACTACGTACTGCACGACCGGTTTACGGCCCACCGGCAGCATTTCTTTGGGCTGGGACTTGGTGGCTGGCAGCAGCCGCGTTCCCATTCCCGCAACCGGAAGGATCGCTTTCGTAATCGCCATTGTCCTGTAACGGACTCGAATTGACTCGGATCGAGGGGTATCGATCGAGGCGAGTAGTGGCGCCGTAGGAGAGTGCGCCAAAGTTGCCTAACTCTTGAAAAATTACCGGATTAAATCTCCGCGATCAAGCGCCGGGGAGGCACCGAACTGGTCGATTTCGACTTCTTGACAGCCCCGTGCCGGGCCAGTAGCATTCGAACGACCTGTCTCGCCGCACATCCGCCGCCTCGGTCGGGGGGTCCACTATGCACGCCGAATTCACTCGTGAAGGATTGTGCTCTCGCCTGCCCGTGCAGCGTTTCGGGCGAGACCATTGCTCTGGAGTGTCACCGTGCCGCATGACGGCGCCGACATGACCTCTCTCCGCGTCCGTCCGCTGGGACAGAGACAGAGCAAACACGAGCTCCGGGAAATTCTGCTGGACCCGGACGGCCCGCCTCCCGAGGCCGGAGCCATGGCCGCTTCCATCGCCTCGGTAGCCGATCGCATGCGCGCCGCCCGCGCGGCGGGGGCGGCGGTCATTCTGGCCTACGGCGCCCACCTTGTGAAGAACGGGCTCGCTCCCATCGTCAGGCGCCTGCTGGAGGGAGGCTGGCTCACTCATCTGGCGACAAACGGTGCCGGCGTCATTCACGATTGGGAATACGCCTTCCTGGGACGCTCCGAGGAGGACGTGCGCGCCAACGTCGCCACCGGTCAGTTCGGGGCCTGGGACGAGACCGGCCGCTGCACCCAGGTGGCGGTCCTCGTCGGATCTCTCGCCGGCATGGGCTACGGGGAGTCAGTAGGCCGCTTCATCCTCGACGACGGGTGCCTGATCCAGGACAGGGCCGACCTCAGCGGCGCCCTTCGGGATTGGTCCACTGAACCGTCGGACGATGAATCGATGCCGGCGACGGCGGAGCTTCTGCAGACCCTGATGCGGTTCGGCATCCCCTCGGGTTTCTTCCGGGTCGAGCATCCGTTCAAGGACGCATCTCTCACAGCCGCTGCGGCTCGGCTCGACGTGCCGCTCACGGTCCATCCCGGAATCGGCTACGACATCGTCTACAATCACCCGATGGCGAACGGCGCAGCTCTGGGACGCGCAGCCGGCCGTGACTACGCTGTGCTCGTAGACAGCGTGGACCGTCTCGGCGACGCCGGCGTGGTCCTGTCAGTGGGATCTGCCGTGATGGCGCCTCAGGTCCTTGAAAAAGCCGTCGCCGCGGCCAACAACATTCGATCTCAACGGCAGCTCGGGCCTCTCGCCCCATACATAGCCGTCAACGATCTGGTGCCGACGGCATGGGACTGGTCGCACGGTGAGCCTCCCGTGGACGATCCGGCCTACTACATGCGATTCTGCAAGAGTTTCAGTCGGCTCGGGGGCGAGATGGCATACATCGGGGCCGACAATCGGGCGTTTCTCCACAACCTGTGTCGCGTCTTGGGAGAGGAGTGAGTCGCACGCCCGGCGGCACGATGTTGAGGCAGGACTACGACGCCATCGTCTCGTCGATCAGATCCCGGTAGCGCTCCTCGATGACCCCTGGAACGATTTTCTTGAGTCCGCGCGTCAGTGTTCCCGAATCCTCGTCGAGTGATTCAGGCAGAATTAGCACCTTGTGCGGGCGCTCGTGCCCGGGCAGGCCGAAGCTGTCCGCCTCCCTGAGCAGGTGCTGACGGAGGCGATCCTCCAGGAGCTGGGATCCCCGTATCTCCGACTCTCCGAGCCCCTGCAGCTCGGGCAGCCTTGACGCCTCTTCGATATCGATGGCGACGATTATGAGGGGATGACTCCACTTCTGCATGCCGGCGACGAGCACGTGCTCGACGAGCGCAACTCGCGCGAAAATCCGCTCCAGCAACTCCGGGTTCACGAACTCCCCGTTCGCCAGCTTGAACTGCCGGCCCAGTCGACCTCTGAAGGTCAGAAACCCGTCCGCGTCGATGCTGAACAGATCGCCGGTCCGATACCACATGCGGCCGGCTTCATCCCGAACGAGCACGCGCGCCGTTTCCTCCTCGTCGTTCAGATACCCCTTCATGACGTTCCGCCCGCTCACCCACAGCTCTCCCACCTCCCCATCGCTGCCGCGGCAGACCCCCGCCTCGGGGTCACAGTAGCCGACCTCGGCACCCTCGCCGGTGACCAGTTTCGCCGTCAGCAGCGGTCTGCCGACGGTGCCCGTCTTCCGCCCTGTCCGTTGGTTCGTGGCGATCAGGGGAGCGCACTCCGTCGTTCCGTAGCCCTCGTAGGTGCGGATATCCAGCACGTCCTGAAAGAAATCGAGCGCCTCGGGATCTGCTTTGGCGGAGCCGACGACGAGCAGTTCCAGGCTCCGCCCGACGCGGGTGGCGAGCTGCTGCTTGATTTTGCCGATGATGACGCCGCCAAGAGTGGCGTCTAGGAGGCGATCCAGGCCCCCGGCGCGGCCTCTCGCCTTTCGCTGTCTTGCCTTCACCGACCGGGCCACGAGCCGGCCCTTGATGCCGCCGGCGTCGATTTCCTTGCGCACATTGCCATAGACCTTGTCGAGCACGAGAGGCACAGTGAGCAGCCCCTGCGGCTCCGAGCGTCGGATATCGCTCAGAACGCGGTCGGGCGATCGGGCCATATCGAGAACCCACCCCTTCGCCAGGGGGTAATAGATGTTGAGAATCCCCATCGAGTGGTACTCCGGCGCCGACTTGAAAAACCTGAAGGGGTCCTTGTCGCTGATAGCATCCCACACCTCCTCGACGTTGGCGACGATGTTGGCGTGCGTCTGTATGACCCCCTTGGGCAGCCCCGATGAACCTGATGTATAGAGGATCTTGCTCTCGTCATCCGGGAAGACCTCTACCTCGGGTGGCGGCTCCTGCGAGCCGACAAACTCGGGCCACGACACGGCGCCATCGCGACTGCCGTCCGTCAGAACGATTCTCGGTCCACCCCCCTCCAGAGAGGAGCGCACGGCGCTGATTCTCTCATCTCCGACAGTGTCCGCAACGACGAGTCCGACATCGGAGTGACTGAGATTATGCGCCAGGATTTCGGGGGGAGACTTGATGCACAGCGGCACCGCACACACACCCAGAACGTCGGTGGCCAGGAAAACCAGCAGCGGCTCCAGACCCCCGTCAGTCAGGATGCCGACTCTGTCTCCCTTGCGAATAGACATGCGGGACATGCCGGCGGCCACGGCGTCCCTTTGCAGCTTCAGCTCGGAGTAGGTGATTGGACGGTACTCGAGATCCCCACCTATCGTGTTCGGTACGAGATGCCGCACCGCCACGCGCTCGGCGTGCTGCGCAAATGCTCGGTTCATCAAGTCTTTGAGTGTCATGCGGGTAGCCATGCTTTGGAGAGGCAAAATGATAGGGGGCGCTGCGGCATCCGGCAACCGGTGCCCTGTTGGGAAATAGGGCACTTGGAAAGGTTGACTTTCCGTGGCCGCGCGATCACTATAACGGGACTATATTTGGGCCATTCTGTCTACGACCTCCCCGACCGGACGCTCGGAGCCAGCTGTGATTCTAAACCCGCGCGCGAAAAGGTCATCCCGGAACAGCTATGGACGACGAAAAAGATCCAAAGCAGGCCAGCTCCACAGAAGAGGAAAACGCGGGCGATGACGCCGACCTTCTCGGTGGGCTCGAATCCCTGCTCGACGAGGAGAGCACTGGCCTCGATCTGGGCGATGACGACCTCAGCGAAGACGACCTCACCGATCTGTTCGACGACGATGAGGATGGATCGGAGCCTGAGAGTACCAAAGACGCCAGGCAAACCAAAGATCGGGGACGACCGCGCTCAGCGCGCCAGGACCGCCGGCTGCGGGATCAGGAGGGGTACCAGAGCCTGGAGGCGCACCTCCGGGCGACGCCCCTCGGCCTGGAGATTTCAGATGACAAGATGACGGCCACCGTCAGCCGCATCACGGCTGACAACTCCCTGGAGGAGATCCTCGGCCTCATCAAGCGCGAAAAAATCGTCAACGGCATCGACCACGATGCGATCCGCACGGCTCTCTCCAAAGCGGCCACCGGCCAGAGTCAATATGAGGTAACCGTCGCCCGGGGCGACCGCCCCAACGTCGTCACGCCCACCGAAATCGTTCATCACCTTCCCGAAGAGCTCATCACCGAGAAAGACGCGCAGAAGACGGATTTTGAGCGCCTCAAGAGACTCCTGGAGGGAGAATTCCTGGAGGCGTGCAAGAATTGGGAGGGACCGGTCAAGTTTGTCCGCAAGGGGGATCTCATCTCCGAGATCATACCCGCCGAGATCGAGCCCGGCTGCGATGTCTTCGGAGGGCAGGTGGCGCTGGAGAACACTGCCACGCTTTCATTGGAGGCCGGGGACAACGTCACCTTGTCCGAGGACGAGATGCAGGCGACGGCGGATTTGTACGGCTACGCCGGGCTCCTCTTCGGTCAGCCCACGGTCGTTCCACCCGTGTGGATGTCCAATGACCACATGGAGGCACGCTTCGTCTACCATGCTCCATCCTCCGACCCCCCAGTGCCCAGCGAAGAGGAGCTGCTCGAAATCCTGGAGATGAAGTGGATCGAATACGGCGTCATGGAGAAGCAGCTGGAGCTGATCACCAAGCGTATGGAACAGAAGCAGGCCCTGCCTGTGAGCGTTCCGATCGCCCAGGGAACGCCGGAAATTCACGGCGAGGATGCGCAGATCAAGTACGCCTTCGATCCCTTCGAGCTGATGAAATGGAATCAGCTGCAGAGTATTCTCAGTCTCAAGACAGCGGAAGAAATAGACAGCTCCCTCAACATGCTGTATGAGGACGACGAGGAAGACAACAGCGGCATCCGCTTCAAAGCCGTTCGTCCCGACGACGTCGTGGCGGAGAAAATCCCGGCGACCTCCGGTGTGGTCGGCAAGGATATCCAGGGAGAGGATGTCACGCCCAACGAGGGCAACGACGTGCCGCTGGAGTTCGGGGAAGGGCTGGTTGTCAGCGGCGATGGTCTGAAGTGCACGTCACAGCACTTTGGGTTCGTGGGCCTGAAGTGGGACATCGAGATGAACGTGTTCTCGCCGCTGTTTGTCTCGCCGGACCGAGTCGCCGTCTACTTCCTCAACCTGCCCCAGAGCCAGAATCCCAGGTACCCCTCGGTCGAGCATATGCAGGCGTTTGATGGACCAGACTGAGATCCTACACGGCTACAACGCCGAGCGCTGGGCCGAGACTCTCCAGGAGCTCGAAGCAGGCACCAGGACTGAGTACCTCATCTGCGTCGCTCAGGCCACACCTGCACAGCCTGGCGAAGACGCCCAGTTCGAATGGACCGTCCAGATCGAGGCCAACCAGCCCGGCAAGATAATGGAGGACGGCACCATCGACTTCCGAGATCGCAACTTGAACACGGTCGTTTCCGAAGGCGACATGCTCGGCAAGCTCGTTCCGCCCAAGGCGGGCGTGCCCGGCAAGGACGTCTACGGCGACGTGCTTCAGCCGCCGGCGCCGCTCAACATCGAGATCGTCACGGACTCCCGCATTTACGCGGAGCCGGAGGAAGACGGCCGCATGGCGTTTTTCTGCGAGAGTGGCGGCGGCATCGCCACGGATGAGGAGATCAAGACGGTCAAGGGCCGGACCCACAAGCGCATCAACATCGGCGTCTACCCGATTTCCAACATCGAAGGTGACGTGGACTATCACACCGGCAACATCGACTTCAACGGCGATGTCGTCATCGGCGGGTCGGTACAGTCTCAATTCTCCGTAAAGGCGACCGGGTCCGTGACCATCGCCGGATACATCGAGGCAGGGGCTTACGTCACCGCCGGCAAGGACCTGCTGTGCCAGCGCGGTGTGGTGGGAGCGAGCACGGAACTGGTCGCGGGCGGCGACGTCATGGCCAAGTTCATCCAGGAGTCCACCGTCAAGGCCAGCGGCGACATTAGGGTCGGCAGCTACATCTTCAACGCCTCCGTCAGAGCCGGAGGCGAGGTTGTCGTGCCGGGAATGGGCGAGGGTAAATCGCGCGCCCTCGTGGGCGGTTTGATCTGGGGGGCGAAGGGAATCTCGGCGCGCTCCGTCGGCTCCCCGTACAACACGAGCACCAGACTCGTCGTCGGCGTCGATCCGGACCAGGTGAATCGCGCCGACCAGATCCGCGCCAACATGCAGGCCTGCCAGCAAAAACAGCTCAAGCTGCTGAAAAAGGTCGGTGTCGACACCCTCGATTTGCAGCTCATCAAACAAAAGCTCGCCCATTGCGACTCACCCAAGCAGAAGCAGGCCATGCTCATGGCGGTCAAGCGCATCGCCAAGATCGCCGAGCTTGAGCAGAACCAGCAACAGGAGCTCGAGGAGATCGCCGAGGCCCAGCGGAAAACTGTCGCGCCAGACGAACGTCAACGTCATCGCCGAGTTCTTCGCCGGCGTCGAGCTCAGGATCGGGGAGCAGACCGACCTCATCCGCGAGGACTCGGAGAAGGTGAGCTTCCGCCTCGTCACCGAGGAGGAAGAGGAGAAGATCCAGATGGACGGGCTCAGCGGCAACGTGAAATTGTCATAGTGTCCGGACCTTCGCTTCCCTTCCTTGCCTGCACCTGCGCTTTGACCATATCGGGGCTGGTCGGCTCACCGCGGCCGGCGGTGTCGGCCGTAGGGCTGCAGCCACCTTCTCAGACCGGGACCCAGTACAGCGTCAGTATGGGCACGGTCACGGCGATGGGCGAACAGCTCTACCGGATCAGCCTGCGCCCGGACATCCCGCTGGGCAAGATGGGCGTCGCCTTCGATATCGAGCTCTTCATCGACGAGCGAGGCGACTTGAGCGACCGGGGCTGGGAGTTCGACGGCTCCACCGAGGTTCTGGATACGGCATTGCGCAAGATCTACTACCTGCGCTACGGCCGCCCGGGGGACGACGTCTTCATTCGCGTCGGCGCCCTCGACCGGGTTTCCCTCGGATACGGCCTCATCGTCGATCGCTACCGCAATACCCTCCACTATCCCGGCGTCAAGAAAACGGGGCTCGAGTTCGAATTTCGCAACGTGACCCCGGCTGGCCTCACCATCGAGGGGCTGGTGAACAACCTTCAGGATCTGACCGAAGGCGGCGCCCTCGTCGGAATGCGGGTATCGGGCGTGGCGACCGGCAAGCTCGAGGTGGGGTTGACCTACGTCGTTGACCTGGACCAGTACGGTGGCCTCTTCGACCGCGACGGCGACGGCTACCCCGATGAGGTGGACGCATTTCCCGAGAACGCGGACCAGGCCCTCGACAACGACGGCGATGGAGTCGCCGACCAGGTTGACGGCGACGACGACAACGACGGCCGCATCGATGTGGATGGCGGCAGTGGCCTGCCAACGGCTGTGATCGACGCCCTCGAAGATATCGAGGAGACGCACGGGGAGGACGTCTTCGCCGTCGACCGCTCGGTGTCGCGCAAGAGTCCCTTCAACAAAGAGCTGGTGGGCCGGGACATGTTCGGCATCGTCGGTCTCGATGTTGGCTATCCGCTCCTCGAATCGGGGGGCACGCGACTCGTATTGTATGGCCAGGTCGCCCTCATGCTGGACGACGAGGACGAGCTGGCTGCCGAGGACGCCGACTCGCAGGGGGTGACCCGCGACAACCGCAAGGCCGAGGGGTTCGGCATCATGGCGCCCGGGCTATTGCTGCAGTTCGGTCCTTTCGAGGGTCGCGCCGAGTACCGCTATTTTCAGGACGACTTCGATGCCGGCTACTTCGACAACCTCTACGAGCTCGATCGGGCAAGGCTCGACGTAGGCAGCGGCAGGGCCACGCCCAAGGATGCGGTCCTCGGGCGCGGCGAGAGTGTTCAGGGAGTGTTCGGACGGCTCGGCACGGACGTCTACGGCCTGGTCGACGCCTCCGTCGACTACCAGCACCTCGTCGGCTCCGACGATCCGAAGCGTCAGCTCCACGCCGCAGCCAGTATCTCCCGCAAGCTTCTCGACACCGTTCCCCGCCTCACTCTCGCCGAAGCCTACTATCAGAAAAACAACATCGGCACTCGGTTGGACAAAAACGGACGGCCCGATTCCGAGGACGACTTCCTCGAATCGACCGAAGACACCTTCTACGGTCATCGAGTCGGCTTCGAAATGGCCAACGGCGTTTCCCTCGTGTGGGACACCCGCTATCTGTTCGAACGCGGCGCCGATGGACACCTCGACCGCCGCAAGGTGATGTCGGTCGAGACCGTCTTCAGCTTCTAAAACTTCGTGAAAATCACAGATGTCTCGGCCTTCGTGCTGAGGCTTCCGGAGGTGACGGCGGCTGCCGACGGCACCCAGGATACCTGTCTGATCAAGGTCGTCACCGACGAAGGCATAATCGGTTGGGGAGAGGCAGATTCCGCACCTACCGTCGTCAAGGCGATCGTCGACGCTCCGATGTCGCACCAGATCGCCAACGGCCTCGCCAATGCCCTGGTGGGTCCAGGACCCCCTCGCCATCGAGGTCTGCATGGATCGGATGTGGGAAGCGGTCAACTACTACGGCCGCGCCGCCGTGGGGACCCACGCCATGGGCCGGCGTCAACCTCGCCCTGTGGGATATCCTCGGAAAGGCCTGCCAGCAGCCCGTCTACCGCCTATTGGGAGGACCCTACGCGACTCGCTTCAGAGCCTACGCATCCAGCCTCTTCGGCCACACGCCAGCCGAGACCTACGAACTGGCGCGCCGGTTTGCCGACTCTGGTTTCACGGCGATCAAGTTCGGCTGGGGGCCCATGGGCCAGAGCGAGGAACTCGACATCGCTCTGGTGCGGGAGGCTCGTCGGGGCCGCCGGAGACGACGTCGATGTCCTCATCGATGCGGGGCAGGTCTGGGACTGGAAGACGGCGCTCAACCGGGCCCACCAGTTCGCCGAGTTCCGGCCTTTCTGGCTCGAGGAACCGCTGCGGCCCGACGACGTTGCCGGCTATGCACGCTTGACTGCATCGAGCCCGATCCCGATCGCTGGGGGAGAGGCCGAATCGCTCTACCGGGACTTTGAGCGCCTCATCGTCGAGGGGGGCCTGGACTTTATCCAGCCGGACCCGGCGCGCTGTGGCATCAGCACCATGGTTCAGGTCGGCCGCTTCGCCGTTCGCCAGCAGGCCCGCGCCGTCAACCACAGCTTCAAGAGCGGCATCACCATCGCCGCCTCCCTCCACGCTGTAGCCGCCATACCTCGCTGCGAGCTGTTCGAGTTCAGCATGTCAGACTCTCCGTTGCGTCACCAGCTCACCCATGAGCAATTCTCGCTCGAGGATGGCTACGTAAAGATCCCCGAGGAGCCGGGGTTGGGGATTACGGTGAACGAGGACACACTGTCGAAGTATCTGGTCAGCTGACCGCTCTGGCGATCCCACTACCTTCTGGCACCATCCGCTCCAGGCGCAGACCGGTCCCGCGGAGGCGATCGGCGGTATTTTCACCCAACCGGCCCTTTTCGTCTTTGCAATCAAAGTATTTAGGCCTGTTTTTAACGCAAATAGACTGTAGCGCTACTCCGCGCGGACAAAACAGGCCGATTTTTCGTGCAAAACATCAATTTTCGGTGAAGCATACGTTGCAATAGGCCGATATTTCTCGTATACTTGCTTACGGCGCTTTGGACCGGCAAGTGTTGACGATCCATAGATTTGCCGGCAGTCAGGTTATGTGAACGGACAATTCATACGAGCTGACAATCAGTTCATACAAAAATAAGGCGGATTCCATGAGAGGCGCAGATGCAGTCATCAAGGCAGTCGAGAATCACGGGGTCGAGCACGTTTTCGGGCTCCCGGGTGGCGCCGCCATGCCGATCTTCGACGCCCTTGTAGATTCGACCGACATACAGCTGATCCTGACCCGCCACGAGCAGGGCGCCACCCACATGGCTGACGGGTACGCCCGCGCCACCGGCAAGCCAGGCGTCGTCCTGGTGACGTCCGGTCCGGGTGCGACCAATACCATTACAGGTCTGCTCACCGCCCACATGGACTCGGCTCCTCTCGTCGTCCTCACCGGGCAGACCATCACCCCCATGCTCGGCAAGGACGCCTTTCAGGAGGCCGACGTCTTCGGCGTTTCCATGCCGGTGGTCAAGCATTCCTATCTCGTCAAGGAGACGAATGACATCCCCCGCGTGATGAATGAGGCATTCCACATCGCCACCACGGGCAGACAGGGACCCGTTCTCGTCGACCTTCCCAAGGACGTCACCACGAACGAGTGCACCGCGGACTTTCCCGAAAAGGTCTTCCTGCCCGGTTACCGCCTCGGGCCGAAGCCCGATGCGGAGATCCTCGCCGAAGCCGCTACCCTTCTCCGCAGAAGCAGGAAACCCCTCCTCTACCTTGGTGGCGGGTGCATTGCCGCCGGCGCGCACGAGGCCGCCCTGGCCTTCGCCGAGAAAACCCGCATGCCGGTGACGAATACCCTGCTCGGCAAGGGGAGCTTTCCGGAGCAGCACGAGTTGTCCGTGGGGATGCTCGGCATGCACGGCACCGCCTACGCCAACAAGGCCGTCGTCGGCTGCGATCTGATCATGTCGGTGGGAGGCCGTTGGGACGACCGCATCACGGGCAAGCTCTCGGAGTTCTGTCCGGACGCGAAGAAGATCCACGTCGACATCGATCCGGCGGAATACGGCAAGGTCGTCATGCCGGATGTCTTCATCGAGGGGGACGCCCTCGAGGTGCTGGAAGAGCTCATCAATTTCGTCGACCCCATCGACACCGCCGACTGGCTTGCCGAGATCGACGAGTGGAAGAGAAAGTATCCCCTCAAATACGGCCGCAAAGGGGGCCTCAAGATGCAGGCCGTCTTCGATCGGCTCTACGAGCTCACCGACGGGAAGGCGATCGTGACGACGGACGTGGGACAGCATCAGATGTGGGCCGCCCAATTCTACAAGACCCGCTACCACCGCCAGTGGCTGTCCTCGGGCGGCGCCGGCAGCATGGGCTTCGGGTTTCCCGCCGCCATCGGCGCCCAGTTGGGGCGACCCGACGACACGGTCGTCTCCATCGTCGGCGATGGCGGTTTCCAGATGACGCTGTGCGAGCTGGCCACCGCCGCCATCTACAACCTGCCGGTGAAGGTTCTGGTGATGGACAACAAATACCTGGGCATGGTGCGGCAGTGGCAGAACCTGTTTTACGAGAACCGGCTGTCGGGAGTCGATCTGGTCGGCAACCCGGATTTCGTCAAGCTCGCGGAGGCCTACGACGTCGAGGGGTTCCATCTCAAGCGCACGGCAGACATCGACAAGATCCTGACGAGAATGCTGGAGTGCGACGGTCCCTGCGTCGTCCACGCGCACTGCGAGAAAGAGGACAACGTCTTTCCGATGATTCCGGCTGGCGCCGCCGTCCACGAGATGATCGTCGGCCCGCCGAAACGGAAACTGGCGCAACCCACGGGGAGCACGTGAGAGAGATGGCCGACGACGGAGGTCCGCACAACGGCAGCCAGCCGGCAACCGCGGCGACCGCTGCACCTGCGACTCAGCCAAAGAGGACGACGATCGGGCTTCTCGTCAACGACATGCCCGGCGTCCTCATGCGCATCAGCCAGGTTTTCAGCCGCAGAGGCTACAACATAGAGTCTCTCGTCGTGTCATCGGCGCACTTGTCGAACACCTCACGCATGACGATCACCTGCAGTGGTCCGGAAGATGTCCTGCACCAGATCATCCTGCAGCTCGACAAGCTCGTCGACGTCATCCACGCGCAGGGACCACACCGACGACCAGGCTGTGACTCGCGAACTGGCCATGTTCAAAGTCGCCTGCACTGTCGCGCAGCGCACGGAGGTTCTTCAGGTCATCGAAGTTGTTCAGAGGAAAGACCGTCGATATTTCCGAAGAGCACGATCACGGTCGAGGCCACCGGGACCTCTGAAAAGATGGACGCCATGCAGCGCATGCTGAGCAAGTTCGACCTGCGCGAGATGGTGCGAACCGGGAAGGTGGTCATGGCCCGCGGAAGCGGGGATACGTAGCGACTGCAGACACGTGGCGCCTGAAAAACGAAGGGGTGGGAGAATTCTCCCACCCCTTTTTTTGTGGTTGTCGCTGCCCGAACGCCGCTCAGAAGGAAACGCCCAGCTGAGCGTAGGCCAGCCGGCCGACTTCCGGCGCGCCCACGAAGGCGCGAAACTCGTCGTTCAGGACGTTGTCCACGTTGACGATGAGGGAGAGGTTCTCGCCATACGGCAGGTCGTAAGCGGCGCTCAGATCGACTACCGTGTAGGACTTCACCTTCCCTTCATACACGCCGGACTTCATCGGGAATGAGCCGTTGTGCCTCAACCTCGCCCCGAGGCGCAAATTCTGCGCCGGCATGCGATACTGGCCACCGACGCGAAACTTGTGCTTGGGTGCGTTGAGGGCGACATCGGCGATCCCCCCGAGATTGGCGAAGAAATCGTCGTCAACGAAGGAATAGGAACCCGTGACATTCCAGATGTCGTTCGGGTAGTACCCCGCACTCAGGTCGACACCGTAGAGCGTCACGTCGCCGAAGTTCCGGTAGGTGAGAATCACGGCGTGGGGATCGTAGGCCTGCACGGGTGAGATGGTTCCGAGGGGAATGAATGCCGCACCCGGCTTCGCCTCGCCCCCGAGCTCTGCACCCTGAACGAACAGCGCTGTCAGCTCCGGAACAGGGTCGCCATCCCCGTCGCCGCCGAGTCCGAGCGCCGGATTGTCCACCGCCCCCAGAATCGGCACCACCTCTGCATAGGCCTCGTCGGCGAAGGCTTCGCGCAGGCCCGCCTCCAGACCCACCGTCAGTGAAACCGGATCGAGAAAGACGTTCGGGGTCTCCACCGCGAGCGGACCCACGAAGTCCTCCGTCTCGGTGCGGTAGAAATCGGCGGCCACGACAATGTTGCCACCGACGATTCCTTTGTATCCGACCTCGATCGTTTGAGTGATCGTCGGTTCGGTGAGCCTCACGTCGACGACGTCGGTCAGAGGATCGGCGGGGTCGAATGGGAATGGATAGGTCGCCCGGTCTGCAGCTTTGGCCTGGTTGAGACTGAGGGTTCGCGTGGCGAGGTCGGGGATTGCGGTCGGGACCATTTTGTCGAATTGCGCCAGCGCGTCAGCGGCCTGCTCATCGCTGAGTTGCAGTAGCGGTGCTGCGGCCATGAAGGCATCCGTGAATCCGGCCAGCACGGCCCCGCGGCCGACGTTCCACAGCACTCCGGTGGCAATCGGGTCATCGAGCCTGATGTAGCCGTCGTTGCCGATGGAGTACCCGGGGGTGCCCGGATCGATTTCCAAGGCCGCGAGCTGACCCGCGATGAGGGACGAGAATGGCGTGCGGTAGAGGGGGTTACCGTCCTCTCCCCTTCTGAATGTCAACCCGGTATCGTCCTTGCGATACGTCCCCTGAGCCATGACATCGATTGTCGGAGCGAACCCTAGTGTTGGCTGAAATCCGCTCCCCAACCCGAATGGATCTCGACTCGCAACTCTGTCGAGGTACAGGTTGTTCGTGGTGGGCGTGCTGAAGGCGCGGTTGTAAGTCAGCCTCACAGTTTGGCTTTGGCTGGGTTTGTAGAGCAGGGCGGCCCGCGGTGACAGGACGGAATTCTTGACCCGGTTGTGATCGTCGTACCGCAGTGCGAGAACGAGATCGAGTTGCTCTGTCAGGTCCGTCTCGCTCTGAACGTAGACGCCGAATTCGTTGACGTCGTCGTCGTTTTCGTTCTGGCCGGTTATGGTGCCCTCTGTTTTGGGTCGCGTCAGCAGGACGTCGACCCCGTAAGTCAGACGCTCTTTCCGGCCGAGCTCAGTGGCGTGCTGGACCTGGAACACATCGAGGCTCGACTTGTCCACGATCTTGTCACCGGTGGCCAGCAAAAAGGTGTCGCCCGCATCGCTCCAGTTGTGGAAATACTGGGCGAAGAGGTCGGCGTAGATGAACCGCGCCTGCACGTAGTTGTAGTTCCAGTCGATCACCTGGCCGGCGCCCAGGCCGGTCAGCTCGATGTGGTCTCCCTTGTTGTAACCGTACGAGAGGATGGCAGTCATATCCTCTGCCGGCCGGTAGTCGAGCCTCGCCTCGACGCTCTGCCGCTCCAGATCGAAGTCTCGCGGCTTCAGAATCCGCATAGCCGGGTCTTCCACTTCGGCCGCTTCCTTTGCGCGCGCGGCTTCCTCCACCGGATCATTGAACTTCCAGTCCGTGCCCACGTAGTACTGGGCGGATACCTTGTACCCCAAATGTGAGTTGATGGCTCCGGCGTGGCGGACCGAGCCCTTGCGCAGGCTCCGCTCGCCGAAACCGATGCTCACATCGGTGCCCCCCGAGACGAAGGGCGAACGCGTTATCACGTGCATGACCCCGTTGGCGCTGTTCGGCCCGTAGAGCGCCGAGCCGGGTCCGAGGACGACCTCGATCCGCTCGATATCGTCGTTCGTGACGGGGATGAAATTATTGGCGTTGAGCCTCAGCGATGGCACCCGCGCGATGCGGTTGTCGGTCAGGGTCAGCAAGGCGCCCGAGAAGATGTTGTTGAATCCCCTGACGACGACGTTGCTCGTCACCAGACCGGTCTGGGCGAAATCGACACCGGGGAGATCCTTCACATGGTCGGCCACGGTCAATACCGGGTTGTCCCGGATCTCCGATGCCTCCACCACCGCCACTGACGCCGGTGCGTCCAACGCCTTCGCCTGAGTTCGCGAGGCGGAGACGACGTTCTGCTCCAGATAGATGACGGTCGATGCGAGGGTGAAATCGAGGCGGTGCGCGCCTCCGGCCTCGATCAGCACCTCTTGGATTGCGGCTCTGTAGCCGATGTGCGTGACGTGCACCTCGTATGTGCCCGCGGGAACCGCGGTGACGACGTAACCTCCATCGGAGCCGGTCACCGTCCCCATCGGTGCGTCCAGCGAGGCGCCGCGGATTGCGACGTTGGCTCCAAACATCGGCTCCCCGGTGATGCCAGTCACCTCGCCGTTCAACGTTCCTGTGCCTTGAGCGTGAGCAGGGTGGAGCGCTGCGATGAAGCTGATGATGCCAAGAGTGATTCTGAAAGACATGTCGTGCCTCCGTTTCTCGGACCCGCTTCACTGAGCGTGACGACGCTCCGCGCTGGCGCCGAGAGATTTTTGTGGGCGATCGCGCGCCGAAAGTTGCGCCTGTCGAATATCGCGCGTCTAATATAATGAAGGTTCGCAAGACCCAATCGGTTTTTTCGCTTGAAGCGTTCCCCGAGCGACCGGGTTTGTCCAAAATTAGATATTTTTGCCCAAAAAATGGCGGCTGTGTGACTGGCGCCGCGCCGTCTTGCTCTCCTCAGAGCGGTTGGATATATTCGACGTCGCTTCTATCCGTCTTCATCCCGAGTGCGACACGACGATGCTTCTCCCCTGCAAGGGGGTGACGACGGATGGGATCTCCCGCGCTACATCGAATGCCTTTTCGTTCATGGGGATCCGGCCGCGCGAAGCGGTACGACGATGGCGAAAAAATACGTATACCTGTTCGGCACCCAGAAAAATGAGGGCGATGCGTCCCAGCGCGAGCTTCTGGGCGGCAAGGGCGCCAATCTTGCGGAGATGGCGCGGCTGGGCTTGCCCGTACCCGCTGGCTTTACCATCAGTACCGAGGTCAGCTCCTACTACTACCAGCATGACTGCGCGTATCCACCACCGCTGGGAAAGGCGGTCAGTCGCGCCCTTGCGGCAATCGAGTCAGCCATGGGTAGTCGCTTCGGCGATCGGCGCAACCCTCTGCTTCTCTCCGTGCGCTCGGGTGCGCGAGTCTCGATGCCTGGCATGATGGAGACGGTTCTCAACCTCGGCCTCAACGACGAAATCGCCGACGGACTCGCCGAGCTCACGCAGGACGAGCGCTTCAGCTACGATGTCTACCGCCGCTTCGTGCAGATGTACGGCGACGTCGTCATGGGACTGCGACCTGAAGGCAGGGAAATAGATCCGTTCGAGGCGCTACTGGAAAGCAAGAAACAGACTCGCGGCGTCGAGCTCGATAGCGAGCTGACTGCCGGCGATTTGCGCGAGCTGGTGAAGGAGTTCAAGACCCTCATCAAGCGGCGTTTGCGGCGCGGATTCCCAGAGGATCCGGAGGAGCAGCTGTGGGGCGCAATCGGGGCAGTTTTCGGTTCCTGGCAAGGCCAGCGCGCCATCCGCTACCGCGAGCTCGAAAGCATTCCCCACGACTGGGGGACGGCGGTCAACGTACAATCGATGGTCTATGGAAACATGGGCGATGACTGCGCCACCGGGGTCGCCTTCACGCGCGACCCCTCCACCGGTGCCAGGAGACTCTACGGCGAATACCTGGTGAATGCCCAGGGCGAAGACGTCGTGGCGGGGATCCGCACACCGGAACCGATGGCGAAACTCAAGAAGCAGCTGCCCGCCGCCTTCCGCCAATTCGAGAAAGTCTGCACTGCCCTCGAACGGCATTACAAGGATATGCAAGACCTGGAGTTCACCATCCAGAAGGGCAGGTTGTGGATGCTGCAGACTCGCGCCGGCAAACGCACAGCTGCCGCCGCGGTCAAGATCGCCGTCGACATGGTGGGCGAGGGCCTCATCACGCAGAAAGAGGCCCTCAAGCGGGTCAGACCCGACGACCTCGACCAGCTCCTGCACCCCACCTTCGACCCCAAGGCCCACAGGGAAGTCATCGGCAAGGGACTGCCGGCATCACCGGGCGCCGCCAGCGGCAAGGCCGTGTTCACGGCCGATGACGCCGAGGAGGAGGCCGCCGGCGGCGACAAGGTGATTCTGGTGCGGCTCGAGACATCTCCCGAAGACATCGGTGGGATGCACGCCGCGCAGGGAATTCTCACGGCGCGAGGCGGCATGACGAGCCACGCCGCCGTGGTGGCGCGCGGTATGGGCAAGTGCTGTGTCGCCGGCTGCGGAGATCTCACAGTCGACTACGCGAAGGACCTCTTCAGAGCGAACGGCCATACGGTAAAGAAGGGCGAATGGATTTCGATTGACGGCTCCTCAGGCGAGGTGATGGCGGGTCAGGTGCCGACGAAATCGTCGACCTTCTCCCGCGAGTTCTTCCAGCTCATGGGCTGGGCGGACCGGGTGCGCCGACTGAATGTGCGCACGAACGCGGATACTCCGCACGATTCGGAGGTAGCGCGCAGATTCGGCGCCGAGGGAATCGGTCTGTGCCGCACGGAGCACATGTTTTTCGAGGGTGACCGCATCAAAGCCGTGCGCGAGATGATCCTGGCTGCAGACGAAGCGGGTCGACGCGCAGCTCTCGCCAAGCTGAAGCCGATGCAGCGTCGGGATTTCGAGGGAATCTTCAAGGCCATGAACGGCCTGCCGGTCACCATTCGGCTCCTCGATCCGCCGCTTCACGAATTTCTGCCGCAGGAACCGGCTCAGATTCGCGAGATGGCCACCGAGATGGGGGTCACCCTGCGGCAGGTGCGGCAGAAGATCGACTCCCTGCACGAATTCAATCCCATGCTCGGCCACCGGGGTTGCCGTCTGGGCATTACCTATCCGGAAATCTACGAGATGCAGGTGGAGGCGATCATCGAGGCGGCGGTGAATGTCCGCAAGCGGCGCATTGCGGCCGTCCCGGAAATCATGATCCCGCTCGTGGGCACAGTGCGGGAACTCGCCGACCTCAGGCAGATGGTCGATCGAGTCGCAGCCGAGACTCTGAAGCGCCGCAAGGCGAAGATCGGTTACCTCGTGGGCACGATGATCGAGATTCCGCGAGCCGCCATCGTCGCCGACCGCATCGCCGAGCAGGCGGACTTCTTCAGCTTCGGAACGAACGATCTCACCCAGCTTACCTTCGGCTACAGCCGGGACGACGCCGGCAAGTTTCTACCCGAGTACGTCGAGAAAGGGATACTCGCCGCCGACCCGTTTCAAACCCTCGATCAGGAGGGTACCGGACAGCTCGTGCGACTTGGCACCGAGCGGGGGCGCGCGGCGCGCAAGAGCTTGAAAGTCGGCATATGTGGCGAACACGGCGGCGATCCCGCCTCCGTCGCTTTCTGCCACGACATCGGTCTCGACTATGTCTCCTGCTCGCCCTACCGGGTTCCGATCGCGCGGCTGGCCGCCGCCCAGGCCGCCCTCTCATGACGATGACCGCTCCTGCGCCGGAGCCGGCCGCCGTGCCCTCTTCCAAGTCGGGGTCGGACCGGAAAAAAAGACATATTATCGCCGTGGCCAACCAGAAGGGCGGCGTCGGCAAGACCACGACGGCTGTCAACCTGGCCGCATGTCTCGCGGTAGCGGAAGAGCCGACCCTGCTCATCGACATGGACCCTCAGGCCAATGCCACCAGCGGCTGCGGCGTCGATGCCCGCGACGTGGAGGAAGGCAACATCTACCACACGCTGTTGGACCGCAAAGCGGTCGGCGAGATCCTGCGCCCGACGGAGATTCCCTTCCTTTCCCTCG
The DNA here is from genome assembly GCA_965205655.1 of Candidatus Latescibacterota bacterium. GTDB lineage: Bacteria > Latescibacterota > UBA2968 > UBA8231 > UBA8231 > CBDBIJ01. The sequence continues at coordinate 45,825 of CBDBIJ010000143.1, forward strand.
TTCCGTCTCACATCAATCTCACGGGCGCCGAGGTCGAGATGGTCAACATGATCGCTCGCGAGCAGAAACTACACAATGTGGTGGCGGACATCGCCGATGACTACACCTACATCATCGTCGATTGCCCGCCCTCCCTCGGGCTGCTGACGCTCAATTCCCTGACCGCAGCCGATTCGGTCCTCATTCCGATTCAGTGCGAGTACTACGCTCTCGAGGGCCTCGGCAAGCTCCTCAACACCGTCCGTCTCATTCAGCGCCATCTCAACAAGAAGCTGCAGATCGCCGGTGTTCTTCTCACTATGTTCGACGCCCGTCTCAACCTGTCGCGCCAGGTAGCCGACGAAGTCCGCTCCTATTTCGGTGACAAAGTCTACAAGACGGCCATCAGCAGGAATGTTCGTCTCGCCGAGGCACCCGGTCACGGCCAGCCTATCGTCCTCTACGACATCGTATCTCCCGGCGCGCAGAACTACATGAGTCTGGCGGGAGAGATTATCCGTCATGGCTAAGAAGCCCGTACTCGGCAAGGGAATTCACGCCCTCATCGCCGAATTCGGCGACTCCGGTGAGTCGGGCGAAACGCGGGAGGTCGTCTACCTGCCGGTAGAAGAGATCGAGCCCAACCCACATCAACCCCGATCGGATTTCGACGAGCAGAAGTTGCAGCAGCTCACAGAATCGATCCGCGACAAAGGTGTGATTCAACCCGTCGCCGTAAATCGCGTCGGCCAGTCCTACCACCTCATTGCCGGCGAGCGCCGGTGGCGGGCGGCGAGGATGGCCGGGTTCGACACCATCCCCTCCCTCATCCATGAAATCGACTCCGTTCAGGAACTCATCGAGCTTGCGCTCGTCGAAAACATCCAGCGGGACGACCTCAACCCGGTCGAGGAAGCGGAGGGCTACCGCAGCCTGGTCGACACATGCCTTCTCACGCAGGAGCAGATCGCCGAAAAGGTGGGCCGTGACCGATCGACGATCGCCAACAGTCTGCGCCTGCTCAAACTGCCTGTGGAGATCCAGACCCATCTGCGCCGCGGCCAGCTGCAGATGGGCCACGCTCGCGCCCTCGTGACCCTCGACCACGACGACTGCCTGCGACTCGGCCGCCGCGCCATCGAGGAGAAGATGACGGTGCGGGAATTGGAGCGGGCGGTCAGGGAGCGAGCGGCGAGCGGCGCCGGAAACGCCCGCGATCGCCGCAAAACGAGCGGCGACGGCTCGCGCCGGCGCGCCGATCCCGTCCTCGAATCGTGGAAGGAAAAGTTGCGACATCGCTTCGGCACCGCCGTCGAAATTCACCGCGCCGCACGCAAGGGGCGCATCGAGATCGAGTTCTACGACGACGATGATCTCGAGCGGATTCTCGAGCTGCTGCTGACCGAGGAGTGATGCGGTGGATGGGCGGCGTCTGCGGTCGCCTTCTCAGCGCGTGTGTATGCGTTGCCGGCTTCATCCTTCCCGGCTGTAGCCTCTTTCACCAGGACCTCCCCAACGAGGCACCTGTCCTGCAACTCAGGGAGGCCGATACCACGCGCACCGGCCGCGGCGGACGGATCGAGCTCGAGGTTCGCGCCTCCGACGACGACGACGACCCGCTGTTTTACACCTGGTCAAGCCTCGGTGTCGGCAGCTTTACAGACTCCACCGCGCCCACCACGGAGTGGATCGCCCCGGCCGAGATCCTCAGCAACTCCGAGTTCGTCCTCATCCGCGTCACCATCGTCGATCGTCAATGCGATCTCATACCGTCCGCCGAGGACCGGGAAACGTGCCAGAGCGAGGCCCTGAAAATCGTCGAGAGCTTCCTCATCGAGGTCGTTCAGCGGCCGCCGACTCTCGAGCTGTCGGTGGGCGATACGACGATCTCGTTCGCATCAGGCGCTCTCACCATCGACGCCATCGGCTCAGACGAAGATGGAGATCCGCTGACCTTTGAGTGGGAAGTCCTCGAGGGTCGTGAGGTCCTCCTGTCGACGCAATTGGTCGGGGCCGGCCACTCCCGCGCCGAGCTTCTACCGCTTTTTCCGGAGGACCACCGACTGAGCGTCGAAACATCGGACGGCAGCGCCACGGTGAAGCGGGAGGTCGCCCTGATTGTGGACGCTGCCGAGACGCCGGAAGGGGGGATGGTGACCGTCGAGGTGGAGCTTGCCGATGGCACTATCGGCACTTATGAGATCGACGCCTATGAGTACCCCAACATGAAGGGTTCCACGCCACTACTGGTAGCCGACTGGTTCGAAGCGGCGCGGCTGTGCGCCGATCAGGGCAAGCGGTTGTGCCGCTCGGTCGAGTGGAGAAACGCCTGTCAGGGACCGGAGGGATCGATCTATTCATCATCGGAAGATCCCCTCCTCCTCCCTGAGAGCTTTGGCAGGAGGTTCTGCAACACGGTTGGCTCTGAAGTCGCGGGTGACGAGCCCGAAGGGGATGAACTGGCACCGTCGGGTAGTTTCCCCAACTGCGCCAGTTCAACCGGCGTCTACGATCTGACGGGAAACGCTCTGGAGTGGCTGGAGAGCAGGGATGTTTTCGGTGATCGCGTGGCTGGACAGGCGCTCAGCAGCGTCGAATTCCCGCTCCCGTGCGGAGCGATCGTACATCAAGATACGATTCGTTTCTCGGACGATTTCGATATCTTCAACCAGGCCCAGGTCGACAGTCTGCTCGACCTGATTCCTTACCAGGGGTACGCTACCGAGGGGTTTGGCTTCCGGTGCTGTCGTTAGTGTGACCGTCGCGGCAGACTCTGGAGCCGATTTGCATACTGCCTGCGGTCACTGTCCACTCGCCAGAGTTTCCCATTCGGCAAGCGCGAATGCCGATCTACTCGGTTCGAATGCCGATTCGTTCGGCTCGTAAGACCTTCCATTTCCGTTGTTGCAGGCGATCTCTCGCCACTGTCCCAACTCCTCCTCCATGAGAGCCCGTCTGGTGTCTGCCCACCGCCGCTGGTTGAGCACCTGGGAGGCAAGCCCGGCGCACGATGCCATGTTCCTGCTTGAGGGCGGCCAGTCTGTTTGACAGCCCCGTCACCTCACGTTCACCCGCCTTGAGCATGGCCATCTGCTGACCGATTTCGAATGACAGTTCGAATGACAGGATGTACTTGAGGGTTACTGGTACGGCCACGCACAGGGCCGCGATCAGTATCGCTTCGACGCTCATTATATGAGTACTCCTCCTCTGGGTAGCCCGTTTGGACACACACGTGCGCTCATCCTTCGTGGAGCAACCGGTATGCCATTCTCAGTACTGTGTGTAAGTTCAGCTATATCAATGATGTACACATCATTGACCCATCGGAGATTTAGTTCTGATAGCGCTGTTTTTTCCCCTCGGGGTCGCTCTTTTCCGGCGTGCGGCTCGGTTGAGTGCTTCCGCTCGCTGGCCTATACTGAGCCGCAACCGACATGGACAGAGAAACTCTACGACAACTCCTCGACGAGGTTGCCGCCGGTGAGTTGAGCCCCGATGAGGCCTTCCAGCGCCTCAAGGCCCTCCCCTTCGAGGATCTCGGCTTTGCGCATGTCGACCACCACCGTGGCCTGCGACGCGGCTACCCCGAGACCATTTTCTGCGAGGGTAAGACACCTGAGCAGACCATCTCCATCGCCGAGCGCATCGCCGCGAGTGGTGCCTTCGTGCTGGCGACTCGCGCCAGCGAGGATGTCGGCGCGGCGATCAAGAGTCGCTTTCCGAGTGCCGACCACGACGCTGTAGCGCGCACCGTCGTCATCCGGCCACCGGGTAAACCCGAGTCTGCCAAAAAGGGATTGGTCGTCGTACTCTCGGCCGGAACCTCCGACGTTCCGGTCGCCCAGGAAGCGGTTGTAACGGCTCGCGCCATGGGTGCCGAGGTGGACTCCATATTCGACGTCGGCGTCGCCGGTATCCACCGGCTGCTCGCGCATGTCGATCGTCTCAACCAGGCCAGGGCCGTCGTCGTGGTCGCGGGGATGGAGGGCGCCCTGCCCAGCGTCGTCGGCGGCCTCGTCGACGTACCCGTCATCGCCGTGCCGACGAGCGTCGGCTACGGCGCCAGTTTCGAGGGCCTCTCGGCGCTGTTGACGATGCTGAACTCCTGCGCCTCCGGAGTGCTCGTCGTCAACATCGACAACGGCTACGGTGCCGGATATGCCGCCGCACTGATCAACAGCCGGGCCGCTGATCCCGGCGATCATCCGCCCTGATCCCATGAACGAACAGGCGCGACACCGACGGCGGATGCGAACGTGAAGGGCCCTCCTTTAACAGGGATTATTCTGGCCGGCGGCCGCAGTCGTCGGATGGGTTCGGACAAGGCCTGGCTGACACTTGGCGGCAGGCCTGTTGTCCGGCGCGTGATCGCCGCTGTCGAGCCTTTGGGGATTCCCCTGGCCCTCGTGGCAGACGAGCCATCCTCCGACCGTCTCGCCACTCTAGATCTGCCGGTCTGGACGGACCTGATCCCTCAACGAGGCCCGCTCGGCGGGCTCCACACCGGCTTCGATCGCAGCCAATCAGAGGCCATCCTTCTTCTGGCGTGTGATCTCCCCTTCCTGACCGACGCCCTACTCCGGTTTCTCGTGAACCGGTCACCTCGTGCGGATGCCGTCATTCCCGAGGCTGCCGATCAGCTTCAACCGCTGTGCGCCCTCTACGCTCGCTCCTGCCTCCCCGTCCTCGAAGATTGCCTTTCGGGCCCCGATCTGAGCATGACGGCCTTTGCCACACGGCTGGACAGTCGCGTGGTGAAGCGGGCGGAATACGCACACCTCGACCCGCACGACATCACCTTTGCGAATCTGAATACGCCGGAGGACTACGAAGAGGCGAAGGAACTAGTGGGACGGCTGGAGAATGGAGGAGCCGCGGGGGAACCGGCCGCGGTGCAGGCGTGAGGAGTAACTAAAAGCCCACGTCGATGACGGTGAGGATGAACAGGAGTGGCAAATAGACGACGGAGGCGCGCAGCAGGCGACGGGCATCGACAATCGATCGCGTGGAGCTGAAGGAAATGCCGGCTGCCAGCAACGCGACGCCCAGCAGCATGGCTCCGGCCAGGTAGAGTTGGCCCGACAGGCCGAGTATGGTCGGAAGGGCCGACGCTGCGATGAGCAACATGCTGAAGCCCAGAATATGGCGGCATGTTCGGTGTCCGCCAGGATCTACGACGGGCAGCATTTTGAACCCGCCGCGGCGATAGTCCTCACGAAAAATCCAAGCGATGGCGTAGAAATGCGGGTGCTGCCAGGCGAACAGAATGGCGAAAAGGGCCCACGCCTCGAGGGTCAGACCGCCCGTGGCCGCCGCCCATCCGCCCACCGGAGGCAGGGCACCCGGTATGGACCCGATCGATGTGTTCAGCCAGGTGAGGCGTTTCATCGGGGTGTACACGACGACGTACAGAAATGCCGTCAGCAAGGCGAGGAACGCGGTCAACAGATTGACTTTGCCAACGAGGAGCCCGAGACCGGCGAGGATCAGCAGCAATCCAAACGACATCGTCGTCGACGGTCTGACCGCGCCGGCCGGAAGGGGCCGATTTCGTGTGCGCCGCATGCAGCCGTCGACCTCTCTCTCAAAGTAGTGATTGAGGACGGCTGATCCCCCAGCCACGCAGGCCGTGCCCAGTAGCGTCCATATGAGCAGAGTTGCCGACTGGATCCCCCTCGTACCGAGGAAGAATCCGAGCGCTGTCGATACCAGCACGAGGCAGGTAATGCGGGGCTTGGTGAGTTCGAGGTACAGCGACATCGATCGCGTCAGACCTGCGAATGTCAGCGGCCCCGGGAATACCGTCTTTACCCTTGTTGTCCTGGCGTTTTCCACCCTGTCACATACCCCTTCTTGAAGGCGTTTCAATATATTATCCATCTTTGATTTTATCCACTCGACCTACACCACCATCGGACTAAGTGGCAAAGTCAGCACGAAAGCGCATCTCCGAGCTCTCCGCCCGGATCGAGGAGCACGACTATCGCTACCACGCCCTCGCCGATCCGCTCATATCGGACCGCGACTACGACACGCTCATGGACGAGCTACAGGAGCTCGAAAAGGCGAACCCTTCGCTGGCGCAGCCGGACTCGCCGACCAGGCGCGTCGGTGGCGAGCCTACCTCCGATTTCCCCACCATCCGCCACGCCACCCCCATGCTGAGCCTCGACAACAGCTACTCCCGCGAGGATGTCCTCGCCTTCGACCAGAGGGTGCGGAACGGCCTCCCTGAGGAGGATGTGCAGTACATCGCCGAACTGAAGGTGGACGGCGTTGCCCTCAGCCTCATTTACGAAGACGGCATTTTGCGGCGAGCCGTTACCCGTGGAAACGGGGTTCAGGGGGACGAGGTCACTGGGAACGCGCGCACCATCCGGGCTGTGCCGCTGAAGCTGCGCCGCCCTCGAATCAGCTGCGAGGTACGCGGCGAAGTCTACATGACGCTCTCCGCCTTTGCGGCTCTGAACGAACAGCAGGAGAAGGATGGTAAACAGCTGTTCGCTAACCCCCGCAACTCGACTGCGGGCTCGCTCAAACTGCAGCACCAGGGCCTCGTCGCCGCCCGCAGACTGCACTTTTTCGCCTACTGGCTGGAGCTTGCAGACGACGCTGATCCGACTCACGCCGACCATCTGGGGACGCTTCGCGATCTGGGATTTCCGGTCAATCCCGCCGTCACCGTCTGTGACGATCTGGATGAGGTCTTCCGGTTCTATGCCGAATACGAGGCGCGGCGCGAAAAACTCGATTACGAGATTGACGGCATCGTGTTGAAGGTGAACGACCTCGGTCAGCAGGTCCGTCTCGGCGCCACCTCCAAGAGCCCGCGCAGCGCCATGGCCTACAAGTTTCCAGCTCAGCAGAGCCACACGACACTTCGCGAGATTCGCTGGCAGGTGGGTCGCACCGGAGCGATCTCACCGGTGGCAGTCCTCGATCCGGTGCGCCTCGCCGGCACGACCGTTCAGCGCGCCACGCTGCACAATGTCGACGAGATCAAGCGCAAGGACATCCGCCTGGGCGACACCGTCCTGCTCGAGAAGGGCGGCGATGTCATCCCCAAGGTGGTCGGAGTGGTGGCCGGAAAGCGCGCGGACGGCTCGCAACCGTGTCCCGTACCCACCGCGTGCCCAGTGTGCGAATCCGAGCTCGTGCGTGACGAAGACGAGGCCGTCCTGCGCTGCATCAACCCGGCGTGTCCCGGCCAGCTCAAGCGGCGCCTGGAACACTTCGCCGGCCGCAACGCCATGGACATAGAAGGTCTGGGCACCGCGATCATCGAGCAGCTCGTCGATCGCGAGCTGGTGACCGACGTCGGCGACCTCTACGACATCGATGAGGATACACTCGCCGGTCTCGAACGACTGGCCTCACGCTCGGCGCGTAACATTCTCGACAGTCTCGCCGGGAGTGTGCAGCGCCCCTTCGACCGGCTCCTCTTCGCGCTCGGCATACCCCACGTCGGCACGACGGTGGCCCGCACTCTCACAGCCGCGTTCCCCGCGATCGAGCGCCTCGCCTCCGCCGCAGCCGAGGAGCTCGAGCAGGTGGAGGAGATCGGTCCCACCATCGCGCGCTCCATCACAGAGTTCTTCGCCAACCCGCAGACGGGTGCCCTCATCGACAAGCTGCGCCGCGCCGGGCTGCAACTCGAGCAGGCCGAGACTCCGGCTCCGGCCGACTCGTATTTTTCGGGAAAGAGCGTCGTTTTGACCGGGACGCTCGCCAGTTTCAGT
>CBDBIJ010000144.1:0-16882 GCA_965205655.1 Candidatus Latescibacterota bacterium
GGCGTGCGGAATGTGGGAATCAGCCCGGAGACGGCGCCGCTCGTAATGGACGGGGACCTGACGACATACTGGGAGCCGGGCGAGCCGGACTCGCTGCTCAACTGGTTCGTGGAAATGGATCTGGGACGCGGTGTGATCGCCGACCGGGTCGTCGTGCGCTTCGCCGATGAAGGAGCAGGAGATCCGTTCCTGAAGTTCCGGGTGCTGGCGTCCACGGGCCGCAAGCCGAAGCTCGAGAGCCGCTACGACCGTGAGTTCTACCGGGTGGGGCAGGTGACGAGCCGCAACAAGACTCAGCGAGTGTTCGAATTCGACGTGCCGACTCAGCGTCCCCTGCCACCTGGAGTGACGGGCGAAGTGGTGCAGCTCGTAAGGCTCGAGGCGCTCGATACTGACGGACCGCGGGGAGAGGAGGTCTCGGAGGAGGAGTACGGGGCTTTGTCTCCGGCGGACAAGGGGGCGATCGAACACTTCCGGGTGACGGTGGCCGGGCGCGAGATTCAGGTGGCCGAAGACACCTACGTCGAGCTGCCTCCCGAGGAGCAAGGACCAATTCGTTTCTATCGCCACGAGCGGCCGAAGGTGGCGGAGGTTGAGGTCCTGGCGCTTGGAGACAACGTGGTCGGGCTGACCCAGAGGATTCGCAATCGCGACACCGATCTGTTCGAAAACATTTTGCTCAACACATCATCGGACGGACAGTTTTCGTCGTTTTACGATATCCGCGTGTACGATCCGCTCCAGAACCGCAACCAGCTGCTGGTGGACCTGAAGGCGAAGTTCTGGCTCGATCGCATTCGACTGCTGTCGGCAAAGGATGCGATGACGGCCTACCAAGTGCGCATCTCGGACGGCTCCCTGGATCCGACGGGCGACCTCATCTGGACGACGTTCGAGGAGCGCCACAATCGGGACTCCTTTCTACAGCTCGAAGAGCAGTTTCCCCTGCAGGAAGTGCAGCTGATCGAGCTGCGCCGGCTGGAGCTGCTCGGATCGCGGAACGAACAGGCGAACCTGAGCGAGCTGCAGGCATACGGCGAGGGCTACGTCTCGGAAGTGAACCTGTCATCGCCGCTCATCAAGCTGGGCTCGTCGCGGATCATCACCGGCGTCGAATGGGAGGGTGACGCCCCGGAGGGAACGCGGCTGGAGGTGCGCACACGCAGCGGCAATGACACGACCCTCGTCCCGCACTACTTCGACTTGCTTGGGAGGGAGATCAGCAAGCAGCGGTGGGAGGCGTCGACGTCAAGGGACAACAGATGGTTTGTGACGAAAGATACGCTGCCGGGGCCCGGCTGGAGCAACTGGAGCGAGCCCTACATCGAGCAGGGTGAGCTGTTCAAGTCTCCGAATCCGCGGCGCATGGCGATGGTGCAGGTGCGTCTGCTGACCTCTGATCCGGCGAAAGCGGCCAGCGTGAGGCGGCTGCAGCTGGGACTGGCGGTGCCGCTGGTGGACGAAAGCTTTGCGGAGGTCTGGCCGAATCGCGGCGTGCGACCCGGTATCGAGGAGGAGTTCGCCATCTACGTGCGTCCGGCATTTCGAGCCGGAGACGACGGGTTCGATCGCCTGAGGATCAGGTCGTCATCGGTGGCGCCGATGGAGCTGGTGTCGCTGAGATCGGGAACCGCTGCGCAGCTGCAGCGTGAAGGTGGGCGCCGGCTGTGGCCAGGCAGAGTAGAAGCGGAGTCGCTGGAGGAGGGGGGCATCGAGATGGTGTTTCCCGAACGTGTGTCGGGCGGAATCGTCGTCTACGAAGCGCGGGTTCGAACGAAGGTGTTCCTGAGCGGCACGACGTTCACCGCCGAGCTGCTCAACTCGGCGCGGCCGGAGGTGGTGCAGCTGGTGTCGGCCGGGGATGCGAGCGACCAGGTAGGCAGCGAGCTGATGGTCGTGGTGGCCGATGTGGAGGACGCGTCGGTGCTGGAGGGGGTGCGAGCGATGCCTCAGGTGTTCACTCCGAACGGCGACGGCATCAACGACGAGACCTCGATCGGGTTCTCGGTGTTCAGGCTGAAGGGGGAGCAGACGCTGTGGGTCGGCGTGTACGATCTGACCGGGCGGCGGTTGCGCGACTTGAGCGTCGCGCGCGAGAATCCAAGCGGCGAGCACGAGATCGCGTGGGATGGCAAAGGAGAGGACGGGAGCCTCGTGCCGCCCGGGTCGTATCTGGTGCGGGTCGGCGTCCATACGGATGCGGACGTGGGTGGTGGTGGAGAAGGGCTGGCGGTGATTGGCGTGGCGTACTGAGCTACGGCCAATGACGACTTGCGTCTCACCCACGAAAAGTTTGCGCGCCAGTCTTGTCGCGATATTCCTGATCTCTACCGGTGGCACCGTCAACGCCCAGTCCCCCGGCGCCACTCCGGGTGCCACTCGGTGGGCTTTGCCGAGCGGTCTGGTGGCGAAGTTCGGGGTCGAGGACGTGACGCCGGAGGTGCACAAGGCGTTCGTCTCGATTCATCTGCCCGAGTACGGGCTGTATCCGCGCTACCTCACGGACAGGCGCTATTCCCGGGACCTCTACCGGCGCTACGTGGACCGGACGCTGGAAAGAGACGAGTGGTACGACGGGTTCGGCAATCATCTCGGCAGAGGATGGCTGGTCTACAACTGGGAGCAGAACCAGCCGCTGCGAAACGGAAGCTTCATTCGCAAGGATCCGGCCGAGCAGGGCGCGACGAACCCGTATCGCAGCTTCTTCCAGAATCTCGTCATAGCCTCGGACGGCCACTGGTCGCATCAGTACCGGCTGATGGTGGGCGACGAAATCGCCACGCAGTTCACGCCGCTGACCTTCAACAAGCCCCGGTTCAACGGCGTCAGGTTGGAGACGGCGTCCAACCGTCACGAGGCCTCCCTCATTCTGTCGCGTCCGAGCAGCCCGGATCAGTCGCGGCGCAGCAATTCGACACATGTATTCGGGGGCCATACGGCCTCACAGGTTATGGACCTGGCCACGGTGGGGCTCACCTACGTGAACATCCACACCGCGCAGACGCAGGTGGATTTCAACGTGGGCAACCCGCTGCACGGGGCGCTGACGACGAAACAGAACAAGCCGCTGCAGACGATCTGGGTGAGGCTGCGGGACGACTCGCCGGGGGATGGTGAAGCGGGGGCGTCGCTGTTCAGACACGAGATCCTGCTCGTCGACAACGACGGGAATGAGTGGCGCGGCAAGGAGATCGGCCTGCTGCCGCGGATTCAGGGAGGCAGCCTGCGCGAGGGTGCGCTCGTGGCCGACGGCAGCGAGGCGGTGGTGCTGGAGTACGATCTTACCTCGCTGAAGGGCGAGGAGGTCGGGTTCGAGTCGATCGACGTTCAGCGGGTGAGCTTCGAGCTGGCCGCGGCCGACGACTACCAGATCGAGATGGCGTCCGATCTGCAGACGGACGGGGAGTTCCGCAATCCGGAGCCGGTGTTCCTGCCGGTGCGGCGGGCGAGGGGCAATGTCAGTGACAACAGCAACAGCAAGGTTCTGACACTCGACTACCTGCTGCCGACGGGAAACGAGCTGATCGGGGTGGACTGGAACCTGGTGGACTGGAACGGGTTGTCACTGCAGGGGGAGACGGTCTTCAACCGTCAGCACGGCAAGTACCCGAACCTCGACGAGCACAGCCAGCATCACGCGACGCGCCATGCTAGAGCGAGTTACGCGCAAATCTCCTATCACGGACACTCGTCGAAACTCTATGCCGAGCTGTTCTCTATCGACGACGCCTACTCGACGAACTACTGGCTGACTCAGGCCGATGGCACGATTCGCTACAAGGGGCGCATCCCAGACCAGTACGAGCTGGTAGACGACGACGACGATTACAACTCAATCCCCGAGTGGCAGCGGCCGTTTCAGCGCTCGTCAGAAGAGGTCGCGTGGCCGGGGTATGACGAGAACGGCGATTTCATCTTCGACCACAATCAGAACGCGAACCTGTTTCCCGACTACGACGAGCCGTTCCTGAGGTTCCGCTCCGACAGACCGGAGTTCCTGTTCGGCACGGACATGAACTTCAACGGCACCATCGACCGGTTCGAGAATGACCGACTGCCGGACTATCCCTACAAGCGGGATCACCGCGGCTACAACGTCTACGGCGCGCTCAAAGCCGGATCCGGGGGATCCGGGGGATCAGGAGGCAGCGTGCTCGCGGGTCGGCAGAATATGAAACTGATATCCGGCGACGGTCGAACACGAGCGGTCTATGCGATGGCGACGTGGAGTGGGGATGTGGCCGGACACGGCAGGGTGCGCCTGTTCGATTTCGGCGCGCTGGTGAAGGACGACATCCAGGACGACGTGCAACTCTGGAGGCAGCCGATCGGAGCGATCGGGCGGATGCGCGACGTGCCGGACCCGCTGGCGGCGCGGAATTCATGGAAGAACACGCTCTACGCCGACGCCGATCACAGTCTGGGGCACCTGCTGCGGTTGCAGCACCGATTCAAGTGGGACCTGGTGGCGCAGCGGGATGGCAGAGCGGAGCTGGCGAGTCGTCAGGGACGAAAGTGGTCCGGGTTCGTCGGGCTCATCGACAAGGCGGAGCTGATGATACCGCTCGGACTCGGCGTGCTGGAGCCGAGGTGGAAGAGCGAATTGAGATTCGATAGGCCGTACAGCACACAGCAGGAAAAGGCGCGGAGCGTCGAGCAGACGGTGTTCCTGCTGTGGACGCAACCGTTGCTGGCGGAGAGATCGAGGGTGGCCTACTTCGCCAGGTTCGGGCGGCAGCTTTTCGACACGCAGCTCCAGACTGGACTCGAGCTGTCGAAACTCTGGATGGTGAGCGGCGAGCGGGTGGAGATCGACCAGGATGTGCGAAGCTGGACGGCGGTGGCGCAGGTGACAAACAGGGTGGCGTATCAGGGCTACCAGGTGGTGACGCGGACGGGACTGCAATGGACGCGCCGGCGCTTCGAGGACGGCCGCCGGCAGCGGGCGAACCTCATGTTCTTTTCCGTGAATGTGGGGTTGAAGTGATGAGAGGAGTTGAAGCTCTGACCTACACCTATTGCAGCACGCGAGCGAGCCGGAGCGCCAGCGGGACTCGCGCCGAAAACGGGCGATTCTCAGTATTTCTCCTCGCCTCATTCCTGATGATCGCAGCAAGTACGTCTGCAGAGGTGCGGACGTTTACGCTCGGGGGGAGCCAGCATCCGTGGGATAGAGGGGGTGATGGCACGGATCCGGAGTTCCTGAGCGGGTCGGCGTTCTCGCCGGTTGTGGATACGACGAACACACCAGGTGACCACATCGAGTTTCGCGCCCGCCGGGGGTGGATCAGTCCGTCTTTCTTCGACGGCCGGGAGAATATCGCCGGGCTGGTGCTGGAGGGCGGCAGAATAACGGCGCCGAATTCGTCGACGATGTCGACGGCGCTCAGAAGGAAACAACTGCAGGGCACAGTGAACGGGGATCACGACGTGGCCTTCGAGCGCAAGCCGGCGCCGTTCCACCTATCGTGCCGGCTTTCGGCATCTGGATCATCCTCGACTTCGGGCAGCGCATCGGCATCGAGCGGATTCGGTTCTATCCGCGCAACACGGTTGTGTCCACCCCCAACCAACCGTTTCACAATGATTTTCTGCGCGGCTACGAGGTGTGGCTGAACGACCAGCTCACCAACACGGTCAAGGGCGCACCGGACAAGCTCGCGGCACGGGTGCTCGACAACGAGGAGCCGGTGGTGGATCTCGAGGTGGATCCGCAGTACGTGCGTCTCATCAAGCTGCGTTCGCTGGCGGAGCTGCCTTTCGAGGTGGACGAGATCGAGGTGTACGGGACGGGATACCTGCCCCGGGGACAGTACCTGACGGACCTCATCGATCTCGGGGCCCCGTCCACGGTTGGTGCGGTGAGGTGGCGGGAGAGAGCGGTCGGGGAGGAGCGGTTTTCGAGGTTGTCCGTGCGCATGCGATCCGGGCTGGACGACACGCCAATACTGTATCGAGAGAGAATCCCGGTATTTGGGGCTCCGGCGATCGTGCGGGAAGTGAGCGGCACCGAGTACTGGGCGCTCGAACGGCAGAATCGGGTAACGCTCAAGGAGGATGACGCAAACTGGAGTCCGTGGAAAACGCTGACTCAGGGCGGTCTGAACCCGACGCCGACGCCGCGCCGGTTCGTGCAGTTCCGCCTGGAGTTCGAGGGAGAGCTGTTCGACGCGCGGCTGGTGGACGAGCTGTCGTTCGACTATCTGCAGCCGTCACTGGCTGATACGCTGCGGGCGGAGATTTTTCCACGGTTGGCCCAGACGGAGGAGCCGGCCACGTTTCGCTACGCCGTCCTGCTGCGGGCAAACGGCGAGATACAGGGCTACGATCGAATCGAAGTCGACTCGAACGCGCCGGTCGAGGACATTCGAAACGTCGCGGTGAACGGGGCGCCGGTGGAGTTCAACATCGAGTCTTCCACGAGCGCGGGGTTTCGGCTGGCGCTTCCCTCCACCGTCATCGAAGATGGCTCGATTGTCGAGTTCACCTTCGATATTCCGATATTCCGATTCGGAACGACGTTTTCAGGAAGGGCGATCAACAGCCGTTTTCCGAACCTGCCTCAGCGATTCGAGCCGGGGCAGGCGGTGGACTTCGGACCGGCTGACGTGGACGAGATGTCGAGCCTGGCGGTGGCGATTCCGAAGAGCCAGATCGGTCGTCTGATAGGAGAGATCGCCGTCAGCAGCCAGGTGCTCACTCCCAACGGGGACGGAGTGAACGACGAGCTCGAGGTCAACTTCAATCTGCTGCTGGTGGTGCGGGCGGTGCCGGTGTCGCTCGAAGTCTACGACCTGTCCGGGTGGCGGGTGCACGCGATCGAAATCGAAAGCGGAGTCGGGCCGGTGACGATGTCGTGGAACGGACACAGGGGCGGCGATCGGCCGGTTAGTCCCGGTTTGTACGTGTGGGTGCTGCGGGTGTGGGCGGATGCATTCGAAGATCGCCTCAGCGGGGTCGTGGGGGTAGCGTATTGATCTCGCGCAATCTCCTACTGGCGGCCCTCGTCCTGCTGACCACCGCGGTCGCGGCCCAGGATTTCGGTGCACGACTCGGCGCGGCGAAGCGCGGCGGCCGCGTGAGCTACGAGCCGACCGGTCCGGGGGTGATCTTCGACGCCCTCGATCCGGCCGTGCGGAAATGGTACGTGCCGCAGGAGCTGTTCGTGGAGTACGAGTGGCGGCAGTGGGAGTACTCCAACTACGCGCGCCAGAATTACCAGCGCTACGTCAGCACGGCGCTCGAGGGGGACTGGTTCTACGACGTGTACGGAAACTTCCTGACGCGCGGCTGGCTCATCTACGACTGGCGCCAGCAGAATCCACAACCCTTCGGCAGCACCCTGGAAAAGTCAGGGCAATTTGCTTCCTGGTTCAGTAACCTCGTTGTGGCCTCAGACCACAAAGGGCAGTATCACTACTCCATCACCGTCGGCAACCAGATCCGCACAACGCTGACGCCGATGACGTTCTCGAAGCCGCTGTTCAACGGGGTTCAGTGGGACTTCACCTCGGACAAGTACGAGGCGACGCTGCTGCTGTCGCGGGCGAGCGCGCCCAGCTCGTTCGGCCCGGTGCCGGATAGGAGGACGAACAGCAGCAACCTCATCGGGGGACGAGTGGTGGTTCAGGTGGGTGACTTCGTGGGGTTCGGTGGCACCTTCGTCAACGCGCACCACTCTCAGTCGCAGCTGGAGGCGATCAACGGGGACATCTTTCACGGCCAACTCACCGAAGCGATGAACTTCGCGCCCGTAACCGAAATCGTCGTCAAGATCAAGGACGAGTCGCCGGAAGACAACGAGGGAGGTGGCGCCCTGTTCTCGAGCGACATCGTCATTCGCGACGTGCAGGGCAATGTGGTGCGGGGCAGCGAGATCGGCTTTCGGCCTGCGGTGGACGGAGGGTTCGAGGAAAAGGGATTTCTGTCGGCGGACGGGACTGAGGAGATTCAGGTGCAGTACGATTTCAACGACGTCAGCTACATCGGCCCCAGTCCGACGGACATCGACAAGGTCGAGGTTGAGCTTGTAGTGGCCAACGACTACCTCGTGGAGATGTCATCCAACCGCCAGCTCGACGATCGCAATCGGCAGGCGTTCGTGCAGGTAACGGGCGGGCGCGGCAATGTGAAGGACGGTTCGAACCAGCAGGTCATCGTCATCGATTACGGCATGCCGACGGCCAATCAGATCGCCGGCTTTACGCTGGAGTTGTCCGATCTCGCAGGATTCAGGGGGTATGCCGAGATGGACGTGAATCACCAGTTCCGGCAATATCCGAATCCCGGACTGAAGGAGCACCACGTGGCGAGCACGGAGTCACGGGCCTAGTTCTTCAACCTTTCGCGCGAGAGGTATCCGTTGTTCGGACTCGCGGAGATGTTCAGCATCGACCCGCAGTACTCAACGTCCTTCGTCACATCCGATGAAGACGGGGTGCTCGACTACGGGGACAAGTTCGATATCTACGAGATGGTGGACGACAACGACGACCAGGACCGGCGGCCGGACTGGCGCCGAAAAGGCTGGTCGCCGGGAGACGACGAGGTGTTTCCGGGGTGGGACGAGAACAACGATTTGATCTCGGACTTCAATCAGAACGACAACGAAGACCGGCCGAATCTGATTCCCGACTACGAGGAGCCGTTCCTGCGATTCCACGCCGACCGTCCCGAATTCCTCTACGGCACGGACATGAACCACAACGGCACAGTGGACCGGTTCGAAAACGACGAGGAGCCGGACTACCCGTACAAGCGGGATCGCGAGGGCTACAATCTGTTCGCGGGTGCCTACGCCATCGTGGCGGCCGACATCGACCACTTCCGCTGGGGGCGGTGGCGGCTGTTCGAGGACCTGAGACGGGTGAGAGACACGATCGAGGATGACCTGCTGCAATGGCTGCAGCCGGCGGGGTCGCGGGGGACGCTGCAGCTCGTCGAAGACCAGCTGCCGGCGCGAGACACGTGGATCAACACGACCTGGCTGGGGTGGAACCAGAAGGTGAGTGCGAAGTTGGAGCACAGTCACAAGATCAAGTGGCAGTGGTACTATCAGCTGGACGACAAGCTCGACCTCCGATTTCGGGGAATCCGCAGAGACGGCTCGTTCCTGGGGATGATCAACAAGGTAGAATACGTATGGGACCTGGGTCGCTGGACCTTCGTGCCGCGGTGGAAGAGCGAGTTTTGACGGGAGGTGCCAGTGGAGGAGTTCAAATCGAAACGACGCGAGCTGTCCGAGCTGTTCATGGGAATGGTGCGCTTTCCGCTACTGGAGAAGAGCTTCGTGGAGTGGGGAGTCGAGTACGAGCTGTTCAGACAGCTACGGGATCCGCCGCCGGCGGACAGCGAGGACGACTTCACTGGTTTGACATCGGCGGTACAGCTGCGCAACGCGTCGGCGTATCAGGGGTACGACCTGATGACGACGGTGGGGTTCGAGATCAGCCGGCGCAATCCGAAAGGGCTGAAGGCGGAGGTGACGACGCGGAGTTTCATCACGATCTATGCGGGGGTGGAGTTGTAGAATGGCGATGATTTCGCATCCTGATCTTCTCTTAGCCTTGCTTTTTTGGGGATGCGGCGGTCCCGATTCAGGCGGCGGTCCCGATTCAGCCGGCGTTCTCGTGCGCGTGGGAGAGGCGGCGATCACACAGGGGCATTTCGAGAAGCTCGAGATGAATCTGCCTGATGATCTGAAGCCGCAGGGGTCCGGCGTCGAGGCGATTCGGGAGTTGCTGGGGAGTCTGGTCGATCGTGAGATCATGGTGCTGGAGGCCGAGGCGCTTGGATTCTCCGACGACCCGGGAGTGCAGAGGAGACTGACTCAAAAGCGTGTCGAGCGGTTGAAGAAGATGGTGTTGAGTCGTGCAGTCGGGGAGTCGCAGGTGCCGGACGAAGAGGTCGAGACGGCGTATCGAACGCAAGGGTGGAGTCGGAGGGTTCGGCCCGCTCACATCTTGACCAAGACGGAAGAGGAGGCGTGGGAAATCGTGCGGGCGGTGAAAGCGGGGGCTGACTTCGCAGAGCTGGCGAAGGAAAGGTCAACGGCGCCCGACGGACAGCGGGGCGGAGATGTGGGTCAGTTTTTCGGGATGGAAGCCGGCCAATCCGAGCTGGTTCGAACTGCGCTCTCACTGGCGCCCGGCGAGGTTTCCGTTCCGATCCGGTCGCGGCATGGGTACGAAGTCATTCAGACAGTCGAGGTAGACGAGGTTGCGCTGGAGGATGTCCGGCACGCCATCGTCTCTTCGCTGAGCAAGCAGAAGTCGGCAGCCGAACATGAGACGCTCCTGCGTGAGTTGGAGGAGGAGTTCGAAGTTGCCTACGACAGCGACGGGGTGGAAGCGATGCTGGCGGCGATCCGGGACACGAGTGCAACGCCGGTGACTCAGATCGATCTGCCCCTCGTGCGCTATGGCGGAACCCGGGAGCTCACCGTGGGCGCGGCGAGTCGCTCTCTGCTGCGGAAGAGACTGCCGTTGCAGGCTCTCGGAGACAGTGCGGCCGTTTCAACTGCTGTGCGGACCCGGCTGCTGGCAGACTCCCTGCTTGTCATGAAGGCGAGGAAGGGCGGCTGGCATGAATCGGAGGAGTTCCTGTCATATATCGAGACGGAGCGCAGAAAACTGCTGGTGAATCACCTGCGTCGCAGGGAGGTGCTCGAAAAGGTCGAAGTCTCTCAAGACGAGCTGCAGGAAGAGTACGAGAGAGATCCGGATGAACTACAGGTGCCGGTGATGGTGGGAGTGACTGTAATCACGGCGAAGGAGAGGGGCGAGGCGGAGATGCTGCTCTCGTCGATCCGGGGAGGCGCGGACATGGTGGAGCTGGCGAGGCAGCAGAGCACTCGACCGGGCGGCGCGCGCTCGGGAGATCATCTGCATATCAGCGAAGGCGAAAGTGAGAAGTGGGGGCCGCTCTACGATACGGCGTGGCGCGCAGAGGTGGGATCTCTGGTGGGGCCGGTGGAGGTGAAAGGCGGGTTTTCCATCCTCAGGATCGAGGAACGGATGGATGCCAGGGCGCGCACGCTGGACGAAATGACACCGATCCTTCGCCATCGCATCACGCAACGAAGGAACCTCGAAGCGTTTGAGGAGTTCATCGTTCGACTTCGGAGCGAGTACGACAACAGAATCCGGTGGAACGACGAGAGCATCAGCGAGCTGGCGGCCCGGCGCGCAGATCGAGAATAGCCTGAGCGGGTCGGCATGTCTGTCCTCTCTTACACCTTCACCGTCTTCCAGGCGCCGCGTCTGAACTGGACGAACATCACAGTACCGCGAACGCACAGATCCAGGCTCATGACCGCCCATACTCCGGTCAGCCCCCATCCGAGCCAGAGCGTTAGAAGCAGACACAGCGGTACTCGAATCAGCCAGACGCCGCCGCCATTGACGAGCATCGGGGTGATCGTATCACCGGCGCCGCGCAGGGCGCCAGCGAACACCATCATGGCAGCCAGAAACGGCTGGACGAGGCCGATCAGACGTAGCGGGGTGGTTCCCGCCGCGATGACGTCCTCTTCGTCGGTGAAGATTCCAATCAGTTCCGGCGCAAAAACCAGGAAGACGACTCCCATGAGCGACATGAACGCGCCGGAGATGTAGAAGGCGAGCATGGCATCGCGCTCCGACCGCCGCTCGTCTTTGGCCCCCAGACCGTGTCCGACCAGGGTGGTCGCGGCTATGGCGAACCCCCAACCGGGCATGTAGGAGATGGACTCAGCGTGCAGGGCGACCTGGTGGGCGGCGAAGGAGACCGTGCCCAGGGCCGCGACGGTGCGCACGAAAGCGAGCATGCCGAGCCGGTGAAGAAGTTGATCCACCGATGCCGGCAGACCGATTCGCATGATGCGACGGATAATGCTCCAATCGATTCCCGATCCCCACTCCAGCCGCAATCCGGCTCGCCCGCGGAGCAGAGCGACGATGACGAGTACGCCGCCTACCGAGCGGCCGACAGCTGAGCCGATTCCCGCTCCGAGGACACCGAGCGCCGGGAAGGGTCCGACGCCGCTGACGAGGACCCAGGCGACGACCACATGGATGGAGATGACGACGATCTGGATCAGCAGTGGGGTGCGCATGTCGCCGGCGCCGCGCATGCAGGCATGTCCGATAAACATGATCGCGGAGAGGGTCAGGACTGAGCTGACAGCCCGCAGGAAATCGACTCCCTGAGTCAGTACATCACCCGTGGCTCCCATCAGGACGAGAAGCGGCTCGGCGAAGACGACGAGGAGGACCGTCGCGATCAGACCGGCGACGAAGGCGACGACGAGACCCTGCATGACGACGCGGTTCGCACCGCTCCAGTCTTCGGCGCCAACCATCCTGGCGATCAGAGCAGTCGCTCCCGTACTGGCGGCCGAGAACAGGATTATGACTGTCAGGGCGAGCTGCCAGCTGAGCCCAACCGCTGCCAGTGACGACGCACCCAGATGGCCGACGAGGTAGGTGGTTACGAGTCCGACCACCACATGGAGGAGGTTCTCTCCGGCCGACGGTATCGACAGCCGCAGCACTCGACGAGCCCGAACCCAGAAGCTCCCCCCAACATCTGCGGGCGGGTTTTGCACCACCTTGTCTTCACCCATTTCGCTCACTGCTCCTAGTGTAGCGCAGGAATCGCACACCAACAAACAACATGGTTGCAGTTCGTCGTCGGGTTTGCCTGGCAATCCATATTTGACCTGCTTATACGTTCGCTAACCGCCCGACGGCACTACCAAACGACCGTGAGGAAATCGACACTATGAGCACAGCGCAGGAGCACGTTCCAGGTCAGGACGGTCCGCGAGCGTGCCGAGCGGAGGAGCGAGCGGAATTGTTGGACCTGGTCAACCTGGTATTCCGCACGTCCCGGGGAGAGCCGCCGAGCATCGAGACCGATTACCCGCACATCTATCGGGAGTCCAATCTCGAGAACGTCCACGTGATTCGCGCCGACGGCGGTATACGGGCTTCAGTCGCCACCCTGGTCATGCCGATCGCCTGCGGTGAGGCGAGGCTGGACACGGTCGGGGTGAACTGCACGACCACGGACCCCGAGTGGCAGGGGCGCGGGTTGGGGGGGATGCTCATGCGAGACATCGAGAGCTGCGCTCGGGGCGCCGGCAGGGACTTGGTATACCTTGCAGCTGGCGTACCCGAATGGTACCGACGCTTTGGTTTCGAGGATGGCGGGTGCCTGCTCACATACCATCTCAATCGCGGCAATGTCGGGCTGCTGCCCGATCCGAGCGGGCTGGAAATCGACAGTGGCCTCGAGCAGTACGTCGGCGACCTGCATCGCATTCACCGCGACGATCAGCTGGGAATAGTTCGAGATGAAGAAGATGCGCTGCTGATCCTCGCCAGGACTTCGCCAGAGCTGTTCGTGGCGAAGCGAGGAGGCAACGTCGAGGCGTACGTTCTCGTGCGTGAAAGCGAGAAGCTGGTGATCGAACACGGCGGTCCGCCACAGCAGGTGGCCGCGCTATTGCGGGTCGTGTTCGAGAGGGTGGATGCGCTCAACGAGGGTCGCTCCTCGACAAGGCGAGGCGCGGACGGAAAGGTCGAGCTGAGAAGCTACCTGAGCGTGGAAGCCAACCCGATGCAGGAGGGCCTGGTATCGCTGCTGGACGGGCTCGGACTTCCGGTTTCGCGGAACGCCTGGCGTATGCTGCAACTGCTGGATCCGGTATCGATACTGAAAAAACTCGGTCTTCCCGACATCGAGGTGAGCGCGCGCGGCGACGACTTCGCGCTGCGCGCAGGGCAGCGGGAGGAGTCATTCTCGAGGCGGCAGCTGGTGAAAGTGATCTTCGGACCGGAGCGCATCTCCGACATCGCCGGCGATCGTTTGCCGGTGCCGCTCTACACTCCGACGACGGACCATGTCTGAGGCCGGCTCCTGCAAGCTGTCGCGATCCCCCATTCTGGACCCTGGCCGGAACCGTCGTGCAGTCGCACACTGTACGACAAGAGGGTAGAATGCTGTTCAACCAGGCCAGAGCCATCACCTACATGGTGCGCTGCGACCTCGACGCGCTCGTCGCCACCTCTCCGGTGAACATCAGGTACTTCACCGACTACGTCAGCAACTTCGACCCGGTCATGAAGGAGTACATGCTGAGCCCGGGAGGGCCTTCCCGACTGATGCAGGCCTATGCGGTGTATCCCCGGGAAGGAAAACCGGCCCTCGTCGTCGACCCCCTCTTCGCAGTGAACGCCACACAAATTTGGGTGGAGGATCTCTACGTCTTCGGCGGCGTCCCGCCCGGTCGCCGAGAATCGGCCGACCTGCCGGACTCGCTCGGCAAGATCCCGGCGTTGCTCGAAAAGGCGTCTGAGAGCGCCACCGCAACGGATGCCCTCCTCAGTATCATCCGCGATCGAGGCCTGGCGAACTCGCGTATCGGTCTGGAGTTCGAGGCTCTTCCCAAGGACTACCTTTTGACCATCAGGGAGAGGCTGTCGGGAGCGGACGTTCGGGATTGCACCAATCTCATCAGACTCATTCGCATGGTGAAGAGTCCGGAGGAGCTCGCCAGAATGACGCGGGCTGCCTCCATCGCCGAGGGCGGCGCCGACTTCGAGCACTTCATATACAGCATTCGCGGTCTTGGTCTCGCCCAGAGGGAGACCGATTACATCCTCACGGCCGACGATTCGCTGCAGTGCGACTTCGGATGCATTTACGAGGGCTACTACTCCGACACGGGCGTCACGCTCGCGATGAGCAAAGCGCCTCCAGAGCTTTTGGCCCGATACACCGATGTGCGGGCAGCCGTCGATGCCGCTGTCGGTGCCATCAAGCCCGGGGTCAGGGCTTGCGCTGTTTATGCGGCCCTCGATGCCGCGCTCGCCGGCGCAGGCCTGAGTGCGGAAGGGAGCGGGCATGGTCTCGGAATCGAGATTCGCGATTATCCGATTGTCGCAGCTGACAACGGGCAGCGCATCGTCGACGACTGTGTCGACGAATCCTCCGATATACCTCTCGAGGAAGGGATGGTGCTCAACATCGAAATTGCCTACCACGTCGCCACCGTCTTCATCGAACAGACCTTCGTAGTGACGGCGGACAGTTGCCGATTGCTCATCGACCAAGATCGCCGTTGTCCGATGCAGCCCGAGTCGTGACGGAGCAGCCGAAGATCCGCCACATAGCCGGCCTCTGGACCCTGAAGGGACAGGGTGGCAGGAGCGGCGAATGGACTATTGACCAGAAGCTACAGCACATCAAAAAAGCCGGGTTTGACGGCTTTCAGGGACCGGTGGTGCTGGTGGGGCGTGAACACGTGGAGAAACACGGCCTCATTTTCGTAGCAGATCAAGATATCGGAAGCGCGAAGGAAGTAGTACCGCGCCTCATGGCCATCAAGGCGGCGGGGGCCTGTTGCGTCAACGTGCAACTGCTCGACCACGATACACCGACACGTCAGGCGGTGGCCCTGGCCCGGCGGGTGATGAACGCTGCGGGCGAACTGGAGATGGATGTTGCCATCGAGGTGCACCGAGATACATGCACCGAGACACCGGAGAAGGTGTACGCGCTGGCCGAGGGATTCGAAAGGGCGGAGAAGCGCCCGCTGAAGATGACCTGGGATTTCTCACATCCCGCTGTTATCAAGCATCTCGCACCACCATACTGGGACCGGCTGGCCGAGCGTGTGGATCTCATACAGTACGCCCAGCAGTTTCACTCCAGACCGTTCAACGGGCACCACTGCCAGATTCCGGCGCTGGGGCGCGGCGGCAAGCTCACGCCGGAGTTTCTGGTTTGGCTGGAGTTCGCCGAAAAAGTGATCGAGAGCTGGCTGGCCGCGGCTACCCCGGGACGGGAGATGTTCGTCTGCCCGGAGCAAGGGGCCTCCGGGGGCTACATCCTGTCGGTTTTCGGCGACCCGTGGAAAGATGCGAAAGCGATTCGCGTCGAGGTGGACGGGATCTGGAGGCGGCAGCTAAGAAAGTGGAAGCCCCCTGAATCGTAGCATTTAAGCTCAGGCATCCAACACGTCTCGGACCGTGCGTGCCAGATCTTCCTGTTTGAACGGTTTCTGCATAACTGCCTGCACTTCGGGGAGCTGCGTGCTGGCCGCGGCGTATCCAGTGATTACAATCACCTTGACCTCGGGGTTGAGGCTGCGCAGGATGGGCAAAATCTCGTGACCCGACATGTTCGGCATAGAAACATCCAGGAGGATAAGGGCAATCTCATCTCGCTTCCGCCGGAATACGTCGAGGCCATCCTTGCCATCCGTGCCTAACAACACGGTATAACCGAATTTTGAAAGTTGAGAAGACACCAGGTTTCGGATAATCTCCTCGTCGTCGATGACCAGGAGGGTTTCCGTGCCTTGTGCCACGTCATCCTCGCCTTCCGTCGCTTGGGAAGTGCCTCCACGGTCTGCTATCGGCAGATGAATCGAAAAAACGGTGCCACTCCCAGGTCGACTTTCGCAGTCAATCCAACCGCGGTGCTGGCGGACAATCGCATACGCCGAAGACAATCCTAAACCGGTGCCTCTGCCCACTTCCTTGGTGGTAAAGAACGGCTCGAAAACTCGGTCTCGCGTACTTTCGTCCATTCCAACTCCGTTGTCAGTAATCCTTACTCGGGCATAGGGCCCCGGGGGCGCTTCGATGTGCGCGCTCCTGTTTTCTTCATTCTTGGAGATGGAGTCTATCGCGATCTCGATACGGGGATCTCGACGACTACCATCTTCCAGGGCATCCCGGGCGTTGAGTAACAGGTTCAGAAAAACCTGCTGGAGTTGGTCGGAATCGCCCAGCAGCACGGGCTGCACGTCGGGCCGATCTACGACCATTTCGATTCTTCGATCAAACGTTGCGCGGCACATGCCTACGGTTTCATCCAAGATCTTGTGGAT
>CBDBIJ010000145.1:0-29804 GCA_965205655.1 Candidatus Latescibacterota bacterium
GGTGTAGCCCATGATGCGGCGCATTGGCAGGCCGGCGATGGCGAGCAGGGGGATGGTCCAGAAGGGCTGGATCATGTTCGTCCACTGATCACCGTAGGCCACGGCCATGACGATGCGTGAGGGTCCGTTCCCAGCACGCGGGCCGCTTCGATAAAGATGGGCCCCTGAACCGCCCACTGACCGCCGCCGGACGGTATGAAGAAGTTGATGAGGCCGGCGGACAGGAAGGCCCAGAACCCCAGCGTCTGGGCGCTGGCAATGGCCGTGAACCAGCCGGCTATGACCCCCACCAGCCCGGTAGTGATCATCAACCCCATGATTCCGGCGTAGAAGGGATACTGCAGGATGATCTGGCCCACCGTCCCACTGGCGCCGGCGATGAGCCTGACGTAATGGACGGGTGAGCGGGCGAGCAGCAACCCCAGGCACAGGAACGACCAGTTGACGATGTTCAGGTTCAGATCGAGACCATTAGAGGAGAACCAATAAACCAGATAGCCGGCGAGGGTCAGGCCGAGCGCGGCGCTGAGAATGCGGGCGTTGTCGATGCGCTCGGCCGGCGACGATTTGTCTGAGTGCAGGCTCGGCCGGGATTCCCCCGGGTCGAGATCACGGGCGTCCGCCTCGAGGGGGATGACCTCCTCATCAGCCGGTCTCATGAGGGCGCAGACGATCGGCACCAATATCAGGGTGACGAGAGCCGTGGCGATGTTCCAGCCCGCGAAGATGGTCTCGCTCACTGGAATGGTTCCGCCGACCTGTTGCTCCAGCGCGTGGCCCGGGGTGGCGACGAAGAGCGCGGCCGAGCTGGAATAGCCCATGTGCCAGACGACGAAGCCGGCGTAGGCGGAGGCTACCAGCAGCGGATAGTGCAGCCGCAGGCCTCTCTCGGCAGATCGAAGGGCGACCTGGCGGGCGATGATGGCGCCGGCCACGAGCCCGAGAGACCAGGCAATGAGGGAGGAGACGCCGGCGACGAGAGCGACGAGGGCGTAGGCCGTGGCAGCGCGCCGGGGAAGTGCACCGAGCCGTGCGAGTCCGGCGCCGACGGCGTCGGTGTGAGCCAGGGCGTGCGCGGTGACGAGGGTGAGCGCGATCTGGGCGATGAAGGTGAGGAGCCCCTTGAGCCCCTCTCCCCAGGCGACGAGGACCTCAACCGGACCGGCGTCCGTCAGACCCAGCGCCATCAGCCCGGAGACGAAGGTCAGGACGATGGCGAATACGAATGGATCGGGGTAGAATCGCTCGACGAAAAGGATGAAGGGTTTCGCAAGGGTGCGCATGACGGTTTTTCACTCGGCCCGCACAACGGGTTGCCACTCGGTGTAGACTACAGCAAATTAGACAGATGGCAAACACTATGGAAGAGACACAGCTACAGATCGATCCAGCTGACGATATCGGTTTCATGAACATCGACGAAACTGATTTCGGCAGTATGACGCTGGGGGAGCGGATTCGCCATCTCGAAGTCGAGGGCTACGTGGTCCTGCCGGATGTGCTCGACGCGGAGCACATGGAGCGGATCAACGCCGAGATGGCCGACGCGTCCATGCAGACAAAGGACTACAGCGACGCCCAGACCTATCACAAGGAGCCGCAGTGGCGCAGCCGAGCACTGGCCGAGGCGATCGCCAACCCTCCCGTCATCGAATTCCTGAAGGCCGCGCTGGGGCCGGACATCGTGTTTACTCGAGGGCTTTTCACCCGCACCCTGTCGGGCTCGCCGCCCATCTCGTTGCACACGGACGGGCAACCCTTCGGTTCCTCCATCTTCGGCTACGAGGGCAGCTCGCCGCGGCTACTTCGCGTCCTCTTCTACCTTGACGACCTGACGCCCGAGCGAGCTCCTTTCCGTCTGGTGCCTCGCTCCCACCTGTCCTTCCACGCCGAGGCCAATCCGTACACGCGCTATGAATGGCACCCAGGTGAAATAACCGTGTGTGCCAGAGCCGGCACTGCTGTCATCATTCCTGTCAATATGTTCCACGGCAGCCATCCCAACAGGTCGTCATCGCAGCGCACCCTCGTGCAGCTGGGTTATCGTCCGGCGTGGGCGGGTCCGATACAGCCGATGGAGGAATGGGACGCGGACCTCGTGGCGGCGGCGCCAGACGAAGTGAAGCCCTATCTCCAGAGCCTGAACACGACGGGTCTGCAGTGGAAGCAGGAGAACAAACCAGAAGGCATGAAAACGGAGGCGCCCGGCATCGATCCGGGACGATGGGAGCGCAGATGACGGTCGCCAACGAAGCGACATTGGATCTGGGAGAGGAAGCACCTGCAAGTGAGGTGGGTCGGCCGAAAAACGAGCTCGACACACCCTGTCTGTGGGTGGATCTGGGCGGGCTCGAGGCGAATATCGCCCACATGGCCGAGCACTTCAGGAAGGAAGGCATCAACTGGCGCCCGCACACGAAGGGAATCAAGGTGCCAGCCATTGCTCAAAAGGCGATCGATGCCGGCGCCATCGGCGTGACCTGCGCCAAACTCGGCGAGGCCGAGGTGATGGCGGCTGCCGGCATCGGGGATATCCTGGTCGCGAATCAGGTGGTGGGAGCGCGCAAGGTCGACCGTCTCGTCAATCTCCGACGTCAGGCCGACGTGAAGGTGGCCGTCGACAGCGAAGTGAATATCACCGAGATCGGCGAGGCCGCGACCGAGAAGGGGGTTGAGGTTGGGGTGCTGGTAGAGGTAGAGACCGGCATGCAGCGAGCCGGCACCGCGCCGGGACAGCCCACAGTGGACATGTCGCGCATCGCTCACGAAACGCCGGGGATCAAGTATGAAGGATTGATGGCGTGGGAGGGGCACTCCGTGGGAATCCAGGACCAGGACGAAAAGCGGAGGGTGATCGAGAAGGCGCTCAAGCTGCTGAAGGAGAGCGTTGCGATGTGCAAGGAAGCGGGGCTGCCCGTGAACATCGTCAGCGGCGGCGGCAGCGGCAGCTATTTGATCACGCCCGGCTACAAAGTGATCAGCGAGATTCAGGCGGGTGGCGCCATGCTGTGCGACAACAAATACCTGTATTTCGGAGTTGCCACGAAGCCGAGCATCTTTGCGCTGGCGACGGTGACGAGCCGTCCGACGCCGGACAGAATCATCCTCGACGGGGGATTCAAGTCGACGCCGTCATGGCCGGGAGACCCGACACCGGTCGGGCTCGACGGCGTTGAGCAGGTGTCCACCTCGGCGGAGCACCTGGCCGTCAGATTGAAAGCTCCCAACACCGCGGTGAAGGTGGGAGACAAACTCGACTTCGTCCTGGGATACTCAGACGCCACCGTGCTGCTGCACGAGTTCATCTACGGCGTGCGCGACGGCATCGTCGAGACCGAGTGGCCGATAGCGGGGCGTGGAAAACTGAAATAGGAAAGGAAAGGGTGAATGTTTACGCTGATTCGAACGCTTTCAACCAGGGATCTTCTACTGCAGCAGGCTCCGGCGTTTGCGGCCTCCTTCGCAATCGCCGAGGTGCTCTACAAGTTTCACAGCTTTGCGCTGGAATGCCTGGCTTTCCTGGCGACATGGTACGTACTGGACGGGGCAGCCGACCTGGCGCGATCCGGGTTCAGGAAATGGCGTGAC
This sequence comes from Candidatus Latescibacterota bacterium, assembly GCA_965205655.1. GTDB lineage: Bacteria > Latescibacterota > UBA2968 > UBA8231 > UBA8231 > CBDBIJ01. The sequence goes on from CBDBIJ010000145.1 coordinate 3,589, forward strand.
AGCTAGCGGCTAAGAGGGAGCCCCTGGCGAAGGCAGCTACTGCGCCGTAAATCCCCCGTCCACCGGAAGCACAGCTCCCGTCACCATTGACGAAGCGCCTGAGGCCAGAAAAAGCACCGCGCCGATGAGCTCCTCGGGGTCGCCTATTCGGCCGATGGGAACGCGGTCGATGACTCGCTGCTGGTACTCGGGCTCCGCGTCTATGGATTTCCGAGCCATCGGCGTATCGAACGCACTGGGAGCGATGGCATTCACGCGCACGCCGCGTGAGGCCCACTCGACGCCCAGCGCCCGCGTAAGCTGCACCACGCCTCCCTTGCTGGCGCAATAGGCGACGGTGTTGGACATGCCGACGAGCCCCCCGATGGATGTCAGATTCACGATCGCACCGCGCCCCTGTTCGAGCATCAGCCTGCCGACGCTCTGACAGCACAGGAACGTCCCTTTCAGATTCACATCGAGAATGCGATCCCACTCCGCTTCCGCATAGTCGACGAAGGGCATGCGGTTGGTGACGCCATGGCTGTTTACGAGGACGTCGATGCGGCCGAACTCCGAGGCGATTGCATCGACAGCTACCTGGACCGATCCGGCGTCGGTGACGTCCATCTCGAGCGCCAGTCCACGCTGACCGCATGACTCGACAGCACTGACGACGTCGTCGGCACCGTCGAGCCGAACATCGGCGATGACGACGGAAGAGCCGGCTGCGGCGAGGCCTTTTGCGATGGTGCGGCCAAAGCCCCCGTTTCCTCCGGTAACGAGGGCAACCTGTCCGCTCAAATCGAAAATCTCAGCTGGTGCCGCAGAGTGTTTCGAGTTTCCGTCCGTCATGCTTGTCGTGTCCCCCACGCTCAGGTGTCCAGGACGTCTCGAACGGTCCGGGCAAGGTCGTTGAGGGGAACAGGCTTGCGAAGAATCGTCTCGGCCTCGAGGGCACGCTGCACGTCGGAAGTCTGTCCCGTAAAGATCACCACCTTCATATCCTCGCGTCGTGACCGCAGGCGCTTCAGGACTTCATGTCCGGAAATCTCGGGTAGCGATAGATCGAGCAAGACCAGATCGATCCGAGACTGTGAATTCATCATGAACAGCGCCTCCCTGCCGTCTTTGGCCTCGAGCGCTTCGTAGCCGCAGCGCTTGAGAACTCCGGCCACAGGCACGCGAACTTCGTCCTCATCTTCGACGATCAGAATCGTCTCCGTCCCCCCGGGCAGCGGCGCGGCGTCGGCAGATGGTTGCTCCTCCCTCTCCTGTGTTTCAGTCGCCAACACCGGCAGGTGAACGGTAAAGGTCGACCCGACGTCAGGAGAGCTGTCGCAGTCGATCCATCCACCGTGATGGCGCACGATTCCAAACGCCGTTGACAGTCCGAGGCCGGAACCTTGCCCGACATCCTTGGTGGTGAAAAACGGGTCGAAGATCCGTTTCTGCGTATCGGGATCCATACCCACACCACGATCGGAGACTTCAATCCGAACGTAGGAGCCGGCGCGTGGTCCCTGATCGGCATGCAGGGAGTATGCCCGAAGTCCGATGCGGTTCTGCGTCCTGGAAACGGGTGTCGGGATGATGGCGTCTCTGGCATTAAGGAGCAGATTGAGGAGCACCTGCTCTATGAGCGAGGAATCGCCCCAGATTTTCCCAAGATTTGGCTGGATGTCGACGGAGATCCTCAGATGACGATCGAAAGTGGAACGGCAGAAATCGGCGGCCCTTTCTATAACCGGAACCAGATCGCATTGTGCCCGATCGGACGGGTCTGCCTGACGGGCGTAGAGCATCAGCTGCCGAACCATGGTGGCCGCTCTCCGGGCAGCGGTGAGGGATGCCTCGAGGTATGTCGCGCCGTCTTCCACTTCGGCGGCATTTTCGACATTGCTCATGATCCCCTGAAGCATGTTGTTGAAGTTGTGGGCAACTCCCGCCGTCAACTGCCCCACGGCTTCCATCTTTTGCGCCTGCTGCAGCTGGTTCTTGAGACTTCGGCGCTCGGTTATGTCTCTGTAGGACCAAAGTCGCCCGTAGTACTCACCGTCTTCACCGATCAGGGGCGCGGAGTAGCGCTCAAACACTCTGCCGTCTTCGAGGTCGACCTCATCGGTGGATTTTTCGAGCGGATGTTCATACATGTATCAGGATTCCCGACACGAAGGCATCCGGATCGACCAGTTTGTCACGAACTGATTCGACCGCAAGCACGCTTGATTTTTTCGCCTCAACATCCGGGGGAATTCCCCACATTTCGATAAAACGGCGGTTGTAGTCGACCCAGTTCCTGTCCTGGTCTACGACAAGGAGTCCATCGATGGAGGCCTCGTGCTGGGTCGAGAGAAGAGCATTCCTGAAGCGCAACTCATCCTCGGCCCGCTTCTTGTCCGTCACGTCGGTCAGCACGGCCAGAGATCGCTCGAAATTACCAGCGTCGTCGTACTCGGCTACGGCGGAAAGGAGAATGTCGATGACTTCACCGCTTTTCTTCACGAACTGGTACTCCAGACTTTCCGCCGACCCCGTTCGAATGAACTCGGGAATTGCGGTTGTTTCGGCATACCCTCTGGAGTTCTCTGTGAGGAACTCGGAAGCCTTGCGCCCGATGACCTCCTCCCGGGTGTAGCCAAGCGCCTCGAGCCAGCCATCGCTCACATCGACGAGCCGTCCCTCTTGATCGATCGAGTGGAGCATGGCAGGCGTCTTTCGATACAGAGCCCGATAGGTCTCTTCGCTCCTCTCGAGGACTCTGCGCGACTCTTTGTCCGGCGTATTCCGCTCGCTCATATCGTTTTTCTTCGCGCCAACGTGCAGTGTGAATGCGCAAGGGTGGAGAAAGGTAGCACGAGCCGTGATGGGGGAGCAAGTTGGACGATGTCTCCGATCGCGCGTCGGTGGTCTGTCGAGGGCGATTCGATATATTCTGCGCACCCGCGGATGTGACGCAGGCGGAGAAGGGAGGAAGAGGCATGGCGGATTCTCTACGTGTGCGAAAGCTGCATTCCCTGATCGGCGCCGAGGTGACCGGCGTGGATCTGTCGCGCCCCCTCGAAGAGGCCGAGCTGCGGACGATAGAGGCTGCTTGGCTGGAACACGCGGTGCTCGTCTTCCCGGACCAGGCGATCAGCGACGAACAACAGGTGGCGTTCACTCGCAACTTCGGCGAGCTCGAAATGTTCCCACAATCGGACAACCGCTCAAATGAAGTCCCGGAGATATTTCGCGTGACCAACGTGGGTGACGACGGCAGAATCAGGCCGGTGGAGTCGGACGGCGGTAGGTACAGCACTCTGATATGGGTGTGGCACACCGACAGCAGCTACCGCCGGATTCCCGCCAAGGGTGCGGTACTGCACGCCATCGAGGTCGTGAAGAAGGGAGGCGATACCTTGTTCGCCAATATGTTCGCCGCGTACGAGCAGATGCCGGCCGAGCTCAAGAGCCGGATTCGGGGATTGAAGGCGAGACACAGCTTTCTGTTTTCCCGCCAGCTGCGCAACCTGCCGCCGATGAAGCCGGAAGAGGAGGCGCGGGTTCCGCCGGTGGACCACCCGCTGGTGCGACAACACGCGGACGGGCGTCTGTCCCTGTATGTCAGCGGCACCTACATGGAACAAGTGATTGGACTGGAAGATTCGGAAGGCAAGCAGCTACTGGAGGAGCTGATGGGGTGGGCCACCCAGGAGCGGTTCGTCTACCGGCACCGCTGGAAGCCGCACGATGTGTTGATGTGGGACAATCAAGGAGCCATTCACGTGGTGGAGCCGTTCGACCACGGCGTGGAGCGACGGGTCATGCACCGCACGACCATCGCCGGAACGGAGCCCGTGCTGGGAGTGGAGGTCAGACCAGCGCCCTGAGGCTGTCGTCGTCAACCGGCTCGAGCGGGGTGAAGTCGCGGTTGTTTTGATAATAGGCGCGGGTGGTGCCGGTGCAGGCGTTGCTGACGGCGTTGTAGTTCAGGTACATGATCGCGCGGCGCCAGGGTGAGACGTTGTTGGCAGACCCGTGAATGAGGTTGCAGTGGATGAAGCAGACGGATCCGGCCGGCCCGATGAGGGGTTCAATCCCTTTCTCGTTTGCCAGTCGTTCGAAGATGGCGTGATCGAGGTTGTAGACGGCAGTGCCGCTCGGGTCGCTGTCGGGCTCGATCGAATCGATGTATCCCTGGCTCTGTGTTCCCGGCACGATGAGGAGAGGGGATTTGGCGGCGGTGCAGTCGTCGACGAATACGGCGGCCATGATGCAGCGGGGTTCCGGCATGCCGTCGAGGCGATACCAGGGACCGTAATCCTGGTGCCAGTCCCAGTCGGTGCCGCCCCCAAAGCCCTCCTTCGGGTTGAGACGACTCTGGTGCAGATAGACCTCGTCCCGCAACAGCTGGCGCACCGGCAGGAGCATGCGAGGGAGGAGGGTGAGGCGGCGAAAAGCCTCTGAGAAGTGGTGGCCGCCGAACACGAGCCTGGCCGCCGATGAGTCTTCCTTCTCGCGGACCACCTCCGGTCCCCGGCGCGCCAGAAGTTCGGGGAGGTCGTGCTGAAGCACCTTCGCCTCGCCATCTTCGAGCAGGCTCGGGAAAAACAGAAAGCCCCGCTCGTCGAACTCGGCGATCTGGGAGTCATCGAGCCGCATCAGGCCGTCTCATGCAACTTGCGCATGATCTCGCCGTGCGACAGCCCGGCCTGTCTCAGCTTTTCGTATTCGCCGTCGTCGACACCTTCCCAGCTGTGGAAGCCGCGAATGTCGTAGGTCCCCGGCTCGGTGACGGGCAGTTCGCCCGAGGCAATCATTTTTTCGAGAGGGTAGCCCTGTTCCGCCAGCGGCAGGTGGACGACCTGGCGGCGGCGGGCAGATTCGTAGAGGGCCATCATGATATCCACGGTGAAGCGGGCGTTGCGGCCGGCGCCGCGGTGCTCGGGACCGCCCTCGATCCAGGCGAGGAACTCGCGAACCTGGGCGGCGTTCGTCGGGCCGCCAATGTCGCGGACCTCATCGGGAGGGACACCGATGTCGATGTCGGTCCAGCCGCCGCTGGCGTTGTTGAGAAGACGGACCCCCGCCGTGTCGACTTGAATCGTCCCGTCAGTACCGTAGACGGGGAAGCTGCTGCAGCTGGCGCCTTCTCTCACGAGATCGGACTGAATGAAGAGCTGGGCATCGCCGGCAAAATGGACGAGCCCGATGCAGCAGTCTTCAATCGGGGTGCCGCGCTCGAAGCGATCGCTGCGGCGCTCGACGGCGCCCATCACCCAGACCGGCTCGGGATCGCCGAGAACGAACCTGGTGCCGTCGATGGAATGGGTTCCGATGTTGGCGAGACCATCGAAGATCGTGTTCGTCGCCATGACCGGTTTGCCGATGGCCCCCTCGCGCATGAGCTGGCGCGCTTTCTCCCAACCCGCAGTGAAACGGCGCTGATGGGCGACGACGAGTTTGGTGCCGCTCGCCTCGCACGCCTCGATCATGCGGGTGGCATCGCCGGAGCCGATAGCCATCGGCTTTTCGCAGATGATCCCTTTGACACCGGCGCGGGCGGCGGTGACGACGAGGTCGGCGTGCAGGCCATGCCAGGTGCAGACACTGACCAGGTCCGGCGCAGCTGCCTCGAGCATGGCTTCGATGGTGTCGTATTCCCGAACTCCGTCGCCGGCATAACGCGACCTGGCGGTGGCGACGGGATCGGCGACGGCGACGAGCTCCACTTCTTCGACCAAATCATAGCCATCGACGTGCGCCTGACTGATGGAGCCGCAGCCGACGATGGCGGCGGTGTATTGTGAGGACACTGGCTCACCTTACCCAGTGCCGGTAGAGCGGCTTGACGTCCTGCGGCAGGGCTTCGTACACATCCGGTGGCACCGGCGGCACCTCGTTTTCCTTGAGGCCCGGGTCCTCCACCATGCGTTTGCGCGCCTTCGAGCCCGGCATCAGCACCTCCAGATCGAGCCACCAGGGCACATAACGCACGACCATTCCCACGCGCAGCCCGGCGCTCCTGTTGCTTGCGGTGGCGTGCCACAGGCGGCTGTCGAAGACGAGAACACTGCCAGCTGCCCCTGTGACCTGCATCTCGGTCGGATAGGGTTCAAAGCGACTAACACCGATAGCTCCCGTAGGATTGTTGGCCGTTCGGTGAGAGCCGGGCACGATCCAGGTGCCGCCGTTTTCCACTGTGAAATCCGACAGCATCCACAAGCTCGAAAGCTGGACAGGAAAATCCGGATAGGGCGCAGGGATACAGGTCTTCTCCTGATTGTAAGGCCAGTCCGCGTGCCAGCCGCCGCGCTCATTGCCCGGCGCGGTGATGAGGGTATTGGTATAGGAAATTCGCACGTGCGGCCCAAACCACCTCTCGGCCACCCCCAGCACGCGTCGATCGGCCAGGTAGGAGCAAAAGGAGGGAATAGCGCCGAGTATGCCCCAGGCGCTGCTCAGCCCTTTGTAAGTTTTGCTGACGCCCCGCGTCGCGGTCACCTTCTCCGCCTCTGCGCGCACAGCGCCTATCCCATCTGCGGGAATTACTCCGTCGACCACGCAGCAGCCGTCGGTTTCAAGACGCCGCAGGATGTCCTCCATCTTCACAGGTGCGCTCGTCTCAACGAGTTAGAACTCGTGACGCTTGCGGGGAATGTGTGGCTTCGGCTCTTGCTCGGGATGGGCGAGCCTGGCACCGTCGTCCTCCAAGAGGGGCCGCCTGGGCACATATGGCGGTTCGAGCACCGCGCGCTGAACATCCGAAAGCTCGTTCATCCATTCCGGCCTCTTAACCTCGAAAAGGCCGTCAACGTGAAAACTGGAAAACCTGGGGCTGTACCGGTAGAGCAGCGACCGGCGCTCGTAGTCCGCCTGCCATGGCAGCGAGCCATGGATGGTGGCCTCCATGAAGATGACCAGGTCCCCTGCCTTGCACGCCACGTTGCGGACCACCTCCCTATCGGCGTTGTAGAGCATGATATCCTCCGGGCACTTGAAGTTGGCCTTGTGACTCCCCGGTATCACCGTCACTCCACCGTCACCCTCGCCGATGTCGCGCAGTTGATACTGGAAAACCGTCATGCCGGCGCGAAACTCTCCGTTGGCGTAGGCGAATCCCTGGGAGGGATCACACTGGCGACTGGTGTGCCCGTGCAGGCCGTGTCCGCCGGTTCCCTTGCGGGCCATTATGATCAGGGGCTCGGAATCCAGCCGCCAGCCGCGGCCGAAAAGCGAGTTCGCGTAGGGAATGATCTTCGGATGGGCGATGAGATCGCGGAACGGCTGACACCAGGGTTTTTCCCAGGTGAGCATCCCGGTCTCGTTGCGGACGGCGAATTCCCCATCCATGCCGCCGGCGTACTGACTGGGGCCATGATACTCATACTCCTCCATCGGGGCGACATTGGTATCGATGGCCGCATTCAGAGCGCCGACCTCGTCCGCGGTGAGGAAGTCCGGGACGTGGAGAAAACCCTGCAGGTCGAAGAGGAATTTCTCCCTCTCGCTCATTTCTAACATGATCGATTCCTTTATTCAGCCCAGTAGAAGTTGCGCTCGTCGAGCTCCATCGTGTCACTCTTCATCTCGTCCGCGGCGGAGCTTGCCGCTTTCACCCCCTTCTCGTCGCGATCTGCTCTCCCCATAGCTACCATGGCGCGATCGAGGTTTTGCTGGAACCCCCGGTTCTGTGGTACGAGGTCGGTCGCCTGCTTGAAGTAGTAGCCAGCCTGTTCCACATCCCCTTTGAGGAAATAGGCGATCCCGAGATGGTTGAAGGTGCTGGCGTCAGTGCCGCCCCCATCCATCAGGCGGTTGTAGGCGGATTTGATGGCGTCGTCGAAACGACCCAGAGAGACGTACACCTGGGATAACTCCAACCACAGGCGCGCTTCCTCTGGGGCTTCCTTCAATGGGTCCAGGTAGGTCGCCTCGATGTGCTCCTCCACCATCTCTCCGACCCGGGCATACTGCGAATTGACGACATCCTCCAGGGCGAGCCGCCCCGGGCCAGCAACCTGCTCCTCGAATTCCGGCTCGGCAGGCGGGAATGAAACCCACGCATCGGCTGTGTCCGTCACCAGACGCCGACGATCTCTCGGCGCCAGTTTGGCGATCTCTTCTGCTCCTGACGTCCACGCCTCGTGAAAGGTCTTGTCCAGCAGCGTGATCTCCACCGGAACCCACAGCCGATCGCCACGCACCACCGTGAGATGCTCGTCCACCGGGAACTTGTGCGCCTCCTGGCGAGAGATGCCCGAGTCGAACAGCGAAAAGATGTGACCGGGCGCGTCGACGAGTGCGGTCTTTACTCCGGCGTGCTCCAACAGGGCACAATAAAGCGCTGTGAGATCGTCGCAATCACCGGCCTTCTTCCACAGCACCTCCGCCGGATACTTCACGTGATCGACCGCCGATCGGTCCGCCGACACCTTCCCATAGGGTGTGTTGGAATCCGGAAAGTATCGCACCCCGTGCTGCTTGAGGGCTTCGAACAGCACCATCGCCCTGATCAGGTTCCTCCCCGGCCGGCCCAGCGACACGATCTCCTCTTCAAATGCCACCAGCACTGGACGAGCGAAGCTCTCGACCGCTTCGTCAGTGGAGGTGACAAAACGCGATCGCGAAAAAGAAGGGATTTCTCATACGTAGCATCTGACGAACATATGGGTGGAATATTGAAAACAGGGCCACCTCACTGTAGCAACCGATCGTCGAGGCTGGACGTGATGCTACATACTACTCGATCTCCGTCATCTCCACCAACAACTCGATCAGACCCATCACGTCTCTGTCGGCCGACGGGGTCTCGAGTATCGCCGCCAGTCGTTCGAGATCCGTCAGCAGAATCTCGTCGGCCTCGAGCGCGCCGAGGCTGACCTTGAACTGGCGCGCCACCGACGCGTCGACGGAAGGGTCTGCCAATTGCTCCAGCGGAACCGATAGTTGATGTGCAGCCCGACTAGCCATAGCGAGGCTCTCGAGCCATTCGCCGACGTAGAAGTAGAGGGACGCGGCCCTCTGTTGGTCCCGCAGTATGAGGTCGAGCTGGTCGCGTGCCCGGCTCAACATGGCGGCCGTGAGCGCGCCGGCCCGAAGAGGATCGAGAGCTGAAACTAGCGACTCGCCACCGTCATCCGACGGATCGAGCGCAGCCGCCAGCTGACCGAGCCTGCTCGCGAGAGCTGCAACTCTGAGTGTATCGACGCTGTACTGAGTGGTCACCTGCAGGCGCACCCAGACAGCTCCGGCCTCGTAGGCTGCCCCGTTCGTAGACGGCGCATAGCCAAAAGAGACCTCAGCGGCGCCGTACAAATCGTCGCCGAGCACGCTCCACTCTACATCATTCGCGCGCAGCTGTTCGTCGAGGCTGGCAACGCGGGCGTAGCCCGAGGGCATGAACATCATCTTGTCCTGGGCGGTGAAAGTCCCGGGTATCTCCAGGTGCGATACATAAAAGCCGCTGGCGACCTGACGCCCGTTTTCGTCCTCTCCGCGCCACACGACTTCGTGTTCGCCCTCGAAGAGATGCTCGGCAACGAGCTCTCGTACCGTCTGGCCCAGGACGTTGAACACCCTCAGCCGCACGTCGGATGGTGCGGCGAGGGAGTAGCGCAGGGTGGTCTCGCTGGTGAACGGATTGGGATAGTTGGGCAGCAAGGCGAATGACAACGGTTCGTCTGTCACCGCACCAACCGGCTCACCGGACGTGACTTTGGCGCTGCTGGCGGCGGGAAGTTCATCGATCGACACGGGCTGGTCGTAGACGGCGTCGCGCAACACAGAGTTGCTGATACTGGTCCAACCCCTGCCGCGCTTGATGATGCCAAACCAGCTGGCGCCTGGATACGCCGCCACGAACTGGGCCCGTTGGGGCTCAGCGGAGAGGCCCTTTGAGTATTGCTCGAAGAGTGCCGGATCGTAGCCGGTCTGTTCAGGTTTCCTGTTGCGCTGAGAACGGCGTTTTGGAACCTTCAGCCCTCCGTAGACATGCAGTTCGATGCGCTCCGGATCCAACCCGCTTCGCAGCCCGTCGGTCGAGTCGAATCGCACCCAGGCCGTTGAGTCTACCTCCAGCGTGGCGTTTTCTGTGACGGTCAGGTCTCCGCCGACGAATATTTCTCCCTTCCACTTGACGGATCGGTCGATCCTGCCGGACCAGCGCGGCTGGCGAACATCGACGACCATGGCTTCCCCCTGCCTGCGTATTGAATCGATGATCAGCCCGCTGGTGCCCTCAAGACCGGGAAGTACGGAAGAAAGGGCACTGAACTGGCGCCCGTCGAACGGATCGGTTTCGTCGCCTTCATTGCCGGCGTTTTTCTTAGTGTAGGCTGCGTTGTGAGCCCAAAAATCCAGATTGTCACCCTGCCTTCCCGATTTCGGGTAGAGGCCGTCGGCGCAGACCAGGTCGACGAGTTTGTCTTCTTCGTTATAGTTGAGACTCTTGCCCGGTTGAACTTGCCAGATTAGCAGCCCCCCCTCGCCCGGTAGAGCCTCGTCGTACGGACCACGTGGAGTCCGCTGCGCAAGCAGCACGTATGCGTTGGGGTCCCGGGAGTTGCCGTTGCCAATGGGGATCTTGTAGACCTGCCCGCCGTCGTAGATGCCGGCTACGGTCAGGTCGGTGCTGTCGCCACGGACTTCGACCAGCTGCTCGTTGTCAACACCGATCCAGCCAAGTTGCTCCAGGCTCCAGGCGCAGAATGGGTTGGGGCCAGATACTCTATCCCACCCGTTGGTACCACGCCCCATCAGACCCCAGCGGCCGATGTCGGCACTATCATCTCGGGGTGGTGTATACGGTGGCAAGTCGTAAAGATCTACCAGGCCGAGGGCGTGGCCGAACTCATGAGCCATTATTCCCACGGTCATATCGAATTGATTTCTTTGCTCGAGTATGTTGCCATGGTATTTTTTGTCGCCCACGTATATGCCTTCGCCGGTGCTCGCGCTGATGTCTTCGGAACTCGTGTAGGTCATGAGCAGGCCGGCGATGCCTTCGGCGTTGCCGAGCAGGAAGTTGGGCGGAACCGAGCGCATCACTACGAACACGAAGTCCACGCGTCCGTCGTCGTCACCTGAATTGGGTACACCGTCCGGGCCGTCGTTGTCGAACTGCCCCAGATCGTAATCGGCGTCGACTTGAGTCAGGATTTGCTCGACGAAAATGTCGTAATCTCCATAGTCCCCGCTATTGCTAGCGCAGTAGGTCTTTTTGGCCCATCTCGACGTGTAGCGCTTGGGCAAGACCGTGCCCTGCACCTGAAACTGACCGAAGGACATGGTGCGATAGAAGGAGGAGAAGCTGTCTGTGCGCTCGTGGTCGAACAGGTCGGCGGCCCAATGGGGGATCTTTTCCCCATGGCTCCTCTCGTCCCTGAATTGAGCGAAGATGACCAGGGCGTTGATCGTTCCCTTCGATGGCACGGCATGCGGGCTCATGGCATAGCCGAGCTCTTCATCGATGGGCGGGGGTGCCTCAATGAAGGCAGGTTCGATGGTGGAGGAGTCGGGCTCGGCGGCGGTAGGCTGGTCAGCAGTCAGAGCAGCTGAACCGCAGATGGCGATAACTAGTGCTCCGTTAAGAAATGGAGCTTGTACTTTGTCGTAAGTCGTGGTATCATGGAGATATATGGCGAATTCTTCAGGAGGGTCAAGCTATGTGTCTTCATGCTCGTTCACCGAACGTGGCGGAGTCGAAGGAACTGGTGCGATGGCTGAAGCGGCCTCGCAGCGCCGTGCAGATGCGCCGTGGGCAGTTGATCTCGTTCAGCGTCCAGGGAATGCGGGTCCAAGAGATTTCGGATACGCTGCATCTGCACGAGGAGTACGTTCGCCAGTTGATTCGCCAATACAACGAAGGGGGATTGACGGCGTTGCGCACGCGGGCACGTCCGGGGCGTCCTTCGAAGTTGACGCCGGAAGACGAATCCGTGGTGGTGGAAATCGCCAAGATGCCTCCCCGTGCGTTCGGTCAGCCGTTCAATCAGTGGTCGTTGCGCAAGCTGACCGACTGCCTGGTGGGACGGCAGATGATTCCTGAGGTCTCGCATGTGACCATCGGGAAAATCCTGGATCAGCATAAGGTGACCTATCAACGGACGCGCACCTGGAAGGAATCCAAGGACCCGGAGTTTGCCTCTAAAAAAAAACGCATCAACCGACTCTACAAGCGGGCGCCGAAAGGCACGGTCGTAGTCTGCTTCGCCGAACTGGGACCGGTCCAGATCAAGCCGCATGCCGGCGCTTCCTGGGCCCCGCAGAAGCGCCCGGTCCGGCATCGGGCAACCTACAGCCGCCACGGCGGCGTCAGCTATTTCTTCGGAGCCTATAACGTCCATGAGGACATCCTGTGGATGCATCACAAACCAAAGAAGCACGCATCGGTCGTACTCGATTTTCTCAAGGCCATTCGGCTGCGCTATCCCAAGGCGAAACGGATCTACGTCGTCATGGACAATCTGTCGACGCACAAGACACCGCCGATCCTGCAGTGGTGCAGACGAAACCAGGTCTCGCCGGTCTTCACCGCCACCAACGCGTCATGGATGAATCGGCTCGAATGTCACCTCACGGCAGCCCATTATTTCGTCATCAAAAACAGCGATCCCAACGATCATCGAGAAGTCGGCCAGCGCATCCAGGAGTACCTGAGATGGCGAAACAAGAACACGGACAACTCCAAGCTGACCAAAGTCCAAAACTCAATGCCGACTCTTTAACAGAGCACTAGCAGGAGTGGGTGTCTCATATTGAGAATCTGACGAACATATGAGTGGAATCTTGAAGAACAGGCGTTGTATGAAAAAGGGGAACCTTTGCTATACTAAGTCAGTTTAGAATCTTTCCGCCACTGCGCCCAATGACCCGATCTATCGCCACCATCACTCTTCTGGCCCTGCTCTGCTGGTCTGACGCTGACGGACAGTCGTCTCAAGGGCTGGAGAAGGGTCATCCAAAGTATCGGACCGCCAGGAAGGTCTTCGCTGATGTGGTGCGCGCCTTCGGCGATGGACGCGCAAAGCCCGTCCTACGCGTCCACCCAAATGGCGTCTTCAGCCACCAGAAGGTCGCGTGGTTTAACGCCAAGTTAAACACCCTCACCATCGAAGAGCGCGCCTACGACCTGTGTGTCTCGCTGGGTCCCGACTCACTCGATGCCATGGCATCGCTGATCGGCCATGAACTCGCCCACTACTACAAGGATCACTCATGGCCGGGGGATTTCGGCAACGGTTTCGCCGACCTCGAGGTGGGGCAGGCAATCGGCATGTTGCGCCGAGATCTGGCCCGCAGGGTCGAGATCGAGGCTGAGGCCGACTACTTCGGTGGCTTCTTCGCGCATGTAGCCGGCTACAACAGTCTCGGCGTCGCGCCTGAATTACTCGCGGCCGTGTATCGCGAGTTCGAGATCGACGAGGATCTGCCGGGGTATCCCTCGCCGGCCGAGCGCGTGGAGATCGCGCGCCGGTCCGAAGAGAAGCTGCGAGGCCTCATCCCCGTGTTCGAAGCCGGCAACCGCCTGATGCTGATATCACGCTACGAAGAAGCGGGCCGCTGTTTCGAGTTTATCGCCCGCACCTTCCCGAGTCGCGAAATTTTGAACAATGCCGGCGTGGCGCTGGCTCTCGATGCGATTTCCCTGTTCGAGGCGGGCGAGTTTCCGTTCGCCTATCCCTTCGAAGTCGATCCCACGACGCGCCTGCAGCAGGCGCAAAAAGCGACGGAGCACACCCTTGACGTGGGCGAACGCCGCAGCATGCTGCTGGCCGAAGCCGCCGAGTTCTTCGAACAGGCTCGCGACAAGGACCGCAACTACGCCCCAGCGTACACGAACCTCGCCTGCGTTTCCGACTTGCGTGGCGAGTTCGACGAGGCGCTGTTCTTCGCCGGGAAGGCCGTGAAGATCTCGCAAAAGCAGAATAGGTGCGTATTTCGGAGCAAGGTGGCCACTCATTTCGGTCTAAAGTGGCCACCCAATTCGGAGCAAAGTGGCCACCCGTTTCGGTCTGGAAGTGGCCGTTTTTTGACCACGGCCGAAACAGGTGGCCGCCATGTGCCGAAATGACAGCGACGCTGGATAACCCGGCCACGGTATCTTCGCGAAAAGGAGATACCGATGGCTCAACGGAGGTTGTCCATGCGCAAGATCAAGGAAATTCTTCGCCTCAAATACGAGGCCAAGCTCACCAACCGCCAGATCGCCCAAAGCTGCAAGCTGGCTCGCAGCACCATCGCCACCTATCTGGAGCGGGCCGAGAAAGCCGGTCTGCGTTGGCCTCTGCCGGATGAGGTGGACGAGGACAAGCTGCACGATCTGCTCTTTTCCGATACGCTCCCGTTTACACCGACCCGCCCGCTCCCGGACCTGGCCTACGTCCACAAGGAGCTGCGCCGCAAGCACGTGACGTTGCAGCTTCTGTGGGAGGAATATCGCACCGAACATCCCGACGGCTACAGCTACACGCAGTTCTGCGAGCACTACAAGCGCTGGAAGGCGCCCCTGGAGGTGACTCTCAGGCAGCGGCACCTCGCCGGGGAGAAGACCTTTCTGGACTGGGCCGGGAAAACGCTGCGCTGGACGAATCCGGAAAGCGGCGATGATCAGCCCGCCTTCCTCTTCGTCGCCGTGTTGGGCGCCAGCGACTATGTCTTCGCCGAAGCCTTCGCCGACCAGAAACTGGACGCCTGGATCCACGGCGATCCTGCCGACGCGCACACACGCTCCAAGAGACAAAGCCAAGGTGGAAAATGCCGTCTTACATGCCGAGCGCCGCATCCTGGCCCGGTTGCGAGACCAGACCTTTTTCACGCTGGGGGCCATCAACGTCTCCATCCGCCACTGTCTGAAAGAGCTCAACGAACGGCCCTTTCAAAAAATGGCCGGGTCGCGCCTCGAGCTGTACAACGAGTTGGACCAACCCGCCTTGCGGCCGCTGCCGTCTCACCGCTACCAGCTGGGGGAATGGAAACAGGCCAAGGCCAACATCGACTACCACGTGCAGGCGGACTGGCATTATTACTCGGTGCCCTATCAGCTCACGCAGCAACCGATCGAGGTGCGGCTGTCGACCCGCACTGTAGAGCTTTTTCACAAAGGACGTCGCGTCGCCGCCCACCCGCGCAGCCGAGTCAAGGGGGGATTCACTACCGATCCGGCGCATCGGCCCAAGGCCCACGAGAAGCATCTGGACTGGTCGCCGGGTCGTCTCATCGACTGGGCGGGCACCGTGGGAGTGCAGTGCGCCCAGGCCGTGGCCCGCATCCTCGATAGCAAGCCTCATCCTGAGCAGGGCTACCGCTCCTGTCTGGGGATCATGCGGCTGGCGAAAGGGTATGGACCCGAGCGCATGGAAGCGGCCTGCCACCGCGCAGTGGCTCTCGACGCGGTGACCTACCCAAGCATCGCGTCGATCCTCAAAACCAAGTTGGATCAGCAGCCTCTGCCCGAGGAGGAGGGAGCGCCGTCCACCGTCACGGATCACGACAACATCCGCGGACAAGCCTACTACCAGACCCAGGAGGTGGTGCAGCGCCCCGACCCGGGCAGTTAACGACGCTGAGCGGAGCTCATGCCCGCCGCACGCGCACCGGGTATCCGGGTATCGAATAGGACACGCCACCACCTTCAACCTGGGAGTGTAAAGCCCTGGGTTTCTGGACACTGATTTGGCGGATGGTCAGGCCGCCTTGGACAACTCCTGCTGGAAGCTCCGGCGCACCTGGTTTGGCGTCTGATAGTTGTGTCGCTCGAGGAGCCACTTCTCGTTGTAGACTCTCTTGAATTCGAGCAGGGCAAGACGGAGCTCTTCGACCGTGGCAAAGTATCGGACCCACAGGAGATTCTCCTTGAGGGTGCGGATGAATCGCTCGGAGCAGCCATTGCCCTCCGGGGCACGCACGAAGCTGGGCGACGACTCGATGCCCAGGAAGTCGATCTGTTTCTGGAAGTGGTCGGACATGTACGCAGAGCCATGATCGTGGCGCAGCTGCAGCCCCCCGGCGATACCCTTGTCGCCGCCGCCGAAGTGTTCGCGGACTCCCTGGTGGATCGGCTCCAGGGCCTCGAAACGGTCGCCTGTGGCCGCTGCATGAATGCCGATGCACTCCGAGCTGCAGTGGTCGACAGCCACGAAGACCGTAGCTGTGCCTTCGCCGGTGGTCACGGTGGTGGTCAAGTCGGTTCCCCACATCTGGTCTGGTCGCTCGGTGGTGATCGTCCCGTCGTGTGCTTGCGGGCCCCTTGGCTGGCCGGCGCGTTGCGGCACCTGCAGGCCGTGCTCGCGCATCACACGGCGTACGCGTTCCTTCGAGGTGCGGATGTCCTGCGCCCGCAGCTGGGCCCACATCTTGCGGTAGCCTTCCCCGTGAAAGGGGGACGCCTTCAGCAACTCGCGAATCTTCTCAGCTAGCTCATCGTCGGTACACGGCCCTTGGGGACCTCGTTTCTTCCGCTCAAGACGCTCCTCCGGACGCAGAGCCGCCCGACGCCGATGCTCGTGGACGGTGGAGCGAGGAAACTGCCAGACCCGACACACACGCTGCAGCCTGTACGGCCGCTTCCTGGAGGGCGACTGGGTCTGGCTCATCGCTTCGACCTCCGGGATGCCAAAGGGAGTCCATCCTCCAGGCGATGGATCTTGGACTCCAGCAACTCGTTGTCCATCGTCAAATCCCCCACCTTCGCTTTCAGGCGGGCGATCTGTTCATCCCGCTCATCACGGGTACGGCTGTGCAGAGCTGACTCACCCCCACCCAGGAACTGCTCGCGCCACTCACTCAGCGTGGCTGCCATCACACCCAACTCCCGGGACAGGACCTCCAGGTCCTCCCCACGCAGCAGGCGCAACACCGCCTCCTGCTTTCGACGAGCGGAGAATCGGCCGACCCGAACACCCTTCTTCTGCTTAGTCATCTCGAACACTCCTTTCAGGTCCATGTGGACCCTCTAATGTGTCCAAGAAAACCCTGGGGCGCTGGAGGAGATCACACCATGCTGGCCGAACCGACCCTCGAAAAACTCTACGCCATGAAACTCAACGGCCTGGCCGAGGCCTGGCAGGAACAACAACAGCAGCCGCAAAGCAGTGACCTGAGCTTCGACGAACGCTTGGCGATGCTGGTGGAACGCCAGTGGATCTGGAAAGAAAATCGCGCCCTCGTCACCCGGCTCAAGTTTGCCCAGCTCAAGCAGTCCGCCTGCCTGGAGGACATCGACTATCGCCACCCGCGGGGGTTAAAGCGCGCCGCCGTCGAGCAGTTGGCCTCCTGCGACTGGATCCGCCATCATCGCCACCGCATCATCACCGGCCCCACCGGCGTGGGCAAATCCTATCTGGCCTGCGCCCTGGCGCACCAAGCCTGCCGGGAGCGATTCCGCGCCCTCTATTTCTACGCACCCAAACTTTTCCGCGCCCTGAATCTGGCCCAGGCCGACGGCAGCCTCATACGGCTGCTCAAGAGACTGGCCCGAGTCGACCTGTTGGTCATCGACGACTGGGGAATGACGCCCCTCACACCCGAGCAGTACCGCCTCTTCCTCGAGATTCTCGATGACCGCCAGGGCACCGGCGCCACCCTCATCACCAGTCAGTACCCGGTGAAGAGCTGGCACGAGCTCAGCGGCGATCCCACCGTGGGGGACGCGATCCTCGACCGCCTGGTACACAGCGCCTTCACCATCGACTTGAAGGGGGACTCCATGAGAAAGAAAAGGACCAAGAAACTATGAAACCCAAAAACTCTGAACCCGGTCAATATGGCACACCCAGACCAAGCAAAGCAGAGAAAGCGACAGAAAACTTGACGGAAAAAAGCCGCTACACCCATCCTAACCCAACCAGCGTCGCTGCGCTCCGAGGGGTGGCCACTTTGACGCCGAAACAGGTGGCCGTTTTCACCGAAATACGCAATAGGCCGATCTCGCTCGCCAACGCACTGATAGCACGGGGTATCGCTCATGCCCACGGCGACCCACCTGACGATGAAGAGGCGCTGGCAGACTTCGAGGCGGCAACCAGCGGCAACCGGGCCCTCGCCCAGGTCAACATCAGCGCATTGGCCGGCGAGTCATCTCCCGCGCCAGTCGCCGCCGACGGGCCGGCGGCGCGACGGGAGCAGGGCGAAAAGATCGGCGGGCTTGGCGCTGATGAGTACGAGGTCGTCATGGACGATCCCGATGCTGCCAGGGCGTCCATTCCGAAACGCAGCCGCAGCCAGCCGAGGATCCACGTCTATGCCAAGCATACGGAGCAGTGGCAGGGCCTGGTGATCGACGCGCGCTATGGCACTATGGCGTTTCTGGAGACGCCCCCCGGATACTCGGGCATGAGCGGGCGGGGCGTGAAGGTGGGCCAGTCAGTGGATGAGCTGACTGAAGCGTACGGTCCTGCTGCCGGCATCGTCGCGGGGGCGCGGGGAGCTCATTTTCTATTCCCGGCTTCGCGGATCGTGTTTCATGCTGATGGGGAAGACAAGGTGCGGGGCTGGATGACCTACTTTGTCGAGGAATAGATGAGTAGCAGAGGGTTTCTTTCCCGGTGGAGTTGGCTATGCCCAGAAAACGCGGGGGAGTACGGGTCTGTTCGAGTACGGGGTGGTCGCGGCCACCGGCGCAGCTCGAGACTCAGACCTTCAAATACGCGACGATGACACCAGCTGCGGCCACCAGGACTCCGGTAATGGCAACCATCGTCGTTGTCAGCTGACGGAAGCGAATGTCGATCTTGTCAGTAAGGGCGTCGATTTTCGAGTCAAGAGCGCCAATCTTGGAGTCAAGAGTGTCGTATTTGGCGTCGATCTTGGAGTCCAGCGTGTCGAAACGGGAATCGATTTTGGAGTCCAAGGTGTCGAAACGGGAGTCAAATTTGGAGTCCAGTTTTCGAAGGTCGGTTTCGACGAGGTCGATGCGGCGGTCGACCTGCGAGAGCACGTCGCGGGTAGTCAGTTCGGGAGAGGCCTGGTCAGCTGACATTGCAAACGAATCTCCGTAGAAGGGCAGGGTTAAATCTACGAAGATCCGAATGCAATTTCGAGGCCTGCCCGCCACTCGAGTAGAGATCCAGGATTTGCGCGAGAGTGTATTACAATGGTGACACTCGGGTGAGGAATTCGCCACACCTCTCACACGGCCCGCTAGTGTTCCGTCGCAGAAATACAGTGACATATTCGTTTGACCTTGGCAAGGATCGAGTCGGCCGTGGCCGTCCACCCAAAGGGATGGGCGTTGGCGTTCCATTTGTCGGTGTAGCGCTCGATCCTCTGAATGAGCTCTTTGACCTTGCGGAATGAGCCACGCCGGATGGCTCGCCGCGTGATGATGTTGAACCAGATCTCGACCTGGTTGAGCCACGAGGCGTAGGTCGGAGTAAAGTGGAGGTGGAATCGGGGCCGGCTGGCCAACCACTTCTTGACGCTGGCGTACTTGTGGGTGCCGTAGTTGTCGACGATCAAGTGAACGTCCAGATCCGCAGGCACGTTCGCGTCGATATGGCGTAGGAACTGCAAAAACTCCTGATGGCGATGACGAGGCTTGCACTGAGTCAGGACTTCACCGGTGGCCACATCCAGAGCGGCAAACAGCGTTGTGGTGCCGTGTCGCTTGTAGTCGTGGGTGACGCCCTCCGCGTAGCCCAGGCCCAGCGGCAGCAACGGCTGACTGCGCTCCAGAGCCTGCACTTGGCTCTTCTCGTCAACGCACAGGACGACGGCATGGTCGGGCGGGTTGAGATACAAGCCCACAACATCGCGCACCTTATCCACGAAGAAAGGATCAGTGGACAGCTTGAAATTCTGGGTCCGGTGCGGCTGTAAGCCGAATGTGCGCCAGATGCGATGGACCGCGTCCTTGGTCAGGCCGGTCTCCTCGCCCATGGAGCGCACCGTCCACTGGGTTTTGTCCTCCGGCTTGGTCTTCAGTGTCTTGTATACCACCTCGGCCACTTGTTCGTCCGAGATCGATCGGGGCGCACCGGGTCGCAGCTCGTCGTACAACCCGTTGAGGCCGTTTTCCACGAAGCGACGACGCCACTTGCCGACGGTCACTTGTGACAGCCCCACAGCTTCGCCGATGGCCTTGTTGGGCCATCCCTCGGCGGCCAGCAACACGATCTCGGCGCGTCGCACCAAACCGTGCGGCAGGGATCGAGATTTGGCCATTGATTCCAATTGCTGCCGAGTTTGCCCCGTCATTTCGAGAGGTGGAAGAAAGCGTCCGCGTGGCATGAGTTTCCTCCGTTCCTTGTTTGTGGAATAGGTCTGGATGAAACTTAACCACACAACTGTACTAGTACAAGTTATTTATACGACAATACACTAGGCCGGATGACTCTACTCTACCCAGTAGAAATCGTCTTCATCGATAGTCGCTGCAAAGGCTTTGGTTTCGCCCGAACCTGCCTGCTGCGCCACCTCTGATGCGGTTTCTTCCGCTTCTCCCAGCGCGACCATCACTTTCTGCAGGTTCTTCTTGATGCCGGCGTCGTCAGGCGATAGATCCAACGCCTGCTGAAATTGAAAGGCCGCTTGCTGCAGTTCGCCTTTGAAGAAATGGACGATGCCGAGGTGGTTGTAGGTCGGGCTTTTGTCCGACTTCGTCGTACGGAGATGGCTGTAGGCGGTGTTGATGGCTGTGTCGTACTGCCGCAGTGCCACGTACAGCTGGCCGAGCTCGGCGCGCAGGGCGCCGTTGTCCGGATCTGATTTCAGCGGATCGAGGTAACGGTCGTCGATCTGGTCTTCGATCATCTCGATGAGCTCGGCGTGCTGGGCCTCCAGAGTTTCCTCGTAGTCGGCTCGCTGCGGCGGAGCGATCTCCTGGTCGAATGTCGGTGATGTTGGGGGATAGGTGCTCCACGCGTCTGCCGTGTCGGTGACAAGGCGACGGCGATCGCGGGTGCTCAGCTTTGCCAGCTCATCCACGCCGGCTCGCCATGCGTCCGAGAATGACTGGTCGAGGAGTGTTACCTCGACCGGGATCCACAATCGGTCTCCGCGTTCCACGAAAAGGCGCTCTTCGATGGGGAGCTTGTGCGACTCCTGGCGGGCGACTCCGGTGTCGAAGAGCATGAAGAGATGTCCGGGGTAATCCACCAGAGCGGTGCTGACTCCGGCGTTCTCGAGGAGGGCGCAGTAGAGCACGGTCAGATCGTCGCAGTCACCGGTCTTCAGAGTGAGCACCTCCGCGGGATATTGCACGTGATCGACGGCGGAGCGGTCGACGCGGACCTTCGTGTAGGGGCTGTTGGCGTCGGCCTGGTAGCGTAGGCCGTGTTGTTTGAGCGCCTCGAAGAGGACCATGGCGCGCACGAGGTTTCCAACGGGACGGCCGTACTTTTTTACTTCGGGCTCGAACGAGGTCAGAATTGGGCGCGCGAACGACGATACAACCGGATCGGAAGCGGTGATGAACGCCGCCGCTCTGGCGACGCTGTCCCACCTGAGAGCTCCTCGGCCGTGAATGGTGACATCCGTCTCTTCTGTCAGCGACAGCGTTTGCTCACCCACCTTCGAGGACAGCGCCACTTCCACCTGGAAGGGGGTGGCTGCATCGAGGTCGAGGATGCTGCGGTCGAAGACGGCGCCGAGGCTGAGCTCCTGACTCTGCTGAGGGGACAGCGTGAGCTGCCGCACCGTCGGTTGTTGCATAAGGCCGGGCACGAAGAAGGTGAGCTTCGCGTCGACCGGTTGCGGATCGTCGCTGGCGACCACGACAGAAGCGACGGGTTGATCGGCGTAGACGGTGTAGAACGAGGCGAACAGATCCTCGATCTGCACATCCTCCAGTCGCACCGGCAGGCCCTGCGGCTTGTAGAAGATCTCGAGGTCGACGGTGGCTGGCTCCACCGAATACGCCAGGTCTCGATCCACCGCCTGAACCTCAAACGTGTACCTGCCAGTTGGCAGATCCTTGTACTCGACCCGCCGTTCCCGAGTTGTCCGCCAATCCTCATCATGGCCGGCGAGGCGGTACCTGTAGACCATGGCACCGGGGCGGGTTTTGAAACTGTGGCCGGCAAACTCGAAGGCAGTCAAGGAAACAGTGGAGGGTATCGACACTTCAGTCACATTCTCGTAGCGCCCATCCGCAACAACGGCTTCAACAACTACCGAAGGAGGCGGCGAAACTGGTGGCCGATAACGTGTGACGCCCCCGAAAGTACCCAACCACATCGAGCCGGCTCTGTCGACCAGCACCGAATGGACTGCATTGCTCCCCAACCCATCTCTACGGGTCAGAGTCTGAAAGATTTGGCCATCATATCGACTAACGCCTCCGCCACTTGTAGCAAACCAGAACACACCCTCCAGATCCTGCAGCATCGACGTCACATGATTGTCCAGCAGTCCGTTTTCAGTGGAGAAGGAAGTCCATGTCTGTCCGTCATAGCGGCTCACGCCGCCAAGTGTACCAAACCAGAGCACCCCTTCCCGATCCTGCAGGATCGAACTTACATGATTGTCTGCCAGTCCGTCTTCGACAGTAAAGGAGGCCCACGTCTGTCCATCATAGCGGCTCACGCCACCGCCAAAGGTCCCAAACCAAAGTATCCCCTCCCGATCCTGGAGTATCGACCACACCCTCCTGTGCGCCAGTCCGTCTTCGGTGGTAAAGGATGTCCACGTCTGTCCATCATAACGACTCACGCCACCGCCAAAGGTCCCAAACCAAAGTATCCCCTCCCGATCCTGGAGTATCGACCACACTAACCTGTGCGCTAGTCCGTCTTCGGTGGTAAAGGTGGTCCACGTCTGTCCATCATATCGGCTCACGCCACCAGCGCTTCCAAACCAGAGGTTATCCTCCCGATCCTGGACGATGGACCGAACAGCGTTCCACCGCCAATCATCTTCGCCCTTGAAAGTGAAGGATGTCCACGTCCGTCCATCATAACGACTGATTCCATCCCAATCCGTGCCGACCCAGAGATTTCCTGCGCGATCCTGGAAGATCGGAATAACTGCATTGTCTACCAGGCCGTGTTCGGTAGTGAAATTCTCAAAAGTGGCGTCATCAAAGCGGCTTACGCCGCCGCCAAAAGTACCTAACCAGAGATTGTCCTCCCGATCTCTTACCATGGCCACTATAGCGTTGTGCGCTAGGCCATCTTCGGTGGTGAAGCCGGTCCATGTCTGACCATCATAGCGACTCAGGCCCCCTTGGGTTCCGAACCAGAGATTACCCTCCCGATCTGTCAACATGGATAGTACCCAATTGTGCCGGAGCCCATCTTCGGTGGTGATGGTGACAAATTCCCTACCATCATAGCGGCTCACGCCACCTTCGTCAGTGCCGAACCACAAATGCCCCTCGCGATCCTGGAGCATCGACAACACAATATTGTTCGCCAGTCCGTCTTGGGTGGTGAAGGTGGTGAAACGGCCGTCCTCATAACGGGTCACGCCACCACCCCCAGTACCTAACCAGAGATTGCCCGCCCGATCTTCCAGCATGGACACCACAGCGTTGGGCGGCAGTCCGTCGACGGTGGTGAAGGAAGACCACGTCTCTCCATCAAAACGGGACACACCCGCTGCGGTCCCGAACCAGAGATTGTCTTCCCGGTCTTGCAAGATTGCGGGCACGAAGTTGCTCCCTAGTCTGAGCGATGTCGTAATACTGTTGACAGTTTTGGAGTTTGGGGTGGTATAACAAGTGAAGGCCACCAGGGGTACCTTTCTGGGAGAGTTATCGCCAAACAACATCTCTCAGGGAAGGTGTCCCGATGACCCTCGAGGACAAAGTACATGCGACACGTTTCCTGGCGCTACAGCGAGCTGGAGAGCTCGGTAATGTCTCGGCAGCCTGCCGGGAGCTGGGGATTTCCCGCTCCCTGTTCTACCGCTGGAAAAATCGATATGAGCGCTACGGTCGGGATGGGCTTCACCCTCGACGTCGGACGACGCGCAGAGGACGTCCCCACAGCCTGTCGGTCCAGGACGAGCAGGCGATTCTGGCGATGGCACTGTCTCATCCCACCTGCGGACCCCGCTTCTATTCGCTGCAGCTGGCTCGACAGCACCGATCCTTGTCGCCCAGCACGATCTATCGAGCGCTGCGACGCATGGATCTGGGAACTCGGCAGCAGCGACTCGTCGTCCTGGAACGACACAGTGCCCAGCGAGCAGGTCTGCTCACGGAGCGCACGCGACGGGAACTGCAGCGCGCCCGTCGCCAGAGGCGGCATGTGGAAGCCAACAAGCCGGGTGAGCTCGTCTGTCTGGACACCTTCTACATCGGGCCGACTCAAAGGAGTGGGGAAGGTTTGGCAGATCACGGCCTGCGATGCGGCCTGCTCGTACGCGGCTGCACGCATCATTCCGGCCAACACCGCTGAGCACGCCGTCCGTTTCCTGGTGGAGATCCCCCTGCCGCTCTACGAAGCCACTGGATGGTTGCTTCGGCGAGTCCTGACCGGCCGGGGAAGCGAGTTCAAAGGAGAGTTCGATGAAGCCTGTCAGAGCCTGGGTATCCGTCACACACGTACGAAACCCCGTCACGCATGGACCAACGGCTTCGTCGAACGCCTGCAGGGCACGATCCTTCACGAGCACTGGCGTGTGGCCTTTCGCAGGAGATACTTCACTGCTCGTCCGCAGCTCGACAGATGTCTGAAACGGTACCTGGCTTTCTATAACGACGAACGGCCGCATCAGGGGTACCGAACACGAGGCCGGATACCATCTGACATCTTCTGGGGAGCCACTGACGGCATCCTCAAACAGGGAGACTGAAGTGTCAACACCATTCCGAAACTGGACACCCTAGTCCGTCTTCGGTCGTGAAGGTGGTCCACGTCTGTCCATCATAGCGGCTCACACCACCGCCGTAGGTTCCGAACCACAGTCTGTTTTCGTGATCTTGCAGGATCGATAGAACATTATTGTGTGCGAGTCCGTCCTTGGTCGTGAAGGTGGTCCACGTCTGTCCATCATAACGGCTCACCCCCCCACCGTGCGCGTCGTGACTCCCGGTTCCGAACCAGAGGGCGCCTTCGCGATCCTGAATGATCGAAGAGACGAAGGCCCCGGCCAATCCATCTTCCACATCATACGTCTGCCAGCGGCCGGACCCGCGTCCAGCAGGCATCTCGGTACGTGTCCTCTCGCTGACTGTTCCGGTGCCTGCAGGTGCGCTGTAGAGCCTGAAGGTGGTTCGTATGAGGCTGTCCTTGCGCGTCGTCCCGAACGTGGTTCCCAAGTCCTTCAACACGGCTTGAAAAATTGAGTCGGACCTCACCGCCTGCCACTTGTCCGCTATCTCGGGAGACTGGAACTCAAAGAGTCGACTGAAGACTTTCGCTATGGTTCTCCGCGCGCTGCAGGAAGAGGAGACCCAACCATGCTCCTTCAGGAGGGGCGCTACGTTTTTCTCATAGACGGCTTCGAACTCCTCCATGCGATCTGGTGGCGCCCAAAAGGACAGCCGGCAAACAGTGGCCCTAGTTTCGTTGCTGTCCTGCACATCTCCCCTCGAGGGCGCGACCATCAAGAGCGGGACGACGACACAACAGGGGAGGTATCGTTTCGGGCTCATGGCAATCATGGGATAGTTCGGAGCGTCCCTACTCCATCCAGTAGAAGTCGTCTTCGTCGACGGTCTCGGCAAAGGCCTTTGTCGTGTCTCTTCCGCCTCGCCCATGGCGACCAACAATCTGTGGGTCGGCACGGCGTATTACGGTCCTTGAATTGCCCTACTTCCCAGACAACAATACCATCCAGGGGTTATTGGTCGTGCAAAACGTGTTGGATTTAGTCTTGATTCATGAATTCAACCGGTAAGGATACGTCGTCAACGAGAGCATACTGAGACCACTGCGGTGGTTGCGGCCATCGGCGCAGCTCGAGACTCAGACCTTCAAATACGCGATGATGACACCAGCTGTGGCCACCAGGACTCCAGTAAGGGCAACCATCGTCGTTGTCAGCTGACGGAAGCGAACGTCGACTTTCTGAGCAAGGGCATGGTATATTCAATCGGTCAATGCAACATTCTCCCCACTAATCTAATCATAGGAGATGTTGCACATGGCTCAAATGGGACGACCAGGATTGTCCGCGTCACAGAAGTCGGAGGTATGGCGTCGATGGAAGAGCGGCCAGTCGCATAGCGATATTGGTCGGGCGCTCGGGAAGCATCCGGCGTCGATTCATGGTGTCATCGCCGCCAATGGGGGTATCGTACCAATGCCGCGTCGACGCTCTCGATGGGCTCTTGGCTGGGAAGAGCGTGAAGAGATCTCTCAAGGTAT
>CBDBIJ010000146.1:0-24733 GCA_965205655.1 Candidatus Latescibacterota bacterium
GAGCGTCAGGCTGCGCGTCTTCTCCTTCTCCCGGGCCAGCACGGATGGCAGCTCCGCCAGGCTCAGCCGCTGCCGGTTGAGCTCGAGCCTCCCACCGCGGTCGACGGAGGCCACCAGCTTCTTCTCCTCCACTATCGTCGACTCTCGCGCCTGGGGTAACTCCACCTTCAGAGTGTGAGGTTGCTTGAAGACGGTGGTGACCATGAAGAAGATCAGCAGCAGAAACACGCAGTCGATCATCGGCGTGATGTTGAGCCGCTCGCCCTCCAGATCTTCTTCTATTGTCGTGCGCTCCATCTAGACCCCGCCCTCTTCCTTGGCAAAGGCGATGCCGGTGACATCCGCCTCCTTGGCGGCGTCCACGACGAGCACGACGTGTTCCTGAGCGCAGTCGGGATGTCCCTGGATGATGATGTTCTCGTTGTTCGCCTCTTTCATGGCCCGCTTGAGCCGCGGCACGAGTCCGGCGGCGACCACGTCCTCGCCGCCGATCTGGATGCGCCCCTGCGCGTCGATGTGGATGTTGACATCCTTCTTCTGCTGCTCCGTCGCCTCACTCTTGGCCGGCATATCCACGTCGAGCCCTTTTGCGTGGATGAAGACGGTAGTGACCATGAAGAAGATCAACAGCAGGAAGACGCAGTCGATCAGCGGCGTCAGGTCGGGGTCGCCCTCCTCGGACAGCTCCCGGCGGATCCGATGGTGGACCAGCGCCATCAGCTGCTCGCCTGCTCGTCGAGCTGTTTCTGCCCGACGACGAGGAGGCTGTTGACGAATGCCAGCCCGTACACCTCCAGCTGGCCGCGAAAATGATCTGCCCGTCGCGCCAGGTAGCGGTAGACGACGATGGAGGGGATGGCGATGGCCAGGCCCGTAGCGGTGGTGACGAGCGCCACCGAGATGCCGCCGGCCACTACCTTGGGGTCGCCGGTGCCGGCGACGGCTATCGCCTCGAAGGAGGTGATCATGCCCAGGATCGTGCCGAAGAGTCCCAGCAGCGGCGTGATGTTGCCGATGGTGTTGATCACGACGAGGTGGCGGCTGAGAAAGGCCTTGCCGGCCTCGTCGGTCTCGAGGACGAGCTCGTCTTTGAGGTCGCCCAGCGACTTCAGTTTCAGCATGAAGTTGGACAGCGCTCCGGCGCCTGCCTGCTCCGACAATTGCGTTAGCTGCTGTTCCGTCCCCTGCATCTCGCGTCGCTCGAGCATGAGGGTGTCGAAGCGCTTGAGCAGCGAGGCGAAGATGTAGGTGAGCGGGCCGTTGCGCTCGCGGCAGTATTCGGCGACGGCTGCTTCACCTCTATCGACGAGGCATCTCTCTGCCTCTTCGAGGGTCCTCTGGGACTCCTCTGCGTCGGGCATATGGGCCATGACCCAGAGCCGTTCGAGGGCGTAGCCCAGCGCTGCCAGAGCACATAGCCCCAAAGGGATCATCAGGATGCCGCCCGATACCAGCGTTTCCATCGTCATTCTCCTGTCAACACGGTTGTTTTCACCCGCCTGTTTCTGAATCTCACGCTGCTGCAAGGGCGCAATATAAAGCCCTTTTCAAGCTGTGACCAATACTTTATTTTGCTGCGTCGGCCTGCGGCTCGCTTGACTTGCTGATTCGTAGAAACCAAACTACCCCGGCGTACTGACTCAAGAGACTGCATCGGGTACGAACTCTATGGCTCCTTGGCTCATTATCACCGCCCTCACCGGGCTCGTGATCGGTTCGCACTTCGTTCCCACACCTGACGAAGTGCAGGCCTCCTTCAAGCAGGCGCAAAGGTTCTACGCCGCCGAGGACTACGAGCAGGCGATAGAGACCTACGAGCGCATCAACCGGATCGAGAGCCCTCTTCTCTTCAGCTCAGAGATCACGACAGCGGTCGGGGAAATCCACGGTCCGATCCGGGAAATCGCCTTGTATCAGACCGGCAACAGCTATCTGAAAGACGCCCAGGAGAAGAAAGAGCTGGCGGCGCGCAGCCGGGATCCGCGGGCGCACCGAACGCTACCGGGAACAGGCAACCGCCAATTTCGCTCAAGCGGCCACCTATTTTCGCCGCACCGAGTCGGAGTCGCTCACGCCAGGGCTTTCGGACCTCGCCCGCAACCGGTTGGTCACCTGCCTCTACGAGAGTGGCGCTTACGACGAGACGGTCGAAGAGGGCCGGGTTTTCCTCGAGAAATACCCCGACAGCGGCTTCCGGGTAAACGTGCTCTACAATGTTGCCTGGGCCTACTTCGACGCCGAGCGCTATGCCGAAAGCATCGAAGCGTTCGAGAACCTCCAGCTCCATTTTTCCCACCGGATACCGCGCTGATCGAGCTCAGTTCCAGATAGGCGAGGCCTACTTCAAGCAGGAACGCTATGCGGAAGCTGTCCCCGCCTACCAGAAGGTGGTCGACCGCCAGAACATCGGCCAGCTGAGCGAGCGCGAGCTGCTCAAGATGCGGCGCGAGAAGATGGCCGGCCTAGTCGACGAGACGGCCATCGAATTGGCGGCCAAGGCGCAGATCAAAATAGGCGACAGCCACGCCCGCAATGGCGACTCGGAGGCCGCGGCACAGGCCTATCGCAAAGTGATCGCCGCCTTTGCCCAGGAAAAGCGCCTGGTCTCTGAGGCGTATATCCGCCTGACCAAAATCTATACAGAAGCGGGAGACCGGGAGGGCGCCGTGCGCGCCTACCGCGAGGCCATCGACGGCAGCCAGGACCGGATTTTCCAGGCCGGCATGCAGTCTCTGCTGGCCCAATACCATTACGACAGCGGCGACTATCAGCAGGCCATTGCCGAGTACCGCCTCTACCTCGACGCCTACGGCGACGTGGCGGCGGCGGCTGGTCTCGCGGAGCCGTGGGCGCGCTATAAAATCGGCCGGGCCCATTTTGAAACGGCCGGACTCGAGGGGCCTGGCCCAGCGACCGGAGAGCGCCAGGGCCTCGTTTCTGAAGGCAATCGAGGTCTACGAGTCGATCGAACGGGACTATCCCCACGGCGAGCTGGCGGCGGCGGCGGTGCCGTTCAACATCGGCCTCTGCCACCAGCTGATTGGCGGCGAAGGAGCTGCGGTCTCCACGACCTGGGCGCTGGAGCGCTTCGAGGCCATCGTCGAGGATGGGATAGAGCGGGACTACGTGCGCAGCGCCCTCTTCCAGATCGGACGGATTCGCTTTGAGCGCGGCGACTATCGACCGGCCATCGAAGCCTATGAGCAGATCCTGGAGGAATTCCCCGAAGACCCGCAGCTGCCCGGCGCCCAGTTCGAGCTGGCACTCTGCCACCGGGATCTGGGAGAGACAGCGACGGCTGTCACGACGTTTGACGGCATCGATTCGCAGTCGGAGCTGTTTGCCAAGGCCATGCTGGAGGCCAGCAAACCTGCTGGCAGCCGAGGGCGACCATGCGGCCGCCATCCAGGCGTTGGACCGGGGCCTGGCAAGTGTTAGTGCCGCGGCCGAACGGGCTCGGTTCTTCTATATGAAGGGCCGCACCCTGATCGAAATAGCCGATTTCGAGGGCGCCGTCGGGGCGCTCAGTCAAGCCATCGACCTCACTGAGGATGACGTCGTTCGCGAGGGCGCCCTCTACGGTCGAGGTGTGAGCCTGCTCAAGCTCAGGCGCCTACCCGAAGCGGCCTCAGATCTGCAGGAGTTGGTGGACGGCGAAAACCCCGAGATGGCCGCTTCTGCCCCGCCGCATGCTGGGCCTCGTCCATCTCGAGATGGGGCGCGAGGAGGAGGCCATAGCGGATTACGAGTCGCTGGCGGCGGCCGCTGCATCCGAGCAGGAGCGCGCCGAACACCTGGCGGTCCTGGCGGAGCTCCACTACAGCATGGGGAATCTGGAGCTCCTCGAGTCGCTGTGTCGCGAGCTCATCTCCGCAGACATTCCCGACGAGCGCGGCGACCAGCCCTACACCCCGAAGGAGAAGGCCTACTTTCTACTCGGGGACGGCTACGGTCAGCAGAAGAACCTCGACGGCCTCGTGGCTACTTATCGCGAAGCGCTGGACAAATACCCCGACTCCTACTACGCCGGCGACATGCGCTTTGCCCTTGGTCAGGCGCTGTTCGACAGTGGCGATCTCGTCGGCGCGAGCGAGGTCCTCGAGTCCTATCTGCAGGGCGCACGAGAGACACTCCAACCGGCCGTACGGCTACTACTATCTTGGCTACGCTGTGTTCAACCTGACCCGCTTCGAGAGGGCGGCGCTCGTCTTCGGCGAGTTGGCCACGACTTACCCCGGCAGCGAGTTGGCGCCGGATGCGCTCTTTCGCGCTGGTGAGGCGGAGTACAATCTGGGCCGTTTCGACGTAGCGATGGACTCCTATCAGCGTCTTCTCGACGAATACCCCGCCGTCGATCTGGCGGACGACGCACTCTACAACAAGGCATGGTCACTGCTCAACCTGGAGCGGGAAAAAGAGGCACTGGCAGGTTTCGCGCGACTTTCTTCCGAGTATTCTGAGAGTCCTCTTGCCGCCAACGCCCAGTTCACCATAGGCGACTTCTTATATAATGAGAAGCGCTACGCCGAGGCTCTCGACGCCTACGAGGTAGTGCTGAAGCGCTTTCCCGACAGCAAAGTGGCTCAGAAAGTGCCGCCGCTGCTGGAGGATCTGCGCGAGGTCGTGGCCTATCAGACCTACGCCGACGTGGAAGCCGTCTTCGTAAAGGCGCTGGAGGCGCAGGACCCGGACCAGTTCCGCCAGGCCATAGAGGGGTTCGAAGGAATCGTGGATACGTATCCGGGCACCGAAAGCGAGATCGGGGCGCTCAGCAACATGGGTGTGTGCTACGAGTCCCTGGGCAATTGGAAGAAGGCTGTCGAAGCCTACGATCTGGTTCTGAGCCGCTTCGAAGGTGAGGCGGCCGAGCAGGTCGAGGCCTATCGCTTCGCTCGCATGCACAAGGAATGGATCGAAACCACCCGCCTTTAGGCGGCTGGGAGAAATTTTGACGGATCGGCCCCCAACATCACGGCGGTTTTCTACACCGACGGACTTCCTGCGGCTGGAAGAGCTGGTGCGGCTGCAGCGACGGCTGACCTACACCGCCGGCGCTGTCGCCTTCGTGCTCCTGATGCTGCCTCTCGGCTACCTCGCCCTGCGCGACGTCGAGAAGAAAGCCCCCAAGCCGCCGGTGATGCACCTGGTGGTACGCAAGCCGCGCATGACCAAGCCGTTCGAGTTCCAGAAACGTAAGATGCCGAAGCGGCAGATGACTCGCGAGGTGCGAGCGGCCAAACCCCAGATCGCCCATCGGCCGCAAATCCGCCGGCCCGATCTGGTCGGAAAGATCCAGACCTTCCAGTTCGGCGTCGACACCGGTGCCGATCTGGGGCTGGAAGTCGTGCAGCCCGACATCAAGCGAGTTGCCATTGAGAGCCCCAAAGAGCCGAGTAAGCGGATAAGCATGCAGGAGGAGTTCCTCGATCTGGAGGCGCTCGATATCGGCCGCTACAAAGGCCTCGTCATCCAGGATCCGGCAGACAAGCAGAATATCACCGGCTTCGTCTATCTCGCCCTGGCCTGGGGTAACGATCTCAAGCCCTCCACACAGCGGGCCATCCACGAGCTCGTCGAGGCGATCAACAATTTCACCGATATTCGCGCCGAGGTGGACGACCACCTCCTTCTCGACTCCCGCAAGATCTTCCGGGCGCCTTTCGTATACATCACGGCGGAGCAGGCCTTCGAGCCGACGGAACGGGAAGTCGCCAACCTGGGGGAATACTTGCGCCAGGGGGGCTTCGCCTTCGTGGAGGCGATGAAGGAGCCCCGGACGCGTTTCGGATCCGTGGCGATCGAGTACACTCCGTCGGAGGCGTCGCTGCGGGAATTGCTGAAGAGTTCCCTCGGACGTGACGCGCGCTTCCGCGTGCTGCCAAAGGACCATCCGCTCTATCACTGCTTTTACGACTTCGACGACGGCCCGCCCCCGCAGCGAACACACGATATCGTCCAGTTTGCCCGGGACTACAGCACTGAAAGACCGTTTCTGGAGGGGATTTACCTAGGAGATCGACTCGTCGTCGTGTTCTCGAACAAGGAGTACGGCCGGGCTTGGGAAAAGGAATTCCGCAATGAGCCGCAGCTGCAAATCGGGGTCAACCTGGTCGTTTTCTCCATGACCCAAAAGGGGTCCATCGCCCAGCAGCAGATCGATTTTTACACGGAGAAGACCAAGTGAGGCGTTTTCGATTTCGGAGACCTATCAAGGGCTCGTGGAGCCTGCCCAGAGAGCTGGCGGTGGTCCTCGTGTGCGGGGTGACAGCCGGCTGTTTCCTCTTCCCCACGGCCATCAAGCGCGAGACCATCCTGACGCCGGTGGGAGGGGTGGGAGAGCTCTCCAGCGATGAGGAGCAGTACACCGTCCAGGAGAACGGCAACCTGTCCTGGGAGCTATCTGGATTGCGGGTCGAGGTGGAGCATATGACCGACGAAAAACTCAACCATCTCTTCCCCGACGAATCGTCGCGTGGCAAATACTCGGCCAACCCCTACACCTACGGCAACTGGATCGACACGCGGCTGGGCTACACGCCGAATCGATTCACCGTATTCAAAGTGAGTGTGTACAACCGCACATTCCCAAAGGTCTTGCTCAATCCCCTCGAAGTCGCACTCGAGACCGACCAGGGCCAGTTCCTATGGACTTATGGAATCACATCAGCCTCACCGCACGAGAATTTCGAGAACTACTACCGTTCCAGGCGCGGCCAGAGCGGCAACGAGTTCTATCGCTTCGAGCTGCGCATGGGGATGGTTCGCAGCTTCAACTATGAGTTGGACCAGCCCATTTTCAAGGGGGAGAACTACGGCGGCTATATCGTCTTCGATCCGGTGTACGCCGAAACCGAAAAGGTCGTTCTGTCCCTGAAGAACTTCGTGTTGCGCTTCGGCGCCTTCGACACGCCGGTGGAAACGCGGGATTTGCGTTTCGAGTTTGCGCACAGTGTGGAGGACCGGCAGATGGAGGACCTCATGGCCGGAGCCAGGGCGGAGGGAGCGTTGATGGTCTCTGAGAGCGGTCCCAGCCAGATCCATGGGAATCTGCCTGGGGACCGGACCCGCGATGCGGCTGCCATCCGGGCCACGGTGCAGCAACGGCTGGCGGCGATCGATCGTTGCTTTGCCGAGCCGTTCGACAATGGCGAAGCCAGCGAGGGCCGCGTGGTGGTCCGTTTCACCATCGGGGTGGGCGGGGCCATCACCGACGTTTCCGTCACCGAGACGACGGTTGCAAGCGAAGACGTGGGCGACTGCATGGCTCGGGAGGTCGAGCAGTGGGGTTTCCGGCCCGTCGAAGTTGCCATCGCGCCGCAGACTGTCGATCCGGACGACCCCGGCGGTGCCCGCCGGCGGGCACCGCCGCCAAGGCCCTTGCCGGTCGTGGTGACCTACCCGTTCGAGTTCGCCGTGGCTTCGCAATAGAGAAAGCGCAATGAGCCCCCATTCCCGCATTCGTCGCCGCATTGAATCCCGCATCCTGATAGTAGTCGGACTCTGTCTCCTGTGGCCGGTCCGCAACACCGGCGCTGAAGAGTGGTCGCAAAGTCAGTGGGAACAGACCGTCTACTACCGATTTTCATTCAAGGCTTCCGGTGACGCCGTCCTGCGCCTGACGGCGGTCGACTCTTACGAGGTCTTTTTCGCCGGCGAATCTTTGGGCACCAACGACGATTGGACCACGGTGAAGGAGTATCCGATCACCCTCGAAAAGACGAATCATGTAGGGGTGCGGGTGGACAACAGCGGCCAGGGCGCCGGCAGCGGTCTGCTCGCCGAGATCGTCGGTCCCGAAGGCCTGGTGTGGTCGAGTAGCACTGCCACCGTGAGCAAGGTAACGCCGCCGCTGGTGTGGTTCTGGACGACGGAGCCAGACGACAAGTGGCTCACCGACGGCCGCATAGCCACGAACCCGGCGTGGGGGCTCGTGCAGAGAGGGCAGCTCGATCGGAGCCAGCTCACTGGCTGGCGCGAGGACGAGTCGGGAGCCGAAGTGATCGCCGCGTTTCCGGGCGATGTGGATGGCGGCCAGCCAGAGACTGGCCTGACCCTGCGAACGACCCGCGGAGAAAACCTGGCGACCGAGAAACCTGCCAACCGCCCCGGCGCTTTCGACGGCCGCCATGGCCAGGGCTGGGTGATCAATCCCACCTCACTGAGCGCGGTGGCCCGCGTCGACCTGCTGCGCCCCCGGCTCGTCGGCGGGGTGCGGGTCCACTCCTTCGATCAGGCACAAACGCTGCGCGGCTACGGGGTGCAGGTGAGCAACCAGGGTTTCCGCTGGAGTGAGGTCGGGGTCGTGCACGGGAACGACCAAATACAGTCGGAGATCGCTTTCGAACCGGTCCTGTCGCGCTTCGTCCAGGTCATCGTCGCCGAGGTCGATCCAACAGACCAGGCTGCGGTGGCCGAGATTGAGATCTTCGGTGCGGGGGTCGCCCCCGAAGGCTCCTACGTGTCTCCGCCTCTGAACCTGGGTCAACGCGGCCAGCCGAAGGCCTTCGATACCGTGCGCTGGGTCGGCGAGCGTCCTGAGGGCACCGATCTGAGACTGCAGTTTCGCAGCAGCGACGACACGAACAATTGGAGTTCGTGGAGCGAGCCCATCGAAAGCGAGCGGGCCTCTCTACACGTCCCCGAGCCGCGGATCTGGCTACAATACCGGGCCGAGTTCGCGACTCAGCTCGAGGACGTGGCGCCTCGATTGGACAGCCTCATCATCGGCTTCAGCGACCGGTTCCCCGCGTCCGAGGCTAGGGCCTGGGTCGCGCCCAACGATGCCGTGCTGGGGCGTGATACGACCTTCACCTACAACTTGGCGCTCGATTTCGGTCCTGACGATCTGGGGGTGAAACGAGTGAGCATCGCCACGCCGAGCCAGGCGACTGTTTTGCGGGTTGACCCTCCGGAGGGAGTGGAAGAAGACGAGGACGCGAGGGTGACGAGAGGAGACCAGCTCGAGCTGACGTTCGCATCGCCGTGGACGGAATCGGGCACCCTGACAGTAGATCTGCAGGCTCGTCTTCTGAGAGAGTCCTTCGCCTTCACGGCTCAGGTGTACGCCGGGGAGGAGGGGGTTTCGCTGGATGTGGAAGAGAGCGCGGGAAGAAATTCCTGGATGGTGCACGCCACCGAGATAGAGGGCCAGCTCCTTGACGGAGTCAGGGCTCGGCCCGCCATCTTCAGCCCCAATGGAGACGGGGTCAACGAAGGGACAGTCGTGGAGTTTCGCCTGGCGCGAGTTGACGGCCTCCAATTGGTGGAGGTGGGTATTTTCGATCTTGGGGGCCGCCTGGTGCGGATGCTGACGGCGCAATTGGATGCGGGTGAATATGTCCGGCCCCTGGGGAACGGAGACGTGAGCGCACTGCCGGGATTCTGGGACGGTCTAGACGGGTCAGACCCGCCCAGATTGGTGCCGCCGGGGCTCTACCTGGCGCGCGTGCGAGTCCGCTTGGGGCGGAATGACGAAGTGCAGGTGACACCGGTGGGGGTGGTGTATTGACCGCAATCACACACCGCAGGGCGACATTCGCGCCTCCGAAAACAACAGGCCTCAGCCGCTCTGCACCCTGGTGGACGCTGTCGCTGTTGCTTCTGTTGTGGGGTCAGCCAGCCGGCGTCGGGGCCGACGGCGAAGACGAGTACCTGGCTCTTTCCGAAGTTTTCGAGGCCCAACCCTTCCTGCGCGCCGACCGACCTACTTACAGCAACTTCGCCTGGGATACCTACGACCATCAGGCGGAGCACTCCTATTCCTTTCAGAATATCACGGGCGTCGGATTTCAGAACCGACCCCGGGCCTTCCACGGCCGGTTCGGCGACTATCTGATTACCGGCTATGACCTCTACTCCTGGCAAGAGAAGCGTCAGCCAGGGCTGATCGCCGGCAGTAGCCTCTTCAAGGATTGGACCTCCTGGCACTACGTCTTCGACCAGCTCGTTGTCGGCCACGACAGCCACGGCTCGTGGGGCTATAGCCTCATCGTCGGGGATGGCCTCATCGCCCGCCTGTCACCGCTGACCATGTCGAAGACGGACTTCAACGGCGCTCGCATCGACCTGTCGACGCCTCACTTCAAGTTCACGACGATGGCTTCCCGCATCGCCCGTCCGAACATCGAAGAAGATTGGCGCTACAACCGCAACACCCTCGACGAGCACACCATCAATTCGACCATGCTGCTTGGCAGCCGGGCACAGGCCGATCTCGGGGCTCTGCGGATCGGGCTCAACGGTGCCAATCTGCACGCCTTCCACGCCCTTGGCACGAACAACAGCATCAAGGGTGTGGTGCGTCCGGATCAGCCCCTGTTCGATATCCTCATCGTGCGCTTTACCGACGACTCGCCTGTGGACGGCGAGGGTGGGGCGCTCGTCCAGGACGTCGAGCTCATCATCGACGGCGCACCCCGGCCGGACATCAGGCCCAGGGTGCTGCGCCACCGGGCCGACACGGCGACTCAGGTCGGCAAAAACCTCTCGAGCGGATTCCTGCCGGTCAATTACAACCTCTTCGGGGGGGCGCGCTACTACCGGAACGAGGAGATCCCCCTCTACGCCGACTATCTCTACCGGCTGGCACACGAGGATACCGACTTTCTCATTTCTCTGCAGAACGGGGACAGCGGCTGGGTGGACAAAAACGGCAATTTCGTGGAAAAGAACACGAATCTCGAAGGGCTGCAGTCTACGTTTACCGTGGAATCGCCTGACCACGCCCTCGCCGCCGACGGCACAGATGTCCTCGTCTTCGTCTTCGATCTTTTTGGCGTGCCCAGTATGGAATCGGCTCGGATCGAGGCCATTGTCGGCAACGACTACCGGGTGGAGGTCGCCAAGCTCTTCCAGTTCAGCGAGAAACCCGGCAACTTGGATGTGAAGTATCGCAGCACCGTCTACGAGACGGTGCTGCGCGCCGAGGGCAATGTGCGCGATCAGTCTAACGTCGAGCGAGTGGGTTTTGAGGTCGGCACAAACACCTCGATTTTCACCTACAGCGCCGATCTGCACTTCGGTCTTCCGGGGCTCGAGATCAAAGGCGAGTACGCGCGCTCGGCCACCTTCGCCCGCTTCCCGGGCCATACCGAAGGCGCACCCGACTTTCACAGCAGCCCGCGGTTCTCCAATAAAGGTTCGGCCTCTTTCCTCAACGGCACGAGCTGGTTCGGCCGCGGCCGCGTCGGTTTCGAGCTGTTCGCCATGAACCCGGACTTCACGACCGACATGGTCGCTCACGTGGCCCAGGAGGGAGGAAACCTTGGCTACGGCAGGGGGACCTCTCCCTTCAGCGGTCTGGACAACAGCACCATGCTGTGGCAGCTGGTTCAGGACAACGACGACGGGGACCGCTATCCGGATGTCCTTCTTGGCAACATCCTCGGCTCCCCGATAAGCGATGACGGCACCTTTCCGGGCCAGGACGCGGACAACGACGGCATCGTCGACACCAACCGCAACCTGAATCCGTTGCCCGACTACGAAGAGCCGTTCCTGATGTACGACGTCGATCCCAACGACTTCGTCTACGGCATGGACCGCAACAACAACGACGAACCCGATATCCGCGAAGACGACTTCGATGTCGACTACCCCTATGACCACGACCAGCGCGGCTACCACCTTTTCGGGCAGTACGACCCGACTCCGCACTGGACGGTTGGGGTTGGACGGCACGATGTGGAGGGCATCGCCAGCGGGGGGCGCAACAACTCCACCTATGCGCTTGTGACCTACCGGTGGCAGGGCCTCGAGCGGCTGCGGCAGGTCTTCTTCGAGAATCACCTCCGCCGGGTGCAGGACGATATCCCCGACGAGTACAATCGCTTCCGCGAGGACGTCGAAAGAACCTTTGATAGTCCGTATTCCACCAGTTTCACCGGCACGTACTACTCTCTCAGCCGAGACCCGATCATCGCACGGCAGGATTTGTTGCTCTACGAAGACAGCGACGTCAACGAGACCTACCTGGAGGGGCACTTCCGTCCCTGGCCCAGCCTAAACCTGGTGCAGAAACTAAGGCTGCGGCTCAACTGGCAGCAGGAGGGGCTCCAGCCCAGCGGCATCTTCCAGCGCGCTCGCCGGCTCGATCAGTGGAACGTCGTCAGCCGTGCCGATTACACTCGTTACTGGGGCAGCCTGAAGATCCAGCCACAGTTCAAGTTCATGCTCTTGCGGCTGCAGGACCAGCGCGCCGAGCGCTCGCTGCGCTCGGAGGTGAGTCTCATCCCCATCCTGCGGGCCGAATACCCGCTCATGAGCCGCTCGACGCTCCAGGTCGGCATTCAGGGGATCGGCCCCTTCCCCTACCGCTTCGATGACCGGGTCGCCGGGCGCAACAGCTTCGAGCGCCGCACCAAGTTCGTGAACCTGACGAACCAATCGTCCTATTTCGGCTACCAGCTCTTCACCATCATCGGACTCACGAGAGACAAGCAGGAATTCGACGACGAGTTTCAGACGTTCAGGGAATTCGACAGCTGGGCGTTCTTCATTCGCGCCCTCGTCGGCTTCAGCCAGTACGGAAGGCCCTTGTGAGAACCCGCCTTGGAATCGCCCTATGTCTGCTCGCCTTGGCCGGCTGCGGAGAGCCGGAGTACCTGGACGTCGGTAAAGTGCTGAACAGGACAGAGACCGAGTTGGAGGCCACCTTCGGCAAGCCGGATACGTGGTCCAAGAAGTTTGAAAACGTCAATATCCTGCAGTGGAAGAACATTGACGGAGACAGCACCTGGGTGTATCTCGTCGTGCGCGACAGTCTGTCCTGCTACGTGACCTTCTCCTTCAGGGGGATGGAACCCTTCGATCAGAAGAAGGCGCTCGAGAAGCTTGGGATTGCGTGGCCGACGGCGGAGCCGCAGCACGAGTGGGAGAACGGCTCGAAGCGCTGGATGCCGCATAATGCCTACGAGAAACTCGTCATCGGCAACAGGGAGAAACTCGTGTCGGTGGGTCTTGTGTACCCCTTTCTCGGCCCCGGCGCCGAGGAAAAGCTCGACTGGATTAAGGACTGATGAACGCCGCCAAAATCGCAATCGCCGTTGCTTTGTGGTCGGCCGGGAGCACTGCCGCCACTGAGAAGTGGACGGCCCGGGAGTGGCCGCAGACCGTCTACTACCGGTATACCTTCTCCGCACCTGCGTCGGGACGGGCGACCCTTCACTTGACTTCAATCGACGAGTACGAGGTCTTCTTCAACGGTCGTTCCCTTGGCGAAGATGACGACTGGACGACGATGGATGAGTACGCGTTGAGCTTGGGGAATGGCGACAACGAGCTCGCCGTGCAGACGACGAATCGCGGTCAGAGAATTGGCGCCGGTCTGATCGCCGAAATTCGTGACGAAGACGAAACCGTCAACCGCATCAGCAGGGCGGGCGGGGTGAATGAAGTGTGGCGCTGGACGGCCGAGCCTCAGCGAGGCACAGCGTGGCAGAGAAACGACGTCAATGAAGATCCGGCGTGGAGACCGGTACAGCTGGGGTACCTGGACCGGGAAGGCGTCGGGGGAGACTGGGAGGACACCTTGGGAGCCGAGGTGGTCGCCGGCTTTCCGGGAGGGATCGATATCGGGCGTCCCGAGGGCGGATTGACCTTGCGCACGGTTTTCGGCGAGAATATCGCCCTGGGATTCAGCTCGAGTAGACCGGAGGCATTCGACGGTAACGGCGACACGGCCTGGAAAATTCTCATCCTCGGTGGCAACATTTCCCTCGCCCGGGTCGATCTGGAGACCCGGCGTCTGGTCAGCGAGGTACGGGTGCTCACCCAGGGCAAGACGGCGGAGCAATTCGAAACCAACAGCCTGCAGAGCTACGTAGTGGAAATCAGCGACGACGGGATTCAGTGGGTCGCGGTGCGCACAGTTACCGACATCACGGATTTCGAACAGACGGTTGCTGCGTTCGCGCCGTTGTTCACCCGTTTCGTCCGCGTTCTCTCCATATTGCCACAGCACAACGCCGCGGTCGCTGAGGTGCAGGTCTTTGGAGAGGGGTTCGCTCCCGACGGTCAGCTGCTCTCGGATCCCCTTGACCTGGGTCGGGCAGGTCAGCGCAAGAATTTCGACGGCATCCACTGGTTCGGCGACATCCCAGAGGGCACTTCCCTCTCCATTCGCTTCAGGAGCAGCGACAACGCAGATACCTGGAGCGGCTGGAGCTCGCCGATCACCGAGCGCGAGGCTGCGCTCCAGGTGCCCGAGCCCCGCCGCTGGCTGCAGTACAGCGTGGATATGGTTTCTCAATTCGAGGATACGGCCCCCCGGTTGGATAGCCTGACGGTCTTCTTCGGTGAAGAGGTGCCCGCCTCCGGGGTCAGCGCATGGGTCGTTCCCAACCGGGCGACCCTGGGAGTGGACACCGTGTTCACCTATACTCTCGATGCGACAATCGATACTCTCGACGGCGACCTGGGCGTCGAGCGGCTGCGGATCGCCACACCGAGTCGGGCTCAAGTGGAGGAGATACGCTTGCCCGATGGTGTTTCCGTGGCCGACACTATCGCCTGGGGAGATGCCTTGGAACTCTACTTCGATCCGCCCTGGAGTAGCTCCGGGCAGCTGTCGATCGACCTGCGCGCGCGCTTATTATCGGGCCAATTCGAGTTTCGTCCGCAAGTGTTCGGCCTCGGCCTGGAAGGAGAGGTGGTTTCTCTGGATGGGGAAGAAGGCACGTCAGATGGGACGTGGACCGTGCAGGCCGACGATGTGCGGGAAGAGATTTTGAGCGCCGTGCGTGTCCGGCCCCCGGCATTCTCACCAAACGGAGACGGCGTCAACGACGGCACGGTCGTCGAGTTCATCCTGGCGCGCTTGAATCTGCCGCAGCGAGTGGAGATCGAAGTCTACGATCTGCGCGGACGCCGGGTGCGGTCATTGAACGCGGGTCTGCTGTCGAGAGGTGAATACGTCACACCGTCCGGGGGCGGAGACGTGTCCTTGCTGCCCGGATACTGGGACGGCAAGGACGACGCCGGCGACCTGGTGCCTCCTGGACTGTACGCGGTGCGGGTCAGAGCCCGCCTGGACCAGGGGGATGAAACCCGTACGAGAACGGTAGCCGTGGTCTACTGAGACTGACACACGTGCGCATTTCAGCGATAAAACCGCCCCTGCTCCTCTTCATGCTGCTTCTCGGTGCCCTTGCACCTTCCTTGGCGGGGGCGCAGTACCTCAACCGGGAATCCTATCCCCTCTGGACGAACGAGGAGTACGAAAATTACGCCACGTTCAGCTACCGCGATATGCGGCTGACCCGGCCGATCACCGGTGCGGGTCAGGGTAGTCCGAGTGGCGTTTTTCGGCTCGATGAGGAGCAGCGGGTGTACGATCCATTCGGCTTTACCTTGCTCAACGGCACAACCATCTACAGAACCGAGGAGTACCGCACACTGGCGCCCTTCGGGGGCAGCACCATCGCCAAGGGCGACATCTACAGAGACCTCTTTCAGAATCTCATCGTCACCAGCGATTCCCACGAGGGATGGGGCTCATCCGTCATCGTCGGTCGGGGGGTACTGGCCCGGATCAGACCGATGGTGCTGTCCCACTCGCAGATGAACGGCATCCGCTGGGAAGGGGACTCGCGGCGCAACCGTTTCTCGCTCCTGGGCTCCCGCATCTCTGATCCGCACCGGCTGCGGGTGACTACCCCTCTTACGCGTGATTTCGCGACCTACCTCTTCGGCCTGCACTGGGAGACCCAGATCGGCAGCGTGCTGCGGTTCAGCACCTCCTACGCCAACACTCACATCACCGATACCCTTCTAGAGAAGGGACGGGGCTCGTTCCGCAAAGGCGTGTTTCCGGTCGCTCTGTTGGAACCGCAGCACCTGTACGTGGCTGTGAGCGATGACTCACCCGAGGACGGCAACGGCGCCCGCATTCATGAAGTGGAGATGTACGTGAGCGGCGAGCTCGCCGCCGCTCCACCGGAGATCCGCGGGATTGGCGATGTCCTGGCGGTGGGGCAGGAAAAGCTCCTGGTCTCGCCGAACCTGAGCCTGGAGAACCTCCCGCACGCTCGCGAGCGGCAGTCCTGGCTTCCGAAATCCGTCTTGTTCAAGAATCTGGCGACCGAAGTCAACCCGAAGAAGAACTTTTTCCTGGACGGCGATGTCCTGGACGGAAGTACGGACGTGCTGGAGGCCGACGGCTTCGGCGCCGTCATCTATCGCTTCGAGGTGCCGGCCGATGCCGAGGACGTCTCTTTCCGCGCCCGGGTTTCAGGCGACTACGCCATCGATATCGGCGCCCCCATCCGTCGCCAACGCGGCACGCAGATCTGGGGTGACTGGCGCAACGTGGCGCGCGCCCGGGGCGACGGCGCGGAGGAGCCTCGCTGGGTCGAATTCGGGTACGGCTTTCCCACCGGACTCGAGCTCTACGGTGCCGAAGCCCATCTGCGTCTTTTCGGTTTCGACGTCCAGGGAGACTACAACGTCAGCACCCAACACCTCGTCTATCCCACCGACGAGGGTGGACGCCTGGACGACAGGGGTGTGGCCTACTCCTTGGGGGGCCAGCGCAGCTTCGCCCCCTCCCTGAGCGTCGGCTGGGAACTCTTCCGCGTGCCTCCCGACTACGAGACCTCGTTCAACTACTTCAACGACGACGTCGGCGACGTCCGCAGGTTCGAGATGGTGGAGGACAACGACGACGTCGACCCCTGGCCGGACAGTTGGGAGCACGACGATCCACTCGATTTTGAGAACTGGAGAGACAACACCATTGTGCCGGCCTCTGCCGTCGAGGAAAACATCTATCCGCCGACGAGTCGGGCCCTGGGCTTCGGCGTCTACCCGGGATTGGACGCCAACGACGACGGGGTCCCCGACACCAACGTCAACGCCAATATTGTCCCCGACTACCTTGAGCCGTTCCTGATGTACTTCGTCGAGTCGGACGACTTCGTATACGGTGACGACACGAACAACAACGGTGTGGTCGATGCGCGCGAGAACGATAACAAGCCGGACTACACCTACGAGCGCGACAGCAAGGGTCGCCATCTCTTTTTCGAGATCAAGCCTGTCTCCGGGCTCCGCCTGAGGCTGGGCGGCCACGATATCGACCAGCTCGCCGGCAGGGGCCGCAACCGCTCCCTCTACGGCAAGGTCGAGTACGTCGAGAGCCTGACTCCTCGGCTGCATCTGGATCTGCGCCACCGCACCAAGCGGGTCCAGGACGACATTCCCGACCCGACTTACCTCTATGTCCTGAGCCCCGAAGCGGCCAAGGCTGACAGAGGTCCGGCCCAGCGGGATATCAACTACCTCCTTCGACTCAGGCCCGATCCAC
The DNA here is from genome assembly GCA_965205655.1 of Candidatus Latescibacterota bacterium. Classification (GTDB taxonomy): domain Bacteria; phylum Latescibacterota; class UBA2968; order UBA8231; family UBA8231; genus CBDBIJ01. Next base: position 17,303 of record CBDBIJ010000146.1, read on the forward strand.
TCGATTTTCGCAATAGCCTGGCCAACCTGAGTTACGCGCGGTTGAGTTACGAGCCCATCGAGAGCCTCGATATAAGCACTACCTGGCGCTATGAGCTCAACCACCGAATCGAAGACACCTTTGACGACGGCGTGTCACAAGCGTCGGGCGACGACTGGTCCCTCGCCGCGGTTAACAAGGCGGACTACGCCTGGAACGTAGCGCCGAAAGTCGTCGTCACGCCGATGTTGAAGTGGAGCTACCGCCGTCAAGATTCGTCGGTGGCCGACGACACCCTCGTCGACGAGACGAACCTGTTTCCCATCGTGCGCGCCGATTTCCGCCCGACCGAACAGACCACGCTGAGAGCCGGCCTGCAGGGCTTCCCCTTCTTCAAGCACCGCTTTCGCAGCTCCGTGGCCCCGGAGCTCGAATACGACGCCTGGCATTACATCGTGGCCCTGCAGAACGCCAGCAACTACACCGGCTACCAGGTCAGCATGAACGTGGGCTTCCGCAAGTCGTTCAACGACTTCAAGGCCGAGGGTGCGGGCAAGCTCGAGATCTCGGAGTTCTTCCTCCAGGTGAGGACCAATTGAGCTGATGTCGAAAAGAATCCTCATAATGCTGACCATTCTGGGCGTCATGCGCCCGGCCGTCCACGGCGAAGGTGATCCCCGGCTTCTGGATCCGCATACCGCGGGGACGAGGCTCCTCCTCTACCGACCGGGACCTCTGACCTACGACAACTACGGCATGGAGAGCTACCGAGCGTGGCCGCGGAATATCCTGACCCGCCAGGCCAATCCGATCTACGATGAGTTCGGCAGCTTTCTCGTCAACGGCGTCGAGGTCTACCGCATGCAGGAAACGAGGCGCTTCGACGATCCAATCGCACCCCTCAACGGCAGCCGCATCGACAAGACTCCCAACTACGATAACTTCATGAACCGCCTGATGGTCGCCGACGACAGCTACAAGGGCTGGCAGACCAGGCTCATCATCGGTGACCGCATTCGCACCCACTTCTCGCCTCTCGTCCTCGACCTGGCGCAGCTAAACGGGGTGCGATGGGATCTGTCCAATCGGCACCACTCCTTCAGCGTCGTCTCCTCGCGCATGGATCGCCCCGTCCACGTCGGCACCGAAGGCCTTGTAGGCACCGCCGCCTTTGCGGCCTACCTGCTGGGCGGTCACTGGCAGTGGCGCTGGCGCACCATCGATATGAGCGCTTCGTACGTCAACCTCTTCCGCATCGACAGCCGCTCGCCGTCGGACTGGAACGGCATGAAGGGTCAGCTGCCCAACCGGCTCCAGCCGGTGGAACACCTCGTCGTGCGCTTCGATGACAGCTCCGTGCTCGACGGGGAAGGGGCTCGGGTGTTCGATGTCGACCTCTATCTCAACGGCGAGAAGCGCGACGACATCGTTCCCCTCGTTACGCTCCACAACGCGCAAGATCTCGACGTCTTCAACCAAAACGAGGCCGCATTCTTCCCGCAGCCCGTGCCCCCCTTCGTGCAGGTGCTCACGCGCCCTGAAAACTACCGCGCCGAACCGGAATCGGGCGGCGGCTACAGCGCAAACGCCAAGAACTACGTGCTCTTCTGGTTTGAGATGCCCCAGGAGGAGGCCGTCGAGGAGGCCTCGTTCGAAGCCCTCGTCAGCGGCAATTACCGCATCGGAATCTCGGAGATTTACGCCCCCATTCCCAACTCGACGAGTATCAAGGAGCGCAACCGGGCCACTTTCTACCAGGAGGTGGCCGGCTCTGAGGGCCGCGAGACCGCCGGTGCGGGCGTGCGCCGGGTGCGCTTCAAATACGGACGCCAGACCGGGGTCACCATAACGGATCTGCGAGTGGCGACCGACGTCAAGGGATTTCAGTTCAAGGCCGAATGGGCCCGCAGTCACAACTTCCTGCAGTACCCGATGAACGCTCACGCAGGCAACCGGCACGACCGCGGTGGCCACGCCTATTTCGTCAACGTGGAGCGCGAGCTGACCCCGCGTTTCTCCGCGGGAGGGGAGTGGTTCCGTCTCGAGCCGGATTACACCACCACCCTCAGCATCACGGAGATTGGGCTCGATGCGTATGACTCAGTCATTGGGGGGACGACACCCGTCCGTCGTGTTCTGAACTATACGATGAATCTGAACACGGTCGACGACAACGACGACAAGGATCCCTTTGCCGACGACTTCTTCCTGATCAACCACTCAGACAACAACGGCGTCTTTCCCGGGGTGGACGGCGACCAGGACGGCACCCCGGACACCAATCGCAACCGCAATGCCGTGCCCGACTACTTCGAGCCGTTCCTGCTTTACGACGTCGATCCGGACGACTTCGCCTTCGGCGATGACCTCAACAACAACGGCGTCATAGACGAACGCGAAAACGACGTGAAACCCGACTATCCCTACGACCTCAACCGCGACGGCTACCACCTGTTCGGGCGCATCAGACCACAGCGGGGTCTCGAGCTGACCCTGGGCCGTTACGCCATGGAGGCGATCCGCGGAGGCCAGCGCTCGAAGGTGTGGTATGCGAGAGGGGAGTACAATCGGCGCTTTGCGGGCTGGGGCCAGCTGCGGGCCGTGGATTTCCTCAAGCGCGTGAAGGACGATATACCCGACGACGTGTTTCGCTTTGGCGACCTGGCCAACTTCAACGTCTTCACCCCGAGAGGCATCACCGCTCCCTTCGTGGAAGACCCGCTCCTCATGCGGAACAGCCTGGTCAATACCGCCTATGTCGATTTCGGCTTCACCGGCTGGCGCAAGTTCTTCGCCGGTGCCAATGTCAAGTTCGACACCAACCGACAACAGGATTCCCCACGAGGCGAAAACCTGATCCAGTTGTGGACCTCTGCTCTACGAGCCGATTACCGCTGGCGACTGGGCGAGGTCGAAGTGACGCCGCGCTACAAAGTCATGTTTCGCAAACGCGACGACGACGAAGGCGTTATCCATCCGCTTTCAGAGGTCTTCACCTTCCCCATTGTCGTGGTCAACTACAAATTCACCAAGAACAGCTGGCTGCGCGGCGGCATGCAGGGTTTTCCGGCAATACCCAGCACCTACCGCAATCTGGAGAACGACGACGTCGATTACGACACCCGCGACTACATCCTCATGCTGGTCAACAGCTTCGTCTACTCGGGTTATGACATGGCTATGACTGCCGGTTACGAGATCCGCCAGCGAGACATGGTGAATCGCGCCAGGGCAGCCGAGGACATCGATTTCGAGCACTTCTTCATCCGCCTGTCCGTGGGCTTGGAACCGGCCGAATAAGTCCCAAAAAAGATGTTGCACCTCGCGGGTCCGCTGCTCTTCGCGAGCCTTTCCCTCGCTCTCTGCGAGGTCGCGACCGCCAGTCTCCCGCGTTTCACCGACGTGACGAGTGCCGCGGGGCTGGAATTCCGCAACTGGTACGGCAACGACAACACCGTCACCATACTGGAGACGACGGGCTCTGGCGCGGCGTTCTTCGACTACGACGACGACGGCAATCTCGATCTCTACATCGTCAATGGCGGTCTGGGGTTCGAAGGTCCGCGCTTCGAGGGCTTCCCGCGTGACGTGGCACCTCCCGCCGCCGGAACGGCCCCGCGCAACGCCCTGTTCCGCAACCGGGGCGACGGCTCCTTCGTCGATGTGACTGCGAAGGCCGGTGTCGGGCGTGCGGGGTGGGGTGCCGGCTGCGTGGCTGGAGACTACGACAACGACAACGATCGAGACCTCTATGTCACTTATTGGGGCCCGAATCAGTTTTATGAGAATGAGGGGGATGGCACATTCGCCGATGTCTCGGCCAGATCCGGCACCGATCACAGCGGCTACGGCGCGGCCTGCGCCTTCGGCGACTACGACAACGACGGCGATCTGGATTTGTTCGCCGGCAACTACGTGGAATTCGATCCCGAGACCACCATTCTTCCGGGGGAGCGTCGAGGCGACAAGATCGCCGTGACACGAGATGTGATCACCACGGCCGCGCCAGAGCTGTTCGACCCCGAGCCGGACGTCCTCTATCGCAACGAAGGCGACGGCACCTTCGCCGACGTGAGCGCAGAGGCGGGCATCAACCGGGAGTTGGGCCGCGCTCTGGGCGCCGTGTTCTGGGATTACGACGGCGACGGCGACCAGGACCTCTACGTGGCCAATGATTCGTCACCGAACTTCCTCTATACGAATAACGGCGATGGGACGTTCGCCGAGGATGGCGCGCGCAGTGGAGTCGCCTACGATATGGATGGCGGCGCCGAGGGCAGCATGGGTGTGGCCGCCGGCGACATCGACAACGACGGCGACGAAGATCTCGTGGTGGCCAACTACGAGGTGCAGACGGCCTCCCTTCACCGAAACGACGGCGGGGGCGCCTTTACGAATATCTCCCTCAACTGGGGTGTCTCTCGGACGACGATCATGCCGGTCCAGTGGGGGACGATTTTACTGGACTACGATCGCGACGGCGACAGCGATCTGTTCATGGCCAACGGCCACATCACCGCCGCTTTCGAAAAACACTACCCTCAGTTCAAGTACGGCCAGAGAAACCAGTTATTCCGCAACGACGGCGATACCTTCGTCGACGTGTCAGCGACCTCCGGCGAGGCCATGCGCACGGCGCGCTCCAGTCGAGGCACAGCCGTCGGCGACTACGACAACGACGGAGACGAGGACCTGTTCGTGGTCAACAAGAACGACCTCCCGAACCTCTTGCGGAACGACTCGGTCAATGACAATCACTGGCTCACGGTCCGCACCAGAGGCATCCGCAGCAACCGGGACGGCGTCGGCGCCAGGGTCCGGGTCGTGACCGGCGGGAGCGCGCAGATGCGAGAGGTGCGGGCCGGCTCGAGCTACTTGTCCCACAACAGCTTATGCGTATTCTTCGGCCTCGGAGCCGAGACGGTGGTGGACACCCTGCAGATCCGTTGGCCCTCCGGACATACCGAGACGATCGCCGATGTCGAGGGAAACCGGGCAGTGACCGTGCGGGAGGGCGACGGCATCACCTCTGCCGAACCATAGAGCGATCTTATAGGTCAGGGCTCGGAGGGTTCGCGCGGCTTCGCGCCCGCGGGCTGTTTCGCGACCGTGGGAGGTTTTGCGTCCGCCTCGGGGTCCTCTCCCATGGCCCTGATCATCTGTTTGGCCAGTTCCTGCAGGTAGTAATCGTCGCCGATGCGCAGGATTTCTCTGTACTGGTGCAAGGCACCTTCCCGGTCGCCCTGCTCGCTCAGGAGGGTAGCCAGTCCCTGGCGGGGGCTGGCAAACTGTGGTTTCGCCCGGATAGCCTGGCTGTAGGCCATGGCTGCCCCCGAGAGGTCGCCCCGCTCGTGAAGGGTGGCCCCCAGGCTGTTGTAGGCCCGCGCGTAGCCGCGATCGAGACGGATCGCCTGGCCGAATGCCTGTATCGCCCCCTCCGCATTCCCCTGCTCCTTGAGAGCCAGACCCAGCTGGTAGGGAATCACTCTGTGTTGTGGATCGAGCTGCCGGGCCAGGCGAAACGCCGCGATCGCACCGTCGCGATCGCCCTGCTCGACGAGAGTCATCCCGAGGTTGAGATGCGCCCTCCCGTGGCCGGGCTCGAGCCGGATCGCCTCGCGGTAGGATTCGACCGCCCCTTCGAAGTTCCGCTTGTGAAACTGCGCGAGCCCGAAATCGCTGCGCACATCGGCGTTCGTCGGATCGAGGCGGATGAGAGTATCGTACTGCTGCAAGGCGCCGTCCAGATCTCCTCGTAGAGCCAGGAGGCCGGCCAGGTGGTGTCTGGGACTCACATAGGTGGAATCGCCGCTTACAGCCCGACGGAAATGGAGGATCGCATCCTCCACCTCGCCTTTCTTTTCCAGGGCTAGCCCCAGGTTGTAGTGTGCGAGGACGTTCGTGCTGTCCATATGCATACCTCGGCGATACGCCTGTATGCACCCGTCCAGGTCGCCCAGTCCGAAGAGTACGGCGCCCAGATCGCTGTAGGCCTGTGCATGGGTCGGATCGAGACGTACGGCCTCGCGGTGATGGCGCAGTGAACCGGCTAGGTCTCGCTGATAGTAGAGCGCATTCCCTAAGTAGTTGTGAGCGCGGGAGTTCCGCGGGTCCAGGCGGATGGCCTGGCGAAGCTGACGGACGGCGCCGGCAAGGTCGCCTTCCCGGATCAGCGCCACACCCAAATCGACGCGCGTCGACACGCTCGCGGGGTCCCTTTCCAGGGCAGCGCGCAGGGCCTCGATCGCCGCGGCCGCCCGGGTCTGGGCCTCGGCGCATTCAAGCCAACCCACGAGCACGAAGATGAGATACGCGTAGATCATCGGTTACGGTAAATAGATGCGTTTACACCGGCTCCGTCAACGGGATACGAGACCAAAAATTTTGGTTGCATTTCGGGTTTTCATTTCGTACTTTGTTTAAATCTCGGTGCGATTTCTATCATTAAACCAGGCGATTGAGGCTCGCAGCGAGGCGAGAGATCGCCATACTCCCTTACCGAATAGGAGGACTTAGGGATGAAACGATTGCGCTTTTTCCTGCTGGGTGCAGCGCTGGCGCTGCCTTTCGCAGGCGGGGTATTTGGTGCGCCGTACAATGCGGGTCCAAACTGGACCTTAGCCAGTGGTGAAGCCGGAACCACGCCCCCGAATGCGACCACCGCGTTCCGCGCGGCCGGCGGACCCAATGGCGAGTCCTGCGTAGAGACGAGCGCCTGCTGGACCCTGCCGACGCGTTCCGGCGCTGCGAACATCGACCCGATGGACGTCACCATCGGCTTCGTGTCCTGGAGCGGCGGCTCGGTTGACATTCCCATCGAGCTCGATCAGCGCGGCCGCGTCTGGGTCATCATCTACGAAGCGAATGCTCCAGCTGGCATTGGCGGTCGAAACGGTGCCATCGATCGAAGGCAGGCTGGGCCCAAGCACGTGGCCACGACAGCCATGGTGATCCTCGAAGCTGGCAGCTCGACGATCACCTGGGATGGCAACAGGGCAGACGGCACTGCGGCCCCTGCGGGCAACTACATCTACGATGTGATGGCCCTCAATGACCTCGACGACCACGTCCTGGTCGGCCCGGGTCAGTCCTGGGCGTGGGGTGCCAGCTCGATCGATTATCGCCTGGGCGAAGTGTGGGCGCCGTTCAAAGAAACACCGCCAGACCAGGTCTACTGGGGCGACATGACAAACGACTTCGTCGAGAACCCGACGGCTTACGAGACCTATCAGATCACGGCCTTCGGTCCCGACGAGCCTCGGAACTATTCCGGCAATCAGCTCGACGATGAGAACTCGGACATCCACTGGACCAGCCGCAGTGACGACAATGAGGAGCTGGGCACGGTTGCCGGTATCCTCAAGCTGAACGTCAATCGTGCGAGCCTCACGCTCGATTGGGACGAGGGTTATGCCGACGCCGGCGTCGCCCCGGGAGTTCAGGGAGGCATCT
>CBDBIJ010000147.1:0-37980 GCA_965205655.1 Candidatus Latescibacterota bacterium
TTTGAACAACCTGAGTGCCCACAGTGGTGAATACCCCTCCTGTCCCGGCAACGAAGTGAACACGTTGTGGGTCGAGCCGTCTCCATCGAGGGCAAAGCCCTCCGTGGCATCCTCATCGTTGTCGAAAAAGGCGTACATCTGGGGGGTCGACACCTCGCCGAGAGAGAACTCTATGGCGGTGCTCTTCGGGTTCTCGAACAAGAGAAACTTGACGACCTGGTCCCGGTACCAGCCATTCTGGAGCTCCCTCGGCTCGCCTTTGTCAAACCGTTTTAAAGCGACCGAGCCGTCGGGGACCATCACGCAGTGCATGATCTTGTCGACCGGCTCGATCCCGTAGCCGGCCGCTTCGATATCCTGCAAGGATGTTGCTGAATTCGGCCGGAAATCCCTGTCCGTGACGACAACCTCGTTCACCTGGCGCAGGTCGTTGTAACCGGACTCACCGGGCACGTCATCGAATATCAACAGCTGCGCGGCGATCGCGTCACCCCGCGTGTCCACAAGCTGATAGACAGCTGCCGGCGCGGTCGGTCTGACGTCGAAGTGGTAGAACTCGATCACTTCTCCGTTGGGGCCTATCGCCCTGTGTAGAAAGTCTTCATCGAAGTCGATGGGCTCATCCGGCCCCGGCAGACGTGATTCGACAGAGCGCTTGAAGAAGCGGCCAGCGCTGTCGCTGAAGCGATCGATAGCGGCTATCGGAACATACCCGGGAAAGTTCGCCGTGATCTGTAGCGCCCCGATCTCGGCCGGCAAACTGACGTGGGCGACGAGGTCCGCTCGTATGTCCGCCCGCAGAGTCTGTTCGACGACGACCTGATCAGTTGCGTCTCGGCCGCTGAGGAAAACGCGGATGCCCGTTCCGGTCGGGATGCCGCCAAACCTCACTTTTACCGGGCCGTCGATCTCAATGGTCGTCGCGATGGAGTCGGCATCGGCGACGATGACGACATCGAGCTCGAGCACTTCGGGAGGCAGGTCGGAGGTCAAATCGAGGCTGCCGGTGAGGCGCCGGAGTGTGAGCAGGACGATCTCTGGAAATCCGGCTCCAACCTCAAGCGTGTCCGCCACCGAGAACGTGCGGATTTTGTTCACGTCGAAAGCATCGACCCGGAAGATGCGATCGGCTCCGACGGGAACATCCCGCACTCTCGCCATCGCCCGATCGGCCACCAGGTTCATGGTGCCGGTGATCGGCTCATTCATGTCGTCGGCGGTCACGGTAAACGTGATGTCCAGCAACAGCTGACTTCCAACCCCTGCGATGTCGGCGTCCAGAGGCAACGCAGCCACCAGCTCGATGCCCTCTTCCGCCTCGTCCCGAACGTTGGGATCAGCGGGGTTGTCTCGCCTCAATCCATCGCAGGCGCCGATTGCCAACCACACGACAAGAGGCGCTACTCCATATTTTGTCCACATTCTCATTCGGATCAGCTACAGTGCCTGTCCCGCTTCGCCGCCGAAGAGTGTAAGCTGATCGGGATGCGTGGCGGTTAATCTTGCGGTGTCGGGTAGTGGCTCCCCCTCGCGATACCTGTTGAGCCAGGCGTCGACATCGCCGCGTCGAAAGCGCACCAGCTTGCCGACGCGAAAATGGGGGATCTGACCGCGCATGACGAGCCGCCGCACCGTGGAGACAGAGCACCGCAGGTACTTGGCGACTTCGCCCGACGTCAGCAAACCTTCCTTTGCCATCGAGCCTGAGCCTATATCGTCACCGCTCTGGTGAGCGTGAAGAGATTGTTGTCCGTTTCCCTGATCGTGAGTTCGATTTGATACTCGATTCCGCGTCCCGGGAACAGCTTCGAAAGCACCTCCACCGACTCGTTCATGCAGTAGAGCGCTACGTTCTCGACGCTCGGATTCCCGCCGGGAAGGACCACCACTCCCTCGGGCTCGAAGAGATCCGATCTGAGAAAAACGTCGTCCTGCTCGGAGACCATCATCTTGTGATCGAGAAACTTGAAGATGTCCTTCAACGCACCGAAATCGACGGACATATCGAGCGCCTCCATACGCGGGAAGCGCTCGGCGCTGACGACGAAAGTGCCGCGCCACGAGTGCCCGTGCACGAAGGCGCATTTGCCCTCATATCCGAGTTGACGGTGGGCTGCGTGAAACATCCCGTGTGCGGTGATCCTTTCCATTCCCAATCACACCTTTTTCATTATTTCGGCAACTACATTGACATGCTCACCTGTCTTTTTCTGGAGTCGCACTCGCGCGATCCAGGCCATCAGCGACGTCAGCGCGGCCGCTAGGATCAGGTAGTAGAGAGCCTTGGCCGTGACCTGTACGACAGGAGACGTCGAAGCCGTGGTGAGGACAATGATGAGCACGAACGCGACGAGAATGATTGCCGTCATGGACCGCAGTACTTTCTGGCAGGCGGCGATTGCCGCAAGGCTTCGCTGCGAACCATCTCCGACGACCTGTTCAGCCATGTCAGTCTCCCCCTGCTGTTGCGCGACCCGCCGACCGAATCTTTTCGGCATCGACTTTCAGTGTACGGGAGCGCCGAGGCTCCCGAGAGCGAGCTCCCGGCCGCATCGGTCGGCCTCCATCACCTCTTCGACCGAAGCCGCGGGCTGCGTCTCATGCGCCTCGAGCGCGTGCTTGGCGATTTGGTAGATGTCCAGAAAGTCAACCTGGCCGCTCAGGAAAGCCTTTACCGCCACCTCGTTGGCCGCGCTCAGGCAGGCGGGCGTGGTTCCTCCCCTTCTCCCAGCCTCGTAGCACAGCTCCAGACAGGGGAAGCTTTCCCAATCGGGCTCCTCGAAGTGAAGGGCCTCCAGCGCCACGAGGTCGAGCGGGTCGAGCGGCGCTGGGGCCCGGTGCGGGTGTGTCAGCGCGTACTGAATCGGCAGCAGCATGTCCGTTTTTCCCAAGTGCGCCATAATCGTTCCGTCGACGAATTCCACCATAGAGTGTACGACAGATTCCCGGTGTACGACGACCTCGATCTGGTCGACTGGGACATCGAACAGCCAGCTCGCCTCGATAACCTCGAAACCCTTGTTCATCAGGGTGGCACAATCGATCGTGATCTTCGCTCCCATTCTCCAGGTCGGGTGGTCGAGCGCCTGTGCGGGCGTGACCGCCCGCATTTGATCGACAGACCGGCCCCTGAAGGCCCCGCCTGACGCCGTCAAAATGAGACGGCGCACATCCGTCTCGCCTCGAAGGCACTGCCACAAGGCGCTCGGCTCGCTGTCCAGGGGAAGGATCTCACCGCCGTTGCAGCGAGCTGCCTCGAGGATGAGCCCCCCCGCCATGACGAGGGGCTCCTTGTTTGCCATCGCCACGACGCGTCCCGCTTCTGCCGCTGCCAGCGTGGGCCGTAGACCGACGGCCCCGACGAGGCCGTTGAGGACGACGTCGACACCCTTCCGGCACGCCAGCTCGATGAGTCCGGCCTCTCCACAGAGCACCTCCACCCCCGGTAGTTGTCGCGCAACGTCGTCAGAGCGCTCCTCCTGAGCCACGCACACGGCGGCCGGGTGCCACGCGCGGGCTCTTTCGACGAGCTTGTCCGTCTGGCTCCCGGCGCTCAAGCCAACGACGCGGTATTGATCGTCTAGGCTCTCCAGAGCCTTGAACGTCGAATCACCGATCGAACCTGTGCACCCGAGGATGACGATATTCCTCTGGGGCATCGCTACTCTCAGTCTAAATATCGAGAACGGCTTCCATTTCCCAACCTTGTGACACGCCTTTCGCGTCACGGCTCAGGCGGAACCGGTGCATGGTTACCGCCTTGACATCGACCAGCAGTTCGTGATGGCTGGGATCCAGGGCCTCACCTACCAGAGCCGACTCGGGTTGGTAGGCGCCACTAATACTCACTTCTTTCGGAATCAGCAGCAAACCCTCCGCGTCCTTGAAGAAGATGATCTCCTAAAGGAAATCGAAGAGCAGCATCTCGAGGCGATCTTCAGCCAACTCAACATTCCTGCAGACCCGCGATGTGATGGTGTCCAGGTCGGCCACCATCACACGCAGCGTAGCCACCGCACCCTGCTCGAACACTTCCTCCGGAGACGTCCCCCACGCCCGGAAGGCGACATCGGCGATGGCGACATCTTCGAGATCTGATCGAAAACCCCCTCATCCATTTCACCGATCAGCTTCTCGTGCCGATGATGCGCGCGGGAACACGCATGTCCGGTTTGAAGGAAGTCGGCAGCTCCCACACCTAGGTGTGATCCGCTTCAGCTGGTCTGGGACTGACACGACCTCGTGGGCAGAGACAGATGCGCGCCTGGCGGAACCATGGCAGCTGTGGGGTAAACGTATGGCGCCGGTGGAGAGTCATCCCCATTGGCGCCATATCGTCGAGTGGGCGCTAGTCGCCCGTACGTATGTTCAGCGACTAGGTATCGGATGAAAGCAGGCTCTCTCTGTCAAAAACGAGCTCCCCTCGGTTTTCGGCGACAAGATGACGACGCTGGCTCATCACGATCGCCTCCTCTGGACAGGCCTCGGCGCACAGGCCACAGAGGACACACCGCCCCATGTCGAGCTCGAACTGTGCGGGCCAGCGCGATTTTTCTCGCTCGCGATGGCGCCGGCGCTGCCGCCCTGCGTCGTGATCCCGCGCATCCGTCACCATCTCCTCCGGGCTCTCAGCAGCTTCAATCCGTATGCACTCCGCCGGACATACGGTTTCGCACAGAAAACAGGCGACGCACCTTACGCGCCCCTCATCATCTGCAGTCAGGCGGGGCATGCCGCGGTACCTGCCGAGCTGAGCCCCGGATTTTTCGGGGTAACCGACAGTCTGCGAGCGCCGGAAGAGATTTCCGAAAGCGGTGAAAAGCGGGGCGCAGACAGCGGTGATGTAGGCTCGATCGGCCCAGCTTGATCCGCGAGGATTCTTGAAGGAGTGTTGCGCCACTATCTGCGCACGCCACCGTTTCGGGAGCGCCGCCCGTTTCGACGTCCCTGCCGATTGTTGCCGCGCCGGTTTCGAGGCCTTCCCGTTTGGCGAACCGATCGCGTCTCCCGCACGACCATCACCTTCACCTCCCCCGCGAAGGTCACTTCGTTCTTGACCCGCTCGGCGATGTCGAAGGAGAGTATCTCTGCGTCGTCGTCGCTGATCTGGTCACCCATAACCATGACTCGAAGTTCCCTGCCCGCATTGATCGCGTAGACATCTTTGACGCCATCGAACGAAGTGGCGATTTCCTCAAGCTTCATCATTCGCCGGGCGTAGCCCTCCGGGTCCTCGCGGCGCCCGCCGGGGCGTATGGAGGAAATCGAGTCTGCCGCCTTCACGACGAAGCAGATCGGGTCCAGCCTTTCGTTGTCCTCGTGGTGCTCGGCGATCACCTCCTTCACCACCGGGTGCTCACCGAAGCGATCCGCGAGCTCGACACCCAGGTCGATGTGCGTCCCCTCCATCTCCCGGCTTACCGTCTTGCCGATGTCGTGCAGCAGACCCGCCCGTCTCGCTAGGCGAGCGTCGAGCCCAATTTCTCCGGCGAGCAAGCCACTGAGCTGAGCCACCTCGAGGCAGTGCTGCAGCTGGTTCTGCCCGTAACTGCTGCGGTATTTGAGCCTGCCCAGAGATTGCGGCAGGTCGGGGTGACAGTCCCTCGCCCCAATCTCCGTCAAAGCCTTTTTGCCGGCATCGACCATGTCGTTTTCGAGAGTTTTCTTGGAATCGGCCACGACGTCCTCGATGCGGCCGGGTGTAAATCCGCCGTCCTTGATGAGCCGCTCCATGGCGATAGCGGCCGTCTCACGCTTTATGGGATCGAAGGAGGAAAGCAGAACGGTGTCGGGCGTGTCATCGACCACGACCTTGACGCCGGTGGCCGTCTCGAAGGCCCTCACGTTGCGGCCCTCCTTGCCGATGATGCGACTTTTCAGACCCTCGTTGGGAAGGGCTACAGTAGAAGTGGACGTGTGCTCTGCTTCCTCGACGGCGCAACGCTGGATCGCCTGGGCGATGATCTTTCTCGCTTCTCGATCGGCCTCTTCCTTCGCCCTGATGCGCTCGGCTCGAATAATGGCGGCAGTTCGGGCCTTCACCTCCCCGGACAGGCTCTCGAGCATCTGCTCCTTCGCCTCCTCCGCGGTCAGACTGGCCACCAGCTCGAGCCGTTCCCTGTAGATCTCTCTTGAACTGGCGAGCTCCTCCTCCGAACTGCTCAGCGTTCGCTCTCGCGTCGACAGGCGGCGCTCCTGATTCTTGAGCCGACTGAGTTCCTTGCGGAGTTCGTCTCGGCGATTCCTCACCTCCCGATCTCGTCCAGCCAACTCCTTCTCACGGCTGTTGAGCTCGTCTATCTGCCTCTCGAGACCATCCTCCTGCTCCTTCTTAAGCTTGTACCACGTGTCCTTTTCTTCGAGAAAGGCAAGCCGCTGAGTGCGCTCTTCCTCGGCCAGGCGTTTCAAGGCCCGTTCGTCCGCCTCTTCCTCGACGCGGGCGACCGTGCTCCTTTTCAACAAATGGCTGACGAGAAAACCCACCCCTGCCCCGAGAATCAGAGAGCCCAGCCCGTACAGCACTGCGGGCCAGACAGGTATGCTCTGGGTGCCAGACAGTGTGAACTCGAACATTGGCTTTCGTTGCCTCGATATGGATGTCTAAAGCAGTCATTTCAATTGGATCGACGGGGTCGCTTGTCCCCATCGATTCCGGCTCTTCAAATATACCCTTATGAGCCAACACCCGCTCCCGGCTCAATCGACCCCGGCGCCTGAGGCCTTCGCCCCTTCGAGTGCTGCCTCGACCATCTGCTCCCGTCTGGCGGGATCGCTCCAATCTTCCCTGGCCGTATCCGACAGCTGGTGCAATGGGTCGAAAGAAAGGAAAAATTTCCCAGGCCGCACCGCCGGACTGGTGAACACGGCGATTCCCGCATGTCGATCGTAGTGTTCGTAGGCGAGAACGTGACGCTTGCCGCCGCCGCCCATGGTGTCCACGACGAAGGCGGGCGTGTTGAACCCCGCTGTTACCCCGCGGACTCGCTTCTCCAAGTCGATCGCCGTTTGCAGGGTCGTCCTCAGCTCTTCGACCCCGCGCACCATGTCGTGGACGAACACGTAGTACGGATGAGCGTTGATGTAGCACAGACTCTTTACCAAAAGCTGCATCGTCTCCGCGGAATCATTCACGCCCCTCTGCAGAACCGCCTGGTTTCGCGTCGTGATGCCGCGCTCGGTCAGTCTGTTCATCCCGGCGCGGGTGATCTCCGTGATCTCGCGTGGGTGGTTGAAGTGTGTGTGCAGGGCGACTTCTTTGTGGAGCCGCCGCCCCCGTTCCACCACTCTGGCGAGCGCCTCTACCCAGGCATCGTCTCCAACCAGCTTCTGCGGCATGACCGCGGGGCCTTTGGTGGCGTACCTGATGCGACGGATGTTGTCCATCTCCAGCAAGGTCATGCCGATCTGTTCGATGTGTTCGGGTCTGAGGTTGTACATGTCCCCGCCGCTTATGACGATATCCTCGAGCTCGGGGCGGCTCGCGATGTAGGCGAACGCCCCCGACCAGCGATCGGCATTGACCCCGAAATTGGACCTTGTCCACCTGGTCCGTGTCAAGCCCGATCGAGTAGGAGCGGGTGCAGAAGCGACAGTACACCGGACAGGTGTCCAGGGCGAGAAACAGGGCGCGATCGACGTATCGGTGGATCAGCCCCGGGACAGGCGAGTCCACCTGCTCGTTGAGACCGTCCAACGCGAGCTTGGGGTGATCCGGCTGGAAGCGCGAGTAGAGTGGCAGGAACTGAATCCGCAGCGGATCCTCGTATGGCTGACTCCAGTCGATGAGGCTGAGTATGTAGGGAGATATGCGCAGACTCATCGTAGAGTGCCGGATCCCGCGCTCCACGTCGTCATAGAAATCGGAGTGCACCAGAGCGCCCACCACCTCGCGCAATTTGGCCGTAGTCGTCACGCAGTTGCGGCTCTGGAAGCGGTGGTCGTGGAATGCAGCCGAGTCCAGCCCGGCATATGCCGGAAGCGCGCGCCAGAATTCGTCTGCGCGCAGCTCCCGGTGCTCTAACGTTTGCAGATCTCTCGTCTGCAAGATATCGGCTGGCGCCGAATCATGCGCAGATGGAAACGCCGTCTTCATGCCAGATCTAACCGAGATTTCAGCTTGGTCCGAAGCTTATTTCGCCGCGCTGTAGCGCGACGCTACTTCGTCCCAATTGATGACGTTGAAAAAGGCGGCGATGTAATCTGGTCTCCGGTTCTGGTAGTTCAGGTAATAGGCGTGCTCCCACACATCCATGCCGAGGATGGGAGTGCCTCCGCCGATTTCGTCGCCGGCGACGCCGGCTCCCATGAGAGGACTGTCCTGGTTCGGCGTGCTTCCCACGACGAGTTTGCCCCCCTTGGCGACCAGCCAGGCCCAACCGCTGCCAAATCTGGTGACGCCGGTGGCAGAAAAACTCTCCTTGAAAGCGTCGAAACCACCCAAGATCGCTGTCGATGGCGGCGGCCAGATCACCTGCCGGACCGCCTCCACCCGGGCCCCATCCCTGTCCAGAAGAGCGAGTGATTGGCATGCCCACCGCCATTGTTGCGCACCGCAGCTCTGATGTCAGCCGGCACTGCGTTGAGATCGGAGATGAGCTCCTCCACACTCTTCGAGGCCAGATCGGCATGACTTTCCAGCGCTGTGTTGACGTTCGTGATGTATGTGTTGTGATGCTTGCCGTGATGGATCTCCATCGTCGTTGCATCGATGTGAGGTTCGAGCGCGTTGTGCGCGTACGGGAGATCGGGCAGAGAGTACGCCATTCTTCTATCCTTTCGGCAAAATGAGGTATTGTGTTATGGAATAACTCGCCAGGGGCGATCGAAGATGTTCAAGGTCCATCACGAACCAGCGGGCGCGGAAATTCCGGCAGTCGAAGCAATTCCTGCCTACCCGACGCGGGCCTGGTGGCTCCGATAGTCTTCCAGCGCGGCGCTGATCGCATCTTCCGCGAGGACGGAGCAGTGGACTTTCATTGGGGGAAGGCCTCCGAGAGCCCGTACCACGTCCTCCTTCTGGATTCCTCCGATCTCATCCAGAGTCGAGCCGGTTACCATCTCCGTCAACATGGAGCCGGCGGCGATGGCGGCGGCGCAACCGAAGGTCTTGAAGGAGGCATTGACGGCCGTACCGTCTTCGATGCGCAAGGTAGAGATGGAGCACATCACCGCACGCCGAGTTCTCCGCCATTCCGACGGCGTTTGCCCCTTCGAGCACTCCGACGTTTCTTGGATTCTCGTAAGTGGTCCAGCACGGTTCCGTTATACAGCCCCACAGAGCACCCCCCGGCCTACCGGCCCGCATTGGATATATACACCCCGTGCCCAGGCCTGTCAACCCGCGGACTTTGTCGCACAACTCACGTTATTACAAGATGTTAAGAATCGTAGCCTGAATTGACACGGCGGCGCCGGAGCCACCGTCTTATCACGCTTTCAAATCGATAGCGCCGGCGCTACTAGCGCTGTCCTGCCAGAATCTCCTCGCGATCACGACGAGCTCCCACATGATCGTCTCTTTGGCCAGTTTGTCGATGATCGCCAGAAATCGCTCTCCCTTCTCTTCGTCCACGAGACCCAGGCCATGCATCATGGTTAGATGCTGGATCATTCCGGTCTGCAGCAGCGTTCGGTTCATCTCCGCCAGACCTATGTCGCTCTTTTCGTCGAACTCCTCCATAAGGCCCTCGTAGAGTTCAGCAAGGTCGGCAGACAGGGTGGTCTCGATCCTGAACATCCGGTCCATCTTGCGGTCCTTCCCTCTCGCGGCGATGCGCTACTTCGTCATCAGGCGCCACCCCTACGTAAATGGCTGCTGCCACCAATAGCACTGAAAGCAGTGCCCCATACGAACCCCAGCAACAATTTGAGAGCCAGCACGCCCCCCACCACAAGCAGGACGCCTCCGGCGATTTTCGTTAACATATCTCCAGCTTCCTCTCTGTCGGGGACGCCCGGCGATGGAACCTCGCGATGTTGGGCCAGGAAAATAGCGAATCATGACAGCCAACGCTCCAGCTCTGTACGGGCTGGCGATTATACCTGCTCGCCATGCTCGCCATCGGACTCTTATGCGAGCCGCAAAGTAGGCAGCTCCTCAGATTTTATCCTCGCCGGCAAGCGGCTGTCGCTGCTTCTGTGCTCTGCCACCCTGGCGGCGACCTGGTTTGGCGGCGGCCTCTGTATCGGGGCCGCCGGCGCCGCCTACGGCGGTGGATTCCTGGCCGTTATCGCCGATCCGTTCGGCGCCGCCCTCTGCCTCTTCCTGGCCGGTGCGTTTTACGTGCGGATCATGCGACGCATGGGGCTGATGACGATCGCCTCGTTCTTCACGAACCGGTATGACGATCGCGCCGGTGTGCTGGCCAGCCTCTGCACTGTTCACGGCGTACGTCGGCTGGGTGGCGTCGCTGCTCGTCGCCTTCGGCCGAATCCTGCAATCGCTCACAGGACTGGATCCCACCGTCAGTATCTGCATTGGCGCCGCCATCGTCGTCGTGTACACCTTCGCTGGTGGAATGTGGGCCGTCACCCTCACGGACTTCGTGCAACTGTTGATCCTCATTGCCGGCATGGTGATCATCACGCCGCTTCTGCTTTCGGACATGGGCGGTTGGCAGGAGATTTCCAGCCGCATCCCCGACGAAAAGTTCGATCTCTTTCCGAAAGACGGTAGTTCAGCAGCGTGGCTGAGCTATGCCAGGGATTGGCTCGTCATCGGCCTGGGCAATCTGGCCGGCCAAGATCTCATCCAGCGCTCGCTGTCCAGCCGCGACGAACGGGTCGCCTATCGAAGCGCCTACGTGGCCGGCTGGATCTACCTGACGATCGGCATGCTTCCCGTATTGCTCGGAATGGCCGGAGCCGTCGTACTGCCGGGCCTGGAAAACCCCGACATGGTGATGATGGAACTGGCCTCGAAGTATCTCCCGACGGCGGCCCTCATCCTGTTTACAGGAGCCCTCGTATCGGCTCTGCTCAGCAGTGCCGACAGCGCCCTGTTGGCCCCGGCAAGCGTCGTCGGCTGGGACCTTCTCCGCCAACTCAAACCCCGCGCCAGCGAGGCGACCTCCCTGGCGGCATCTCGCTGGGCGTTGGTCGTTTTCGCGTTCGCCTCCGTCATCCTGGCTCTCTACCGGCAGACGGTCTACGAGCTCATGGTCGACTCCTGGTCCGTCCTGCTAGCCACCCTCTTCGTGCCTCTCACAGCTGGAATCTGGTGGCGTCGAGCCAATGCTCCTGGCGCGCTGAGCGCAGTGGGCACCGGACTGTGCGCCTGGCTGGCTCTGTCGCGCTTCGCTCCCAGTCTCCCGGGCGATCTCCTGGCCGTTCCGGTCGGCGCCCTGGCCATGATCGTCGTCAGTCTCGCTACCCAGCAATCACATCCGGCGCGAGCCCTCACAGATCAGCAAGGCCAGACCGTGAAATACGAGCGTCGGCTGGGCTGGTCGTAGTCGCGGCGATAGGCGGTGTCGCGCAGCGAGTTGCGCCTATCGGGAGAGTGTCGCCAACCTCGTTTTGCGGAACTGCTGGCGGCATGTCATTTTCTATATCGCCAATCCATCGGGAAACGCACCAGCACGTCCGCGGTGCAGACCCCATCACCGTGTAGAAGGAGGTCGAACGGATGTTCAGCGGGAGAATCTTTAGAGCCGCTTCAGCTTCGATCGGGCTCGTCTTCGGCTCCTGCGCCGAGCCCGAATCTCAAATCACCAGCGCCGACGGATCTGTCATGGTCTACGTCCCAGGCGGTGAATTCCTCATGGGATCTGCCGAGAGCGATCTGGAAGCGCATCCGGACCCGAATCTGTCTTTCTTCCTATCGGAGAAGCCGCTCCACCGTGTGCACATCAGTCCTTTCTACGTCGACAGATTCGAGGTTACGAACGCCCAGTACGTCGATTTCTTCACGGCGTTCAATGCCACTCGGGACAGCACTTTGCTGCATCCAGAACACCCAGATGGACTGGGATTCGAGGCCAAGCACGTCACCCCGGCACTGATAAGGGAAGACGAGCAGCCTGTGATTTCGGCCACCTGGTTTGCCGCCTACGCCTACTGCCGATGGGCTGGCAAGCGCCTGCCCACCGAAGCGGAATGGGAGTACGCCGCGCGCGGTGGTGACGACCACTACCGGAAATACCCATGGGGCAACATCGAGCCGGATGCCGACGTCGTCTGGCCGGTAAACTACAGCCCTGATGACGGACACGATATGGACGGGATCTCGGTGACCGCTCCAGTGGGTTCGTTCCCCGACGGGGTCAGCTACTTCGGGATTATGGATATGGCCGGGAATGCTCAGGAGTGGGTTGCGGATTGGTTTGCCGAGGACTACTACAGCCAATCCGATGGTGCACGCGATCCGACTGGCCCCGCGGAGGGCAGCTACAAGGTCCGGAAGGGTGGTTCATACAAGTCTAGCCGCTACCATATTCGCATCGCTTCACGGGAATACGGGCGCCCCCATCACAGCACGGCCTCTGTGGGAATCCGCTGCGCCCGCGACCCATAGGACCCCTCACCATTCTTGACACTCGTGACCGTGTTCCGTGATTTATTCCGCCTGAGGGCAACCGCCATCATGACAACAAACCCGAGGATTTCATCATGAAGATGCACATATGTGGAGGATGGGTGGACAAGGAAGACAAGATTGAGGTCCACAATCCGTTCGACGGCTCCGTCGTCGACACGATTCCGCGAGCCGACTCAGACGATGTTGAGCGAACCCTTGCGACAGCCGTGCGCGGAGCCAAGATCATGGCTGCCATACCCGGATATGAGCGGTATCAGATTCTCCACAAGGCAGCCGAGCTGATGACGGAACGGCTCGAGGATCTGGGCCGCACCATCACTCTCGAGGAAGGCAAGATCATCTCGGAAGGTCGCGGGGAGGCCGCCAGAGCCGTCGAGACAATCACGCTGTCGGCGGAGGAAGCCAAGCGTCTCACCGGAGAGACCCTGGGACTCGACGGGGCCTCGAACGGAGCCGGGAAGTTCGGCCTCACGATTCGCGTTCCCTGCGGCGTCGTTCTGGCTATCACTCCGTTCAACTTTCCGCTCAATCTCGTGTGCCACAAGGTGGGCCCCGCCCTCGCGGCTGGAAACTCAGTGATCGTCAAGCCCGCCACGGACACGCCCCTATCGGCGTTGAAGCTGACGGAGATCATGCTCGAAGCAGGCGTTCCACCAGAGGCGATCCAGTGCATAACGGGTTCGGGCGCGGTTGTCGGGGACGCGCTGAGCGCTGATCCCCGAGTGCGGAAAATCTCCTTTACCGGCAGCCGCGACGTTGGAGAACACATATGCAAGAACGGAGGTCTCAAGAAAGTGACGATGGAGCTCGGCTCCAACGCTCCGCTCATCATCATGTCGGACGCCGAGATGGAGAAGGTCGCCGACGCCACGGCCATGACTGGATTCGCCAATGCCGGTCAGGTTTGCATCTCATCACAGCGTGTGCTCGTCAACGACCGTGTCTACGGCGACTTCATCGACGCCCTCAAGCCGAAGGTGGAAGCGCTATCCACTGGCAATCCGCTCGAAGAGTCAGTCAAGATGGGTCCAATGATTCGCGAGCCGGATGCCGTGCGGGTGAATGAATGGATAAGCGAAGCCGTCTCGAGCGGTGCGACCCTCGTCACTGGAGGCGGGCGCGCGGGCACCATGCACGAGCCCACCATCGTCGCCGACGTTGACCCAAAGATGCGGATTTCCTGCGACGAGCTCTTCGGACCGGCAGTCGCCGTCTCCCGCTTCGACGACATCGACGCCGCTATCGCCATGGCAAACGACTCAAATTACGGCTTGAGCGCCGCCATTTTCACCCAGAGCGTGGACTCGGCGATGAAGTTCGCCCGGGAGGTGCACTCCGGAAGCCTGCACATCAACTGGGGAACGGTATGGCGGGCGGACATGATGCCCTACGGGGGGCTCAAGGATAGCGGTATGGGTAAAGAGGGGCCCCAAGTACGCGGTGGAGGAGATGTCAGAGACGAAATTGGTTGTTTTCCATTAGAGGTATTCGTCCCCTTGGAGGTTTGGGCTACGCCCGGACCTCAAGAGACTCGGCGTTAGACGAGTCTCCAGACTCGGCGGCACTCTCGCTTTCCCTCCTGAAGCTGAGGGCGTCGACGATCATCTGCACGACGTCGTACTGCGGCTGAAAACCCAGATATCGCTTCGACTTGCTCAAGTCGAATTCGTAGAACGTCGGGATTCCACCCGGTGCGGCCTCGATCACCGGTATCTGCAAGATCTCCGACAGCCGATAGACTGCTTCGTCCCAGGTGAAGGGCTTGGGCCCGGCGAGTTGAAAGACCTCACCGAAGGCCCGCTCCCTTCCCATTGCACGGACGCACCCCTGGACGATGTCGCGCACGTCTGAGACGTGTTTCTTATAAAACCTACCTCGGTCGTCCTTGAGCGCGACGAGTCGCTCCTCCCCCTGCCACAGGCGCTCGAGCGCGGGATTGCCCGCGTACAGTTCACTCAGATAAAACTGCGGAAACTGCAGGATCTCATCAGCCGCAAACACGCTCGCGAACCGTAGAATTGTCAGCGGCAGCGAGTAGGAGTGCCAGTAGCCCATACACAGCTCTTCGGCCACCGCCTTCGACATGGCATACGGTCCCGTTGCGACTCGAGGTGCCCGCTCCGTGATGGGCTCCTCCATTCCACCTGGGACATATTTGTGGTAGAGCGCATCCGTGCTCGCGAAGATGAGGTGGGGTACTGTGCCTCGAGCGCGGGCTGCCTCCAGGACATTGAAGGTTCCACCCACATTGATGTCGAAAAAGTCCTGCTCGCTGAACGGCCCCCCCGCCTGAAACGCGGCACCGAGATGAAACACCACTTCAACGCCATTCACAGCCCGCGTTACATCATCTCTGTCGGTGAGGCCGCCTCTGATGAGCTCGAGGTCCATACCTGAGAGCTTCTCGACTCCCGGATCCTGCGGCCACACCAGCCCACGAACTGAATGACCGCTGCTCGCAAGCTCAGCCGCCAGTTCCGCCCCGATGCGCCCGGTAATGCCTGTGACGAGGACGTTCATCTGTGGCCCGTTGCCCTTTCAACGTAGGGATGGCGCTGCGCCTGTGATGGGCGGATAACGAAAAGAGGGCCGCCCAAGCGGGCAGCCCTCTTTTTCGGTCTATTGTCTGTGCTACAGCAGTCTAGAACGTGCGGATCAACGAGAATCGGTGGGTGCCGTTCGTCTCGGTCAGATCGAGGGGGATGTGATACCCGTAGTCGAGCAGCATCTTCTCTCCCCAACTGTAGCCCAACCCGGCGTTCAGATCGCCGCTGGCGTCGTCTTCGAAGATCTTGCTGCCGCTGGCGCGCAGCAGCAGCCCCTCGACCAGCACCGTCTCGCCTCCGACCACCAGCCGCTTGTCCGTCTCACCGGACAGATCGCGCATCGCCCACTGCACCGACAGCATCGAGGCGTCGGCCACGCTGAACGACACCCCCACGTTCAGATCCCTGGGCAGATCGCCGTCGTCCGGTTCAAGCGCTGCATTCGGCGAGCAGGAGGCCCCGCAGGCCACGTTCGGCACCAGCGCGTTCTTGTACTGCACCCCCAGCTTCGCATCGCGGAACGGCGTATTCCACAAAATCCCCACGTCGGCGCCGATCGAGCCCTGGCTCTGGTTGGCCACCGGATCCGGCCTCCCGTTGTCGTCGGGAATGTCGCCCACGCTCCAGAACACATACTTCCCCGTCACCCCCAGGTGCAAATTCTTGTTCAGGCGATACGACAGGCCGAAAAAAGCCCCGTTCTCGCTCATCAGATCCGAGCCGATGCGCTCGTAGCCCAGACCAAGACCCAATCGCGACCCCAGCGGACGGGCGTAGCTGGCCACGTGCTGACCCAGATTGTCGCCGTCGATGCCCGAAAACAGAATCGACACATTCGTGTATGACAGCTGCCCGCGCTCGATCTGACCCAGCCCCGCCGGATTGGCAAACACGGCATCGCCGTTGTCCGCCACCGCCACGAAGGCGTTGCCCAGAGACGCCGAGCGCGCACCAGCGCCGATGCTCTGGATGTTCACCACCGCATCGGCACTGACAGCAAGGGTGAGAATCGAAAACAGAGCGATTGAGAACATGGGAAATGTTGCATTGCGGCGCATGAATCTGGCCTCCTGTAAAGCCCTGGGTTTCTGGACACTGATTTGGCGGATGGTCAGGCCGCCTTGGACAACTCCTGCTGGAAGCTCCGGCGCACCTGGTTTGGCGTCTGATAGTTGTGTCGCTCGAGGAGCCACTTCTCGTTGTAGACTCTCTTGAATTCGAGCAGGGCAAGACGGAGCTCTTCGACCGTGGCAAAGTATCGGACCCACAGGAGATTCTCCTTGAGGGTGCGGATGAATCGCTCGGAGCAGCCATTGCCCTCCGGGGCACGCACGAAGCTGGGCGACGACTCGATGCCCAGGAAGTCGATCTGTTTCTGGAAGTGGTCGGACATGTACGCAGAGCCATGATCGTGGCGCAGCTGCAGCCCCCCGGCGATACCCTTGTCGCCGCCGCCGGAGTGTTCGCGGACTCCCTGGTGGATCGGCTCCAGGGCCTCGAAACGGTCGCCTGTGGCGCTGCATGAATGCCGATGCACTCCGAGCTGCAGTGGTCGACAGCCACGAAGACCGTAGCTGTGCCTTCGCCGGTGGTCACGGTGGTGGTCAAGTCGGTTCCCCACATCTGGTCTGGTCGCTCGGTGGTGATCGTCCCGTCGTGTGCTTGCGGGCCCCTTGGCTGGCCGGCGCGTTGCGGCACCTGCAGGCCGTGCTCGCGCATCACACGGCGTACGCGTTCCTTCGAGGTGCGGATGTCCTGCGCCCGCAGCTGGGCCCACATCTTGCGGTAGCCTTCCCCGTGAAAGGGGGACGCCTTCAGCAACTCGCGAATCTTCTCAGCTAGCTCATCGTCGGTACACGGCCCTTGGGGACCTCGTTTCTTCCGCTCAAGACGCTCCTCCGGACGCAGAGCCGCCCGACGCCGATGCTCGTGGACGGTGGAGCGAGGAAACTGCCAGACCCGACACACACGCTGCAGCCTGTACGGCCGCTTCCTGGAGGGCGACTGGGTCTGGCTCATCGCTTCGACCTCCGGGATGCCAAAGGGAGTCCATCCTCCAGGCGATGGATCTTGGACTCCAGCAACTCGTTGTCCATCGTCAGATCCCCCACCTTCGCTTTCAGGCGGGCGATCTGTTCATCCCGCTCATCACGGGTACGGCTGTGCAGAGCTGACTCACCCCCACCCAGGAACTGCTCGCGCCACTCACTCAGCGTGGCTGCCATCACACCCAACTCCCGGGACAGGACCTCCAGGTCCTCCCCACGCAGCAGGCGCAACACCGCCTCCTGCTTTCGACGAGCGGAGAATCGGCCGACCCGAACACCCTTCTTCTGCTTAGTCATCTCGAACACTCCTTTCAGGTCCATGTGGACCCTCTAATGTGTCCAAGAAAACCCTGGGGCGCTGGACTCCTTCAATACTGGTCACGTCGCTTTCGAGAATGCAGCCTCCTCTGGAAGATAGTTCAGGTATGAGAGTGGGGCAAGCGCTTTCCAGCGTTGCCGAGCCCAATGAGAATCACTATATGCGAAAAAGGCGTAAATAAATGTATAATCAACAAGTTGGGTTTCGTTAAGGGCTGCAGAGTGCGGCGACACCTCTAGGTCTTTCGCGCCACGTATCTGACGATCAGGTCGACTGCATCTTCTACATCCATCTTGCCGGTGTTGATCGTGAGGTGATACAACAACAGGTCGTCCCAGTTGGCATCGTGGTAGTTCTTCAGATACAGTTTGCGCCAGCGATCGTGTTGCTGAACGAGCTCCCTGGCGGTTTCCTCGTCGGCGCCCTGCGACTCGATGACGCGTCGGCAGCGGTCTTCGAGCGGCGCGATTACCTTTACGTGAAAGGCGTTCGCATAGTTGGCGAGTATCACTTGACTCGCGCGCCCGACGATGACGACTCTCCCGGCGTCGCCGAACTCCTGAACGAGGGTGGTGATGAGCAGCTGATACGTGCCCCGATCGAGATACGTGGCCGCCTCTGGATTGTCGCGCTCCATAACGTAGGGAAACTCGAGCCCGAACTCAGGGAAATACGCTGCTGACGACAGCGGGAATCCTCCCGGGCTCATCTCCGGAACGAGCAGCCGCTTGAGGAAATATCGGACTCGCCCCTCGCCCTTCTCGTCATACTTCTCGACGTCATCGGCGGAGGCGTCGGTTATGTTGGCGATCTCCTCAACGAGGCGACGGTCGATGTATTCGTATCCGAGAACCTCCGTCACGCGCTCGGCGATCCGATCGCCATTGCTCCCCAACTGTCGCGCCATTGTAACTACGGGCATCGGCGAACCCTCATCGACTATTCGGTATGAACGGTACGATAGTACACAGCTGCCGCGGATGGGGCAACTCTGGGATATACTCGACCATCAGTCGGCGAAGGTGCTTTGAAAAAGCATGTCTCGGTGTTATCTTACGAAAATTACCTCCATCTGAATGACCAATTCTACAAACGGTATGGCGAAGTCCTCGTCTCGCATCCTGGTGGCTATTCAAAACCCGGATACGGAGGACGCGCTCGTCCGTCTGGCCGGCACCTTGGCCGCATCGTCGAACGGCGAGCTCCATCTCACTCACGTCACGACCGGGGATGGGGACCGCTCGGCATCTGCCGGGCGACAACTCGAGCGCGCCGCTCACGTCGCCACCAGTATGAGCGTGAAAGCCGTTCCACATCTCGTCGAGGGCGAGAGCGTTACCGATGCTATTCGGAGTTCCGTGCGCGAATGGGACTGCGACACGATGGTGATGGGCTGGCGTGGGGATGTGGACAGAGATGCCGTACTGGCCTCGGAGAATAGAGCCCTGACGAAGTCCCTCGACGTGGATACACTCATTTTCAAAGAGAAGACCCCCCAGCCGCCGGGCCGAGTCCTCGTGCCGACTGGAGGGGGCAGCCATTCACTCATGGGTATTCAGGTCGCCCGCGACCTGGCAGACGAATGGGACGCCGATATGGAGGTTGTCCGCATCGCCAGAGATCGGAATTGTCGGCCCGAAGACCCGATTCTCCTGCGCTATTGCGGGCAGGTGTACGAGGACACCCTCCTCCAACTCAAGCTTCTCGATATCGAGGCGCCGATCACCGTCGTGCCGTCATCCGACATCATCTCCTCCGTTGTTGAGCGCGCCGAGGACGGCGACCTCCTCGTACTGGGTGCCTCCAACGATTGGCGTCAGGACGAGCACCTCGCCGGCTCGATTCCGGATGAGATCGCCTACAGGTGCCCTTGTTCTGTTCTGATGGTCCGATCTCGACGAGCGCCGGCGAGCTACCGGTTGAGCAACATCTTCTGGGAACACACAATTCGCCTCGACCTTCGTCCCTCCGACAAGTGGGACGCCATCGATCAGATGGTGGATATACTGGTGGAGGAAAAGCAGATCCCGCCATCGCAGATTCAACCCATTCGAAATGCCGCACTGGCTCGAGAGAAAAAAGCCTCCACGGCTATTGGTCACGAGACGGCTATCCCGCACGCGCCCATTGCGGACCTTCCCGGTATCATCGGCGCCCTGGGAATATGCCCCGACGGCGTCGATTTCGACGGCCTCGATGGTGGTCCAGTGCGCTACATCTTCCTGCTCCTGACGCCACAGCAGAACTACCGCACCTACATTCCCGTGCTGGCGCAGATCGCCAGTCTCATGCGCTCCAATGATACGCGGGCGGCTTTCCTGCGCTGCGAGACCCCGTCTGAACTGACGGCGCTGATCAAGAAGAGCGAACGCACGTCAGCATAAGCGCCGGGCGCTGGACGACGTCGTCAAGTTGACTTCCGACATGATCAAGTCGGCCATCGACCTGGGCACGAACACCATTCTCATGGTGACCGGTCGCCGTCGCGATGACGGCTCGGTCGAAATCCTGGACGATGCCCACGCCATCGCTCGGCTCGGAAAAGGCGTGGACGCGGCCGGGATGATCCATCCCGATACGATGGATCGGGTTTGCGGTTTTCTCCTCTCCTACAGAGAGCGCGCCCGGACGCTCGGTGCCGACACCGTTCGCGCTTTCGGAACCTCGGCCTTACGGGACGCGGCCAACAAATCGGAGTTCATCGGCCTCGTCAGTGAGAAGACGGGGATTCCGCTCGTAGAGCTTTCGGGCGAGGAGGAAGCTCGGCTGACCTTTGACGGCGCTGCCTTTGGCCTGGAGCTGCCGCAACGCTACACCGTCGTCGATATCGGTGGCGGCTCTACCGAGCTCGCCTCAGGTGGGCGCGTCGGCCTTGAAGAATCGCTATCGGTCGATATCGGCTCGGTCCGCGTCACCGAGCGTCATTTCCAGGTGTTGCCCCCCGGCGAGCGCGCTGTCCGTGAGGCCGCTGCTATGATCAGGGAGGGATTTCTGCAGCTGTTCGAACTTCCACCCGGATGCGACACCGTTGTCGGAGTTGCGGGTACGGTGACGACCCTGGGAGCGATCGACAGAGAAATCGAACGATTCGATGCGGAAGAGCTGAACGGACACTTCCTCGATCGGCGTCGCGTCGAGGAGATAACATCGCAGCTGCTCTCGCTCAGTCTGGAACAGGTCAGGGCCATCCCGCAGGTGAGTGATCAGCGAGCGGACATCATCACGGCCGGCGCTCTCATTCTACGCTCGTTTCTCGAACTGCGAAGCTGTCCCGGGCTCATCGTCTCCACCCGTGGAATCCGCTACGGACTCCTCAGCGAAATGCTCGCCGAGCGATGACGACGGCGAACGCCCATTCCGTCCTCCCTGCCCGCTCGTGCTGCCCGGCGCCGTCTCTCAGGTGGGCGATTGTGCGAGGTGGCGCCCCCACCAATATCGACGTCCCTTCCAGCTGAATCGCCACAGGCACCCAAGCAGGCCGATCGCCACCGTGAGGAAGGGCTGGGTCACGGACCACAAGAGGAAATATCTCGCCAAGTCACGGCGTCCGAAGACGCGCAGCGCCGCTGCCACGACCGTCCACTCGGCGAGCGTTTTTGCAGTCCAGCACACCGTCGGCAAAAAGAGTCCGAGTGCGCCTGCGACGACGAGAGCCGGGGCAAAGGCCAGCGACACACTCATACCGAAGGTGGCGCAAAGGTAAGCGAAAAACACGGGATCGAGCCTCAGTTGAAACGGGGCGTTGGAGGCCCAGCGAGACCGCTTGTTCAGCAGGGAACGCCAGGACACGGAGGCGGGATGAACGACCGACGCGCCGTGAGATGTAGCGTAGCAAACCTTCCAGCGACCGGTTCGGCGAATCAGTTGCAGAAGCAGCACATCGTCTCCAGAGACGCGGTGCTGAATGGAGCTGTAGCCTCCCACTTCGGTGAAGGCGCACTTGCGAAACGCAAGATTCTGACCCGATGCCGCCATCGGTCTTCCCTGCCGAGCGCTGCCCAATGCCCCCGCCATAAGAGCGAGAAAATCCACACCTTCCCATCCCTGCCGCAGTCCGTCGATGCGCCCCGCAGACTCGATCTGCGAGAATCCGATCACCATGCCGACTTCGGGCTCGAAACAGGTTGCCATCTCCTGGAGCCATGTCGGTGGAACCCGGCAATCCGCGTCAGTCGTGGCGATGATCTCTCCCCGTGATCTGTCGATGCCGAGACCGAGAGCTGACTTTTTCGATCCCGAGCGCCCCAGGATTGCCGCCGTGCTCAACAGGGTGACGCGAGGGCCGCTGCGAACGCCGCGCCCGCGGCAGCGCTGAAAGGCGCGAACCAGCGATGCCGTGCCGTCGTCGGAACCGTCGTCGACGATGATGACCTCGCATGAGTCTGACGGATAGGTCTGTGCGGAGAGTTGCTCGAGACAGCCCCGGATGGTAGCCGCTTCGTTCCTCGCTGCGACGATGACGGAGATGAAGGGAGTCGCCCTTTCGTCGCTTTGAGACTCCTCGGAAGGTCTTGTCGCCGCCAGCCGGACCCCTCTCGCGAACCACATGATGCCCGCCACGTATATCGTGGTGGACACGGCGAGCATCGCCTCCAGACAAACCCGGGCCTCGCCCCACATGCTCTCCGCCATGTCCGTCACGCGGTGCGAAACGTGGTCATGTTCGGCTCGCGAGATCCTTCACGAGGCTGAACATGCCGCGGTAGCCCTCGGAACAGTTCCGGCACATGTCAATATCAGTCCGGCTGTCGAGAACTCGCCGGCGAAAGCCAATATACTCCGCGCTCTTCCAGAGCCCGGCAAAGGCCGCGGGCTGCCCGAAGGCACTGCCCATGTTGAAATCTACGTTTTTGTCGAAACAGCAAGGCGACACGGCGCCGTTCCAGTTGACCATTGAGCTGTACCACAGGACCTTGCAACCCCGGACGGGTTGTCCCTTCACGACGAGCTCGCCACTCGACTCATCGTAGCGCCTATACTCCTCGCTGTCGGGCAAGTAGACATCCGCTTCCGCGCTGTTGTACACCTGGGCTGTCTTCACTAGAAATTTGTCCGCGCCGACCTCCCTGGCGATGCGCTCCGCCTCGGCCAGATCTCCCTGATTGTGCTTGAACACGATGAATTGCAAATTGACGAGTGGCTTCGACGAGGCCGCCTCCTTCTTCGCCTGCGCCAGAAGGCGGGCACCGCTCAGTACGCGCTCGAGCTTTCCCCCGACCCGATAGCGCTCGTATGTCTCCTGATCGACTCCATCGAGCGAGATAATGATTTCGTCGAGGCCGGAGTCTACCACGGCGCGGGCCTGCTCTGCGGGTGCGGATATAGTGGCCGTTCGTGCTCGTCATAGTGGGGATTCGCTTGCTGTGGGCGTACCGAACCATCTCGGTGAAACAATTGTTGATGAATGGCTCACCCTGGTTCCACAGCATGAGCAGGATGAGGTTGTCCCCCACCTCGTCGATGAGCGACCGGAAATCGGCGATCGACATCCTGCCCCTCGACCTGGTCATCTCCCCGTTCCCAGAGGGACACAGGGGGCACTTCAGATTGCAGTAGTTGGTCGGCTCTACCATCATCATGAACGGCTGCCCCCATACGATGGGGCGTCGCAGAGCGAAGGAAAGGCCCATGGAGGCCATCACCTTCGCGAGGTTCCACAGCCGCTTCCATGAGAAAGCGTAGCCGTATCGCTCTACGTAGACGGGAATCGATCGAGGAGAGAACAGAAAGGCCATCGTCAAACTCCGGCTGCTCGCATACCCTCAGGTCGCGGCTTCCGTTCGCCGCGCCCACCGTCCTTCCACCGAAACCAACCGAATCCTCCGAGGGGGACGAACAGCAGGACGTACGGAATATAGACAATCTCGAGAAGCGGAAGGTACGCCAGCAGGGATCTCTCGTTCCGGTCTGGAAGGAATCGCCATAGGAGCGCCAGATCCGATGCCATCTTCATGACGACAGCCGCGGCAACGAGCGGGCCGGCGAGATCGAAAACGCTGTGTGAGAGATCTGCCGAGGTGGCTGCGCCTGCCGCGACCAGACCTGTCACTTCGAGCCCAGCGGCGATTAACTGAAGGATGCCCACGAGCAGGAGAGCGTGAAACGCATACGCCGCCACTCCCAAAAGACGCGCCGGTCCCCGGTAATGGCTTGCCTTTGAGGCGTGCCGGAGCTTCTGGTTCGCCGTGGCAGCCGCATCTGCCACGCGTGGCTTGCACTCAACGATGGATTTCTCGCTCGTGTTGTAGACAGTTTTCCAGTTCGTCTTCGATGAAACCAGACGGGTAAGATACACGTCGTCCCCGCCGACGAGGTGTCCGATGGAGCTGAAACCACCGACCTGATCGTAGACCTGCCTGCGATACGCCAGGTTCCGACCAGTACACGCCAGAGGCGCACCCATGCCGATGCCTCCCGCGCTCAAGGCGCCGATGGCGAGGTTGTCGAGTGCGAGCAGCGATTGTTTCAGGCTTTTGCGAAGGATGGGCGCGCGCGCGTATCCCGCCACCATTCCCACGTCTTCGCCGAATCTGGCGACCGTCTCCCGCACCCAGTCCGGGGGCGGACAGCAGTCGGCGTCTGTGAAGAGCAGGATTTCCCCCGAACTCGCCTCGATTCCCTGGGCGAGCGCACTTTTCTTCGGACAGCGAAAACGCAGCTCCGCCGACGCCGGCACCAGCGACAGATGCGGCCATAGCGAGGACGTTTCTCTGACGATATCGGCTGTCCTGTCGGTGGAGCGATCGTCGACGACAACGACTTCGATCGGACTACCGCTTTCCTGGGCCTTGAGTGCCGCGAGACAGTCTGCTATGGTCTCCGCCTCGTCGCGAGCAGAAACGATGATGCTCACAGAGGGCACTCCCGATCCGGTCGGCGCCGATTTGCCTCCTCGTACCACGCCGGTGTAGAGCCAGGCGATGGCCGCGGTGTAGACGCCGGCAAGTACGACGAAGGCCACCTCGAGGCCGCTCATGTGCCACTCATCTGCGCCGCACTGATTGAGCCGGTGCAGACACCGCAAGCCCGAAACGAGAGTCGCCGGGCATCAAAAGTAGCCGTATCGGAGGTCGACCGTGAGGTGGCCTTGCCTGCCGTCGCCATATCCAGTGCGGTTTTCGAGAGCGACGCCGGGACCCCAGCGCGGGGGCAAAGGCATGTTGTCGCCCCACTCCAGGCCGTAGCCGACCGTGGCGAACAATCGCGGCCAGAATCGATATGAGACGGCGGCGGCCAGCTCCGTCCAGCGATGCAGGTTGCCATCGAGGAACTTCTTCGTCTCCCGCTCGTCGCCCGGACGCCATCCGCGGTGCAGATCGCCTCCGACATTGTGAATCTCGCCACCGTCTATCAACTCGTTGCTTCCGTGTCGGCCGCGCTCAACCCGCAGCTGCGCGCTCAGGTCGCGCGACAGGCGTCTGGCCATCTCCAAGCGCCAGCGGTCGCTGTTGGGGCCGAGTGCATGGCCCAGCGGGGCGTCGAAATGCCTGAAGGAATTGACGGGGAATTTGTGGGTATAAATCCACGGCTCGATGCGAACATATTCGAAGCGAAGATCCGCGTCTTCGACCCCGAGTGGATCGACCCAGAGAGCACCGGTCTGCAGCGAGAATTTGTTGGCGAAATCACTGCTGAAAATGCGCAGTTTCTTAAGATCGTCGACGACGTAGGCGAAGTATGCCCGCACTCCGTTGCCGGGGTGAACGTCGACGTCGATCCCCATCATCAGATTATCCTTGTCGCCCTGGTAGCTCTGCGCCGCCCAGTAGAGCATGAGAGGGTTCAGATACGTCACGACAGGCCCGCGGTCGCCGTAGACGAGCACTTCCTGAAAACCGATGTCAATCCACGGGGCGAGCTCGGCTTCGAGGCGATGAGCAGCGAGGTACTTCTCCCTGTCTAGAGGTCGGGTAATGCCGTTGACGACGTAGGTCTTCGTTGAATCGCGGACGCCGGCACATACTGGCGAATCCGGTCGATCCGGGCACGGTCGCAGCACGCCGGCGATACTGACCAGCTTGAACACCCCGTATCTGGCTCGGAGGCGCAGCATGTCGAACGACGGGGCATTGTTGCTCAGGCCGAGATTATCCCCGGGAGCGGGGCCCCACCTCACCTCGTCTTTGCCGAGCTCCACATCGGCAAAGGGGAGCGACAGCACGACGTAGGCCGCCGCCTCGTGAAAATCGGCGCGGCCACCTTTCAATTGCGGGATCTCGAGGCGGCGCTCGAAGACGTCATCCCTGAGATCGTACTCCCTGCTGCCCTGCTCGAGTGATTGCTGGAAAGCGATGCGAAAGCCGACGCGATCCGCCAGCTGTCCTCGGGCGATTCCTCCGAGACGATGGCGGTAGACTCGCTCGGTTTGCGCCCGCGTGCGACCCGCCATCAGATCCATCTGCTGGCGCACGATGAAGTCGGCTTCGATGCGGCCTCCGTCGAGTTCGTACGCGAGCAGCGCTCGAGTCGACCTGACGGCCGCGAGCAGTGACGGCGATCCGTGCCCACCCGCGACAACCCTGGTTTCCCCTTGCCGGCGTCCTCCGAGCTCGCGTCCGAACTCACGAATCAGGAGATCCAGTTCCTGGCGCTCGATGGCCGTCAACCGTGCGCCCTCCGCCACCGCCCCCGTGACGGCGTTAAGCGCCCGCGCCATCTCGGCGCGACTGAACGGCTTGATGCCGTCACCCACTCCGTTCAGGAGCCCCTTCGTTTCACAGCGCTCGATAAAACGGTAGCTCCAGTGGTCGATCGGCACGTTCACTGTGACATCCGCATGGAGGCCCACTGTAGCGAAGAAAGTAATCGTCGTCGTCGTCAGCAGCCGTTGCATTGACACTCTTCTTCCTGCCAGCTACGTTTCGCGCGCTTTCGTTCCCCGAGCACGTCGCGCGCCGTGCCTGGACGGGCAACAAAGCGCACGCATCCCCACGCACGCATCCCCAACCGAGCAACCATTCATGAGCGCAATTGAGCGCATCGATCCCCGGGAAATCCTTGACTCGCGGGGCAATCCCACTGTCGAAGTTGACGTAACCGTCAAGCGGGGACACGTGGGCAGGGCCGCAGTTCCGTCCGGCGCCTCTACTGGAGAGCACGAGGCCATTGAACTGCGCGACGCCGACGAAGAGCGATTCCTCGGCAAAGGCACCCTCAGGGCAGTGCAGAACATTCGCGAGGAAATCGGGCCTTCGCTTTTGGGATCAGACGCCTCCGATCAAACGCTCATAGACGAGAAGATGATCGAACTGGACGGCACTGCCAACAAAGGCCGTCTCGGCGCGAATGCCATACTGGCCGTTTCACTCGCCTGTGCACATGCCGCCGCCGCCTCTGCGGGGCAGCCGTTGTTCAGGTATCTCGGTGGCCCGTCGGCTCGCTGTCTGCCGGTGCCGATGATGAACATCCTCAACGGCGGCGCCCACTCAGACAACAACCTCGACCTCCAGGAATTCATGATCATGCCCGTCGGCGCCACCAGCTTCGGCGAGGGCCTGAGAGCCGGCGTCGAGGTCTTCCACAACCTCAAGGCTGTTCTGCAGAAAAAAGGGCTCAGTACTTCAGTGGGAGACGAGGGTGGTTTCGCCCCAAACCTGGGCACCAACGAAGAGGCGCTCGAGGTCATCCTCGAGGCCATCGGAGCTGCGGGCTATGAAGCCGGCGCCGATATCGTCCTCGCCATCGACTCGGCAGCGAGCGAGCTCTACGAAGACGGCAGCTACACCTTCAAATGGTCCGGCGGAGGCGAACGAACAGCGTCCGATCTGGTCCGATTTTACGGCGACCTCGTGAGACGCTATCCCATTCTCTCCATCGAGGACGGTCTCGACGAAAACGATTGGGATGGTTGGGTCGAGCTGACACAATCCCTGTCAGCCGAGGTTCAGCTCGTCGGCGACGACCTGTTTGTCACCAACACCCAGCGACTGGAGCGCGGTATCCGCAGCGGCGTCGCCAACTCCATCCTCATCAAGGTAAACCAGATCGGCACGCTGACCGAGACCTTGGCCGCCATCGATCTGGCACGGAAAGCCGGCTACACGGCCGTCATTTCACATCGATCTGGGGAGACGGAGGACACGAGTATCGCCGACATCGCCGTGGCGACCGAGGCGGGTCAGATCAAAACCGGGTCCGCATCTCGCACCGATCGCATCGCCAAATACAACCAGCTCCTGCGAATCGAGGAGATCCTCGGAAGCGAGGCAGTCTATCCGCAGAATCGTGTGTTCCGCAACCTGAAAACGTAGCGTCGGCTCAAGACGTTGAGGGTGCCGCAGCCGGCGTCGGTACGGTGGGATCCCTGTCTCGGTCGACGAGGATGTTGGCAAGCCCCAGGAGAAACTGGCCCGCCAAAACGGCCGCCAGCGCCGCTTCGGCAACTCCCGTTGGCAAAAAAGCCGTCAGACTGATTCCGATTGCGAGCCCCGTTTCCTTCAGCTCCAGGGCTCGGCCCGCCTCCGCAATCACAGACCGCTTTGCCGATCGCTCCGTCAAGCGCGACGTCAGTTTCAGCCCACCCACTTTCACCGCAGCCCTGACCACGAGAATGACAAGCAGCGTTAGCAGGAACGGCTGCAGCTCGACACCCGATCCCAGCCCCTTGCCCACAACCCAGCCGGCCAGGAACGGAAGCGCGAATCGAATGAATCCCTGTCCGCGCTCGACGACGTGGACGACATCGAGTCGTCTCAGTGTGGAGTTGATGAGCCAAGCTCCGGCACAGAGCCCCATCCACAGCGGCTCGATATGGAACGTCGCAGCGATGCCAGCGCCCAGAATTATGAGACCCGCCAGGACGAAGAGAAACCCCCCGGGCAAGAATTCCTCTCTTGAGATCAGGTCGCCGAGCAACCCGACAAGCGCTCCGGCGAGCAGTCCCCACAGGATGCGGTTCCCGCCAGCGCCCTCAGAGATGACGAAGTCGGCGAAGGCTCGGAAATCGGCGAAAGCGCCAAGGACTGGCACAGCGGCCGCTGGGGCGTGGTCGGGTGGAGGAAAATCGAGCAGACTGTTGCCTATGGCGACGAGCAAAATCGCCCAGAAAGCCGCCAGAGACGGCTGCCAGAATCCGTGCCTCGGTCCGGTCCGGTGACGCGACACCGAAGTCGATCGGCGCAGCGGGACATCGACCACACAGACAGCCGCCAGGACGAGAAGCGCTGGCGGACTGAGGAGATCTCCGGCTTCTATTGCGGGAAATTCCGCCACGCTGAAGGCGGCGAGGAAAACGAGGGCGACGGCTGCAATCCCCTGACCAGACTCGGCCATCGACATGACGGGCGAGTGCCTTCCCAGAACTCGCAGATCCAGCCCGCAACCGACGGCCAGACCGCACCATCCCAGTGTCGAAACGAGAACGATGGAGGCGATCGGTTCGAAGCTCGCCAGGATGTTATTCGGCGCGGTGTAGCCGAGAACGAGGCCCGAGATTGCCGCGACGGTGCGAACGTCGAGGAAGACTGCCAGCTCGCGTGCTGGTTGTTTTCGCACCGTCAGCCGTCTCAGGGCGTACAGACCCGCTACCACTCCCAGCCCCGCGACGAATCTGGCCGCGTCTGCCCACTCGGGACTCACGATGGCTCACATTTGGAACGGGGCTTCAGCTTTTGGCGGGACATGCGGTAGCGGCGCCAGCGGAAATATGCTCGCGTCGGTGCTCCGAGATGAGGTCGTGGTGACGGGTTGTAACGTCTTAGAAAGGCAAGTCGTCTTCCTCGCCGGAATCGCCCTGAGGGGGGGTGTATCCGCCGCCCATGCTTACGCTCTCCTGTTCCACCGGGGCGGCCGGGGTGTCCGACTCTGAAAAATCACCGCGGCTGTCGAGCATCTGCATGTCGTTTACGACAACTTCGGTCGTGTAGCGCTTTTGCCCGCTCGGGTCGTCCCAGGAGCGCGTCTCCAACCTGCCCTCCACGTAGATCTTGCTGCCCTTTTTGAGATATTGTCCGACGATCTCCGCCAGTTTTCGCCAGATTACGAGACGGTGCCATTCCGTCCGTTCCTGGCGCTCGCCGCTGCGGTCCGTCCACGACTCGTTCGTGGCCAGATTGACGTTGACGACTGGTGCGCCGCTGGGCGTGTACTTCACCTCGGGATCGGCTCCCAGATTGCCGATCAGGATGACTTTGTTGACCCCTCCGCGTGACATGGCTGCCTCCTGTCTCCTTTCGTGTCCGAGTGTGTCGGTGGACACTTTGTCGAACGGAGTCGTTGAGCTACATTGTAGGAGAGTAAAGGGTGGTGATGAAACCTGGTCAAGCGTCGGTGCGAGGAGCAGGAAACAGATTGACAAGCCGGCGCGTCTGTGTACCTTTAATAGTCTTGGCTATTTCATTCTCCTGGTGAAGGTTACCCGCTAATGCTTGCCGTGCTGGCACAGGCAAAAGGCTCTTACCTCCAATTCGGCGCAAAGGAAGCGTCCGCCGCAACTGGGCCGAGCTACCTGCCGATCTTCCTGGCCGTTTCTACCGGTCTCGTCGTGCTTCTGGTCGCGATCATCATCATCGCGATCGCGATCGCGCGAACAGAAACTCGGGCGAGGCAAGGCCGGTAACGCTAGGAACGGTCGCACCGCTTCCTCCAAGCGGGCCAGGGCGAAGCAACGTGACAAGATGCAGGAGTTCGCCGTCGACTACATCGACATGGACCCCCTCATCAACCCCCCTACAGGTCGAGCCCGGCCGATCCCCGAGGAGCTCGATAACGGCAGTATCCTCATCAGTCAGCGTCTGGGGGTCAAGTGTCTGCTGCTCGACCGCCTCGAAGAAGTGGGTAGAAACACCCTCAAAGACGTCTGCGCCCGAAAACTCAGGTCGAATCAGGCGCTCTACCTGCCAATGGGGTTTCAGGTCTACAAAGACGAGATCCTCCATCAGGGTCGGGGGTTTACAGCCAGGCTCCGCAAGGGCACCCTCTTTCTCAGTGTCGGCGGGCACCCGAATTCTTACCTCCTCGACGAGCTGAAACTGCCGCTGCGCAAGGAACTGAGCAGCAATACCCAGATCCTGCCGATCACGGAAACGACGGCCCATCGGTATTTGCAAGGCCTCGTCGACATCCCGCAGAGCTTCGAGCTGCTCAAGGAGGATGTCCTGTTCGACGCCTCGAAGGAGAACAAACGCAGTATCGAGAAAGGTACGCTTATCATCAGCCGGAGCGGGGCCCTCGTGGGTCTCATGCTGGAGCCTTACGAGCTACCCCACACGGGATCCCTGACCGATCTGGAGGCGCTGTTCCAACTCAAGACAAACTACGAGCGGTTTCCCCTCGAGACCCTCATCCAGCGGTCCGCCAAAGCCGGCGGCCGGCCGATCGAGATCGACAAAGGAACTTTTATTTTCAGCTCATCGGGAAGGGTGTACTTCGTCTGGAAGGACGGGCTCACTGCTGATGAACAAACCCTCACAGTATGGTCCAAGCAGTCTCAAATCAACCACCCCTGCATGCTGGAGGTCTCCAAGACGAAGAGCAACCGCATCGGCGGCCCCGGGCAGGTGATGACCCAGGACGAGCTCAACTACCTGCGCGACGTGTTTCGGCAAGCGGGCACGACGAACATCGTGAATCAATCCCTGATCCTGGATAAGAACGTGTTTTACAAGTTCTCGATCGAAATGCCGTATGCGCAGACCGGCAAGTTTCGCGGCTATCTCGGCAAGGGTGTCAACATACTCAACACTGCCAGCAGGGGAACCTTCAGCGTCGAGCTGGGTGGCAAGGATATCGAGCTGACGGATCTCGACATCGCCGCGGTGCGGGAGCACCTGTTGCAAGAGGGAAAGATGCTCATCAAGATCGGCACCCTGCTGCGCATCAGGGACGAGAAATACGGCGA
Source organism: Candidatus Latescibacterota bacterium (assembly GCA_965205655.1). Classification (GTDB taxonomy): domain Bacteria; phylum Latescibacterota; class UBA2968; order UBA8231; family UBA8231; genus CBDBIJ01. The sequence goes on from CBDBIJ010000147.1 coordinate 31,289, forward strand.
CTGGGTCTACAAGGTCGTCACCAACCTCTTCTACCCTTACGACACGCTCACCCGGCCCTACATGGAAGAGTTCATTCCGGAAAGCATCCGCTACTCGCACAGGGAGCCGAAGATGTCGACCCTGATCGGGCCGCAGGAGAAGCCCCGGGACGACGATTACGGCGCCTCCGGCGACCCGGTAGGGGATCTAACCTTGATTCGGCAAAAATCAGGCGACTTTTCGTAGAGCTGCGCTGATTTTTCGGAACTGTTTTTCGGCCTTCTTGTTGCGTTGCAGACGCAAAGTGGCTCGTCCTTCCGGGTGCATCAAGTGTCCGGCGCGGTTGAACAGCTCGAAACGTAGCGTGCGCACGGATTTCAGGGCCCAGCGGGCGGTATTCTTCCTGGTTCGGTGGCGCTTTATTAGCCCGGATTCGATCTGGAAATTGGCTAGGAGATTGTGCGCCAGCACGACAAATTGTTGCCAGACGCTGTTGGCCCGGTAGTCATCCGTGGGAATGGCGTCGAAGGCCAGCCCCGTCTTGAGTTCGCCGATGGCTTTTTCGTGTAGGCCGCGACCACCCATGAAGCGCCAGAGCGATTTTGCATCGAAAGGTAGGTTGGTGGCCAGCGCGGAGTATTCCCAGGTGCCGTTATCCGGCTCGAACAGGTCCAACTGGTAATTCTTGCGCGTGGGATGCATCACCCGCTTGCGAAAGATGACCACGTTAAGGGTGCGTTTCCACTTGCCGACCTTGACCGAAGAAAAGAAGCCGTCGATGCCGTCTTCGACGCGCTGCCAACGACGACGTTGGCGGATCTGGGTTTGCAGGTCCAGGCAGCGCCAGAACGGCACCTTGATAGCATACTGGGCGCGATGAGCATCCAGCGTCGCCATCACATCCTCTCTGAAAAAGGCGCCGTCCATGCGAAATCGCAGCCGGTATGAGCGCCCCAGGGTCTGTTCGATTTGCTCGAACACCGCCTGTAGAAATGGGATGGAGGAAGCGCCATCGTTGACGTTGCCCGGACGGTTGTGGAGCCGGAGAAAATGACCGCTGTCGGCCAGGTAAGCGGTGATGGGATAGTAACTGGGGACCTTGCGATGATGCGGGTTGTACCCACGGCAGGCACCGCCGACCTTGTGGCCGGTGCACAGCACCGTGCCATCGATGTCGATGCTCAGTGTGCGGGCCTTCAACAGACCGATCACCCCGGCGACGACATCGGCGTTGAGCGTTTTCAACGCCTCTTCGGCGCCCACCGTGAAGCGTTTGAGCCAGCGGCTGACACTGCCGTCGGTGGGCAGGTCTTTCAGACCGCAAAACCGCTGCAGCAAAGGATCTCCTTGCAAGAAGCCCAGATGTCGCAGTCGACGGCCACCCACCACCAGCAGACCGAGGAGCACCCGACACAGACCTACCATGCCGAAATCACTGCCCGGAACGACGGCAGACAGGTGCCGACGCAATTGACGGTTCCATCCGATGCCGCGCAAATACCGGATCAACAGCTCCAAACCGGCATACGAAGTGAGGCCTTCGGCGGTGAATTCGACGGCCAAATTGTGGTTGACGCGCGTCCTCAAATCCGCTTTCTTTCGTCTCACGGTACGTGGCCTTTCGTTTTTGGTGAAAAGGGAGTATCGCCACTTCCGAATAACCGGAACGAAAGGCCTTTTTGCTATGGGAGATTCTCAAATTCACCGCCGAATGGCGCGCACTGAACAGCCAAAATTTCACCGAGTTAATGCCGAATCAAGGCTAATGGCCATCATCAACAACTCCCTCTTCCAACACGAGCGGACTGTTTTCGTCCTGGATGGATGTCTTTTCAACTGGAAGGGTCGGGCCTACCGGGTGAACGAGGAACTCGTGTACCGGCCTCACGAATACTCCGACAAGCTCCAGGATGCCGACTTCGAGGCCCTGGCTTCGGCGTGGAAAATCCATCCCGTTGTCGAGGATGTGGAAGAGGAAGTGCCCGCCTTCGTCGAAGAGGAAGAGGACCTGGAAGATCTGCCTTTCGACACCGACGCCGTACGCTGAACTGGACTCACTTCCGCTTTCGATCATGCCTCGACGCGCAGCCATGAGATGGCGCTGGCGCCTTCTCGTCCTCGGAGTGTGTCTGCTCACTTTGGAGTGTGTCTGCTCACTTTCAATCCGGGCAAGGTCGGAGCTTCGCCAATCCGAATCGCCACCTTGGGTGGCGATTCGAGGCTTCTCGTCGACCCTACGAACATATTCGTCTATCCCGCCCTCGCTGGTGAGATGCCGCACGCGGTTGTCGAACTGTTCGACGATTGGGCTGGCGTCACATTCCCTGTGACGGAACGCCACGCAGTCGGGCTGTTTCTCAACCGGCCCACGGATAGCCTCGAGCGTCTCAACCTGTACGTGGATCAAACCGGCGGCCGCTTGTTCCGCAGCCTGGAGGCCGAGCCTCTGGCGGATCTGATCTACTCAATGCGACCAGCGGGCTCGCTACGAGTGGGAGTCGCTGGCCGTTTCTCGCGCGATCGAGAGGAGCTCCAGGGGGCCGCGGCCTCAGCATCAGCCGCCGATGTGAGACTGGGCCTCGGTGTGGGAGCACCGGATGGCTTGCGGCTAGACGCCGCGATCGGGTTTCGACGGCGTCGTCTTGAAGACGCACCCGCCGGAGGCGAGAGCCTTCAGGAGACAGATGGAGACGGCTACGGCCTCGACATGAGAGTGCGGCTGCCCGCCTCGGGGGGAGCGCTGCTCTTGATGCCCTTCGTGTCGGTCGAGAAAAACGCCTATGCCCTGGCGCCCACGACCCGAGATGATGACGCCATAAGTGTGGGCCTCGGGCTCAACGCTCGCCCGGCACCGGGAATCCTCGCCATGGCTGGAATCCTGTTCGCTCAGCGGAAAGTGTCGACTCGGAATCCGGGTATGGCTCGGCTTCAGGAGACCGTGACCACCTCCCCTGCCATCACCCTCGCCATAGAAGCCCAGGTGGGCTCAATGGTCTTCCGCCTCGGCGTGCGGCACGACTCTCGATTTCGCAGGCTGGTCGGCGGGGATATCCCCAGCCGCAGCTTCGACACGAGAATCGCCCTCGACCTCGGTCTCGGCATGGAATTCGGCCCCGTCTCGCTTGACGGCTATCTGGAACGAGATTTCCTCAGAGATGGTCCCCACATCATCGGCGGCGGCCGCCACGGTGGGGGAATTTTCTCGAAGGTGGGGGTCACCTTCCGGTTCTACGATTCAACTAGCTAGGCCAGCTCCAGCTCGTCTACCTGCTTCTCCAGATCGCGGATCATCCGAGCCTGAGCATCGTTCAACTCGTTCGCTTCGGTCAAGCGCTGACTGAGAATGCCCACGAGGTTCTGGAGGACTTTCAGTTGCATCCCCTTGTTGGCGGCCAGCATGATTCCCAGCTCCGTCCTGCTCAAAGCGATGACGGCGCAGCTCTCGACGGCGACGATGTTGGCAGAGCGCGGCTGACCGGTGAACACTCCCATTTCGCCGATCGGTTTCCCCGCTCGGATTTCGGCCAGTTCCTCACCCGAATCACCGGTGACCGAGAGCTTGCCCTTCAGAAGGACGAGCATCTCGTCGCTCGGCTCTCCCTTCGCGTAGACGTCCTGCCCCTCTTGCAGGCTCTTCAGCTGACAGATTCGCAGGAGACGCTGGATCTCCTCGAGCTCGAACCCATCAAAGACCGGAATCTTTCCGATCACCTTGACGAGGTGGTATTGGCGCTCGTTCATCGCACAGCTCCGCAAGACGCCGGTGACAGCCGGGTTTAACCCTAATATCGGCTCGATGCTGACCGACTACAATTGCCAGCCTCTTGCCGTCGGCCACGATACTTTACCGTCGGATTGGGGCGAGATATATTCTCTATCCGCACGTCCTGGCCCTACCTGAAAAGCCCCAGCCGATGAAGATAGAGTCATTCAGCCTGCTGTTTGTCGACGATGAGACTGAGTTCCTCTCGACGATCGAGGAGTTCTTCGAGGATCTCGGATACCGGGTTTTCACCGCCCGAAATGGACAGGAGGCGCTGCTGAGAGTCAAGGAGCACAGACCGAACGCCGTCTTCCTTGACATTTCAATGCCTCACATGGACGGGGCCGAAACACTCAGGCTGATACAGGAAATCGACGCTGCCATTCAAGTCGTCGTCGTATCCGGCTACGCCTCCGAAGAGCTCGCCCGCGAGTTGCTCAAGGACGGCGCCTGCGATTTCTTCCAGAAGCCAGTGGACCTCATGCGCCTCCAGGAGACGGTCGAACGCCTCCGGACTCTCCAGGATCTATCGTGACGTCGGCGCACCCTGCCCTATAGATCCCTTGAAGAGTCGGCAAGGTTGACATTCCACAGAGCCATAGTTATCCTACGACAGTCAGTGCTCGCCGAGCGCATTTCACCGCCACCTGCGCGGTGTCGCCCGGCCTGCCCTCCCGCTGACAGGCACTATCCCCCCACGGCGCGACCCCCTTTCCGATAGACTGACGGCCCACTTCGGGCCTTCACCTCGATAGCGCGCCACGAACTCCGGCCTCGGTTTGAGGTCTGCCTTCGAAAGGCGCAGCCGACACGGAATTATGTCAGGATCTCCAGTAGTCGTACTCGACATCGGCGCCTCCAAAGTTCATTGCGTGGTGGGAGAATCCGAGGCCGGGGACGCGAAGATTCTCGGAATGGGCAGCAGCTCGTGCGGTGGCATACGCCGCTCTGCTGTCATCGACATGCCCAAGGTGGTGGAGGCGATCCGCTGCGCTGTCCGCGAGGCGGAGCATTCGGCGGGACTCAAAATCACCGGCGCCTTTGTTGGAGCGGCCGGCGACGGTGTGGCGATACACACGAGCAAGAGTGCTGTGGCCATCTCAGGATCCTCAGATCCCATCGACGAAAGTGACGTTCAGCGTGCCCTGGCTGCGGCCGAGCAATCGGCACCACCGCCGGAGGCTGCCGTGCTCCATCGCTTCGTGCATAGCTATGCCGTGGACGGAGAGCCGGTGCAGAACCCGCTCTGGCTTCACGGCAACAAGCTCGAGGTGGAAACCCTCAGCGCCACGGCCTCGAACCACTCCTGCGCGACCCTGCAGCGAGCGGTCGAGGGGGCTGGCCTGGATATTGCCGGTTTCATCCTCGAGTCGGTAGCAGCGAGCTGGGCATTGCTCTCATCCGATGAACGAGAAATGGGCGTAGGCATTCTCGACATCGGCGCAGGGACATCAGATCTCGCGGTGTACAAGGGTGCCCTGCGCCATGTCGGCCAGATCCCCTTCGGAAGTGAGGACATCACCAAGGACCTGTCCGTCGTGTTGAACATCTCACCCCGTGAGGCCGAGCAGCTGAAGCGGGAGTACGGCTCGGTGTGCTGCCCTGCCGAAGAGGCCGACGAGGTCGTTACCTTCCACACGACGGCCGGACGGCCTCACACCATCGTCCGGCATCAACTCAGTGCCATCATCGAAGCCAGACAGGAAGAGATTCTCGAATTCGTCGGCCGCCAGCTCGAGGAGTCGCTCGCCGGCGACATCCTGGCGGCGGGAATGATCTTCACCGGCGGCGGCGCGCTGCTTGACAACATTGATCAGCTCGGAGAGGAGGTGCTCGGGGTTCCAGTCCGCATAGGGACCCCTCACGGAATCGTGTCGGCGGAATCAATTGACGATCCACGCCATACGGTGGCTGTGGGGCTGCTTCAGTTCGCCACCGACATCGAGACGTCGCACGCCGGTAGCATCCTGCCGCCGGCGCCTGAAAGCACCGGGTTTCTGGACAAGATCACGCGCATATTTAGCTTTCTCTAACAGCTCCCAACAGCTCGCGGTCGGACCCAGCGGCCACCCTAGCTCAGCTGGTAGAGCAGCTCACTCGTAATGAGCAGGTCCACGGTTCGAGTCCGTGGGGTGGCTCCAATCAGTGGCGAGGCACCTGGACAAGCTCCAGGTGCCTTTCGCGTCGCGGCGAGAGACTCGCTGCCGGTGCTGGAAGCCCGGAGTGATTTTCTTTATTATTTGGGAGTGAAGGTTCGTGCGTTGGAAATCTACTTCGACCCTTTCGATTAGGACTGTAGCGTGAACATCCTCGACATCATTCTGTCAACTCAGGTCATCGCCGGCATCATCATCGTTGCCTCGGTGGCGATGGCGGTGCGCTCGATCCTTTTCTTCACCCGGGAGGCCTCGGGAATGGCGCCGAAGCTGATGAAGCTGGATAGCGAGCTCGGCAAGTACAGGGAGGGTATGGGCGACAAGAAGAAAACGGTCAAGGAGCTGACGGAGGTGGTCGATCCGCTCCGCGAGCGCGAGGGAAAGCTTCGCAACTACTACGACGGGCTCAAGAGTTTGGAACTCGAGCACGACAAGCAGAGTTCAGTGGCGAAGGAACACGAGGACGAGGAGCGCAAGAAGCGCATTCAGCGCAAGAAGATGGGATTCGATTGAGACTACCAGTCAGCCCGACGACATCGAGCAAGCGCCCACCTCTTTTCCAACCATTCATTTCGCTTCCACCCGCCTGATCTGACTTCCACCCACCCCTGCAGCGCAGCCCGACTGTGCTCACGACGACTGAACTGCCACAGCTGAACGCCGCGCTAAACAGCCTGAGCGCCGTCCTTCTCGTACTCGGTTTCCACAGCATCAAGGCCGGACGGATAGATCGGCATCGGCGCTACATGCTCGGGGCCCTGGCCTGCTCGTCTGCGTTTCTGGTCTCCTACCT
>CBDBIJ010000148.1:0-4621 GCA_965205655.1 Candidatus Latescibacterota bacterium
GCCCCCGTCCCGTGGTTAAACAGGAGGTCCAGCGAGGTCATGTTAGGCTCGAATCCGGGGAAGCACTGTTTGTAGGCGGGATGGACGAACTCGACAAAGCGAATCTCCACGCCGGCCTCGCGAAAGACTGCCTCGTCGATGTAGTCCCGCGAGGCGCCGCCGCCGGCCAGGTAGGTGTCGCAATCGCAGGCTGTTGCCATGTCGACGAGTCGCTCGCTGCGGCATTGTCTCAGAGAGAGATTCGAGCTCATGTGAATCTCGACATCGATGCCGAAGTGCTCGAGCTGATGGCGACAGAGGGTGATATTGGCCTCTGACAGGGACTCCCAGTTGCGTTCGTAAAACTGTTCCAGGAACTGCTCATAGTCGCAAAAGAACGGCGCCATATGATAGTTCCACCGCAGCGCCTCCAGGTGCTTCCGCCGCCACGTCTCCGACTGCTCGATCGCCACATCGCAAATTCGCTGCTGTCCGCGCCCTGCCGTCCGTACAGGGACGGTAAGCCACTGCCACCCCTGGGCGGTGCGTATCCGATTCCGATTGGTGTAGCCGTGCTTCGTGAACTGCACATCATCAGCTATGACCCACACATCGGCCTTGGCAATCTTGTCGAGCAGCCCCAGCCATGGCATGTAGTTTGGCTGGTGAGCGGCAAGGATGCTCGTCAAGGCAGTACCCAGCGCAACACATCGAACGCTTCGGCGAACTCAGTCGAAATCTGGCCCCCCCGACTGCGAGACCAGCTCCAGATGTATTCTTCGCTGCTGTAGTGCCGGCACTGTTGGGAGCGGTAGCATTTGAGGGCCGCGATTTTGCGCTCCACGTGACGGCGCTCCAGTACGACGAAATGGCGGCAATCGAAACTCAGATTATTCCATGGAAGCTCGTAACCGAGAACGGTGACCATCTTGAACGCCCTCAACCCCTCCATGTAGATGGTCTGGTGGTCCTGGTGGAGATCCCGGCTGCTCGGCACGAACACCGTCGCGGGATTCAGTTCCTGCTTCAGCCGTACGAGCTCTTCCAGAATTTCCTGACGGACATGGGGCAAGTGTCGCACCTGATATTTATAGATGAGCAGGTTCTCGCACGGAATGCCCAGGACTCCTGTGCCGGCGCGCACCTCCTGTTCGAGAATGTCTGGCGGGTATTCGCTCGGCACCGACTCCTCCGCTGTGGAGAATGCCGCGTAGTAGACATCGCGCCCCTCCTCCAGGAAACGGCTGATGGTTCCCCCGCAGCCGAACTCGCCGTCATCCGTATGGGGTGCGAGTATGAGAACCTTGTTGTTCGTCGCGGTCATAGGTCGGAGTGAGCCGGCGCTGGAATTCGGCTGTCAGTTCATCTCGAATATTCGGTATATCGCCGAGACGACCTCTGTCGTGTACTGCGATGCCGGCGATTGGAGCATCTCGTGGTTGATCAACCGGGGCACGTTCAGCATGACCCCGGTGAAGTGGCTCAGTGCAATCCCTGGATCGACCCGTGTCAGTTCCCCACTGCGAAAGGCGGCCTCGAACATCTGAATGAGCATCTGTCCCTGTCGCGTGGTAATCTCGGTGTCCTTCTCGGGAAAGTCGTGATTTGTGAGGAGGACGTAGGTGAATGCGTCGGGATAGCGGTCGAAATATTCGAATGAGACCTTGACCCATTCGCGGAGCTTGTCATGGATTGGCAGAACCTGATCGAGGATTCTGTCTTTCTCGGAGGCCATGTCGGTAACGATCTGGCAATACGCCTGGTGACACAGGTCCTCCTTGCTGGCGAAGTGCCGGTAGACGGCACCCTCCGTGACACCTGCCTCCTCGGCGATCTGGCGAACGCTCGAGCCGCTGACGCCATTTTTCGCTACGAGACTGATGGTCGCCGAGATGATTTCGCTACGCTTGTTCTTGCGCATGTTTGCGGTTGCCTGCCTGTGTAAGTAAACGATAACTTACACACGGCGATGAGAGACATCAAGCCCATTCTCCACCCCGAGCCCCTACGCATGGATAGCATCCGGGAGCATATAATACTGTTTTTAAGACGTTTAGAGCATGTGGTCGACCGCTGCGGCGAGCCCCTCCACCACGCGTGCGACCTGTTCGCCCGTGAGCCCGGGATAAATGGGCAATGTGATCGTGCGAAATAGAACATCCTCGGCGACTGGAAAGTCACCCGGACCACCTCCCTTGAGTCGGCGATAGAAGGGCTGCAGGTGACACGGTGGCCAGTAGCAGCTCCCCACGGCAACGCCGAACCTGCTGGACAGTGTCGATGCCACAACGCCGCGATCGCATTGCGGCGGGAGCAGAGCTGGCAGCTTGTAGTAGGCGTGCCGATGTCTCGGGGGCGGTGGAGAGAACAGATCCACGTTTGAAACGGGAGCAAGCTCGTCCTCGTAGGCCCGAGCCACACGATTTCGTTCCCCGAGGAACTCCTCCAGCCGCGTCAATTGCCTCAACCCGAGAGCGGCGCTGAGCTCGGGAAGGCGGAAGTTGGCCCCGAGCTGCACGAGCTCGCCGCGACCGTCGTCCTGGCCATGGCTGCGAAAACCGCGGGCGAAAGAAGCCAGCTCATCGTCGTCCGTCGTCAGCATGCCACCCTCGCCGCTGGTGATGACTTTGGTTGGATAAAGGCTGAACGCCGCCGCGTCCCCCATACTGCCGGCCATCCGAGCGTCGATGCGCGCGCCGTGCGCATGTGCGGCGTCTTCCAGGACAAACAGACCGCGCAACTCGCAGAAGCGACGAATCGCATCTATGTCGGGGCAGATCTGGCCGGCGATGTGGACGGCGATGATTCCCCTGGTCCGTGAGGTGACGAGCGGTTCGATCTGCTCGAGACCGCTCCACAAGCTCCCGGCTGCGATGTCGCAGAAGACGGGGACACCACCGGCCAGCAGGACGGCGTTTGCGGTGGCAATGAAGGTGTTGGTGGGCACGATGACCTCTCTGTCGGAAACGACGAAGGAGCGCATGGCGACTTCGAGCGGCGCCGTGCCCGAGCTCATGGCGACAGCGTGTCGAACGCCGACGTAGGCGGCGAAGGCCTTCTCGAAACGGCTCAGATACTCGCCCTGAGTCAGCTGTCCGCTTCGAAGAATGGCAGCGAAGTCTTCGAGAAGCGTTTGGACATCATCCTCAGGTATGGTGGGACGCGCCTTGCGGAGCGGTTCGATTTCGCCTGGTGGCCTATCGCGGCTGTCTTTTGACACCTTTTTGAGGCCCTCGTTATTATTCTCTGGGAACCTCTTCCATAGAGGTTCCCCGCTTCACCCTCGTTCGGACTTTGAAGTCTGGCAAACTCGATGACGGAAATCAAACGCCACCCCACCCGTACGGTACGCATCGGCGAGGTATCGATCGGAAGCGATCACCCCATCGCCGTGCAGAGCATGGCGGCGACTCGCACCCAGGATACAGTTGCCACTACCCGCCAGATTGAGCTTCTCGAACAGGCGGGCGCCGACCTCGTCCGCGTCGCCGTAGACAGCGTCAAAGACACCGAGGCGCTTGCCCGAATCAGCGAGTCGGCGACGGTCCCACTCTCGGTGGACCTGCAGGAAAACTACCGGCTCGCATCCCGCATCGCTCCGCATGTGCAGAAAATCCGCTACAATCCCGGTCATCTCTACCACCACGAAAAGGAGCGGCCAGTCGAAGACAAGGTCGCCTTCATCGCCGCAGAGGCCGTCGCCGCCGACTGCGCCCTGCGGATCGGGGTGAACTGCGGATCGGTGGATCCGGCGGTGTCGAGTCGGTTCGATCCGGCGGACTCCATCTCTCCGATGCTGGCCTCCGCGCTCGAGCACTGCGATATCCTCGACCGCCTCGGCTTTCAGCGCTACTGCGTCTCGCTCAAGGATTCCGACCCCAACAAGGTTGTCGAAGCGAACCGGCGATTCGCCGCGCAACGGCCGGATGTGCCCCTGCACCTAGGAGTTACAGAGGCCGGCATGCCGCCAGAAGGAGTCATCAAGACGCGCGTCGCCTTCGAGCAGCTGATCACCCAGGGAATTGGCGACACCATTCGGGTGTCGTTGACAGTTCCCTTCGAAGAAAAGGGCGAAGAAATCCGGGTCGGACGCCAGATTCTCGAGGATATCTCGACGGGACGATTCCGGTCGGTGCCCAACTTTCAGACCAGCGGCATGAACATCATTTCCTGCCCGTCCTGTTCGCGCGTGGAGAACGAAGCCTTCATCGACCTGGCGCATAACGTTCGGGAGGTGACGGAGTACGCTCGCGATCACGCCATCACCATCGCCGTCATGGGCTGCAGAGTCAATGGCCCAGGCGAAACCGACGACGCCGACATCGGCCTGTGGTGCGCCCCCAATTTCGTCAACCTCAAGAGGGGCGCCGAGCTGGTCGGCCGCTACTCCTACGATGAGGTGCTGGACCGCCTCCGGGATGAGGTGGATCGGCTCGTCGCCGCGAGCTAGCGCCCTGCCAGAGCAGCGCCGCTCACTCTCCCACTACCAGTCACCTATCCATAGTCAAAGGGGGTATTGTGAATAACCCGATTCGTCAAACACTCGCCGACGGCGGCGCCTCCGTCGGATCGTGGCTCAACCTCGGCTCTCCTCTCGCCGCCGAGGTGATGGCTACCGCCGGCTTTGAGTGGCTCGTCGTCG
>CBDBIJ010000149.1:0-7602 GCA_965205655.1 Candidatus Latescibacterota bacterium
TCGTTGCTGTCATTGGCGTCCTCGTACCCGCAGGCGATCTGGCAAGACGCGCTGCTTGATGAGGTCGGTATAGGTATGGTCGATATAGCTTTGATGTCGGCGATCACACAACACCCTTACGATTCGGTCTACGATCCCTATCTTGGATTCCGCCTGCCGCAGGAGCAGGGCGCCCCCATCGCTGGTCGTCGTGCCGCCGTCAAAATCGGCTTCGATCTTCCTGCCCGAGATGCTTGCAAAGGATAACGTGATCTGCGACCTTTCCATCGCGGTGTCCTCTCAAATGGTTGTTGTTTGTGTCCAACCCTAACTCAGGGCAAAACAACCAGTTGTACAAGAGGTCACCGCATTTTTATGAATAATTCAGGTTAGCTGGTCGCGTGGAACGTATCGGAGGAGGTGGAGGCTGGGGCGCGGGACGCACGGGTACCCCGGACATACTTCGAGCAGGAGGTGTCGCAGGTAGTGAAGTGCCCTGATGGCCCTCTGCGACTGCCCTATCCCTTTGGCCCGCCGTGTTCTTGGCCTCGCTGAGGGTGCGTTGGAGGTCGGCCACGACGCGCTCCAGTCGCTCTACACGCTCCTGCAAAGATTCGTCGTGCTGATCCGTCATCGTGATTGACCTTTTGGAGACAGGGTTGCCTGATAAGCAGCAGCGACCCTATTGCGTCTGCCGTTCATTGAGCCATCAGTGATGCTGTTGCCACCCGCTTGATCTCGCGCAGGTCGAGCTTTCCTATGCCGAGGAGTGGCATCGCGTCCACCTTCACGAACTGGTCGATCCGAGGAATGAAGAGGTTCGGCAGGCCACTTTCGGAGAGTTTCTCGAGGATCTCGGGGAGTCGGGTATCCTCGATCGTGTGGAGAACGGCTAGACGCTCGCCGCTCTTCTCGTCGAGCAATGCCGTGACGGCGAATATCTGGACGTCCGAGCCGGCGGCCTCCTGGAGCGCCTCCTCGATCCTGCCGTGGGGCACCATCTCGCCGCCGATCTTTGAGAAGCGGGCGAGACGATCGGTGATCGTCACGAATCCGTTCTCGTCTATGACGGCAATGTCGCCCGTGATGTACCAACCGTCGCGCAGCACCTCCGACGTGAGATCGTCACGACCGAGGTACCCCCGCATGATGTTCGGGCCCCTGGCGATCAACATGCCTGGCGTACCTGAAGGCTGCTCTGTGTCGAGGTCGTCCGCGTCGACGATGCGGACCGAAACGCCTGGCAGCGGCTGCCCCACCGAACCGCGTCGGGATCCGGGCTGGTAAAAACCCGGAGCACGAAAATCCAGGGTGCTCGTCGCGACCACAGGAGAACACTCCGTCGCCCCGTAGCCCTCGAAGGGACGGATCCCAAAGTGGTCTTCGAAGGCGTGGGAGAGACGCGCGGCGAGCTTCTCGGCTCCGGTGAGCACCACTCGGAGCGATCCGAATTGGGCCGGCGTACAGCGCTGCAGGTAGAGCTGTAAAAAGGTCGGGGTGGCGACGAGCAGGGTTACCTTGTACTGCTGGATCTTTTCCCCGACCTCTGTGGCGTTGAGCGGGTCGGGCAGGAAAACGCTTGCGACGTTCTGGGTGGCCGAGAACCAGAGCGTCATGTAGCCGAACGAGTGAAAATGCGGCAGTATACCCAATAGTCGGTCTTCGTCCGTCACTCTGAGGACCTGGGCGACTGCCTCGACGTTGGAGTCGATGTTGAAGTGCGTGAGCTGGACCCCTTTCGGCTCGCCGGTGCTACCGCTCGAGAAGATCACCGAAACGACGTCGTCGACGGAAACGCGCCTGCCGCTGAGGGCCCGCTCGATCCAGCGCGCCGGAGCCAGCGCGCCAAGAAGGAAAGCGGCGCCCCGGGAAGTCCAGCCGATGGTGGAGGCGATCTCCTCGATCCACAGAGGTTCGACCCCGTCGGGCAACTCGACCTTCGCCAGTTCGAGAAAGGTGCGGCTCGTCACAATGGTTCTGACACCAGCCTGTCGCACGGCCGATTCCATCCCGGCGCGTCCGATCGTGTAATTCAGATTGAGGCTCGTCCTTCCTGACAAACTGGCGGCCAGGTTGGCCAGGGCGCTGGCGACGCTGGGCGGCAGCAGGATCCCGACATGTTCCTGTCCCTGCCAGCAGCGTTTCAGCCTCCGCCCGAGCGCGATCGCGCCGACGAGCACCTGGAAGCCTGAGACTCTCGCTGAAGACGGATCGGCGAAGGTGAGGCGCAAGGGATGGCGGCGGGCGGCGTGGATGAACGAGATGTGAAGCGGTTTGCGTGTGGACTTGCGTTCTTCCCAGGCGGTCGTGCCGAGTTCCTGTACCCGCTTGCGGACGACATCGATTGGCGTGGTCGGGGGCAGCGGCTCCCCGAAGGCGACGGTCACCGGATAGGGGATCCGCCTTGGAATCTTGGTGATGAAACGACCTCGCTCGCGACTGAAGATGCTACCCCAGACGCGGTCGAGGTTCGCCGGAATGATTGGCGCGCTGCGTCCCTTTGCGATTCTCTCGACGCCGCGACGGAAGGGCAGCAGGGTTCCCGTCCGCGTGACCTCTCCTTCGGCGAAGATGCAGACAACTTCTCCTTCGTCCAGGAACTTTCCCGCATCGCGCATCGCCCGGAGGATGACGCGCGGCCCTCCAGACGAGGAGATTTCGATCGACCTCAGAGAGCGCAGGAAGGGACCGTAGACTGGGTGCTTGAAATAAGAGGAGTCGACGATAAATCGGATCGGTCGATCGACGCTGGCGAAAAGGAAGAGACCGTCCACGAAGGAAACGTGATTGGGAACGAGGAGTGCGCCGCCTTCTGTCGGGAAGTGGTGCGAGCCGATGACTCGAAGCCGGTAAAACGTCTGCGTCAGGAAAACCAGGACGAGTCTCAGGAACGCGTCCGGGAGGACCCGCAGGGCCCAGAGCGTGCCTGCGGCGGTGATGACGGCACAGCCGACGAGCGTTCCTCGCGTCGGCAAGTCGAGGCTCGCCGACATCGCCGGGCCCACCAGCGTCCCGACGATCATGCCGCCAAACATGAGGACCCTCGACAATGCGATGACTGCGCCACGCCGATCCTCCGGAGAGCGCCACTGCAGCAGGGCGTTGAGCGGCACGACGATGAACCCGCTCGAAATGCCGAGGAGGACGAGCAGGACCAGAGTCGCGATCAACGTCGGCGGCAGAAGTCCGAGCACAAGGATGAAAAGGGCCAGACCGACAGCGCCAAGGGGGATCAAGCCGTACTCAACTTTGTTCGCAGACAGCCTGCCCGCGAGCAGGCCGCCGGCGCCCACACCGAGGCCGAAGAGGGCCAGGAGAATCCCCGGATACTCGAGGTCGAGTTCAAGTCTCCCGTAGACCAGGATGACGGCGCCCACAAAGCTGGCTACGCTCCAGTAGAAACAGGATCCGAGCACCGACAGCCACAAGACGCGGTCCGCGCGCATTGCCTGCCACGCCGTCGTCACCGTCGTCACCAGCCCCCCCTCGGCGCGGGCGGCGGGAACCCTCGGAATGCCGCGCGTCGCCACGAGCCCGATCAACGCGAGGACAGTTAAGGTGAGAGGTGCGAGCCAGAGGAGGCCTCCGCCCGCTTCGAGACTTCGCGTCCATCCGAGCAAGTAGCTGGCGACGGCGGTGCCGCTGATGATAGCGGCGAAAGTCCAGCCCTCAAGGAGGCCGTTGCCGGCGGAGAGGCGCGAGTGAGGGACGATTTCGGGCAGGATCCCGTATTTTGCTGGACCGAAGAAGGAACTTTGCAGCCCCATGAGCGCCAGGATGCCCAGAGGCAGCAACAGGTTGCCGGGTGCGAGCAGGAGAGATGCCGTCGCCGCACCCATGAGGGCGAACTCGAGTATTTTCATCCAGACGATGACGGTGCGCTTGCTGACGCGGTCGCAGAGAAGACCGGCGGGCAGGGAGAAGAGCATCAGGGGAATTACTAGGACCAGGAAGACGAGGTTCGTCTGGATGAGCGTAGCGATCTCCAGGTCTGAGCTATCGGCGACCGGTCCCGCCATCACAGGTGTCAGCCCGATGACGATCATCTTCCAGGCGTTGTCGTTGAACGCCCCGAAGAACTGGGAGACCAGCAGCCCTCGGAGGGGATGCCTGGGTTCGGTGCTCATCCGTTTTCCTTCGCCGCGGGGATCTCGAGGATCACGCCGCCTGCTTCTCGAAGCGGACGCGATTGCGTATCCACACCCAGTGTCCGACGAATAGCGTAACGCAGACGATCAGCAACAGGCCATGCGACGTCAATGTGCGACGCGCCTGGAAACCGACGCGCTCGATCCTGTCAGCCCTGGCCGCTTCGTACATCGTGCGTAATGTCTCATCGTCGGGAACGTAGCCGGGAGCCGATTGCTCATCTCCATGCCTCGGCGATCGCAGCTGGTCCATCTTGTAGGTCTCGAACGAAGCCAGGTTCGGCCCCTGATACCAACCCGCATGCAGCGGATTGCTCAGGTCGAACAGTGCTCCCACCATGCTGGAAACGGAGATGAGAAAGGTGATTACTGTGACCAGACAGACCGCATAGCCGTAGAGCTGTGCGATCTTGTGTGGCTTGTCCTGTGCCTTGTCCATAACGGCCTCCTTACTCCGACACTACAGTGGGATGAAGTTCTAGCAGAGGAACGGCTTGCCGCCGAACCATCTGCTCACACTTGTCCCCTTGCAACCTCGGTGCCGTCACGGAAACAGCCACCCAGACTGTGTAGTCCAAATGGCTGTTTAGAAAGTACTTATGTGTATCTGTCGGCTCGGTGAAGCAGCCGTTTGATCACGCCGGCTCATTCAGATGCGAATCGATATATCGACGCCGAATCTTCATATTTATTTCACAACTAATTGATATTTAAAGTGTTAACGGAATGCGTCGATATGTCGCCGCGCAATCGACATGTGGACGTCATTCGTGCTCGATACCGAGCTTCTTCATGCGGCTGTACAGGGTAGACGGCTTCATGCCCAGTATCGCTGCCGCCCCGCGATCACCCCGAATCACCCAATCCGCCTGCTCCAGCACCAATTGGATGTACTGCCTTTCGTGCTCCTCCAGCGTGTGGAGCGGCTGGCTCGCCGGGACGCCGCCATCTTCCTCAAAATGGAGGTGACGCGGCTCCACATCGGCGCCGCGACTCTCGATGAGGGCTCGCCGGATGATGTTCATCAACTCGCGCACATTACCCGGAAACGAGTAGCCCATCAGGCTTGCGACAGCCTGCGGGCTGAGCTCGGGGGTCTCGTGACCCATCTCCGCCGCAGAGAGTTCCAGGAAATGCTGCGCTAGCAGTGGGATGTCCTGGCGACGGTCCCGGTCGCGCAACGGCGCAATTGTCACCGTGAAGTGGGCGATGCGAAAATAGAGATCCGAGCGAAAACGCGCTTCCTGGATGCGTCGCTGCAGATCGACATTTGTCGCCGCCACGGCTCGCACGTCTACACTCCTTCCCTCCCGAGCGCCCAAACGCCAGACTAGGCTGTCCTCGAGCACGCGCAGCAGCTTGGGCTGCAGCTCCAGCGGCATCTCACCCAATTCGTCGAGGAAAAGGGTACCCTCGTGGGCCATTTCGAAATAACCGACCCGATCGGCGTTGGCCCCGGTAAAAGCACCCTTGAGATGACCGAAAAGCAGTGACTCGGCCAGTTCGTGCGGAATGGAGGCACAGTTCACCGGTACAAAGGGACCCTCGCGTCGCTCGGAGCCGTAGTGGATGGCGCGGGCGATCAGCTCCTTTCCCGTTCCGTTTTCACCGGTGATCAGCACAGAGGTGGCTGGATTTTCCTGCAACAAGCGAATGTCATCGAAGATGCGCTGAACGGTCGCACTTTTACCGACAAAACCCTCCAGACCCCAATGCTCGGCCTCCCGTTCGGACAGCATCGACAGCTGGCCCTTGAGTGCCTTGCGCAACGCTGCTTCTTCTTCGAATGCCCGGTTCTTTTCCGCCAGCTGCTCGTTGCTCACCTCCAACTCGTTGGTCCGTTCATGGACTCGCCGCTCCAGATTCTCGTTGACCTCCAGGAGATTGTCCGAGAGTGATTTGGTCCGTGTCAGCTGCGACTCCAGAGCTCTGTGCGTCTGCGCGAAGTCGAAGGAGAGATAGACGGAAATGGACAGCAGGAATACCACCACGCCGACCAGATAGGGGTATTCGAGGCCGGCCGGCGCCTCGAATATCTCCAGATTGAGGAGGATTTGATAGGAGCTCAGCAGCACGAAGCCGATCACTCCGGGCGGGATGATCCAGAGGGGATGGATGCCAGCATCGGTGCCGGCAGCGGATCG
This sequence comes from Candidatus Latescibacterota bacterium, assembly GCA_965205655.1. Lineage (GTDB taxonomy): Bacteria > Latescibacterota > UBA2968 > UBA8231 > UBA8231 > CBDBIJ01. The sequence goes on from CBDBIJ010000149.1 coordinate 6,272, forward strand.
CTGTCGCATGAGCTGCGTCGCCACCACTCGCAGGATTTCCACACAGATCACCAGCACGAACAGATACACGGCCGTCTGCAGTGATAATCGTATGCACGCGGCCACCCCCAAACCCACGGCGACCATGGCAAAAACCCAGAACCGCCGCGGTGTCTGCGTCGAAAAGAGGGAATAGACGACGCGCAGACCCATGATGGCGACCAACAGCACGAGCACCCTCCACAGCCTTTCGTAGAGCGTGTTCTGAGCCAGATCGGTTGCGAAGTGGATCTGGAAATTGATGAAGACGAGGATGGTCAGAACGCCACAGAACAGCGCGAAATTCAGATGCGTCCGCTGGTTGCGATAAAACAGGAATAGGATCAGGTGCAGCACCGCGAAAGCGCTCAACAGGCCGGCAAAAAAATGCTGGTAACTGCGGTACGTCTGGACTTCCTCGAGGCGGCGGCTTATCGCGCTCGCTAACGTGCTCAAAGTCAGAGTGAAACCCGCGTCGGTGTGGGTGCGATATAGGGCGGCTGCGGAGAAATTTGAATGTCTGACCGCCACCAGGTGATCGGCGGAGGGGGCCAGATGGAACACGCGCGGCTCGGGAACGCGGTCCGTCTCTTCGTCGTTGGCGGAGCTGCCGATGCGGCCGAACTGGGAGATCAGCCGGCCGTCGAGATAGATCTCCGAAGCGCCATACTGCCGGTCGAAGGTAAGGGCCAGTGGTTCATCCCCAAGGGTCGAGTCGGCCCGGATGTGCAGTCGGAACCAGCCGATGTGCGGCCAGCCGCTACGCGGAAGAGCGTCGGGATCGAGAAGCGTCGCGGCCGTCTCCCAGGCAGCGTCATCATGGGCCGGAGCGGCCCACGCGGGCTGATCACCCGGGTGGTACATCCACAGACCAGTCAACGCGACACCGGCTTGCAGCTCATTCAGCGACAGGGCGATAAAGCCGTCTGTCTGCCCACAAATAGGGGCCGGGTAGCCAGACACGAATCCCAATAGGACCAGCAGTAACCGTTTCATTGCCCGTTTTGAGATGGCTGCTCAGTGGCAGTCCGCACGCGGCGAGGGGATCGATACGACAAAAACTAAGCGCAGTCTGCGGTCACCGCGAAAAATGTTGTCAGACTTAGGATCTGACAGCCGGAGCTGGTGGGATGAGCGCGGCAGGTTACTGAAGTACCTGTGGATGGGACTCGGCTGAGGCCGGGGCCATGATAGCCCGGACCGGGATCGACCTGGGCGGTAGCGATGTCCCAGCCGAAGTACTCCGTCTCGCCGAAGAAGTAGACCTTTCCATTGCCCCAGTTGACCGCAGGTGGCAATCCGCCGGTGGCTTA
>CBDBIJ010000150.1:0-13198 GCA_965205655.1 Candidatus Latescibacterota bacterium
GCCAAGATGAGCCCGCCACTGCGCACAGCGACCGACGTCGAAGCCGTGCTCGACGGACTCGCCGACGGCACCATCGACACGCTTGCCACCGATCACGCGCCGCATACCGCAGCTGAAAAGGCCGTGCCATTCGAAGCGGCTCCGATGGGTATCGTCGGGCTGGAAACGGCGGTGGGCCTCACGCTCACCTACCTCGTGCACGCCGGTATCGTGGATCTTTCGGCGGCAGTCGCCAGGTGGACGAGCGCACCGGCCAGGGCGCTGCGCCTGCCTGGAGGCCGGCTGGACCCGGGGCAGCCGGGAGATGCAACCGTTCTCGATCTCGACCAGCGCTGGAAGGTCGATCCGAGCCAGTTCCGCTCGAAATCGACGAACACGCCGTTCGAGGGCTACGAACTCACGGGCAGGGCTGCGGCCACGATCGTGGGTGGAAGAGTCATGTTCGGAAGCAGGTAGATGGACCTCACAGAGGTCGGACCTCACAGAGGTCTTACACCGAAGGCGTTTTCGTAGTGGGTTATTTCGGCCGGCGTCTCGGAGCCCCGGGTGAGGACCACGGCGATGACGTCGAACCGACATTCGAGCAGATGACTCTCGTGGCGCTGCAGGTAATACGCGGCGGCGCGATTCAAGTGGGTCTGCTTGTCGAGGCCGACGCGCGCTTCGGGCCGGTAGCTATTCTTCTTCCCGCTCGTCTTGACCTCGACGAAGACGACACAGCCGTCGTTCGACCGGGCGATCAGATCAATCTCCGCACCAGCGATTCGAAATCGACGCTCGAGAATACGGTAATCCTTGCGCTCGAGATACTCGGCTGCTGCCGCCTCACCTCTCCTGCCGAGGTCCGCGGGATTGCCGCTGCCGAAAAGGGACAGCGATCCGTCCGCTTCGATTCCCTCCTCAATGGCGACCGGACGAAAGGAACGGCGGTGCAGCGGGCATGGACCGTGCTCGGTGAGCGCCTCCAGGTGCTGCGCGCTGCCGTAGCCTTTGTTGCTCGCGAAGCCGTACTGCGGGTGTTCGGCGTCGTATTGCAGCATGAGCCGATCGCGATGCACCTTGGCGACGATGGAGGCCGCCGCGATCGACATCGAGCGCTCATCGCCGTCTACCAGGGTCGTCTCGGGGTACCGACTCCCCGGTTTACGGCTGCCATCGACGAGGACCTGATCGGGATCGGGAGGCGGCAGACCGGCAAGCGCCCGTCGCATCGCCTCCATCGTGGCCTCGAGGACGTTGAGCCTGTCGATGTCGGGGGCATCCACGACGCCGATCGCGTACGCCTCGGCGGCGGCGAGGACGGCTTTTCCGATCCTCTCGCGTAGCTCGCGGTCGAGCTTCTTCGAGTCGTCCAGTCCCTCGATTGCCGCGTCGTGCGGCAACACGACCGCGGCAGCTACGACCGGGCCCGCCAGGCATCCCCTACCGACTTCATCAACGCCGGCGACCCGAGCCCAACCAGCCTCCCACAGTCGGCGCTCGTGCTCGCGCAGCCGACCCAGTCGCGCCGTCTCCGACTCACGATCGCGCAACCTCCGCCTTTCGCGCACTGCCAGGCGGCGGACGCCGGCACGGCGGTCTCGCGCCAGCAGCGCGCAGAGCCTCGCCTCAGTCGGGAACTCGCCACAGGCCAGCAGCGTTTCGATCTGGGGGATCGTCATCTTTACGAGCTGGGTCTTTGTCATGAGGTGCAGGTGGTGCCCTCCGAGTCTTGTTGCGGCTCGACTGGCCCGTTATATTGCTAGTAGATACAATCAGTTACCGAACTCGTGGAGGTTGGCATGAGACCTGTCGTTGCGGCCTTGGTAGCCATTGTCATCGTCTTCCAGCCCTGTATCGCCATCGCCGAGGGCGTCGCGGGATCGCCGGATTCCGATACGAGGCTCTATCTGTCGGATGGCACCGTGCTCATGGGGAATCTGGTTGAGGAAAGCGATGAAGTGATCATCATCAGGGACGGACAGAAGATCTTTACCTTTGAGCCTCGTCAGGTCGTCAAGAAAGAAACCCTCTACACACCTGGTGTCGCGACCAGGACCGTCACCGTCCGAGAGTTTCCGTACATCAGCTTCCTGGGAGCAGCGGCCGCATTCGGGCTCCTGTCGTGGTTGCAGTTCGATACCGCCACGTCGCGCGATGAGGATGCCAGGCGTCACGAGCAGCAGGGCGCGATCGGCGAGGGAGGCCTCAACCTGAGCGCTCGCGCCCAGGATCTCCGCGACAAGGCCGACAGGGCTCGGCTCTGGGGCTGGTCGTCCGCGCTGCTCGCCGCCGGGAGCCTTGGGATTGCCGTGATGCCCACAAAGAAAGAGCGCCGGATCTTTCACCAGCTCACCATGCAAACCGACCACGACGCTCAGCTCGTCATGCTTTTCTACACGCGGCAGTTCTGAACGGCATCGTTTGATTCGCTAGCTTTTGCGCGCTTTTCGCAGCAGCCTGATCTCCTCGTTCATCGCCTCGATCTTCATGTTCTGCAGCCTGACGACGTCGGCGTAGATGACGGCTCGTTCGTCCTGCATATCGAGCGCTTCGCGCAACGCCTCCACGTGGTCGAGCATGCGGTTGAGCTGGCCCTCCTCGCCGCCCGTCCCTTCCTGAGCTGGCGCGAACAGCTCCGAGCTCTGACGCAGCTCCCGCCATTTGTCGTCGATCTGTCGATCCAGTTCCTCTTCTTCTTCAGAAGTTGCCCGTCCGTGACCAGCCGCCTGTGATTCCTCCTGAATCACTTTCGAGAACTTGCTCGATCCTTCGCGCTCCTTCTTTCCGCCCGAGCCCGCCGAACCGCCTCGTCCCATGCGCACGCCAATCCAGATAGCAGCGACGAGAATCAGAGCCAGGGCGCCGGACCCAAGGGCGAACAGATGGAGTCTCCCAGCACCGGTTTCCGGCTCCACAGACTCGGGCTCATCCGCTTCCTCCATCTGCGACGTCGGACTCGGATCGCCATCGTCATCGCCGCCCTGCTCAGCGGCTGGTGCGGCGGCGACGGGCCTCTCGGCCGCGGCTTGCTCCGCGGCCCCGCCCGCCCGCTCCAGCTCTGTCCGTGTCGCCTCGTCTTCACTCTGTGCGGACGTGACCTGTTGACCGGTGAACATTGACTCGTACTTGGCAGCGCTGTCCGGGATGCCTTTGCGGCGGTAGACCTCGCTGAGAGTCAGGTAAAGATCCTTGCGGCCGCCGGTGAGTTCAATCGCGCGATACAACAACTCGGCGGCCGCCACGAGCTCCCCGAGATGCGTTTGAGACTGGGCCGCGTGAAACAAAGCGTTCACGTTGTCGGGTTCCTCGACGAGCACTTCCTCGAACTGCGCCAACGCCGCGGCGTAGTCGCCGCTGGCCTCTTGCTGAAGGCCCTCGGCGTAGGGATTGCGCCGCAGAGCGAATGGCACCTCGTCGACCCCGTACTGGGACTCGATCTCGACCGCCTCCCCCGGAGGCGCCTCCTCGGGACGGCCGGCGATATCGTCCGCTGGAGCTTCCCGCCGCCCTTCGAGATCCTCGGATAGATCTCTTTTGGCCGGCATGACGGCGCGGATGTCCTCGTCCGTCTTGGGACGCGTGAAGCGCTTGTGAATCCAGCCAGAACGGCCGTCCGAGACGGTGACGCTCAACCAGTCGCCGCGCTTTTCGACCACGCCCAATTCCTGTCCCCTGAACACCATGGTCACCGCATCCTCCCTGGTCGACGGTGCTGACCGAACCCGCACCCCCTCGCCCTCGACGATGAGTCTTGGCTGAACGAGAGCTGAGTGAACCCAACCGATACGGCCGTCAGTGAGTCGAATCTGGATCCACCCCGCATGACGCCTCAGTTCGGTTACCTGGTCTCCCCGATACAGAACCCCGACACGCCGCGACTGCGTCGTGGCGTCCTCTCGAATGTTGACCTGCTGGCGATCGATTGCCAGGACCGGCTCGGCTATCGAGCTCTGCGGCCAGATGAAGAGGAAGAAGAGAAGGAGCGCCGGGACTCTCACTTCAGGACCTTTCAGTCGTAGTCTGCAGATGGTGTATGAGAGCTCGCAGGCCCGCCGAGTAGCTGAAGCTTCCGAACCCCGCAATCTGTCCGATGCAGACCGCAGCGATAACGGACTGCTGCCGAAAGGATTCCCGGCTATGAATGTTGGACAGGTGAACTTCCACTGCAGGTAGGGCGACGCCGGCCACAGCGTCTCTGAGGGCGATGCTGTAGTGGGTCAATCCCCCGGGGTTCAGTACGAGGCCGTCGGCCCAGCCGGCTGCGTCCTGGACGGCGTCTATCAGGGCGCCTTCGCAATTCGATTGGAGAATCTTCACCTCGGCATCGATCTGCTGCGCCGTGGCTGTTAGATCGCTGTTGATTCCATCGAGTGTATCCTTGCCGTACACCTTCGGCGCTCGAGTTCCGAGCAGGTTCAGGTTGGGGCCATGCAGAACCAGAATCTTGTAACCCACCTCATCCTCCTGTCGGCCATCCTAACTGTTTAATCACTGTTGGCGAAAAGGGCGCCGACTCCCCGAGAGGCGATCTCCGCCTCGCGCAGCACCATGGCCGCCAGAACGACAGCTGCCGTGTCCGTCCGCAGAGTGCGGTTCCCCCAACTGAACGCTTCGGCGCCCGCAGCCTCTGCCTGCTCTAGCTCGTGCGAGGTGAACCCGCCTTCAGGGCCGACCATCAGTCCCACCCTGAGGCAATCACTTGCCGAAGAGCGATCGACGCGAGCCAGGTGGACCTGTTCGCCGGAGGAGGGGATAGCGACAAACACCCGGTGGCACTGTCTCACGTAACTCTGAAGTACATCCTTGAAGCGACTGGGCGCGTCGATTCTTGGCACCACAGATCGACCGCACTGCTTGGTCGCCGCTAGCGCCAATCGCCGCCAGCGATCGATCTTGCTCGTCGAACCCGCCTGCGCCACAGCTCTCTGGGTCAAGATGGGAGTTATGGCCGCCGCGCCGATCTCCGTCGCCTTCTCGACAAGGAAGTCGAACCGATTCTGCCCCTTGATGAGAGCTGGCGCGAGCCACAACTCCGCTGCGCTCTCGCCTTTGTTCGGACACCGGGCCACGATCGTGCACCTCACCATGTCCTCTCCGGCGAGCGATTCCACCCGCGCCTGATAGAAGGCACCGGCGCCGTCGACGACGTCGATCACATCGCCTGGCTCGTGGCGCCGCACCCGGAGATGATGAGCTTCCTCGCCACCGATCAACAGCGCGTCGCCGCGAACGTTTTCACTCTTCACGAAGAATGACGGCACTCAAGCCTCTCCCGGTGTGGGCGTCGGCGCCGACCCGCCCTCTCGGACCGGGCAACACAGCACAGCCAGTTGTTCAACCGGTGGAGCCTGCGGGTGACGAACCCGTCCTTGCCAATCATCCGCGCGAAACTCTCCTGTTCGCCAGCGAGAAGGCCGGAGAACACGACCGTGCCTGAATCGTCGATCACGTCCCTGATCGGAGCCAGCATCGGCTGCAGAATGTGACTCTCGAGATTGGCCAGGATGATGTCGAAGCGCTCGCCAGCGACGGCCTCCATGCTCCCCGGCAGGATCCTCACGTCGCCGTGAGACGGCGCTCCCGTGACGTCTCGCGCCAGATTGAGCTTCACGTTATAGCGCGCATTCTCTACAGCGCGAGGATCGATATCGACCCCCGTCACCGACTGCGCCCCCATCAGAATCGCCGCTATTGCCAGAATCCCACTGCCGGAACCCAGATCGAGACAGCGCCGGCCCACAACGTCGACCTCGATCAGCGCTCTGAGGCACAGCTGGGTTGACTCGTGACCGCCGGTGCCGAAGGCCATGCCCGGCTCGACGGCAATGGCAATCTCGCCGCCTGTGGTTTCGACCGGAATCCAGGGTGGGTGTACGACGAAGCGCCCCGCCACCCGAAGTGGTCGGTAGTGCGTCCGCCACTCATGGTTCCAGTCCCGCTCTGCCTCCTCGCTCCAGTCGAGCTCACACGCGGAAAACCCTCCCGCGCGCAAATAGGAATCGATCTGGCCAGCGAGAGCCGCGACGTCCAGACCCCCTCCGAAATATGCCGAGATCCGGCACACTCCATCGTCGTCCTCGCTCTGGAGCCCGCAACTGCCCAGCTCGAAGCAGCGGACGCAGAATTCTTCGGATGCCTCCCTCGGGAGGACGACATCGAGACGATGCCAGCGCACATCACTCGCGCGACCTGGCTTGCTGAGATGCGTTGCCGCAGGCGTCACGATGGGCTCGGCGAGGGCCTTCCACTCCGGATCTTGCTCTGCAGCAGAATGATCCCGTCGATGAGATCCTCAGGCTCGGGAGGACAGCCGGGCACATACACGTCAACGGGAATCAGCGTGTCCAGGCCCTGGGTCACCGGATAGGTGCTGAACATGCCGCCCGTGGCGGCACAGGAGCCAAAGGCCATGACCCATTTCGGGGCGGGAATCTCCTCGTACGTCCGCTGGAGCACAGGTGCCATCTTTGTTGAAATGCGGCCCGCCACCACGAGCAGATCCGCCTGGCGCGGCGAATCTGTCACCGGTCGCACGCCGAAACGGCTCAGGTCGTAGGTCGGTCCGAACGCCGCCCTCAACTCGGCCGCGCAGCAGGATGTCCCGAAAGGCAGTACCCACAGGGAATTCGCCCTGGCCCAGTTGAGGAGCCCTGAAGCAACCACCCTATTCCTCCGTCAGCCGTTCGAGGGCTGCGCTCACCTTGGACGCGATTTCTGCGAAGAGCAGGGCTTGGGCGCTGTGCGGAGCCTGCACCACGATGGGAGTGCCCTCATCACCTCCCTGCCGGGTATCGCCGTCCAGCGGCAACTCGCCGAGCAGCTCGATCCCGAGGGCGGAGGCCACAGAGCGGCCGCCGCCGCTCCCGAAAATGTCGTGGTGCTCACCGCAGCCGGGGCAAACGTAGTGGCTCATGTTCTCGATCAGACCGAGCAGCTCGACTTCGACCTTGTCGAACATGGCCGCTCCGCGCCTGACGTCTTCGAGGGCGACGTCCTGGGGTGTGGTGACGATTATGGCGCCGGAGAGGGCGATGACCTGACTCAAGGTCAAAGGTATGTCGCCGGTACCCGGAGGCATGTCGATGAGGAGAACGTCCTGGTCTCCCCACTCTACCTGCCTGAGAAACTGCTGGACCGCCTGCGCCAGCAGCGGGCCGCGCCAGACCACAGGGGTCGCCTCGTCCGCCAGGAACCCCATCGACATCATGCTGACGCCAAACTTCTCAATCGGCACGAGACGGTCCTGGTCCGTCAACTGCGGCTGACTGCGGATTCCTGCCATCAACTGCAGACTCGGACCGTAAATATCGGCATCCAGCATCCCCACGCGAACACCGCCAGCGGCCAAACTCAACGCCAGATTCATACAGACTGTCGACTTCCCCACACCTCCCTTCGCACTCGCCACCGCCACCGCATTGCGCACCCCCGGAATAATACTCGATTCCTCGGGAATTGTTCTAGGAAGCTCCATAGGTCGACTCAGTTGATAGCCGGTGCAACTCTCCGAGAGTTTCGGCCCCTGGCGGAATTATTTACAAGCAGGTGTATGACCCGAGAGTCTTGGCCAGAGGCCAAAACTCAAAAAAATCTCGCACGGCGAGATTTTCAAGCGCCAAACGTCTCCTTCATTTTCTCGAAGAAGCTCTTCCCTTCCGAATTCGCCTTCTGCCTTTGAATCTGGTCGAGGGTCTCCAAGAGACGGCGCTCGTCACCGGTGAGACCGGTAGGTGTCCAGACCACGACCTCGACAAGCTGGTCGCCCACGCCGCGACCATCGACGTCCGGGATCCCCTTGTTGCGCAGGCGGAACACCCGGCCGGACTGGGTCCCTGCCGGAATTTTCATCTTCACCTTGCCGAGCAGGGTCCGAACCTGAACATCGTCGCCCAGCGCCGCCTGGCTGATGGTGATTGGGAGTCTGTAGAGGACATCATTCCCGTCTCTGGCGAACTCGTCGTGCTCCTTCTCTTCGACGAAAACGAGACAGTCGCCGGAGGGCCCACCCCTGGGTCCCACCTCCCCCTGGCCGCGGAGGGGAATGTAGTTGCCCGAGCTGACGCCGGCGGGGATCTTGACAGTGAGCTTTGCCGTCGCCCGAACCCTGCCCTCGCGGCACTCGGTGCACGGATCCGATATGATTCGGCCCTGACCCTCACAGGTAGGACATGCGGTGACCGTCACGGACTGTCCGAGAAAGGACCGCGCCACTTGTTGCACCTGACCGACCCCGCCACAAGTATCGCACGTCCTGGTCCCCGACCCGGAGGCGGCTCCCGAACCGCTGCATACATCGCATTTCTCGAGACGGCTCAGATTGATCGTTTTCTCGACCCCAAGAGCGATCTCCTCGAGCGTCAGCTCGATAGCGATACGCAGATCACGTCCGCGCGGCGGGCCGGAAGGACCACGCTGACGGCGCCCGCCTCCGAATATACTCCCGAAAAAATCGCCGAAGAGATCCTCGAAATCGGTTGCGTGGCTGAAGTCCGACCACTGAAATCCGCCGCGGCCAAAGCTCCCTTCCACCCCGGCGTGTCCGAACCTGTCGTACGCAGAGCGCTTTTCCGCATCGCCGAGAATTTCGTACGCCTCTGAAGCTTCCTTGAACTTCGATTCCGCTTCGCTGTTTCCGGGGTTTTTGTCGGGGTGATACTTCAGCGACAACTTCCGATAGGCGCTCTTGATCTCACCTTCACTCGCCCCCGTTTCAAGGCCGAGGACCTCGTAGTAGTCGCGTGTAGCCATTCAGTTCAGGTGGTCGGTCGCGGTCGATCGCCTCGGTCAAGTTCCATCATTTCTTTTTTTCTCCCTCGCCAGCATCATCGTCGTCCACAATCTCGAAATCCGCATCGACCGCTCCATCGCCGACGTTGGCAGACTCGGCCTGCTGTTGTTGCGGCCCCGCACCTGGAGGCGGTGGTGCGGCCCCTCCCGGGGGGGGGGCCTCACCCTGGGCGTCGGCTTGCTGCTGGGCTGTCTGGTAGATGATTTCGGCGAGTTTGTGGGAGGCTGTTTTGAGTTTGTCCATGGCTGCCTCGAGGGCCGTATCGTTCATGCCGCTGCCATCGTCGCCGGCCGCCTCGAGGATCTTCTTCAACTCCTCGAGGGCGTCTGCCACCTCAGCCCGCTCTTGTTCGGGCAGCTGCTCGCCGTGCTCGGCCAGCGTCTTCTCGGTGCTGTAGACGAGCTGGTCGGCTTCATTGCATTTGTCCACCCGCTGTCGACGCTGTTGGTCTTCCTTAGCATGAACCTCGGCGTCTTTCTGCATCTGATCGATCTCCTCTGGAGACAGACCCGACGAGGCCTCGATACGGATCGACTGCTCCTTGGCCGTGCCCTTGTCCTGTGCCGACACGTTCAGAATCCCGTTGGCGTCGATGTCGAAGGTCACCTCGATCTGCGGCATGCCGCGAGGCGCCGAGGGGATGCCGTCGAGGTGAAACCGACCCAGGGTGCGGTTGTCCCGGGCAAACTCGCGCTCGCCCTGCAACGCGTGCACCTCCACCGAAGGCTGACTGTCCGCCGCCGTCGAGAAAATCTGGCTCTTCTTCGTGGGAATCGTCGTGTTGCGCTCGATCAGATGGGTCATCACCCCACCCAACGTCTCGATGCCCAATGACAACGGCGTCACGTCCAACAGCAGCACGTCGTCCACCTCACCAGCCAACACCCCCGCCTGGATCGCCGCCCCCATGGCCACCACCTCGTCCGGGTTCACCCCCCGATGCGGCTCCCGGCCGAACAGGTCCGCCACCAGAGCCTGCACCTTCGGCATGCGCGTCGAGCCGCCCACCAGAATGACCTCGTCGATGTCCGAGGCGCTCACATCCGCATCGGCCAACGCCTGCTCGCACGGACGACGGGTGCGCTCCACCAAATCGTCGACGAGCTGCTCGAACTTCGCCCGGCTCACACTCTGCTGCAGATGCTTGGGACCAGTCTGGTCCGCCGTCACGAACGGCAGGTTGATCTCCGTTTGACCAGACGACGACAACTCGCACTTCGCCTTCTCGGCGGCTTCCTTCAACCGCTGCAGCGCCATCGGGTCCTTGCGCACATCGATGCCCTCGGCCCGCTCGAACTCCTCCGCCAGCCAGTCGATGATGCGCTGATCAAAATCGTCACCGCCCAGATGGGTGTCCCCGTTCGTCGACTTCACCTCGAACACCCCGTCGCCCAACTCCAATATCGAAATGTCGAACGTGCCGCCACCTAAATCATACACCGCGATCTTCTCCGAATGACCGGCCCCCTTGTCCAGCCCATACGCCAACGCCGCCGCCGTCGGCTCGTTGACGATGCGCAACACATCCAACCCGGCAATCTGGCCGGTGTCCTTCGTCGCCTGACGCTGGGCGTCGTTGAAATACGCCGGCACCGTGATCACCGCCTGTGACACCGGCTCACCCAGATAATCCTCGGCCGTCTGCTTCATCTTCTGAAGCACCATCGCCGAAATCTCCGGCGGCGTATACTCACCACCACCAACCTGCGCCACCGCCAGATCGCGAGGACCCGTCGACACCTCGAACGGCACCTCGGTAATCTCCTGAGACACCTCCTCATACCGACGACCCATAAATCGCTTGATCGAAAACACCGTGTTCGTCGGGTTCGTCACCGCCTGACGCTTCGCCGTCTGACCCACCAGACGCTCACCGTCCTTGGCAAACGCCACCATCGACGGCGTCGTTCGGCCTCCCTCCGAGTTGGCGATCACCTCCGGCTCCTTCCCCTCCATCACCGCCACACACGAGTTCGTCGTACCCAAGTCTATGCCGATTACCTTCGCCATCGCCTTACTCCCTCTTCGACTACGTAGATTTCAGGAATCTGTCGATTCGGATTCGAGATCGGGCGATTCGGAGGATTCCAGATCGGACGATTTGGAATCCCCTTCACTGCCTTCATGCGCGGGTTGTCCGCCACTTGCTGCTTTGCAGACCACTACACGCGCCGGCCTCAGAACCCGTTCACGCAGCTTGTACCCTTTTTTCCATCTCTTCGATGACCGTTCCCGGAGAGTGCTCGGCGCTCTCCACCTCGAGCATAGCTTCGTGGACGTTGGGGTCAAAGCGCTCCCCCAGCGCCTCGATCTCCTCGAGGCCATACCCCTTCAAGATGTCCTGAAACTGATTGAATATGAGCTCCACGCCCTGTATGATGGCCGCCGCGTCCGCACGCTCCTGCGAGAGAGCTCTTCTCATATTGTCGAGCATCGGGGCGATCTGAAGCAGAATGTCCCGAATCGTCTCCTCCCTGCTCTCCGCCCGCATCCTGACGGTACGCTTGCGGTAGTTGTCCAGCTCCGCCGCTGCTCTCAGATAGCGGTCGTAATGCTCGGCTGCCTCGGATTTCGCCTTCTCGAGCTCCATGGCCGGATCGGCGGCAGCCGCAGAGGCTTCATCACCATCGGTCACGTCAGGCGCTGCCGGCTCCGCGGCGTCCTCACTCAAGACCTGCTCGTCTCTCAAGGACTCGTCCTGGGACCCTTCGTGTTCGTCTCCACCTTGCATAGTCAGATGTACCTGTCCTCCTGGCTTCCAGCGGGCCGTACCTGGTCCTGGTGGGTTGAAAGCAGAATGGGAACGCGGGAAGGGCGTCTGCCCCCGTCCGTCAACTCACAAGCTCAGCTGCCTGTGTAGCGGCGTAGTCGACGAGGGCAACCAGCCGTTTGTACGGCATGCGAGTCGGCCCCAGAACTCCCACGACCCCCACGGCGCCATTTACGTCGTAGCTCGCGGTAACCATACTGCACTTGTGCATCTCCCTGGCCTCGTTCTCCTCCCCGATCGTCACTACCACACCTTCCCGGCCCGACAGCAGATCGGCGAGCCCGTCCTTCCTCTCTACCAGGTCCATGAGCCCGGCGACTTCGATCGAGTCGCGCAACTCCGGATGCAGGAAGATGTGACGCACCCCGGCCACGTGCAGATCGTCGCCGCCTGCATTCGCCAGCGATTCTAGTTCCTCGGCCACCAGGCGCAACAGCTGCGGGTTTCCCACGGAGGCGGAATCGACGCGGTTCCGCACCGTCCCTCGAACTTCGGCCATGGTGAGTCCGCCCAGGCGCTCGTTAAGCAGCTGGCAGACCTTTTCGATGTCGCGTTGGGACACGCTGCTGCCAACTTCAATGACCAGACTTCGCACCGGGCCGCGGTGAATGGTCGCGACCAGGAGTAGCCGTCGCTCATCGAGCCGCACCAGCTCCACTCGTTCGAAGATTCCGCGCTCGAAGCGGGGCGCCAGGGCCAAGCCGAGCTGCCGGGACACATCGCAGATGATCGCTGCCAGCTGACCGTGGATCTCGTCGACACGCCCCTGCTGCTGGGTGCTCTCGAACTGGCGCCTGAGGTGCTGTGCCTCCTCGAAGGGCGGCCCGACCTTGTCCGCCAGCGCTTCCTCGGCGTACACCCGATACCCCTTGTGTGTCGGCAGACGACCAGCTGATGTGTGGGGTTGGGTTATGAAGCCTTTCTGCTCCAGACTTCCCAGGTCCTTGCGTATCGTCGCCGGGCTGAAGTCGAAGCCCTCCCCGCTTGAGGATGGTGGTGGACCCCACAGGAGCGCCGAGGTCGACGTAGGCTCGCACGACGGCCTCGAGGATCAAAAGCTCTCGGCTGGAGAGGTCTTCGCTAACCACTTGTTGGCTTTCGAGAATAGGGGTTTTGTGGTCGCTGGCTCAGATGACTGAAAGTCGTAGAGGACCGAAGGTCCTCCGACACCTATATAGTATAGACTTAGAGAGCCGATCGCCAGCGGCAATCGCGCGCCGGCGGGCTGGTGGGACGATGCTGATAACAAAAGAAGGGGTAGGCTATGGCCTACCCCCCAGAATAGTCAAAGATGAAAACCGAGAATCGATCGCTAGGCGACTGGAGATCGCTAGGCGATCTCGTCCAGAAATCCGTCGATCGTTTCCCTGCGGACGTCGGTCTGGTCGTAGAATTGGGCGCCGGCGGCGTTGAGGTGCCGCCGCACCTGATCCACCCGCTCTTCCCGGACGTCGGGAACTTCGGCCAGTTGCTCGCGCGCCGCCTTCACCTGGACGATGTCGTCGACCACGTCCTTCATACTTCTGGAATGCAGCACGCGGTCGGCGATCTGCTCCCGTACCACCTGGGAGTCGTAGTGTCCGGAGTTGACCTTCTGCTTGATCTCCTCGAGACGGGGATTGAGCACCTCGGCCGACTTGGCGGCGGCCGACAGCTCT